>JAJRYV010000089.1 GCA_024275575.1 bacterium
CTGCGATCGATTTGTTTTTGTTGACGTCATCCTTTTCGTTGTTTTCTTTTTCCTCGGCATCGAAGAAATACATAGAAACTCCTCGTTTATTTATCCTGTTTTGATGCAATAACTATATTGACAAATTTCGACGTAAACTTGAAAAGATAAATCCTTAAATATACAATCGACGATTGTCGTGCGGAAGGCAATTTTTTGTAACAATCCCTGGTGATGAATCTTCACAAACCATCATTTTTCAACAACGTGATCAGGCGGCTGCATCGAACCCTCACCGAAAAAGTATTTTTCCATTTCCCGATCGAGAAATTGCTGTGCTTCCGGATCAGCCAGATTCATACGATACTCATTGATGATCATCACCTGGTGGGTCAGCCACATTTGCCAAGCTTCTTTGGAGACATTTTCAAAAATGCGCTGCCCCAGTTCTCCGGGTTGTGGCGTTTCGTCGAGTCCTTCGCTATCTTTGCCTAATTTTACACAAAATACAGTACGGGCCATCTTTCCCTCAGATCTTCATTTTTTTTGAATAAAGTCTGCCAATGTATTTAATTCCCGCCAGAGTTTCAAGGCTTATTTCGGTTCAATATCTCAAATTGTATTGCTCCGGCAGACATGCCGCGCAACAGGCGGTAGAAAACACAAAACCCCGGTAAAAAATTCCCACCGCATGCTGCATATTGTAGAAACTGAATTGTGTTTGTAAAAATTAACAATTCTGCGATTTTGGGCGACAATAAAAAAGGATGACCGACGCGTGAATTGTTGATTTTTCCATAGGCTGACTTTTGTGTGCGCTTATTTTGCAATGGAGCCCCTGATGATCGATTCGTTGAAAATGCAAAGATTTGTTCTTCCGCTCATTGTCGTTATTTACCTTTTGTTATCGGCTGTGGCAATTTTCGCCGCGGATGAGGGAAAGGAGCGAGTGAAAAAGCTGCCGCTGGATTCAAAAAAGTTCAAGCACACGATAACCAGGACGCAGTCGACATTTGCCTGCTCCCTGAATGTCATTTCACCTGAAAACCGCACCATCACCTGCAGTGACAGCATTGCGGTGGTGCTGCAAGCTTTTGTCGCCGGCGGCATCGCACCCTATGATTTGCAGTGCACGGTCAACGGTAAAAGCGTAACGGCGCAGCAGGATACGCTGCAAACATTTGTGGCCCTGCTGGAAGGTGAAAATCTGATCGGTATTCATTGCATCTTTACAGATGCTGAGGGAGACATCACCCAGTGCGCCGATACACTCGTGGTGGAAAAATGCACGCCGTTGACTGGAACGGCAAGAATTATCAGCCCGCTACAGAATGCATTTGTTTGCGACGATAGTGTGGATGTCGCTGTTGTCGGCGCCGCCAGCGGTGGCGTGCCCGGGTTTTCTGTCGAGTGTTTTGTTAATGGTGTGGCCGCAAATGTTGCAGGGGATACGATGCTTGTACGCATCCCGCTCAACGCCACAGCGCCGCTTATCGGCACGACCTGCATCTGGACTGATGCCGAAGGAAACAGCACCGAGGCCAGCGATGTCATCATCATAAACAAATGCGATCCACTGACTTCCAGCGTGAGCATTATTTCACCTTTGCCGCAATCCACAGTCTGCGGCAACGAAGTGGAGGTGACTGCCGTTGTCCGGTTCTCCGGTGGTGTCGGACAGGTTTCAGGCGAGTACACTATCAATGGTTTGATTGCCGGGTTGCAGAACGATACCTTGCGCGCCACGGTGCCGCTTGTCGATACGGCGCCAAATATTACCGTGTTTTGTGTTTTTACCGACTCTCTCGGCAATGTGCACCAGAGTGCGGACACGGTCGGTGTGCAATTTTGCCCACCGTTGCAAGCTGGTTTCACCATCATCTCTCCTGATAATCGTGCCGTGGTTTGTGAAGACAGCGTCATTGTTACTGCGGTACACAATGTTTCCGGGGGACAACCGCCCTATCGTTTTGCTGCAACAATTAACAATATTCCCGCCACCATAAACGGCGATACCCTGCGCGCTGTTGTCCCTCTGCCCGAAAAAACCAACTTTATCGGTCTGCACAGCCTGATCAGTGATGCGGCCGGAAACCTGAGCCAATTTGCCGATACGCTTTATATCGAAAAATGCAGCGCACTGCAAAGTCAAATCGACATCATCTGGCCGGTGGATGAGGCTTCCGTTTGTGCAGACAGCATCGAAGTGATCGCCGTGGCCAAAGTCAGCGGTGGTATTTTGCCGGTCAGCGTTGAAGGTGCGATAAATGGCTTCCCGGCGGTTTTCAACGGTGATACGTTGCACGCCAAAATACCCTTTTCCAGCGAAACAACACTGCTTGCAGCCTATGCCGTTTTTACCGATGCGCAAGGTGACCAGTCTTTCAGTTCCGATATTTCGATGCTCCGCCCTTGCGACAATTTTAAAGCAGCCGTGCAAATTCTCTATCCCGCTGCCGGTGCGGTTTTGTGCGATGATAGTGTGACGGTGAAAGCCCTGGCACGATTTGACGGCGGCGAAAACCCGGTTTCGGCTGTGGGTACGATAAACGGCGTGCCGCTGCACATGGAAAATGATACGCTTTCAGCAACCATTCCGCTTTTGCCCGATGCAACTTTCATCGGCCTGTATGTTTTATTTACCGATGCAGCGGGCAATATCGCGCAGGCAGCCGATACAACGACTGTTTTAGAGTGTGCAGAAAATGCCTTTCAGGGTGAGGTGAAAATTCTCTACCCTAAAAGTGGCCAGCTCATCTGCGAAGACAGCATATCAGTGACAGCGATCGTGCGATCACAGGGCGGGATCGGCATTGTTGCGAACGATTGCAAACTCAACGGGAAGTCGGTATCGGTCACCGACGACACGGTACAGGTTACGATTGTCACACAGCCCGGCACGGCCACTTTTCTCGGTTTGCACAATTTTTTTACCGATGCAAACGGCAACATCACCCAGGCTGCAGATACGGTGACCGTTTTGCATTGCGAGGGGCAAGAGTTTCGCAGCAGTGTTGCTATTTTTTCACCCCTCGATGGTGCGGTGATTTCTACCGACAGTATTTTGGTAAAAGCGCGGGTATCTTCCCGCGGCGGTCGGGGGATTGTTACGCCTGAAGCAAAAATCAATGGCAAGGCAGTCGTTGTTCAGGATGATTCAGTGCAAGCGTGGGTGCCGGTTTTTCCAGGGCCGAATTTTATCGGTGTGCATTGCATTTTTACCGATGCTGAAGGTAATATCACCCAGGCTGCAGATACGGCGACAGTTTTTCAACAGGGATTGACATGTGATCTGGTGATTATATCACCGCAAGATAGCCGCATGATTTGTCACTTCGATTCTGTTGACGTCACAGTATATTCCACAGTTGCGGGTGTTGTTGGCGGTGTACGTATGAAATACACAATTAACGGGCGTACACTCAGCGGTAAACCCGGTGAGTTCACTATCAAAACCGCGATGAAACCGGGATGGCTGCCCATCATCGCCAGTATTGGTGTTACTGATAGCGCAGGGGTTACAGCGAACTGCAGCGATTCCATCATCGTGTTTTTTGATAAAACACCGCCGCAAGCCGATATCAATTTTGAGAATTTACCGGAAATAAGCGGCACGGTCTGGGATGATGAAAGCGGCATCGACTGGATAAAAATGGTCAGCGTGAAAAACCGGACGGTGGAGTTCGATGAATTTGAACCTGGCGCCCGGAAAGTATCCTTCCGCAGCCTGCCCATCGATCGCAACAAACCCAGTGGATTTACATTTAAAGTGAAAAATCTCGCTGGTTGTTTTGAAGAGGTCGATCCCATCTATCTGCAGCTCGCGCCCGGTGGCGAGCCATTGAAATATACTTTCAAATTACCGCCGCAAGACCGCTTCATGCGTATCCAAAACCGCGGGGTTGACAGAATAACGCTGGTGATCAACGGAAAGCCGGTTCACTTTCTGTTGGATGTGAATCGTTTTAATGGCGCTGATCCGGTTTATCGCCTGCCGCAATACGGCCGTCTCGCGATCGACATCCATCGTTTTTTGAGCAGTGATTCAACCGACTTTGAACTCATCTGCGAAGGGCTGGCGGGCACAACCGCCGATTTTCTCATAGCCGATCGTGAGACAGATCAGGTAATCACCGAGATCAGAGAAGATCATTTCCCCGGGCAAATTTTGTTGAGCGAGCTGAAACTGGGGCAGAATTATCCCAACCCGTTTAATGCTAACACCTTGATTGAATATCAATTGCCGCAGACTGCGGCGGTGCGTTTGCGTATTTTTAATCTGCTCGGGCAGGAGATCATCACTCTGGTCGATGAACGGCAAACGCCGGGAATTCGCCGTGTGCGCTGGGATGGCCGCAATCACTTCGGAAAAATTGTCGCGAGCGGTGTTTATATTTACACCATCGAAGTTAATACCATCTCCCGCAAACGCCAGGTGCAGGTACAAAAACTGAATTTCCTGCGCTGAGAGAATTATCCCGATGTGAGCGAAAATGAGATTTTTTTACCTGTTCAGCATACGCCAGAAAAGGGCTCCCTGGGCCTGAAAAAATATTTTGGACAAGTAGAAGATATCCCGCTCGATACTTCGGCACGCTCAGCACAAACAGGTTCACCGTCAACCTGATGCGCTAAACAGATACCTCTATTCATGAATGATGCAGGTTAGTTGGTTGCATCATGCAGCGGACCTGTTTTCTCACGCCCGCCGATCGATCTGCTTGATCAGATTTGTAAAAATAAAATAGTGAAACGGCAGAAAATTGTACCAGTAAATTTTACCGGGCAGGCCTTGAGGTTCAAAATAGGCGGTGACGATCAACCGGTTTTTATCGCCTGCTTTTTTGATATTAAATTCGAGCCAGGCTTTACCGGGTAATTTCATTTCCGCTCGCAACAGCAGGCGGCTGTTTTGCCGCTTTCCTTCAACGCGCCAGAAGCCCACCACATCGTTCACCCGTAAATTCGAACGGCTACGCCGGCCGCGTGCATCACCGACGCCGAAAATCAGGCGGTCGACCATACCGCGAGCACGCCACATCCAGTTGGCGTGAAACCAGCCATCGTCGCCGCCGATTTTACATACCGATTGAAACAGTGCCGATTCGTTTTTTTGCGAAATCAGGGAGTAGGAACTGATGTAGGTCGGCGGCTTCTCCAGCTCCTTCAGTTTGATCGCCAGTTCGTGAGCGCGCGGGTACTGATCTGACCAGCGCGTGCGCACATCATCCTGTTCTTCGCGTGTCATGGCGCGCAGCAGCGCCTCTTTATAGCTGATGGGATGGTAGAGCGTGTCCGGCAATACGTCGTTGTTGCGGCAGACAACCTCATTGACCGTACTGGCCATGAGTGAACGAATGATCGCTGCCGGTACCGGCGTGAGCAAACTGGCGATATAGGAATAAAATCCGATGTGGGAAAATCTGGTGTTAAAAAAGAATTTTTTCTTGTTTTGCAATTCAGCGAGAATGCGAATCATCTCCTCGTAAGTCAGAATTTCCGCCCCACCGATATCATAGGATTTTCCTGCAGTCTCATCGGTTTCAAGACAACCGATGAGGGTATTGACCAGATTGCGAATACTGATCGGCTGGCATTTCGTATGCGCCCAGAACGGCATAAAAAAAACCGGACTGCGCTTCACCAAATTTTTGATGATTTCATAAGAGGCGCTGCCGGAGCCAATGATTATCGCAGCGCGCAGCACCGTTGTCTTAACCGCCCCTTTTTGCAATTCATCGGCGACCTGAATGCGGCTGCGCAAATGAGGTGATAAGGGCGCTTTTACATCGCCAAGGCCGCCAAGATAGATGATGCGTTGCACGCCGCATTTTTCAGCTATATTACGAAAGTTAACCGCGGCTTGCACATCGACAGATTCGAATTTTTTTTCCCCGAGCAATAACGCATGAAGAAGATAATATGCGGTGTGAACCCCCTGCAACGCCTGTTGCAATTGATCGATATTCAAGGCATCGGCGGCGACGACTTCGACGCCAGGCCATTGCTCTTCCACATCTTCGACCGCCACACGTGTCATCACCCGAACACGATAACCCCGGTGTAACAATTCCGGAATGAGCCTGCCCCCGACATAACCCGTCGCCCCGGTCACGAGAATCGTACCCAGCTCCGGTTTCGGTGTTGTCAACAGATCATCGGTTAAAAATTTTTCACTGTTCCAGTTCATATTTGCCGAATATTTTTAGTCTGTAATCTTCACAAAGCGAAGATTGAATTATGATTAAAACGTTTATCGCTAATGGACTACGGTATGTCATGGATGGTCCAGGTTAAATAATAATAAATCCTTGTTTGGGAATTGTAGCAATCAACTGCCTTTCATAGCAATTGCAGCATGAGGAATTGATGTAATAAACTGATACGATAATGCGGTGCATCGGTCGTTCTGCCCGTTTATGAAGAAAAGCCGAAAAACGAAGCAGTTCAGGCTGACGGTGCTATCAGTTACATGTGCATGACTTTTACAAATCAAAAGTCGATCGACAAGAAATTCTGTATCCGGGAATCAGGCTTGGCTAAACGCACTGACGACAGCGATAAACCCTGCACTTTTATGTGGTGAGTTAAAGTATTTTAAACATTCATTTTTTTTAATAACCTTAATAACGGAAATTAAAATAAAATCAATATAAAATAACGGTTGCCCGCATTTAAGTCAAGCGATATGAAACGAGATGAGAGAATATAACCCCTAAGAGCTGAGTTTTCCGCGCCTGGCGTAGTTTTAGCTTGGCGAGGTATTAAGAAAAACCGGGAAAAATAAATGGGAATCAACGAATTGTTGCCGGGGGGTGCACGTTTTTTTGAATGAGCCTGATGATTTTTTCACTGGCGCCGGCCTGGGATGCGACAAATTGTGCAGCAGATTGCGAGAGATGTTGCAGTTTATCAACATCACCAAACCAGGCGACGAGATGTGCGGCAAGCTCATCAGCATCTTGTATCATAAATCCGCATTGTTGATCGACCATCGCAATGGCCTCGGCGCTATTGCGCATGCGTGGCCCAAAGGTCACCGGGATTTTATGCGCTGCCGCTTCGATCACACTATGCACACCCGGACCAAAACTGCCGCCGACATAAGCGACCTTACCGGCACCGTAAATATTGGCCAGAATTCCCATTTTATCGACCAGCAGGGCGTTTATGCTACCGCTTGATGTATCAAACGTCGACAATTTTTCACATTTAATCCCCAGATTTCGGCATTGCTCCATCGCCTGATCAAGGTGCGCCGGGGTGAGTTCGTGGGGCACGAAGATAAGTTTAAGGCCGGTGATTTTTCGCTGCGCGGCGAGATATGCAGCAAAGACGATTTGCTCATCTTCAGGCCAGGTGCTGCCGGCAATAAATACCTGTTTGTGCGAGAGAAATTTTTCCGGCAATAGTTCGGCAACCGGTTTCTCGGCTGCACGTGCGACAACCTGATCAAAGCGCGTATCACCGGCAATGACGATTTTTTGTTCCTCGTTGAGAAATTTTTGCATCAAGGGCAAAGCGGCTTCACTGATCACACAAATATAATCGAATAATGAAAACAGATGGCGGTTAAAATTACGGATTAGCGGTTTGTGTCTCAGGCTGCCTTCGTGCACCGAAGCATCGATGAGAAAATTGATTGTGCCGCGTTTTTTTGCCAGGCGCACGAGGTTCGGCCAGATGTCATGCCGGGTGATGAGTAGAACCTGTGGATCGATCAGTTGGAGAAATTTGTTCATCGCAAACAGGCTATCGAAAGGCAGGTAGGTGATGATATCAACATCCGGATTTGTCGGGATATTATCGAAAGCCGAGGGGGAAAAGAGGCTGAGAACAATGCGTGAAGCAGGATATCTTTTGCGCAATAATTTGATTACCGGGCGGGCCTGTTCGTATTCTCCCATCGATGAAGCGTGGATGAGAAAACAATTTTCAGCAGCAGGGAGTTGAGCAATTTTTTGTTTCAGTGCTACAAATAATACGGCGCGCCCACGGATTCCACAGGCAATTTTTTGATTGAAAAATCCAAGAATTCTGAATATGAGATAAAGCAGCTGGATGATGATGTTATAAAAAAAAAATGCTAAATTCATGCAAGAACGCTTCTGCTGCAGGAGCTCCTTTACTGGTTAGCGATGTTGCGTAAAAACTTCGCTTTTTGATAATCTTTCCCGAGAATAATTGAGACATCGACCGGGCTGTTTTCTTTGGCTTGATACACAACCGCGGTTGACGGCAAGCCCAGTGTTTCAGAGACTTTGAGCCCAAAGAGCCGGTTCTGGGATTTGCGGTCGAAAATGATAGTTTGCGGCATATCAAAATTATCAAAATTACCGATTTCATGTTTCTGAAAACCGGCATTTTCGAGGCAGGTCGCAAACTTTGCAGCAACGCCGTAGGAGCCACAACCATTTAGTACCTCGAAGGCGATAACATGTTCAATATTGCGGGTGATCACCGGCTCCGAAACACTGATGACCTGTTCATCACCGGAGCCCATATGTTTCATGACAAATGAAGCGATCAGCACGACATTAAATAAACCCAAAATCCAGAGACCAAGGCCCATCAAAGTTTCATACATTTTACCTTTTTTATTGCTTCTTTTGGCAGCCGAACGGTTCCTTCCACCGGCTGTACGTCTGGCCATCGGTTTATTTTTATTCAAGTTGACCTCCGCTGGAGTGCATTGAAAACCCGCTTACGTCCCGTAGCAAGTCTCGAACTGGATTTGAACCTAATCAAACAAACTGTTTTGTCTGCGCGAATATGGGTTCATGTAATAATCATATCGGGGATAACTGGAAATCCCGAGCTCAAGTTTCATATTGCTCGTCGGTTGATATTCCAGAGAGGCGCCTGACAGGAACAAACCGCTCTTGAGCGGACTTTGAATTCCGGATGCCTGCAACGGATTATGAGCCATACCCCATTGTAATTGCAGCTTGAGCGGCATTTTGAAATCGTATTGCAGGGTGTTTAAGTAGACCCCCTGAGACAGGCTGCGACCGCCCATCATGCCATAACTCATTTGATAACTCTGGGTCATGTGCAAGCGGTTGGGATCGATGCCCAGCAAACTGGAAATTTCACGCACGGATTTTGAGCCATCCATGAGCAATGATGAGATATTTACTTTTTTCGAATCTTTGTTTTTGTATTGTGCGCTAAGGTGCTGCGAAACAGTGAAAGACAGAATCAGTAAAAAGAATGCTGTACGTCTCATCGCGCCTCCGACTTAAGTATAAAAAAAGTTTGTATTTACAAGGAAATGATCAACCTGCAAATGTAAGTTGAACAAAGTAATAAAATGAAAAAACATAGTCAAACAATATTTAGCCTGCCGGTTTAGCGACTGGCTAAACAGGCATATTATTTCTTGTTTGTTAATAGTAGAACTGTACCAGCGGATTCCGGCGGCGGATTTCTTGACAAATGAGCAGGTGGGCTTAAATCCCCGATGAGCATATTGGGGCTGAATAGATACCAGTATCTGTCTGTAAATCCTGAGAAAACAGCCCCCTTTAGGATAAAAAAACTTTCTACAAAAATTTATCTTGACATTGTGTTCACCTTGTCTTATACTGCTGGTGAACAAAAAGCCACTTTATAATTTACCCTTTAATTATAACGCGGAGGAGAGAATGAAACAACTTACCGAAAAACAAAAAACCATTTTGAGCAAAATTGCACAAAATGTTAAAACCATTGGTTACCCGCCAACAATGCAGGAATTAGCTGATGACCTTGGCGTTAAATCAAAAAATGCGATCTTCAAGCATTTGGAAGCATTAGAGAAAAAAGGCTATATCAAACGCTCAGCTGGTGGCGCACGCGGCATCACCATTCTCGAAAGTATGGGTATGCTGGAAACCAATATCAACGCCACTCAAATCCCCGTCGTTGGTCAGGTGGCCGCCGGTTCGCCAATTTTAGCCGAGCAGAATGTCGAGCGCTATATCTCAGTGCCGGATTATCTCACTAACAATCCCGGCACTTATTACGCGCTGCGCGTTCAGGGTGACAGCATGATCAATGCCGGTATTATGGAAGACGATCTCGTCATCGTGCGTTCAACCAATCATGCCGATCATGGCGATATTGTCGTTGCCCTAAATCAGGAAGATGCGACGGTAAAACGCTTCATTGCGCGCGGGGCGGATAAATTTTTAAAACCGGAAAATCCCCGCTACTCCGATATTCCCTTGTCTTACGACTGGACGATTCAGGGTAAAGTTGTTGCACTCATACGCGAGCATTTGTAAATGTTGCCCTCAGCGCAGCAAGAGCATTTTTTTTACGGCAGTGAATTCACCGGCCAGTAGCTTATAGAAATAGTTACCTGAACTCACCGATATTCCTCCATCATTTTTGCCATCCCAAATAATATGATAGCGGCCTGCCGGTTGTTTTTTATCGCGAATGAGATGGCGCACCAGCATACCGCGGATATCATATATTTTTAAAGAAACAACAGCAACCCGCGGTAAATCAAACTGGATTGCAGTTCTCGGGTTGAAAGGATTGGGAAAGTTCTGCTGCAAGGCAAAAGTTTTAACAACGGTAAAATCACTTCCTCTGGAGACAGCGCTTTCTTTCGGCTCGTGGAAAAAATTACCGAGTATGTATTCGATGTTCCGGCGCAACTGGTTGTGGTTGTAGCGATAAGGCCTGCCGCTGATGAAAACAAATTGCCCGCCGCTTTGCTTCAATCTGCCACCCGCCACCGGCCTGCGCCATGCACCCAGCCCGCGGTAGCCGTTAAAAGAAACTGTCTCACGGAACAAGAGCTTACTTTCCGGATTGGTCAAAGCGGCATCGAACACCGATACCAATGATTGTGGCCCGGTGATTATCATACTTTCCAGACTGCCGTGCACCGCGTTACAGTTTGAAATTCGCGTCCGTTTTTCACGCCACGACACTCCAAGATAATCCGTTAAACCAGGATCGAGGAAACTATCACCAAGACGGGCCATCAGCAGGACGTTGCCGCCGAGTTGCAGGTATGGCAGAATAGGTGTCTCCTGCCAGCTCGCCAGATCCCCGCCATAATTATTGCCGACCCAGATGATAGCGCTATACTGAAAAAGTACTTCCCGGGGCACGGCGCCATGTCCGACAGGCTGTGAAATATAGGCCGGATAACCATCATCCGGGGCAGCAAAACAATCCCAGAAGGTGATCGGATAATCGCCGTAAAACGCCTTATCCCAATAGGCTGAGTAAATTTCTTCGCCATAGGTACCGAAGGAAACACCGTTGACCAGCAAAATGCCTTTTTGCAGTACTCGCGAATTGTCATTGCTCGATCCCGGCGTCGCAACCTGCAATGCGCTCACATTTTCACTGCCATCCGGCAAACGCCCCACTGAAGCATCGACAGCCTGCGGCCCGAAAGTCAGGTCATCGATGACATGTGCCGAATCAGCGACAGCCTGGCTCAGAAAAATGTGCTCGCCATCGCCGTTGAGCTGAAATCCGAGATGCAGCACACCTTGTGATTCATCATTATCCGCCCAGAGGACTTTGAACTCACCCGGCTGAATAGTTGTCTCCTGCGCTGCGGTGGTCTGGATCCGGTACTGATTTCCACGTGCAGAATCCTCACTGAAAAACAGCCCTCCGAGATCGACGGGGCGATCGCCTCCGTTATATATTTCAATCCAATCGTCAAATTCGCCATTTTCATCCGCGATGAATGAACTGTTGCGCGCCATAATTTCATTGAGATAAAGCTTTGAGATGGAAGTCACTTTATTTGCAGCCCCCGGGCTGCCGCCATCAGTAAAACTGGCGCGCCAATTGGCATAATAGAGATTCTCCTGCTGCGTATCGCGCAATTCGAGCGAGGGCCCGCCACCGTTGGCAACCGCAGGCCAGCCGGTAATTTGATTATAGTTTACGAGATCGACGACTTTTCCGGCGCTGTTTTTCAATTCGACATTACCCCAATTATCTGCCAGTCCGACACCATCCCAGGTAAATGTGCGGTAACCTTTGCCGCTATAGCGATCGCCATCCCGCGCGACGATGATATACTCTCCTGCTTCTAATATACTGCCCAGAGGAAAAGTAAAATCGATGGGAGATGAAAGCGTATAACCTGAAATATCCATCTTTTGGGCTGAAGCGTTGAATATTTCGATAAATTCGTCATTTTCGCCTTGTGCCGGGGCGTAGTGAATTTCAGTGATTAGCGCCGAGAACTTTTCCGTGATATCGAACGGATATGCGCCCATATCAGCACGCGTGCCATCAGGATCGTTTTCGTTGGCCGGATCACCGGAATCGATCGCCGGAGAATTGACCTGCAAACGAAATTCATTTGCCAGCAACGGGTCGCTGAAAATATTGCTGGCGCCCGGAATTTCCATCGTAGCGCAAATCGAATAATTGATGCTCAGGTCTGATAAATTATCAACAAAATAGGGTGAATTTTTCGAACGGCTGAAAATGCTGTTTACCACATCTGCACTGCCCCCGCCGGCGCCGATATTTTTCTCAAAAACTGCGATGCCGATCGCATTGCCGTAAAAAGTATTGCGATCGACTTTGGCGTAGGAACCGCTATCTTTAATGCCGATCCCCTGCCCGCAATTGACGAGGACATTATTTTTCACCACCGCCGTCGATGCCTGACCGATGGATATGCCCTTGTCGGCACAGTTAAAAATCAGGTTGTTTTCAATGCGCACATTACGGCAGGTCTCGCCGAGATCGATGCCGTCGCTGTTGAAACCCATAAAATTGTAGATGCGGTTACTCCGCACGATGGCAGAATCGACGCCATCGAGATCGATAGCGTCTGTATCGTAAGAACGATAGCCGCGCAAATCGTTATTTTCGATGAGCGCCGAAGCGGCGTATTTAATATTGATGAGATCTGCGGTTTTTTCGATGTAAAATAAACATTCACGGATAATCACCTCACCATACTGCACAAAAACCGGAAAAACGGCATCGATAATTTCAACATTTGAAAGCGATAGCTTCGAGCGATAGGCTGAAATGGCGCCGGTATATTTCTGACGATCCACACCGTTGGTTGCCCCCTGTAATTTAACATGCGAAATGACGGATGAATCACCGGCGCTATCGAAACAGAGCGCCCCCCAGCGCTCGACACCCGAAGCGCTGTTCGCCCGGATGATAATCGGCAGTCGTGCCGTGCCGCGCATCTGTATTTTGCCGCGAACGTAAATACTGGCCTTTTCCGGCATGAGAATTTCAACGCCAGGCTGCACAATCAACGTAGCACCGGATTCGATCGTGACATCGCCTTTTGCGAGATAGGGTGATAACGCCTGCGTAAGAATTCGGTCGGCGCTAATGACCGGCGGTAAAAACTGCGCATTAATCGACTCAAAAACTGCGGTCAGGTTGGTATTGGCATTCAGGGTCAGGGATGCAGAATCTTTCGTGCTATTGAGCGCTCCCTGCCATTTTACAAAACGGTAGCCAATTGCCGGTACCGCTTTAGCCACGATTGGCACATCGCGAAAATAGGTCAAGGATTTATTCAACGGCATTTCGACGCCATTGATAACAATGCGTCCGGATTCACTTTGCGCAACGGCGAGCTGCAATTTGGCAGTGCCGCTGAGGTTAAAAAAATCGACGATGTGCCGGGTCATGATATCCTGTCGCCGGAGTGCAAAATCACGCATAACTTCAACATAGCTGTTCCACTGGGTCATATTAGCGATGGGCGGATCGCCACCGAGCGCCGGTTGGGTAAATTCATCCCAACGATCGATGTGACGCGGCATTTCTTGCAGCAGGTTGGTCTTCAGGCTGTCGGTGATATGCACAACCCGGTCTTTGTGGAAAGTCGTATTCAAATGGCCGGCAAACCGCTGGATAAATTCATTGGTAAATTCCGGACTTTTGAACATCTTACGCAGCAGAAATGTCGACCACTCCTGCTTGAACACGGGATTGCCTGGCGTGCCCACAGCCATTTCCAGTGTCCGGTTATTGACATTCGAGGAAAAATTCGGCCACGGTGTGCCAAAACCCCAATCCATGTCGAGAAGAATCCAGCGCCATTTGCCGTTTTTCGTGCGTTCGCGCCACCATTTTACGTTGGTATCGAGCCAATTGATATTATCGCAGAAAATTTCTGTGATGAGATAATTCATATATTCATCAATATCGATTTGGGTCTTGATGTAGTCGTAATTCTCCGCATTTTGCAAACTGTTTTGTTTGAGATAGTTTAATAATTGGTTGTAGTTTTCTGCATCCCCTTTGATTTCCACCGGTACGGGACTGAAATCATACTCCAGTAAATCGAGATTGCGCGGATCGACGCCGTGCAGCGTAGCGAGATATTTTGCGTTGATCTTGTCACGAATATTGTAAATACCCCAGTACCGTCCATTGATAAATGTCGAGGCCGGGCGGTAAGCCTGCAGGTCCAAATCCATGCGATTGATGACGAGACTGTGCTGCAGTGCGTCGCGAAACAGGGTGAAGCGGTTGTCCGGGCTGCCGGAGTTACGCAAATAAAGGGCGTTGAATTTTTGCAATTCACGGCTGGGGAAAACGGGATAATTGATTTCCTCCGGGCCAAAGCGATCGCGAAAATAAAACGTCAGCGGTTTTTGCGGATATTTGAACGAAGCCTGACCTGAAATTTTCAGCCCGGCATCAATTTGAAATCCACGTTTTTTGTTCGGCTCAAAAAACTCGACACTGACAGGCAATTCGCGGTCTTTCAATAAATTAGGATAAATACCTTTTTCCGCACCGAACATTACATCCGGAAAAACACCGATGGACAGGGTAGCGATCGAGGGTGACTCATCAACAAAATAAGTTCGTGTTACAATCGGTCCGGGCAGTTTGTCGCCATCGAAAACACGGGTGCGCACCACTTTCGTGCTGCTGAGGGAAAAAGGCGAGTTGTATTTTGCAGAATGGCTGCCCGGGCGTGAGCCATCGAGGGTGTAGCGGATTTCAGCCGTCGGTGTGGAAGCAGAAAGTTGAACCAGCGCGCTGCCGTCAAAATAGCTCGCCTGGGCGATAAATTCCGCCTTCCCGGCAACCTCGGTATTCAAAGTGGCCGGCGCCGAGTTTGTTGCCTGCGGCGTCGGTTCGCCAAAATAAAACCAGCTTGCTGCGCCATCGGGTTTGCGACCGAAAGAGACGTCCGGAATTTGCAAAGTAAATTCGATAGCGTCGATTTGGGAGGTATCCGGCGCGAACAAAGCCAGCGCTTCGCCGGCCCGGCTCAGCTTGAAATTCAAATGGTAGTATTGTGTCGTATAGGGCGAATAAGGTTCAGCATCGCGCACATAATTGTTACCGGGTTGATCATCCATACCGTCAGCCCAGAATAGCAAAAAGCCGTGCGGAGCAATGACTGCACCCGCGGGGATTTGCCATTTTGTTGGATTGCTCAAATTATCGGTGAGGAAATAACCCCCGAGGTCGATCGAATAATCTTCACCGTTGTAAAGCTCAATCCAGTCTGAGTAATCATCAAAATCGAGAATCTCGGCATTGGTGGTTGTGTTCGAGGCCAGAAATTCATTGATATAAAGTTTTTGCGCATGAGCTGTGTTCAGCAAAAAAAATGCGGTAATCAGGATAAAAAATTGACAGCAGTTTTCAAAAACTGAAATTATGGTTCCCTCGTTCGACCGGTAAATCATCACCTCTCCCTCAATATTTAATGCGAAATTATTCAAACAGGAATCTGAAATTCTTGAAATTTCTCAATAGCAGCAGATTGCAGATACAAGTTAGACTAAAAAGAAAGTCGATGGTTCAATTTTGAAATGTAAGCTACACTTTTTTCGCGTCACTGTTCAGCAAGTCATCTGCACCATTGCGGGCTTGATATAAAAGTAATTGCAGCAGGGTTAAACCTTTCAGGTTAATTTAACTGTTGGCCTTTTGATATTTTTTTCGAAATTTGTCATGTGTACTGCTGCAAATGACTTTCCACTTTATTTTTCAAAACTATTTTCAAAGAAGGCAGGAGCGAGAAAAATGAAAGTATCAAAAATGTTGTCGTTTTTTATGGTTTTCACTGCTCTGGGTTTCACCGCCTTGCAACCCAGTCCCGGTGGTGGTTCGGAAGTGCTCGATCAATTCATTACTGCGGCGAACAAACACGACCTTGCCGCCATGCAGCGCCTTTTGGCCGATGAAGTGATCTGGTATTTCGGCGAAGATACGCTCTCCGGCAAAGCTGCCGTTATGCGGCAGTTAGAATTTGATGCGAGCGTAAAGACAACTTACCGCGCAGTTGATGTGGTTGTGCGTGGAGATGCAATCGATTTTGAACTCATCGAACGCAGCGATCTTTTGCAGACACTCGGCATCTCTGCACTGCATCGTTTCCCCCGTTTTATTTTGCGTGATGGTTTAATCTTTCGTCGCCTCGCCCGGCAGCCGATTCGGGAGGAAAAGTTATTTACCGAACGTATGATGCATTTTATCAACTGGATCAGCCAAAACAGGCCCGAGGCGATGCAAAAGCTGTGGCCGCAAAACCAATTTATCTACGGAAAAGACGGCGCCCAATTGATGTTGCGTCTGGTGAGAGAATGGAATCAGGCGGCGACGCTGCCAGGGCATGGCAAGAAATAATTAGATTCGGCCACTGATTTATATTGATTGATATGGATAAATGAGGAGCACGACTTTTAACAGGCAAAATGATTATCTGGCAAATAATTGAATTTTTTTAAAAAAAGCAGGACTTCCAATGATAAAAATTAAAAGAAACGTGCTCATCTTATTCCTTTTCACATGCCTGTTGGCGGCACAACCAAAACAAAAAATCATCTTCGATTGCGATGTCGGCGGGGATGTCGACGATGCTTATGCTATCGCACTGCTTTTAACCAGTCCGGAATTTGATATTCTTGGCATCGTGATGGATTCCGGCGATACACCGAGACGGGCGCAAGTCGCTTGCCGGCTGCTTTATGAAACCGGCCGCGAAGAAATTCCGGTCATCGTCGGGCGCAAAACCTGGGATAATTACGACAATCAATTCCATTGGGCCGAGGGCTTCGACAAACTTAAACCATCGCCGGGAAATGCTGCAGATTTTATTTTGAAGAATTTACGCAAATATCCGGGCGAAATCATTCTCTTTACCGTCGGCCCGGTCAGCAACATCGCCGATATTTTAAAAAAGGACCCACAGGCGTTGAAATTGACGAAACGTGTGGTGTCGATGTTCGGCTCCTTTTATATGGGTTATGACGGCGGCGCTAAAACCGATGCCGAATGGAATGTCAAAGCCGATATTGCGGCATCACAAATATTCGTTAATTGTGGTGCCGATCTGACATTCGCCGGCTTGGATATCACGACTTTTGTGCGTTTTAACCAACAACAGTTGCTAAAAATACTCATGCGCCAATCACCGCTGACCAACGCTCTCAGCGGTTTGTATCAGTTGTGGCAGTACGAATCTTACGCTCAGCTGGAGCCGACGCTCTTCGATGTCGTCGTCGTCGGCATGGTGCTGTGGCCGGAGCTGTTCAAAACGAAAGAGGTGCATGTCGCTGTCACCGACAGTGGCTTTACCGAAATTCTTCCGCATAAAAAAGCAAACATTAAAATCGGCGTCACAATCCAAAAAGATGAATTTGTCCAACGGGTGATCGACCGCTTGATCAAACAAAACCTGGGACGTAAGTCAGGGAGCGCTCATGAAAATCGTAGTCATCGGTAGTTCCAATACGGATATGATCATCAATGTGCCGCGCATTCCTGCGCCCGGCGAGACGATTCTTGGTGGCAAGTTTGCCATGGCCGGCGGCGGCAAAGGGGCAAATCAGGCTGTGGCGGCAGTGCGTGCCGGTGGAGAAGTCGCTTTCGTCGCGCGCATCGGTGATGATTTATTCGGCGAACGGGCATTGGCAGGCTTTCACGCCTGTGGAATCGACACAGAATTTGTACAAATCGATGCGCAGATGCCCTCAGGTGTGGCGGAAATTTTTGTCGCGGAAAGCGGTGAAAACAGTATCGCCGTGGCCCCGGGCGCCAACGCCAATCTGAGTCCGGCTGATGTGCATAAGGCGGCTGGAATAATCGCTGCTGCACAGGTTATCGTGCTGCAACTCGAATCCCCGCTCGAAACGGTGCAGGCTGCTGTGGATCTGGCATATCAGAACGGTGTCAAAGTAATTTTAAACCCCGCGCCTGCCCGCGAATTACCTGATGACCTGTTGCGAAAAATTACTCTTTTAACACCCAACGAATCTGAAGCCGGCACCCTTTGCAACCTCGTGGTGCAAGATGACAAAAGCGCTGCTCAGGCAGCAACAATGTTAAAGAATAAAGGCGTAGCGCAAGTAATCATCACCTGTGGTGCGGCGGGTTGTGCTGTTGCAACACAGGAGTTTTGCGGTTTTGTGCCGGCTTTTGCAGTCGATGTGGTGGATACTACTGCTGCCGGAGATGTCTTCAACGGTGCGCTGGCCGTCGCTCTGACAGAAGACCGGATTTTAGTTGAAGCGATCAAATTTGCCGGCGCTGCGGCAGCGATATCGGTGACGCGCAACGGCGCCCAGCCCTCTGCTCCCTCTCGCGACGAAATTGAGACTTTTCTAAAAAATAACATCACCTGAGCTTGCCCGGCCAGCGGTAATTTATCAACAACAAATTTTAACTTGTAACAGTAGGGGACATTCAGCTTTGTAAGATTATTATTGACAAAGACAATAAGAATTCTAAATTTGTAACTATTACAGATTTATAGATATTCTTATTTGTAGGCAACTGAGAATGGTAAATTATGGTGAAAAATGAAAACACCTCAACGGAAAATGTAAAAAACCTGCTGGTGGAAAAGGGTGTAAAACCATCCTTTCAGCGTATCAGTGTTTTGAAATATTTACTGCGGGAAAACAATCATCCTTCGGTGGATACGATTTATAAAAACCTGGTACCGTATATTCCGACACTTTCGCGCACAACGGTTTACAATACTTTGAAATTGCTCAGTGAAAAAGAAGTTATCTCGACTTTGACCATCAACGATACCGATTTGCGATATGATTTCATCAACGAGCCGCACGATCATTTTCAGTGTAAAACCTGCAACGCCATTTTCGACGTGAAAGTCGGTGTGGATATTTCCGGGCTCAAGTCGATTGATGGACATCAGATTCAGGAAATACAGCTTCATATGAAAGGGGTCTGCCGCCAGTGTCTTAAAGAGAAGAATTGAGTTCCATCGTTAACCATCGTAGTTTTTAACTGAGTGAATTTATCGCATCAACTATCAAACAGACTTCCAAATAATCAAAAAAATAACATTTTAAAAAGGTAAACCAAATCATGCTATCCGATAAAATTCTTGAAAGATTGAACGAGCACCTGGTGTATGAGTTACACTCCGGCCATTTGTATCTTTCCATGGCTGCCGCTTGTGCAGCGATCGACCTCAACGGATTTGCCAATTTTTTTATTGTCCAGGAGCAGGAGGAACGCTTCCATGCGATGAAATTTTTTCATTACATTGATGAACGAGGCGGTGACATCAAAATCACCGGCCTGGAAAACCCGGAGACTGCTTTTAACGGTATTCAGGATATTCTCGAAAAATCCCTCAACCATGAACGGGAGGTCACGCGCCGCATCAACGAGCTCATGGCGCTGACGCATGAGGAAAGAGATTTTGCGACACAGGATTTTCTACAATGGTTCGTGCGTGAGCAGGTCGAAGAAGAAGCGACATTATTAACATTGTTGAACAAAATAAAACTTGTCAATGGCGAGGGGCAGGGTATATTAATGCTTGATGACCAGGTTGGGCAACGCCAGTTCAGCCCGCCGGCGACTGCTGAATAGAATTTATGGAGTAAAACCCCTATAACACTAAATAAAAAGGAAATTTAACATGAGCGTTTTAGTAGGAAAACAGGCCCCAGATTTTACTGCAACTGCAGTGAAGAGCAACGAAATTATTGAAAACTTTACCCTGTCGGATTTTAAAGGGAAGTATGTGCTTTTGTTTTTTTATCCACTTGATTTCACTTTTGTCTGTCCAACCGAATTGCATGCTTTTAACGACAAACTCGATGAGTTCAACAGCCGAGGTGTCGAAGTTATCGCCGTCAGCACTGACAGCCATTTTTCCCACGCAGCATGGTTGAACACGCCGAAAAAGAATGGCGGCATCGAAGGTGTCCGCTACCCGCTTGTTGCTGATCTTACCCATAAAATTACGGCTGATTATGATGTGATGGTCGAAGGTGAGGGCATTGCCTATCGTGGTCTCTTCCTGATCGATCGTGATTTTGTTGTGCGCCATCAGGTTGTCAATGATAATTCTCTTGGTCGCAGTGTTGAGGAAGCATTGCGTATGGTTGATGCTCTGCAATTTACCGAGGAGCACGGCGAAGTTTGCCCGGCTGATTGGCATAAAGGCGACAAGAGCATGAAAACTTCAGCGGATGGGCTTAAGGAATATTTTAGCGAATAAAAAGAAGCTGGTGACACTTGCATTAATAAAAGAAACTTCGCGAAATTTCGCGGAGTTTCTTTTGTAACTCGTATCCCAAACCTGGCAACGCCGGCTCCCAAAAAAAAAATTGAGGATAAGGCTCGGGGGGTTTCAGATAGGTTCTAAACCGATCGAGTTGCATAGTTTTACAGAAATTTTTTTTAAAATTCTATCCACAGCCCAGCTTTCCTTACAATCTCTTTGCCTTTTTATGCTTTTTCGTGAAACAGTGCTTACATTGGTTTGGTGAACATACAGGTAAATTCCCGCCGAGCATCTAAGCTGAACTTACATTTTCAAGTTTCAACAACAGCTAAACATTGTGAGCTTTTGCAGAAAAACCTATTTTCCAGCCACTGGCACAATATCATAGGCTTCGATGCGATAATTCGGCGCATAACCGAGCACATACACTTTATCCTGCAAAAAGGCGAAGCGGCTGATGCCGTCCATCAGTGCAAACCTTTGCAGAAATTCTCCCCCGGGGCTGAAGATTTCCAGCCATTGCGGTGCTTTGCCCATTTCCGATGAAATCAACGCCCACAATAATCCATCGTGCCACAAAATATCAAAAACGACTTTCTGGTAAGCAACCTTTGTAATTTCGCCTTTTTCCCGTTCGATGATCGGTTCTGCTACCTGAAAATTTGGTATGATATCTAACGCTTTCAGGGCTTTGCCGGCCGTGTTGTAGAAAAAGAGTTTATAGGGTGTTTTATAGGCAAAACAGATTAGATTTGAACTGCGATCGATTGCGAGAATACCCTGCAGCAAAAATTTTGCTTGCGCACTATCCGTGAAAATATGTGGAGCAAGTCGTGATTGAAGTACGCCATTATCGCTGACCCGCGCCAGAAGGAAAGGCAACGCACCGGTGGAATGCATGAGAAAATCGCCATCTGCTAAAACAGCAAAATCGCGTACCGGTTCGGGCGCTGCGAAATGATCGATTTCTACGCCGCTGAGATTCCAGCTCGCCACGGTGCCCCGGCGGTCGATTGCATAAACTTGTTCATCCCCAACTTCGAGATCGATGGGGGCGTCGAATTTTACTCCATTGCGCAATTGTGCCGGCCATATTTTTACCACACGCAAATTCGGCGATAAAATAAGCATTTCATGATTGCGCCGGTGGTAGGTGACTAAAAAATCTTTACCAGCTCGAAGAAAGTACAAATCGTGCAAACGAACGATATCCTTTTCCGCCTGCAAGGGTTCGTATTTGAATTTGGAAACCAGTTGCCGTTGTCTGGCCGGATCGGCGAGCCACTTTGGCTGTGGCATAATCATTTTAATCGTATCGGCCGGAAAACTGGAAATTGTCACTGCGGCATGGGCTGCAGGGCGGGTATTGTCAATAACAGAATCCGGCAGCAGCGCTGCAACAGGCCGAACCATGTGAAGCGGTGCATAACGCAAAAAAAGCAACAACAGAACCAGTGGGTACAGCACAAGGCGTAGATATCGTTTCATGTTTTCCTGGTCTAATATTTAGTAAAGATTGACTGCGGGCAGGGCTATCCCTTGTCCGAGGTGATTTCTTCCTGGGTGACGACCCAGGTTTCATACAGGGAGACAGCCATGGCGATGATAAAAGCGAGATAGCAGATCAACACTGCAAAGACAGGGATGACAGAGGTGTTAAAATAGCCGAGAAGAAATTTCAGCACACTGGCCGGGACGGGTAACGAGCCGATAGCAATGAGCGTGGAAGCAACGACCGTGATGACAAATACTTTTTTATGGTCTTTAATGCCGCCAAACCAGCCAATGACATAAAGCAGGAGCCAGGCTGTTAGCGCCATATAAAAAGCCGGTTCAGGGATCCGGTCGACCACTTCAAGAAGTTGCGAAATGGTGATGTTGTTTCCTGCAGTGGCCGCTTCGGCCAGGCTCGAGGGGTCTTGTATCATGTCATCCTTCTATCCCTTATTGCCGGTTTATGGCGATCTCTTTAATTCGTGTCCGTTCGGAAACGCACCTTTTTTAGTCATTCCCGCATGTTGTTAACGGGAATCCATAACGCGTTGAGGCGGAAAGAGAATTGATTTTACTTTGTGGTTGCTGAGAAGCGCAATTGCTTCGCCGAACTTCGTTTCGTCTAAAAGTATGACGGAATGACGTTCGCCCGGATGGACACTATTTTAGAGAACGCAAATTTTTTTGAACGAGTTAGTTCCTGATCCGGGAGAGACCCACCGTAATAAATCGGCATAATTCAATTATTGCAATGCAGTTAAGGAATTAAAAATTCATGTAAAAGTCAATTGAAAACAAAAACTTGTTGCAGGTTTGCCGTATCTGTTGAGCCAGCACATTTTTCAATATTGCAGCGAAGGTGTCCTCGCCGAGTGGCACGCGCGTTACGTTCGGCGAGGATGCCTTCGCTCTATTTATCGAGTGTGAGTTACGGTTTGCCCGTAGCAGGCCCACCGTGTTTCCCGTTTGCAAGCTCCATTTTTCCTAACAAAAGATTCGTTTGAAATTAATGGACTGGTTTATTATAATCAAGCAACAATTTTAACGGAGGGTTGGAAATAATGTTACGCCAGGCAAAAGAAAAAATCGATCCGTTGTTACAACGTGGCCGCGAACAACTTGACCCCCTGGTCGATCAGGGGAAAAACTGTTACAAACGATATGAAAAGTTTTATCCCGTACTGTTTTTCCTGAGCGGATTTATTTATGACAGCCTGACTTTGCAAATTGAAAATACGTTCGATCATTTTGCCCTGTTATTCTATATTCTTCTCGCCGGTATCATGATTCTTCTCATCGGCATGATAGAAACCGGCCAGATCATTGATAAAAAAATCCTGCAGTTTAAAAAGTGGTATCCCAATTTTTTGCAATTTTTACTGGGCGGGCTTTTTTCTGCCTATGTGGTGTTTTATTTCAAAAGCGCAGCCATCAGCAAATCGCTGCTATTTGTCAGTTTGTTAGTCATTTTGCTGGTTTTAAATGAATTTTTTCACCAGAAAATGGTCAATATCACTTTTTTATGCACGTTATACTTTTTCTCCACTTTTGCCTTCCTGACATTTTTTCTGCCCATTCTCACTCACAAGCTGGATACCGCAACATTTTTCTCCAGCGGCATCATCGGTTTTTTAATTACCGCAGCCATCGTCACCGTTATTTACCGGCAAATTTTTAAAGACGATCCCAGGACGATTCTTAAAAAAGCCAGCCCACCAGTCGTCGTTTTCGGGGTGATGAGTTTTTTCTATTTGGCAAACTGGATTCCCCCCGTCCCACTTTCAATGAAAGACGGTGGAATCTATCATTATGTAAAAAAAGACCACGGCAGCAAGACTTACACGGTGAAATACTATAAAGACTGGGGACTCAAATTCTGGGATGACAGCGATACTATTTATCCCTGGGCGCCGGGGGACACCGTCTTTTGCTACGCTTCAGTTTTTGCACCGATCGACTGGCAGGCGACGGTTTTTTATCAATGGTACAAATACGATGATACTGCTGAAAAATGGCGGCGGCGTGACCGCC
Source organism: bacterium (assembly GCA_024275575.1). Taxonomy (GTDB): domain Bacteria; phylum Zhuqueibacterota; class Zhuqueibacteria; order Zhuqueibacterales; family Geothermadaptataceae; genus Bioreactorimicrobium. The sequence continues at coordinate 23,975 of JAJRYV010000089.1, forward strand.
TGAGTTATAAAATCAGCGGCGGGCGCAAGGGTGGCTATCGCGGTTATACCTACAAAAAAACATCGAAGCAGGCGAATGGCGGGTCGATATTGAAACGGACCACGGACAGGTGCTGGGGCGCATCGATTTTGAAGTCGTCGAATCCGGCATCGAAAAAGGTGAAGAATTTATTTCACAAAAGTAAGGCGCGGGGGCCTCAGGCAAGAAGTACTCCGGGGGTTATGCGCTCGTCTTTTCCAAATCCGAATACCGGTTTAAAAAAAGGCAGCAGTTTCCTGATGCCCTTTTTTATTTTCAGCTTTGACGTGTAAAACCAATAGGATAAACGATAGTGACCTCGCCTTTTGAAATCGATGCATATTTGAAACGGCGCACAGCATTGATAATCTCTTTTTCAAAATTGGGATTACCGAAATTGGAAGATAGTACGGTAACCGTCTTCACCTTACCGCTGGGAGAAATCACGACTTCGAGCCGCATCAGCCCACCGAAATTGGGGTCTTTTTTCAAGTAGCGATTATAGATAAAGCGCAGCCGTCCCATGTTGGCCTGGATGACGTCGAGCAGGGAAGTTTCGTTGCGGGCGCCGCGGGCTTCTGCAGAGCCTTTCACGCTTTCAACACGGTCCAGTTTGACCATCGGTCGTTTTTTCAGATCGACACTGCTTTCGATACCAGCCGGATCACCAAGCAAATCTTCAATACCGCCAGAAGCGAGGGCGCCGAAGATATCATCATTATCGAGAATATCGTTGCCAGCGTTTCTCTTTGTTCCCACGGTCAATCCCTGCGAACCACTGACGGTGCTCAATTGTGCAGCAAGGTTATTGTTGAGCAATTTCTCAGCGACAGAGCCTGTTTTGCTGGTACTCGAGCTGCCGATGAGCGCCATCAATCCGCCTGCCGGGGCGCGGCGTTTTTTAGCTCTCGAATTATTGCGTGATTTACGCTGCGGTTTTTTATTTTTACGGGATTTCTTTTTTTCGGTTTTTTTGTCTTCTTTATCTTCTTCCAGAGGTTTGATATCTTCGACAAGCGGTTTTTCTTCAACTTTTGGTGGTTCGATGATAAACCGCGAAATGCGCCGGATGACCTCATCCGTGCTTTGCTTCGGTTTTGGGGGCGGCACATAATCGCGCAGGCTGTACAAAGCAGCGCTGTGAAAAAGAATCATGCTCGTAACCAGACCTTTGAACAACGCGTCTTCTTTCAGTTGCATCCAAAAGACGCGGCTCTTTTTAAAACCGTAAAATTCGAGCGGCCGTATCGACGGCTGCGCCGCTTTTTGTTCGATTAAAAAATCGATACGGGTGTTGCCGAAAAAAACATAACCCATTTTCTCCGGTTTGATCGGCAGCAAATAAACACCCTGCCGGCGCGGCAGCAATTCGTGCTCGATGAGATCCGCAAATTTCAGACTTGATTGTTTGGTGCTGATCTCGCCCTGAACCCCGGGGGGAATTTGCATTAAGAACTGGCCGTTTTGGGCAATAAACAAAGTATGTCTGCCGGGCAATCCAGCTTCGCGCAGCCGCAAATCATTGCGGTCATCGCGACCAATAGAGAACGCGCTTTTATCGCGCACATAATGATGCCGGATTTCGCCGTGTTGCTCTATTCGAAGATGTAAAACTGTATTTTGATTAGACATAGACGCTATTATTCCACCTTATAGACGGCGAGAAGAATATCACTGTACCCGACTACACCGCACGTTACCATGATCTTTTTCAAGATACGAAACGGGATTTCTTTATCCCCTTGAATTGTCACCTGCCCTTTAAAGCCGAAAGCGGCATTTTGTCGCCCCAGGGCTTCAGCGATTTCTTTTTTCTTCATCAACCCGGCTTTCAGGTTGGGAATTTCGTTGCTGTTGCTATTGGCCACTTGCGCCGTTCTGGCAACCGTCTGATCCTCAAGTACAATAAACTTTTCGGTGACTACGATGACCGGTGTTTGAGCGGGCTGCTTCTGTGCCGTAGAATTGGGCAAAACAAGATCTTCACGCACGGTCATAATTTGATCGGCTGAAAAGTTTTTCAGCAGGAAAACGAGCAAAATTGTAAACATGTCGATCATCGAGGTTAAACGAAGGCTGGGCGAGCCTTTTGCGCCACGGCGGTTCCGCGCGCCCAGGGTAAATTTATTTCCACTTAAATTCAGCATAAAAAAATCCTATCCGGAAATGGAGACATTAGGAAAACCGTTATCACGGCATGCATCCATGACATGCACAATCGTATCATATTTTATATTATCCGTCGGTTGCACGGTTACTTCCCGGATGTCGGGAAATGATTTCTTGAGTTTTTTCAATTCCTGTACTAGCTTATCGAATTGATAATCCGCACCGTTTTTTTTCACCATGCCGTTGATACGCGGCGCTTTGATGCGAATCTGGTTATCCTCAATTCGCAACATGATTAAAACAAGTGGTTTATTGCTTTTTTTCTTTGGTTGTTGCGGCATTGCAGCGGCTGAAGGCAGATTAAGTTCGAGGACAGCGATTCGAACAAATTCGGCTGTCAGCAAAAGAAACGGGATGAGCACGAGAAAGAGATTCATCACCGGTGTGATGTTGACCTCGTCATCCCCTCTGCCGCTTTTTGCTGAAGATCGTCTGTAGTTCATCTATCAGTTCCTTGCGCTCACCATGCGACGATAAATTCGGGCGATATTTTCATTTATGTTGTCGATTAACGCATTGGTTTTTTCCTGAATGTAGGAATAACCCAGCAGCGCCGGAATGGCGGCAATCAAACCGAATGCCGTTGTGTTCATCGCCACAGCGATACCCTGTGAAAGCAGCGTCGCTTTTTCTGCGGCCGGAGCGTTGGCGACCGCATCGAAGGATGAGATCAGCCCGAAGATCGTTCCCAGCAGGCCGAGCAGTGTCGCGATATTGGCGAACATGCTCAAATACTGGGTGCGTTTTTCCAGTTTGGGAATTTCTGCCATGGCAGCGAGCTCGAGGGCATTCTGGATATCGTTGGCGCTTTTGCCGTATTCTTCCAGGCCGGCGCGCGTAATTTGCGGCAAAGCGGCATCAGATGAATTGCAGATGCGAATGGCATCATGTACATTGCCGCGCTGCAGCAATTCGATCATCTTGTTGACGAATGCCGAGGTGTCGATGCGATTTTTCACGCTGATAAAAAGGAATCTTTCAATGATAATGGCAATGTTGATAATGAGTACGCCAAGAATGGCAAACATAAAAACACCGCCGCCGTCGAATGCACGAATTGCGTTGTCAAACAAGGTACGACCTCCTTTATTCTCTCAAGAAATATTGATTTTTTAGAAATTAAACTGTTTTCAGAACCACAAAATAGATAGCCGCTTTAATATAAAAAAACTGTCGAAGAAAGATTTTACTTCACCAGGGAATGGTGCCGCGAAATTTTCGCCGTCCTTTTTGGGGGAAAAAATCTTTTTCCACCGGTCGAAAGATGTCATCGAGAAAAGAACGATCGATCTTCAGGCCATCTACTCTGGGATCACTTCCCGGAAGGATAAAAATAGCTTGCGGTTTTGAAAGTCTTCCAATGACATCGATCTGATCGAGCAGTATTTTAGAACGCTTCCCCGAAGATTTAATGTCAGGTTCCGGAAGATTTTCATAGTTACCAGAGGGTTGTTGGGTTGCTTTCGGTTTGGAAGGTTGCTTTTCCGGTTGCGTCTGTGCATTCCCTGCACCGACTGCAGCGCCCATGAGCAGAAGAACCAACAACGTTGTGGCTGCAGTTTTCACTTTAAAAACACCTCAAATCATCATTCATTTTTGTGGTTTTATTGCCAATCCATTGGCTTATACGCTAATTTGTTTTTAAAAATCACTTGTCATCTGACTGTTCGCCTGGGCTAAGCCGAGGACATTTTCCAATGCAGCAAGCCGGGTTCGGCTGCGGGCGATCCAGTCGTTTTCTATGTCGTTTTCTTCTCCCAGCTTAATGTTCGACCGGTAAAATTCCAGCGCTTTCTTTTGAAAGGGTTCCACTTTATTCCCTTTCAAGGTAGCTTCATAGGAAGTCATTTGCGTAGCATCTAATCCATCGGGACGCTCTGAAGTCCACCAAAAATGACCGAATTCTTCGAATGCTTCGCCGAGTTTGTGCAAAGCCGCCGTTTTCCAGTCGGCGATTTGATATGTCGCTGCATCATTGTACGCCTTTACAATGATTTGCAGAGAAGATTCTTTGCGTTTAATACTTTTTTGTAGCGGTTCCACCAGCCGAATTTTTAAATAATGGGTAAAGTAAACTTCGCCGAGCATGAACTGTGCCTGTGCGGCGTAATACTCATCGAGCACAACACCGGCATTGGCGTTGCGGCGGAAATAACGCAATGCTAATTCAAAAATACTTTTGGCGCGTTTGTAGTCTTTGCGTTTATAGGCTGCATCACCGGATTTGCACAAGGCTTCCAGGCGTTTTTCCGGGTCATCTTTATAAGTTGCTGCATAGGTTTCGAAGAGCTCGCCAGCGCGATTGTGGTTGCCTAGGTTTTCATAACACAGAGCAGCGTTGTAAAGTGCGGTCGAGGCAAATTCAGAATGCGGGCGCACCTTGACCAGTTCGAGATAATCTTCGGCCGCGCGGCGATAGTCCGGCAATTGCTCCGCTAATTGCGCTGCTTTCATCAGGCTTTTATCCACTTGCTCCGATTCGGGAAAACGATGGCGCAGGTTCTCCAGTAAAATGATGGCTTTGCGAATATTGCCCGCTTCTTCATAACCTGTTGCCGATTGTATGATGGCTTTCTCCGCAACCTCCATTTTATTCGATGTCGAGGCGATAACCGCAAGCGCCCGTGAAGCCATCTCAATATTGCCCTCTTCTTTCAGTTTTTCAGCAATTTTAAATTTTGCCGAAGCCACCATATCTTTGGCTTTGTCGACGTAGTACAACGAATCCGGGTAATCACGGGTGATGCGACGATACCAGCCCTCGGAGATCATATAATCGCCACTCTTATAATAGCTCTGCGCAATCATGCTGATCGCAGCAAGATTATACGGTGATTCTTCACCGCGATTGATCACCATTTTGTAGGCTTCCGCAGCCAGCTTATAATAGGAGAGCTGAAAAAGCGCTTCACCATATTTCATCATCACTTCAGGTAATTTTTCATCTCTTTTCAAAAAACGGGCAAAATCGTTACAAGCATGCAGCAGACTAGCGTAATTCTGATGTGGGATATTGAGTGTTTCACTGCGACCGGAACCGATAAAATCACCGATATAAACCACTGAAGAATCCGAGGTTACAGCGGCTGTCTGATCCATCATTTGCAGCGCTGAGATTACCCGGTTGTACCCGGCCATCGGTGCATATTTTGATTTGGAATAATTGACCACGACTTTTTCATAAGCCGTCATCGCACTGTTATAAGCACCTAATTCATAAAAACATTCTGCCTGATAGTATTGCACCTTGGCTGCATCTTTGCTTTCGGGAAATTTTTCCAGATACATCATATAACGGGCCAGGGCAATTTTATAATCATCCGTAGATTTATTATCCCGTGCGCGTGCCTGGGCATCGGTGGCCAAAACATACAAATTTTTGCTCACTAGCTTCATCGTTGTGTCATAAAATCCACCTTCCGGGAATTTTTCCGCCCAAGCGCTGCCCGGCCCATAAGATGCAACCATGACATCGCGGGCTTTGTCAGCCTCGGCTTTTTTCCCGGCACGCACATAACCCTGGATTATCTTTTCCTGCGTTTCCGGCGCACGCGGCGCCATAGGCCAGATTCTCAGCATCAATTCATAGGTTTGCGCGGCTTCTTCGTAAAACGTGCGCTCTTCATAGAGTTCACCGAGACGGATAAAAATGGCGCCGCTATATTCTTTCTCACCCATATCGATGAGAAATTTTTCCGCTGTTTTGGCACCGCCGATTTCAACAAAACATTCCGCCACGTAAGTAATCGCTTCCTCGCGCAGATCGCTGGCTTGCCCGCGCATACTATCTTCGCTGGCAGCAGCCGCACGGCTCAAATCGTCGATGAGAAAAATGAACGAGCTGATGGCCTTCTCATAGCGGTTTGTGTTATAATAAGACCAGCCTAGCTTATACAGAGCCATGTTAAAAAAGGGACCTTCGTAACTCGTCAGCAGGTTTGCATAAATCGCCGAAGCTTCTTCATATTTATGGTTTTCGAAATAGATTTCGCCGAGACGAAAACGGGCTTCATCTTTATATTCGCTTTCCGGATAATTGGCGATCAAGCGGCTGAAATATTCGGTTGCTTTATCTTTATCACCGGATTCAAAATGGCAGAATGCGATGCGATAAAGAACGCGGTCCAAGAAATCGGCGGTCGGGAAAGCCTCGATCAGTTCGAACGCTCGTTGAATGGTCGGCGTATAAGAAACGGTCGGCAATTCAGGTTGGGTCGATCGCTGCCCCCGATCGAACTCATCCATTTCCTGCTCATATTTGCCCATTTCATGTTGATAAATGATCGTTGCTTTGCGATAATTCAACTCCATCAACTGATACATCACCGTCGGTGTAAAATCACTATTGGGGTAATTTTCGATTAGCAGCTCATTGGCTTTGATCGCCTCATCAAGCTCGCTCAGCATTTCTGCTGTTTCAACGAGCACACCAATATTTGCCGAATCAGGCACTGTCTGCTCCTGCTGCGCATATAGTGTGCCGGCAAAAGCAGCGAGAATTAACATTACTTTTATCAGTTGTTTCATTTTACCTGCTTTTTTTTCTCTTCCGTCGAAGGTGCAAAATCAAGCTGATGGGCTATTTCACTTCAATCAAATCAAAAAAACTGTATCCTGCTTGCAAAATTCCGTGTATTCTATTCAGCGTGCGCGCGAGAAACGCTCACAGAGCTTGCTGAAGGAAGGTGCGTTTCGGACAAGATGAGAGGATGCTCCCGCTTCGGCAGGCTCAGCGTCCGCATTATGCGCTGAACGAGATACTATTCCGTGCGATAATTTGTTGTCAGGCCACGATGAAAACGGCCCCACGGTCTGTCGCTTGCCGCAATGATATAAATACATACTATGGGATGGTTTTTAAGAAATATGCCCGCGCTTTTCCATATTCCGAGTAGGCGCGCCAGTGCCGCCTGCTTTGTTTGATAAAAATATCCTCGCGTAATTGCAGCAAATTCCATTGAAACTCATCAAAAACAAGGCGCTCGTCGAGTAATTTTTGCATGAGATTATCCTGCGTTTTTTCGACACGATCCTGTTCCTGCTTTAAGTATAGCGGCACCTCATTGCGGTCATCGAGGGGCATAACATGCATGAGATCGCCTTCGAGAATGATCAGCCGAACACGCAACGCTTCAGCCACTTTTTGTTGTTCAGCCAGCCCTTCTTTCACCTGTTCAATACGCTTTTCGATGTTGGCTTTGCGCGGATAGCGCTCGATGATATAATTGTATTCCTGAATGGCAAAATCATAAAACTCGAGTTCGGTGTAGCATTGCCCCAAAAGGAAATGAGCTTCTTCATTATATTTGGGATCATCCGTGCGTTTCACCAGTTCATTTAGCGAGATGATCGCATGCTGATAATCGCCAAGTTTGATGGAAGCCCAGGCGCTGGCAAGCAATGCTTCAGGATAGGTTTCATCATGCACGGGAATTTTTGCATAGTGTTTGATTGCCTCACGGTAATAGCCCAATTCATAATACAGATAACCAAGCGTCAGATGTGTCATACGAATGAGGGCCTGCCGTTCCTGATTGACCACCGGCAGCGTGAGCACGGCACGAAAAATATCCACCGCCTGCTCCATCTCTTTTTTCTTGAGATAAGAAAGCGCCGTGGTGTAAAGGCCATAATCATAAAATTCGCTGCTGTTATTAATCTGACTAAGTGCTTCAATCGCCGGGTCAAACTCCTGCAAGTGGTAATAGGCCATTCCACAATAATATTGGGCGCCATCACGGGCTTTGCTGTCGCCATAGTTTTCCACAATACGATTGTAAAACTGAATGGATTTTTCATAACCTCCGGCGCTGTACTGGATTTTCTGCAAGCCGAGATAGGCACGCGGTGTAAAATTGCTGCCGTGAAAATTCTCCACAAAATACTGATACATACGTTCCGCAGATTTGTACATATTCATCTTGTACAAGCATTCGCCAATATAAAAAACCACACCGTCGATTTGACTGAATTCACTATAAAAATCGAGAATGATGACGAGCTCGCGCGCAGCTTTCCAGTATTCCTTGTTCTTATATTGTTCGATCGCGTTCTGGAAAATTCGCAACGAGGCTTTTTCGATGTCGCGGTCTTTGCCGCGCAGCAAATAGGATGAAGTGGCAGCGAAATTTTGCCCGACAAAAGAAAAGAGCATGCCGGCAATAATAGCAGCGTTGAACCATTTTTTCAGGTTATTTTTTTGCATATGCGCTCATCATTTATTGTCATTTGGGGCGCCGGCATTTTGCGGTTGACCGGCGGATTCCTTTTTCAGCACTTTTTCAATTTCCAACATCGAGTCGAGATAATTATCGCGAGATGATGATTTTGCGCCGGATGCAGCAGCCGGTTTCACAGGAATTTTTCCCCGTTTGCGGGTTCTGTTTTTCTTTTTTTGAATAGAAAACGGATAATTTAACCCGAAGATAAACTTCCAGTCTGCATATTGCTTGCGAAACTCATTGCCGGCATCGCACACCTCGGCATTTGCAGAAAGAGAAATATCAAAAGCAAAATCATAAATCAGATCCCAGGGCCCAAGAAATTTCAACCCCTGCGTCAGGCGCTGTGAATTCATGTTATAGGCTGTGATAAACGCATTATTGGCAAAAATTTCTGCGCTGTATTCACTATAGAAGATGGCTGAATTCACCGGAAATTTCAGCCCTGTGGCGAGCAGATATTGATCTTCGATATTTAAAAAGAACCGGTCATGAATATTTTGGTCAAAATAGCCGAGATTAAGATGCCATTTTAACGGAAATGAAGAAAATATTTCCATGAAATCAACCGTCAGTAATGCCATCCCCGCAACGCCGGCTTCACGGGATGAATACGGTTCGTATTTTATATTCAAATCACGCCCGGTCGGCAAGTTAACATACAACTGCAACGCCGTGTGTATCATTGCATTTGAAAAAGGCGTGCGGATTTTTAAACCCAGGCGGCTATCACCGGGAGCGCCCCAAATATTATTCTGGTCGTCCTGATAGGGTTTAAAGTGAGCAATCAATTCGACATGGCGGTTCAGGCCGAGAGTAAAATTGGTCACAATGCCATAGTTTTTCGTCATACTGGTGGCGTCTTTTTCCAGCAGCATAAAAGCCGAAAAATACGAATTGACATAGAATTTATTGATGCCGATCAGTTCGGCGGATTGGGTGCGCAGCAGACCGCGCCCCCCGAACATCGTGGTTTGGGCTAATAGCTGATGGCTAAAAAAATATAAAAACAGAATAGCCAAAGCAAATTGCGAGCGTTTATTCATCATTGATTTTCTTCTTCAATCATCCTGGTTGAACTCTCCAAAATGCGGAATTATTAAAAAAAATACCGTGGTTGCCTTTAAACAATTTACATGCCAAAGCAAATCGACTTTTGTTTATTTTTTCACTTCAATCTGATTGAGGCTGTTTCAATGGGATAAGTGTAAAAAACCAGCAAATTCCCATGAGAAATTGTAATTCGTTTTTGTCCAAACATGGGAACGGTTGACTCATGATGAGACAATGCGCCCCCTGAGTACTTCTATTGATGTTGTAATTTTAAAAATGAATATTTCCCCCGGCGTAAAGCAGAAATGAGGCATTCCGTTCAGATTTGATGAAACCGGGGCATGGCATTTTGCATATAATTATGGTCAAATTCATACTTTTACTGAAGATTGCGGCGCGCCGTCGAATTGACATTTTTCTTGATTTTTAAGCATTTAATAGGTAAACTTCTGCATATTCCAGGACGCTGGTTTCGAACTTGGTCATGCGTAAAATCTCGTGTCATTATAATGTAAATTGCAAACATTATCCGAATTTCTCGCCGCCACAGACTTCATAAAACTCAAAACCATCTATTTCATTTCAGGATAGGTCAATGAAACTGCTCAAGATTTTTAATTTTGCCGTACTTTTTTGTTCCGTATTGTTTGCGAGCTCGGCTTCGCTCTATGCACAGTTTAAACCTTCTGCCATAAAAATCGGCTATTTGAATCCTAAAGATGCTGATTCCGGTTTGTTGCTGGGTTTCGACTTTGCAACGCCGATCGATGAAACCGTGGAACTGGGGGTCTCGAGTAATTTTTTCTATACCAACTACAATAAGGTTTCCACTGTCGCCATCGCCGATCCGCAGGGTGGAATTCAGGAAACAACCAAACAGCAGGAACTGGAATATACCACCTTCTCAATCCCGTTGTATGCGATGATTAACATCGTGATTCCCTCAACTCGTTTTTTTGGCTATCAATTGCACGGCGGTTTGGGGTATGAGTTTTTGTTTAACAAAGAAAATAATTATAAAGAAAATACCAGTGAAAGAAGACGCTATAGCGGGTTGAGCTGGGAGACCAGTGCAGGTTTTCATTACATCATCGGTAGCCGCTCCGCTTTGACCGGTGAAATTCTCTATCACTCAGCCAAACCCTCGCGCAACAAGACTTCTTCAAAAGCGGGTTTGCCGACCTGGAGCGAAGTCAATTTAAGTGGTTTTGGTATTCGCTTCGGCATCCGTTTTGATATAATATAGAATTTACCCGGCAAAACCGATGACTAAGCTAAGGGTATTTTGCATGAAAAAGATAAACGTCATTACAAAAACCTGAACACCAGCGTCGTTGATCAGCATATTCCGAGTTTATCCATCCGGTTTTTGCTTTATATTTAATCCAGTTTGAGGAGAGAAAATGAACTATCAGACCCAGAGATTCCAATTTGGCTTGGGGCCTGGAATGACACAAATGGTGAAAACACTGATTCTTGTGAACATCGGTGTTTACGTTATTCAAAATCTGTTCATTTCTTTCTTTGATATCGATTTTAATGGTCTTTTTGGGCTTGTGCCGGTCTATTTTCTCTACAATCTCTTCATCTGGCAAATCGTCTCATATATGTTTTTGCATGGCTCAATTTTACATATTCTCATCAATATGCTGATTTTGTGGATTTTTGGCGTTGATCTCGAGCGTGAATGGGGTGGTAAAGCATTTCTTAAATACTATTTTGTCTGTGGCATTGGCGCCGGCCTGATCCAGATTCTCTTCAACCTGCTCTTCTTCCCGGAAAATCAAGGTATCCCGATCATTGGTGCTTCCGGTGCAATTTATGGTGTGATCCTGGCCTTCGCGCTGATGTATCCTGAGCGTGAGTTGACATTCCTCGTCTTCTTTATTTTGCCGGTGCGCATCAAAGCCAAATACCTAGCGATGATCCTGGCCGGGATATCCCTTTTTTCCGGCGTATTCGGCGCAGATAACGCCGTTGCTCACTTTGCGCATCTCGGTGGAATGTTTGTAGGATTACTTTACTTAAAGTTCGACTGGCAAATGTATAGCATCGCAGCACAGTTTCAGAAACGGCGTGAAAACAAACACATCATCCAGCAGGCTAAAAAACGGCAGAAAGAAGAAGAAATCCGCGCCGAAATGGATGCTTTACTCGATAAAATCAATGAAGTCGGATACGAAAATTTGACTGAGCAGGAGCAAGCTGCTCTCAGACGAGCGAGTCAATATTTGAATGAAGAACAGTAATTGTACCAGCACAATCCGGCGTTATTCTCTTTTTGCATTTCTCATTCTGTTTTTCCATTTGCATGACGCAGTTTTCTGCCAGGCACGCAAAACCGCAATCATGCTGAACGGCGTCTATGAAGATTTGCCCACCGTTCAGCTCAACCAATCACCGGATTTTGAATTTGTTGCGCTGAAAAAGCTGGCAAAAATTCTAAAAACCTACCCGATTATCAGCCAGAAAACACACAAAGCAATTTTTCACATCGGCGATACTGAAGTCAAAGTGACTGCGCTAAACCCATTCGTCATGCTGAATAATACCGTTCTGCAAATGCCGGTTGCCGTCGCCTACGAAGGCGGGGAAATATATCTGCCCGTTCCGTTTTTCGTCGATCTCATCGCACCGGTTTTTCCCGGGCAACTTACCAGTATTGAAAATCGCCGGTTCGTTTCCAACAAAGTTTCCCCGGCGCAGTCGTTTATCGCCGACATCACCCCCGATCCGATCGTTGCCTTACGCCAAAATACGGAAGAAAGCAACAACGAAAAGGAAGATATGGGGCCGGGGAAAAAACTGTTGCCCAGGGTCACGGGTATTTACACCGTCGAAAAAGCCAACGGGACGTTGATTCGTATTAAAACCTCCAGCGTCATCCCGCAAACCTATATCAATTCGCGTTCAACCCGCGGTTGGTTATATATCGATATATTTGGCGCAGTTGTCGATACGCTCAATGTTTATCAGGAGAATGAGAGCCGTTTTATTCAGGAAATCCGCCCGGTGCAACTGCCGCAGATCGCACAATTGTCATTTCTGCTGTCCGGTCCGCTGGATTCAAAAAAAATCTTTTCCAACCCGAAATCGCAGGAAATCCTGGTTTCCCTGACAACACGTAAACAGATATCTGCCAACATTATCAAAACACTTGAGGATGAGCGGAAAAAATGGCTGATCGACACCATTATTCTCGATCCGGGACACGGCGGCCGTGACCCGGGCGCCATCGGCCCGCGCGGGACTTACGAAAAAAATATCACCCTGGCTATTGCCCGCCATCTCAAATCGATCATCGAAAAAGAAACCGATATGCGGGTGGTAATGACGCGCCAGAACGACCGGTTCGTCTCTTTAAAAGAGCGCACGAAACTGGCCAACCGTGAACAGGGCAAGTTGTTTATCAGCATTCATGCGAACTCGAATCGTAGCCATAAAGTTAGCGGCCTGACCACTTACTTACTCGGGGCAGCGCGAACAGAGGAGGCTATCGAATCGGCGAGGCGAGAAAATGCGGTAATTCGCTACGAATCAGACAGCACGTCATATGCTGATTTTAACACGGAGAACTATATCTTGGCCAGTATGGCACAAAATTCCTATCAACAGGAAAGCGAGGAATTTGCCGCATTGATGCAGGATGAAATTTCTCAACGCACCTCGGTAAAAAACCGCGGCGTAAAACAGGCGGGTTATTACGTCCTCATCGGCGCCTCGATGCCCAACGTCTTGATTGAAACCGGATTTATCTCCAACCGCCGGGAAGAAAAACGCCTCAATTCCTATCAGTTTCAGAAAAAAATTGCCCGCGGCATTTTTGAAGGGATCATCAAATTTAAAACAAAATATGAGCGTGGTATTTAAGAAAAGCACAACGATGGTACCTGTGCCGCCGCCTGGAAAATTTATACGCGCTGCCGCTTGCCATCAACAGCATAACACAGCCGTTTCGAATTACAATTTGCCATCCGACTTGAGAAAACCGCACTCTAAAATCGCAGGCATTTGCAAGGCTTAATTAATTTAATTTTCACTTTAAAAAAACCTTAAAAATCGAGTGATTCGCAGTGTTTTTTATGCTTGTATCTTTCTCATCGCCTGCATATATTCGCCGCATTCAAATTTTCAGGATATTGTGTTAAATACGGCAAAGAATTGCATATGTCAACGTAAAATCAAAGCTTACTGGTGTTGGGTCTATTTTACCGTGCTTTGTCCCGCGAACTGCAAATGAAAAAAATCGTGCAAATTGCCACGCTATCCTGCTCACTTTATTAAAATCGATGCTTTTGCAAGGAGCACAGTAATGAAGTACGTTGAACCCGCCCCCATTAACCGGAATGACGATGATCCGTTCGAGTCCATGATGTCGCGGTTTGAGATCGCGGCAGATATTCTCGGCCTCGATTCCGGAACCTTCGACTATCTAAAAACCCCGCAAATGCAGGTGACCGTTTCCATCCCCATCAAACTGGATGACGGTACGATCAAGGTCTTTGAGGGATTACGTATTATTCACAGCTCGGTCCGCGGCCCCTCCAAGGGAGGTATTCGCTTCCATCCGGATGTCAACGTTCAGGAAGTCAAAGCCCTCGCCGCATGGATGACCTGGAAATGCGCCGTGGTCAATATCCCCTTCGGCGGCGCCAAAGGCGGCATCATTTGCGACCCGCGTAAACTGACTAAAGTTGAACTGGAAAAAATCACCCGCCGCTACACCGGCAATCTGCTCGATGTCTTCGGCCCCGAACGCGACATTCCCGCCCCGGACGTGAATACCGATGAACAAATTATGGGCTGGATCATGGACACCTACAGCATGCACATCCGCCATACTGAAAGCGCCGTCGTCACCGGGAAGCCGGGCAATCTCGGCGGTTCTGCAGGCCGCCGCAAAGCAACTGGCCGTGGTGTGCGCATCGTTTCCGAGGCCGCGATGGAGCAAATCGGGCTGCAGCCCGAGGGTGCAAAAATCTCTATTCAGGGATTCGGTAACGTCGGCGCGGTTGCTGCTGAGGAATTTTCCGAAATCGGCGCAAAAGTCGTCGCCATCAGCGATGTGACCGGCGGTTATTACAACCCCGCCGGCATCGATATCGAGCATGCAATTCGGCACCGAAAAGAAAATGACGGCTTGCTGACGGACTTTCCTGGCGCTGAAAAAATCAGCAATGAAGCGCTTTTGGAACTGGAATGCGATATTCTCGCACCCTGCGCTTTGGAAAACGTCATCAACCGCAAAAATGCCGACAAAATCAAAGCCAAAATCATTATTGAAGGCGCAAACGGCCCGACGACGGCAAAAGCTGACGCCATTCTCGATAAAAAAGGGATTCTCGTCGTGCCGGATATTTTGGCAAACGCCGGCGGTGTTTCCGTTTCCTATTTCGAATGGGTGCAAAACCGCATCGGTTATTATTGGAGCGAAGACGATGTCAACGAACGGCTGCAGCGCATTTTAACTGAAGCTTATGCCTCAGTGCGCAAGCGCTCTGAAAAACACAATGTCAATATGCGCATTGGCGCTTATGTCCTGGCAATCGAACGCGTGGCCAATGCTTTGAAATTGCGGGGAATTTACGGTTAAAACTACCTGCCTTCGGCATGAACAGCGGCGCGAGATTTAATTTCCCGCCGCTTTTTTTTCGGGTGGATATTTTTGCCGGACCTTCCAAGGATTAAACCTCACCAACACCTGACGGGCTGGGCTGCGAAACAGTTACGATTGAGCGGCACGGCCAGGGCCCCAGGATATTTCACATCAGGGCAAAAAACAATTTTTCTTCATCATCTAACTTCTTAAAAATCAGTAAAAAACAGAGTAATACACATTATTTTTATCACACTCGTTAAATCTTGACTTTTATTCTTCAAAGGCATATATTGCAGGCTGTTTATTTGAATCTAAAACTAATGATTTAGGGAATCTCAGAATGCGAAGGAATAATCTGTTACGATCTATCATCGTTGGAATCGTGCTCGTTTGGGCTGCTGTCCAGATTTATCCAACAATCAAAGTCGCTCAGCTCCAAAAAGAAGCCAACATCTATTCAGAACAATTGCAAACACTGAGCAATCTGGATTCGGATGAAATACGAGCTGGACTGAATGCAGGGGATCTGCCGGCACGGCTTGAAAAAGCCATTGAGGATGAGACCAAATTACAGGACGCCTACGCGCTTGCAGAAAAAGCTGCTCTGCTGCATGATGACATCGTCAAAGAAGAAAATCATGCGATAAAGCGAGGCCTCGACCTGCTGGGCGGAACCTATCTTGTCTACGAGGTCAATCTGCCTCAACTGACACAAAATATTGCCAAAAAACACGATGCCCGCCTCGATTCTTTGCTCGCCAAAATCGAAAAACAGAGCGGCGCTTCTGAAAGTGATTATTTCAATACTTTTAGCAACGTTTTCAACGAAGCGGGGATTCGCCTGAGTTTGTATTTTGGCAAACGAATCCAGAAAAATGATGAAATTATCAAAGAGTTGAAAGAACAGGCTGCCGATGCCGTCAACCGCACACTCGAAGTATTGCGCAACCGCGTTGACCAGTTCGGTGTATCCGAACCCTCGATCACCAAACAAGGTGATAACCGGATTATTATCGAGCTGGCGGGAATTAAAGACGTACAACGTGCCAAAGAGATCATTGGTAAAACAGCGTTGCTGGAGTTCAAGCTGGTGAAAGAGCCGGATGTCAACATGGCAATTCTGCAGGACATCGACAATGCATTGAAAGCAAAATTAAACCGCATGGACAGCCAGACCAAAGTCGATTCAGGCAACGATTCCACCGCGACACGGCCGGCGGCTCGCAAAGATAAAGAAGTCAGTGTCGAAAGCCTGTTTGGCGAAGGCACCACCATCGGTGACGATTCGGCGACAGATTCAACCGTGCTTGTCGATGAAGGGCTCGTCAAAGAAAACCCGTTTCTCAGCCTGCTGACGAGCTTTCCCGGGTCGCGCAATTCCATGGGCTTGCCTGCCAAAAACCTGCAGGCGGTAAAACGCATCGTCAACAGCCCGGAGATATTGAAGGCCATTCCGGATAATGTGAAAATTCATTTTTCCAACGCCCCGATGATTATTGAGGAGCAGGAATATTACGAGATGTATTTTCTTAAGAAAAAAGCGGAAATCACCGGTAAATATCTCGAAGAAGCCAATGTTTCCATCAGTTCCGGTTCGCAGAGTTTTAATCAGGGCCAACCGCTGGTCAATCTCAAATTCAATACTGAAGGCGCACGAATTTTTTCAGTGGTTACCGGCGCCAATGTCAATAAACAATTAGCGATCGTGCTTGACGGCAAAGTTGCCTCGGCGCCAAATATTTCAGGAAAAATTCCCGGTGGCAGCGCACAGATCGAAGGATCGTTCACCATGGAAGAAGCAAAAGATCTCGCCATCGTCTTGCGCGCCGGCGCCCTGCCTGCGCCGATCCATGTTATCGAAGAACGTACGGTCGGGCCCTCTTTGGGGCAGGATTCGGTGCATGCCGGACAATTCTCGCTTGCCGTAGGTATTGTATTGGTTATTATTTTCATGGCTATTTATTACAAAATCTCAGGCCTGATTGCCGATGTCGCATTGCTTCTGAACCTTTTCCTGATTCTTGCAGCACTGGCATTTTTCCATGCGACACTAACACTGCCGGGTATCGCAGGTATTATCTTAACCATGGGTATGGCGGTTGACGCCAACGTTCTCATCTTCGAAAGAATTCGCGAAGAACTGGCAACCGGAAAAACAGTGCGCGCAGCCATCGACGCAGGATATGACCGCGCCTTCTGGACGATTTTTGACGCTAATATCACCACATTTCTAACCGCCCTGGTGCTCTATCAATTTGGTTCGGGCCCGGTTCGTGGTTTTGCCGTCACCCTGTCCATCGGTATTCTGGCCAGTATGTTTACCGCCATCGTCGTCACTCACTTGATCTTTGATGCGATGAATGGAAAACGCAGCTTGAGTAAACTCAGTATCTAATGTGAGTTCGAAGTTTCACTATATAAATAACAGACGATTTGGAGATTGTTCAACTCATGCAATTTATTAAAAAAACCAACATAGATTTCGTGGCAAAACGGCGTTTTGCTCTGATTACTTCCGGTGTGCTCATTCTCATCGGGATGGTGAACCTGATCATCAAAGGTGGCCCTGACTACAGCATCGATTTTTTAGGCGGTACGGAAATTCACGTTCGCTTTTCCAATGAAGTTGCCGTGACCGAAATCCGCGATGCCCTGGCGAAGGTCGGTTATGCCAGCGCCGAGATTAAAAACTTCGGCAACGCAACCGATGTACTCATACGCATCGAAAAGCAGCAGGAAGGTTCCGAAGTTTCCGATACGATCATCTCTACCCTCAAAGATGATTTTTCAAATAATACGCCGACAATGTTGAGCGTCGAAAGCGTGGGACCGAAAATCGGCAATGAGCTGCGTACCCAGAGTGTCTGGGCGGTTATTTTTGCGCTGCTACTGATTCTCGTCTATGTCTGGCTGCGATTCGAATTCGTTTTCGGCATCGGCGCCATTGTTGCCCTGTTCCACGACGTGCTCTTTACCTTAGGTATATTTTCAATTCTCGGCCTTGAAATCAGCCTTTCCGTTCTCGCGGCTTTTTTCACTATCGTCGGTTATTCGCTGAACGATACGATCGTTGTTTTCGATCGTATTCGTGAAAACTTGCGTTCGCGCCGAAGAGATGATTTTTTTACCGTCATCAACGTCAGTATTAATCAATCCCTCAGCCGTACGATAATCACCTCGCTCACTACATTTTTTGTCGTACTGGTGCTTTATTTAAATGGCGGCGAAGTATTGCATAATTTTTCGTTCGCATTACTGGTTGGTGTCATCGTTGGTACTTATTCCTCTGTTTTTATCGCTACACCAGTTGTTGCCGAATGGGGTTACAAGCAAGTGCAGGCTTCTGTAAAGTCTGGGAAAAAACGTAGAAAATAAAAACAAACCAAAAGCCTTTGATCCTGCCAGGAGGAAAGAATGAAACTTAAAGAAAAAATGATTGATAACGTCGTCGTCCTTGAGCTCTCAGGAAAAATCATGGGTGGTCCCGATGCCACATTGCTCAATGATAAATTGCATGAACTGATCGACCAGGGCAAAACCAATATCGTTGCCGACCTCGGAAAAGTCAATTGGATGAACAGCTCAGGTCTTGGAATTTTGATCGGCGGTCTGACGACCATGCGAAATAAAGATGGTGATATCAAACTGGCGCGCGCCACTGAACGTATTCAGAGCCTGTTGATGATCACCAAATTACTCACCGTATTTGATACTTTTGACACACTCGAAGAAGCCGTTCAGGCATTCGATAAATAACTGTAGAGATGTTCTCAGCGTTTTTGCTCCGAAGTGCAGAACTTTCTGCCTTCGGAGTTTTTTTTTAGAAAGGAAATCAACATGCCGGTAAAGGTAGTCGTCGGGGCACAATGGGGCGACGAGGGCAAAGGAAAAATCGTCGATATTCTCAGCCAGGATGCGGATATCGCTGCCCGTTATCAGGGAGGCGCAAACGCCGGGCACACGGTTATTATCGCCGGGAATAAATACATTCTGCACCTCATCCCCAGCGGTATTCTCAATAAAAATACCACTTGCATCATTGGCAACGGTGTCGTGCTCGATCCCGATGCTTTGCTGCAGGAAATAAAAATGCTCGAAGATATGGGCATCACCGTCAAAGGGCGGCTTTTTATCAGCCACCGTGCACACCTGATCATGCCCTATCATAAAATGCTCGACCAGGCGAAGGAAAACAGCGATGTTGAAATGACGATCGGCACCACAGGGCGCGGCATCGGCCCGGCGTATGTGGATAAGGCCAATCGCGCCGGAATCCGTGTTGTCGATCTGCTCGATCGTGATTCACTACGGCAGAAACTGACAGACAATATCGAACAAAAAAACCAGATTTTGAAAAAAATTTACGGCTCACAAGAGCTGAACACAGAAAGTATTATTCAGGAATACTCTGAATACGATAAAATTCTCGACCCTTATATCACCGATACCAGCCGCATGCTCAACAAGGCAATCGCCGAAGGGAAAAATATTATTGCTGAAGGTGCACAAGGTACATTGCTCGATCTCGATTTCGGCACCTATCCATTTGTCACCAGCTCCAACCCGACCAGCGGCGGTGCTTGCATTGGTTTGGGCATCGGGCCGACAAAAATAGACCACGTCATGGGCGTCATAAAAGCTTATACAACACGTGTCGGCATGGGGCCTTTCCCCACCGAATTCGATGCAGAAACCGATGAGAAATTCCGCCAGCTGGGCAATGAGTTTGGCGCAACAACAGGCCGCCCGCGCCGCTGCGGTTGGTTCGATGCCGTGCTGGCAAAATATACCGTAGAGGTCAATGGCATCGACAGTTGGGCATTGACAAAACTCGACGTGCTCGATTCGCTTGAAGAAATAAAGATTTGCACCGGCTATAAGCTTAAAGGCAAAATGATAAACACATTTCCTTCAGCGCTGCAGGAAATCGCTGCCGTCGAACCTGTTTTGCAAAGTTTTCCTGGGTGGAAAATCGATACCAGCAAAGCAAAAAGTAAAAGCGACCTGCCGTTGAACGCTCAAAAATACCTCGCTGCTATTGAAGAGATCACCGAAACCCCGGTGGCAATTCTTTCCGTCGGCTCAAAACGCGAAGAAACGATTCGCATCTCACAATAGCTGCAGACACCTTATTAAGTTAATCATTGGCGAAAGATTTGAAGATGATAAAGAGATGGCCCGCAACGCGATCAAAGCCGGTTTTGTTGCTCTTGTGGTTTTTACTTTTTACCCCTGTGCATGCCCAACAATTGTTGATCAACGAATTCTGTGCTGCCAATACCTCGGTCTTGATTGATCCGGATTTTCACCAATTTGGCGACTGGCTGGAAATTTATAACCCAAATTTATCTCCACTGAATGTAAAGGGCTACTCTTTGACTGACGATCTGGCGGAAAAAATGAAATGGACCTTCCCCTCCGGCGTGACAATCGCTCCCCATGGTTTTTTACTCATCTTTGCCGATGAAAGGGATACCTCCGGCCTGGCGCTGCACACAAACTTCAGATTAAAACGCAGTGGTGAAGTGATCGGCTTGTTTAACGAGCAGGGGATGCTAATCGATTCTGTTTTATACAGCATGCAGCAACGGAATATCTCGATCGGTCGTTTTCCCGATGGCGCAAGTGAATGGCAGTTCTTTCAAAATGCCACGCCGGGCGAACGCAATGCCGGAGAGGTTTATTTGAAAACTGAAGCACCGGTGTTTTCCCTGCCGGGCGGTTTTTTTTCAGCATCTCAAACCCTTCACTTGTACACGAACATGCCGGGTACAAAAATTTATTATACAACCAATTGCAATGAACCAACCCAACAATCTGCAGAATTAACGGCGGATATATCGATACAAAGCCGCGTCGGGGAAGCGAACTACTTTTCCGAATTCGTTACCAATGCCGATCCCGAAGCCTGGCTGCCGGAGTGGACAGCGCCGGCGAGTGAGGTTTTTAAGGCCACTGTTGTGCGCGCCCGCGCCTACCGGCTGGGATATGCCCCCAGCGAAATCGTCACGCAGACTTATTTTATCGATCAAAATATGAAAAACCGCTATCCGACGCTGGCGGTGATTTCACTGGTTTCTGATTTTAAAAACTTGTTCGATCCTGCTTCTGGTATATACGTTCCCGGGAAGACGCATCGCCCCGGGGTAACGCGCAGCGGCAATTATTTCCAGAGCTGGGAAAAACCGGCCCATGTCGAATTTTTTGAACCCGGCGGCAAAATCGGGTTTTCGCAAGACCTGGGCATAAAAGTTCAGGGCGGCACCTCACAGGTAAGCCCGCAAAAAGGTTTGCACCTCATCGCTCGCTATATTTATGGCGACAACCGCATCAACTACCCTGTTTTTAAAAACAGAAGAACAAAAGCGAAAGACCTCACGGTATTCAAAAGATTTATCATTCGTGCCTGGGGCAGTGTTATCACGGCCGGCCTTTTTAACGACGCTTACGCCCAATTATTGATGGCTGAGTCCGGCCTCGATTTAAATGCTTATCGCCCTGCCATTTTATTTATCAACGGCGAGTATTGGGGTTTGCACGAATTGCGTGAGGCCAATAAAAATTCGTGGTATTATCAGTTTCACTACGGCATCGACCGCGATAATCCGGGATTGGACATGATCGCGCCGCGAGGCAATGCTCTGCCTGCTGTCGATGAGGGAGATGCTGCTCACTGGAATGCTATGCTTGATTTTTTGCGAACACAGGATATGCGTTTGCCGGCGAACTACGACTATATCAAAACGCAGATGGATATCGACAATTTTATCGCCTATGTCGGCCACGGCATTTACCTCTGCAAGTGGGATTGGCCGAACAATAACGAAGCCTGCTGGCGGCCGCGAACCGCAACGGCAAAGTGGCGCTGGACGGTTTATGACATGGAGACAAGTTTCGGGGTCGCAACGATCCTCTCGCCGCTTTATGCTTTTCTTGGAGCACCTTATAATATGCTGGCGCATACTATCGACGGCACACCCATACCCGGTTTTGGCCAGTATGGACCGCATCCTGTTCTTGTCCGTCTTTTGCAGAACGATGCGTTCAAAAAGGCATTTGTCGGTTGGTTTATGCGACAAATGGAAACCACGTTTTCGCCGCAAAAAATGAACGATTTGCTGGATGAAATGGTCGCCGAAATATCACCGTATTATGAAGAGTACAGGCAGCGTTGGCCGTTTTTACCGGCTTTAAATGGCGAATGGCAGGTACATCTGCAGCGTATCAGGGATTTTAATCTGGCACGCCCGCAATACATGCGTCGACATCTTGAAGAAAGATTCGGTGATATCCTCGCTGTCGCAGATCGCAATAACCATGGGCAGCCGGAGGTGGTGCTCATGCAAAATTACCCCAACCCGTTTTCTGCGCAAACCCGGATTCGTTACAAAATTCAGCAGGAATCTACGGTGGAATTGCAAGTCTTTAATCTGCTGGGGCAAAAGGTCGCCACGGTATTTTCCGGACGTCAGGCTGCGGGCTTGCATACGGTACGTTGGGATGCGCGTGGTAAAGCAACAGGTCTGTATTATATTCGCCTGCAATGCGGCGACGTTGTTCTGATGAAAAAAATGATCGTGCTGCTTTAACTGCAGAATAGGCCCTTAAAAAAAAACGATCACTCCAGATGGAATTGCCGTTTTGTTTGATAAAATATTTAAAAGACTATTCCTTTAGCGAATCAGGCTCAGCTTAATATTTTTTTGAAAATGTCCTGCCCGGACATGGAAAAAATAGATGCTGTTGGGCAAAGGCCTGCCGCTATCGTCATTGCCGTTCCAGCGCAATTGATGATAACCCGCCTGCAATCCGATATCCGCTAAAACTGTCGCGACTTTTTGCCCCAGCATGTTATAGATGGCTGCAGAAACCAGGCTTGCAGTGGGCAAACCAAGCTCGATTTTGACACCGGTAGCCTGCATCGCGGCAGAATTATCAGTAAAAGGATTTGGGTACGCATCGCTGACACTGTACTTCTCTGGGATTGATTGCCCTGTCGCACTCCAGTCACCAATCCCTGTGCCGCTTTGGCTGACGGAGTATTGCACCGAGGCGCTATCTTTGAGCCCACCGCTATCTTTGACCACCAGCATCAACGTATAATCTCCGCTGTATTCCGGATGTATGGTTCCGGTTTTGATGCCGTTGGAAAGGGTGCTGAAAGCCTGACCTGCCCGTGCGATAAACCAGGTGAAATTCGTCAGTGGCAGGCCGCCGTCTTCCGGGTCTCTGCCCGTACCGGTATAATTGATGGCCTCATTTTGATTGAAAAATGTATTCGCAACCGGCAAAATGATACTGGCGATAGGCGGCCGGTTAAGTCGGGCTGTGACGGTAATCGCTACCCGGGCTGTATCTGTCAAGCCGCTGTTATCGGTGACGATGAGCCGTACATCAAAATTGCCTTCTTTGATAAAAGTATGTTGTGGGTCTGCTTCCGCGTTGCGAATGCCGTCGCCGAAATTCCACTCATAAGTTGAAATAAAACCGTCCGAGTCGTTTGAATTGGAACCGTGAAAACTGACAGTGAAAGGTGCATTGCCGGAAGTCACATCGGCTGCAGCGACAGCTTTCGGTTTATTGGTCGTTACCGAATTGACAACGACTTGCACCCAGGCTGTGTCCATCAGCGCCCCGGCATCTTTAACGATCAGCCGAACATTGTAACTGTTGGCGAAGTTGTAAGTATGAGAAATGACGCTGCCAGTAGCGCTTTGCCCATCGTCGAAATCCCACAGATAAACCAGAATATTGTCTTCGGGATCGCTGGAACCGGTCGTTGTAAATTTAACCGTGAGCGGGGCGTTTCCGCTGTCCGGCGTCGCAGTGGCCACAGCATGAGGTTTCAGGTTTGGCGGGTCCGGCTCGATAGTGATTTTTTTTGCCCAGATTTGACTTTTATCGCTATTTTCAGCGGCTACAAATAAGCCGATATCAGTTGAACCGGCATGCTGTGCCAATGAAACATGAGCAAAATTATCGCTAGCGTTTTCAAAAATCGGAATGACTGTTTTTTCGGACAGACCTTCTTCCGTCCCCACTTTAACCTTTTTAAATTCACCGATACGCGGCAAGCTTTCCCGAATGCCAAAAATAAATATATCATTATTTGTCTTATCGAAAGCGATTGCGGGGTGAGCCCAACTGGTGTTGATATTCACGGCATAACGGTGCCAGCCGCTGGCATCTCGTTTAAATAGACCATTTTTAACGCTGTTTCCACCCGGGCTGCCGGTTTTTGTCACGATAAATATCCGTTCCCCGCCGTCACTGGTGATGGCGACCTGATTGTCTGCATGCACGTTTGGCCACATGCCCAGCAAATGGGTTTCATCAGTCCAGCTGGTTTCTGCAGCGCCGTCCTGATGATAGAGAAAACCATAAACAGAATTGGCACCGGTTTCCTCACCATAGACCACGCCCACATAGTTCTTCGCGCCGATGCGGAAGGCGGTGGCATCCGTCAGACCGGTGGCTTGCTGCAATCCTGTTTTGACAAAGATTGTATTGCCCCATGTTTGCCCGCCATCATGGGAACGGCGGCTTTCAAGATTCTGGTTGTGGATGCGAAACAACCAGATATCGCCGGATTTATCGACGGTCATGCTGATAACGTCGTCGTCCTGATGGTTGAAGCCGGTGATCATTACCGGAAAACCGGCATGGACCACCCAGCTATTATTTGCATAACTAAGGCGTGTCAGTCGTGAGGCGGATTTATGGGAAAAAAGAATGTAACATCTATCATTGGCGACATCAACAAAAGCATCGGGGCGGCTATCGTTGGTCGTTTCAATTCGTAAAATTTTTGTCCACGTCTCGTTTTCATTTTTCCATAAATACCAGGCGCCATCACTTTTTGCTGCTGCCGTCAGCCACCAAAAACCTGCGTGATAAAACAATTTACTTTGATTGGATGAATTAAATCCATTGAGAGAACCGTTTAATGCACCACCAACCGGCGGGCTGCCAACCTGAATTGTCACCATAGAGGTGTCTTTTAGACCACCGTTATCAGTGACGATGAGCTGCACATCATAGATCCCTTCAGTATAAAAAGTATGCTGTGGATTGGCAGCGGTGCCCGTATCGCCGTCATCAAAATTCCAGGCATATTGTGCGATGATGCCATCCGGGTCGGAGGAGTTCGAACCGGTAAACTGCACGATCAACGGCGCCTCACCAATACTGATATCGGCTTCAGCAAGAGAAGTGGGCCGCAGGTTTGAGGTCGGATTCACCGTGATGTTGACCGTTGCCGTGTCGCTATCCCCGGCGTTGTCGGAGACGACGAGTTGTACATCGTAAATGCCGTCATTTTGATATTCGTGTAACGGGTTTGCTTCGGTGCTGAAAAATCCATCACGAAAATCCCATGAATAGCTCGAAATCGCGCCGTCTCTGTCGGTCGAATTTGAACCGTTGAACTGTACTACCAATGGCACTTCACCGGTAGTGATATCGGCTTCGGCAACGGCAACGGGTTTGATATTGGGCCTTGGGCCGACGGTGAAATTGACGAACGCCGTATCGGCAGCGCCTTTGCTGTCGGTGACGGCGAGTTTGAGGATATAAGCCCCGTTTTGCGGCGCGGTGCCGGTGCCCGATCTGGTTCCCTGGGCGATGACATTATTGTGCTGGCCGTTCGGCATGTCGATAAGCCAGGTGAAACTCGAAGCGGGAATGATGCCATCTTCAGCATCGGTGGCAGAGCCGGTAAACGAAATGCTGCTGCCGGCGTTAAAAATTGTGCCTTCAGACGGATCTGAAATAACCGCGATCGGCGGCTGGTTGTTGCTGATATGCACCGTCACCGTAGCGATGTTGGTTAAGCCGTCGGTATCTGTGACCGTGAGTA
>JAJRYV010000090.1 GCA_024275575.1 bacterium
AGGGGAGCGGCTGGAGTTTACTTTGCAGTGCTGTCGACCGGACAGTCACGCAAAGTGACATCGATGGTTTACCTGCCGTAACCTCGTTGTCGAATGGTGCCTTTTCTCCGCTGGCGACGAGAATCTCCAGTATTTCCGTTGTCAGCAACCAATCATAAGCATGTTCATTTTTCAGGGTTTTCCAGACTTCTATGAGAGTTGCCGGTGTTTGATTTCCCTTGCGGTAATCCCGGATTTTCTGATAAAGCCGCTGCAAATCCCCGTTTTTCTGATCATATTCGAACTTGGCCAGGCGCATGTCAGCATTCCTGTCGGTATGGTTTGAAGGTCAGGCTTTGAAGATTCACCAATTCGGTGCGGCGGAAGTGGATTTTTCATAATTGCTGTCAGAAAATTTCAATCGCTAACAACGCATTGATGGCGAATTCCGTACGGTTTTGTTCCAGCGCTTTTTTAGCAGCCAGCTCGATCATTGCCGCGGCTTTCTTTTTATCTGATTCAGCAAGCTGCAAAGCGTATTGAAAAATTGAAAAATGATCACTGCTGTTGATGTCGAGATTTTGTTGCGGCAGAGATTCGGCATTTCGTGCGCTTTCGATAAAATTCAAAATATCTTCTCGCTGCGGCATTTTTTCGATATTGCCGAGCTTATTGGCGCTGAGAAAATGGGAATTGCGGATAAAGTCAGGTAAATTGTCGATGCCGATACCGGTTTTTGCAATCGGTTTTTCAATCTCGAAAATCGATGAATGGGAGGCGCGGGTGTAATAGTTTGCTGAATTTCTGCCCACGAGATCGATCAGGTCCGGTTCGATGACTCCATCTTTGAGCACATTTCTATCGATGTGGAATTTCAGTACTTCACAGAGAATGAGATTTCCCGAACCGCCACCTGTGCCCAGTGCCACGATTTCATGCACTTTGCATTCCATCTGAAAGGGTGATTCCAGCACGCGTCGCGGATGCACGAGATCGGCTGCAACAGACGTAAATCCGCTTTTTTAAATTCATCGATTTCTGGAGCATATTCCGTTGAGGCCAGGTTTGTCTGTTGCAGCATATTGTGAGAGACGGCATGAACGACACATTCACGGTTTTGTTTGAGGTTGTTGAGTGTGTCTTTGCTTTTGTTATTGCGTATGCGGCGAACGACCGAAAAGCCGATGATCGGTGGCTTGGCGCCGAAAGTATTGAAATAGGAGAATGGCGCCAGATTGTTGATGCCGTCATCTGAAATCGTCGAAACCAGGGCAATCGGCCGCGGCGCTACACCGCCGGAGAGCAGTTTTAGAATTTCGCCGACACTTGCTTTACCCGGTTCGACAACCAGAAATTCAGATGGTGATTTTTTCATTATTTTGTTCCGGGTTTAAATGATGCTCTTCTTTTTTGCCAGAATTGAATTTTCCGGCGCCGCTTTTTGGATGCTGTTGCTCAGTTTTCCCAAACAGTCGATCTCCAGTTCGATTGTATCGCCGGGCTGCAACCACGTTTCCATGAATTCGAGTCCGGTTTCATTTGCCAGGCGGCGGCCTGTACCGTTCAATTCGAGATAACAGCCTGTGCCCACAGTGCCTGACCCGATGATGTCACCCGGCAACAATTCGACGCCATAGGACGCCCGTTCGATGATCTCGGCAAAAGTCCAGTTCATCTCTTTCAAGTTGCCGCTGGGGAGATTTGTTTACCGTTGTGAAATGCCCGCATCGCCAGATCGTATTTATTGCCGAACTCAGTGGAGATTTTAAAAGGTTCGAGTTCATCAGGCGTCACCAGCCAGGGGCCGGTTGCAGTAGCGAAATCCTTGCCTTTTGCCGGCCCCAGATTGAGTTTCATCTCTTCCATTTGCAAAAAGCGGGCAGAAAAATCATTCATAATCATGTATCCGGCAATGTATTTATCCGCCTCTTGTGCCGGTATGTTTTTGCCTTTTTTAACGATGACAACAGCAGCTTCAAGCTCGAAATCGAGCCGCTGCAGGTGATCGGCCTCCACCACTATTTCGCCGGGGCCGAAAACAGCATGGTGGTTGGTAAAATAGAAAACCGGGAAAGCATCGAATTCCGCGATCATCGGCAGACCACGGTTTTGCCGGGCAGTAGCAACGTGGCGGCGAAAAGCATAAGCATCGCGGCAGGAAGGTGGGTTGGATAGCGGCGCTGCCAAGCGGGCATCTGCATCTGAGATATCGGTTTCACCAGCAGCAATGGCAGCCTGAATTTTAAGAGCATTTTGCATACCTTGCGGCGCCTTTAGCAGCTCCAGCAGACTTGCCGGCATTTTCAGTGAGAGATTTTTTCCGTTCCGGGCGATGTCAAACACCCGGCCGCGGAAGAAAAGACCGCTGCGAATTTCATCTTTTTTAAAATAGGATACCAGTTTCACAAACTATTCCCGGGAGTATGTCATAAAGCATTTAATTTTCGATAGACGTCCCCGATTACCGAAAGTGCAAATTCCGTCTCGTCCATGGTGCCGGAATTGATGCGCACACCGCGTGCAATGCCGAAAGTATCGACGTGACGCAGGATCAATCCGTGATTCAGACATTCTTTGCAAAATCTGGCTGCGAATTTTGCATCCGGCATCAGTGTGAGAATGAAATTGGCTGCGGTTTCCACTTGTTCGATACCAATTTCCGCCAGCCCTTTGCGTAGATGCGCCAGCGATTTCCGGTTCAAATCTGCAGTTTCCCGGAGAAATTCATCATCGTCTAAAGCAGCAATCGCGGCTTTTTGTGCCGGCAAGCCGGGTTCAAACGGTAGCTTGACTTTATAAAGCGATTCGATCACTGCATCCGGCCCGACGGCAAAGCCGATGCGCAAACCAGCGAGTCCATAGGCTTTGGAAAAGGTACGCGTCACCACCATATTTTCATAGTCATAAGCCAAACCGTTGGGATAGTCCGGATGATGATCGGCATAGGTGGTGTAAGCCTCGTCCAGAATAATCATGATGTGGTCGGGTACGCGTTTCATGAAAGCTTCGAAAGTCCCGCGCTCAAACATGGTGCCGGTCGGGTTATTGGGATTAGCGAGATAAATCATCGCTGTTTTCTCAGTTATGGCGTCGATAATGGCGTCGAGATCGAACGTATAATTTTCCAGCGGCACCTGCACGATTTTACGCCCGGCTTTTCTGACGCTGACATAAATACCGATAAAAGTTCCTTCGGAAGTTAAAACTTCATCGGATTCCCGAGTGAAGGCGCCAACGATATAGGCGAGCAAAGAATCAGTGCCATGGCCGCAGATGACATGATTTGGCTGCACGTGGTATTTATCTGCGATCGCATGCACCAGCTCGTATGAGCTCGGATCTGTGTAGCGGTTTAACTCCTGAACATGTTGTTGCAGCGCCTCGATGGCTTTTGGTGAAGGGCCGAGGGGGTTTTCATTGGAGGCAAGTTTGACAATTCGTCTGAGCTGTTTTTCACGCATGAGTTCTTCGATTGGTTTGCCGGCTTTGTACGGCTTGAGATTTTGAACGAAAGGTGGAATTTTAATCACTTTAATGACTCTTGGGTTATAGTGTTAATCTTGTTGGTGGTTTTGCTTACAGCCATGATTGCGCATAGTTTTTGTCTAATGTCTCGTGAACATGTTTCGTCGGCTGCAATGGTGCGAAAGTATCGATCATTATCGCATATTCTTTTGTATCCTTTGCCCCGATGGATGTTTCGGTTTTGCCCGGTTGCGGCCCGTGCGGCATGCCTCCAGGATGGTGGGTGACAGAACCCGATTTTATGCCTTTGCGCGACATAAAATCACCTTCGACATAATACAATACCTCGTCGCTGTCGATGTTGGAATGGAAATAAGCTGCCAGTATCGCTGCCTCATGGAAATCAAATAAACGCGGCACAAAATTACAAATGATAAAATGCCCGGTCGTAAATGCGAGATGCACCGGCGGCGGCAAATGAATGTGTCCGACTTTGGCATGATAATCCCTGATGTTGAAAGCATAGGGATAGAGGTAACCATCCCAGCCGACGGCGCCGAAAGGGTGATGCTGAACACAGTGTTCGTAATAATCGGTGCCGGCTTTGACGATGATTTTAAAGTCACCGGCTTCACTGCTCGGCTCCAAACAGTGCGGCGGCCGAAAATCACGCTCGCAATATGGGGCGTGTTCTTCCATCTGTCCATAATCATTACGAAAGTGCCGCGGAATTTCAAAAGCGGTGTCCGATTCGATGATGAGTAATTTGTTATTCTTATAATCATCAAATTTGAGTTGATACGTCGTTGCCCTGGGGATGATCAGTTGATCGCCGGGGGCAAAGGGCAGTTTGCCGAACTGGCTGTACATATCGCCTGATCCACGATGCACGAAAACATACTCGGCCGCATGCGCATTGCGATAGAAATAATCCATATCGCGGGAAACCCGGGCGGTTTGAATGCTGCAGTGGTTATTGTGTAAAATTTCCACCCGGCTTTCGATGAAATCACCCTCGATATCGATCTCATCTGTAAAAAAATGCGTGTAAATCAGCGGTGCCTCCGGCCAGCTCATTTCTTTTTTTACTGCGAGTTTGGTGATGGATTTGACCGCTGCCGGCAAGTGATGATGATAGATGTTCGAATAAACCCCGGAAAATCCCTTGCTCGAAATCAACTCTTCACGATACAATGATTCGCCGTCTTTTTTGAAAAAAGTCGTATGTTTGACCCGGGGAATGTCCCCCAGTTTATGATAAAAAGGCATACTTCACACTCATCTTTTCGATTAACAGGGGGGAAGCAATTCTTCCGGTGATTTATCGAGATTGCCGCGTAACTTCTGATCGAGTTCGATGGATTCGAACAAGGCCTGAAAATTCCCCTTGCCAAAACCTTCAGCACCCTTGCGCTGAATAAATTCAAAAAAGAACGTCGGTCGGTCGCCGATGGGTTTGGTAAAGAGTTGCAGTAGGTATCCGGTGGATTCTTTATCGCATAAAATTTTATGCTGCTGCAGGTCTTCAATTTTTTCATCGATCTGCAAATTATCACGCTGTCGCATTAAATCGTAATAAGTATCCGGGATGGTCAAAAATTCGACACCATTTTTACGCAATGCGGCGATTGTTTTCACGATATCTTTTGTCTCGATGGCAATATGCTGCACACCGGAACCGTAATACTGTTCGATATATTCTTCGATCTGTGATTTTTTTTCAGCGGCATGGGGTTCGTTGATGGGGCTTTTTATTTTTGAATCGGATGAGCGCACGACTTTGGAAAGCAGGGCGGAATACCTGGTTCCGATATCACCGGCTTTGAAATCGATGAAAGTATCGAAATTCATGGTTTTATTGAAATAAGTCGCCCAGAGATTCATTTCATTTTCACGCACATTGCCGACGATGTGATCGATACCAAGAATTCCGGTTTCCTCGCATTTGATGTTGATATCCTGCCGCGGCTCGCAAAACCCGGGACGGAAAATATGATTGAAATGATCGTGATTCACATAAACGAGCTCGGTATCATCATAAAGGCGGATGGCGGCTTCCATCACATAACCGTGTTTATCCTCGAGCCGCTGCGGTCTTTTGATCATGACGGCGCCGTGCTGCGTTGCATAGGAAAAAGCCTTTTCAACATCGTCGACCTCGATGGCCCATCTTTTTACCCCATCGCCGTGCTGGTTGACGAATCCGAGAACATCGTAACAACCCGGTTGCACCGCCGATGTGATGACGAACTTCAATTTATTTTTAGTCAGATAAAAGGAGTTGCGATCGCGTACGCCGGTCTCCGGCCCTGCGTATCCCGATATTTTCAGGCCCAGCGCTTTCGCGTACCAATAGGCCGCCATTTTTGCCGAGCCGACGTAAAATTCTACATAATCATATCCCCTGATTCCGAGTATTTCCGACATTGTTTATCCTTATTTATTTGAATTAATCGTATTGTTATTAAATTTTCACGACCAGTACATTGGTGTGCAGCATTCATAAAACGTACTGCCTGAAGAAATTATTCTCAGTTTTGAGCACATTTCGCCCGTAATTTGAAGAAATATCTATTTTGGAACTCAGGAAGCGTTATTGACTAACTTACTTTCTGTGATTTTTTGTTGAAAAAGAATATAAATACAATTCATTTCATTGTCAAATGCAAGGTTTGCTGTTTAAAAAAAAGGAAAGATTATGCGATTTGAACCACGACAATTGCAGCAACTTTTTTTCGAACTGGTGCGTATCGATGCGGTTTCCTTAAAAGAGCGTCCTGTCGCGGATTATATCGGTGACAGGCTCACGCGCCTGGGTATCGCCTGGTTTGAAGATGATGCGGCACAAAAAATCGATGGAAATTGCGGCAATCTCATCGTCAAAAAGCCGGGAAGGCAGGGTGGAAGCCAGCCGTTGATGTTATCGGCACACATGGACAGTGTGAAATCGACCGGGCTCTGTGAACCGCAAATTCATGATGGTTTAATCACCTCGGGCGGTAAAACGATCCTGGCGGCAGATGACCGCGCCGGCGTGGCAATTATTTTACACTTTCTCGAACAATTGGTCGTTAGCGGTGCTTCTCATCGTGATATTGAAGTCGTCTTCAGTGTAGCCGAAGAGATTGGCTTGCTCGGTTCCGCTGTTGTGGAAATCGACAAACTGCAATCCAGGGAAGGATATGTGCTCGATTGTTCACGCCAGCCTGGGTGTTATGTTGTGGAAACGCCGACTGCGATCAAATTTAAAATTGCATTTCTTGGCAAATCCGCCCATGCTGGTGTCGCCCCTGAAAAGGGTGTGAATGCCATCTCAATGGCGATTGATCTTTTACGAAATATTCCGGTGGGCCGTCTTGATGCAGATACTGTGGCGAATATCGGAACTTTGAGTGGAGGGGATGCAACAAACGTCGTCGCAGCACATGTTTTTGCTACCGGCGAAATACGTTCTTTTAATGAAAAGACAATTGAATTGATGCAGCGGGATATACGTGAACATGCTGCGCATACCAGGAAGAAATTCGGTGGTGAAATTTGTCTTGACTTTCATACGGATTTTATGGGATTTAAGCTGGATTCGGCGGATCTGGTTTTGTGCCGCCTCGCAGAAAATTTTAAGGCGATTAGTTTAGTCGCCGAACCGTTACGCTATTCTGGCGGCAGTGATGCTAATATCTATAATCAAAAAGGCATCAAAACCGTAACACTCGGCATCGGGATGCAAAACCCCCATGCTGACAATGAGTGCATCAAACTCGAAGATATGGGACGGATTTGTGAATTATTACAGCGTTTGTTTGAGGTAACCGGATAAACCGGTTTTTTCTCAACAGCAAAAAACAAAATCAAAAAGCCACAGATTGACAGGGGGTGACACAGATAAAAAGATGCACAACCTTTGAGCAGGCCCTCAGGGTTTGAAAACCTTGAGGGTCTGTCCCTTAGTTAATTCGGATCATTTTCCACATGCTGGTAAAGCGGATCGCTATAAACCGGTGTGTTTGGGTTGATGTTGAGCTCATCCTGTGAATAGAGCAGGCGACGGGGAATGGGTTTACCGCCGCTGGTTTCATTAAAAACCGGATAGCCGGTGCGGCGCCAGTCGCTCCAGATTTGCATATTCAGGAACATGGCTTTGTATTTTTCCGTCATGATGGCTGCGAGTGCTGCATCGCCGGTTAATGCGGTGTCGTAACGTGGCAGGGAGTTGGCGGCAAGCCCGAATTTTGCTTCGAGACCTGGTTGAATGACATCGTTCAAGCGAATGAGTGCGACGCCGGCACTACCGGTTGCAAGCTCACATTCAGCCATGATGAATTCATTTTCAAACCAGGAGACCAGGTCGGAGTTCCAGTCTTTAGCGCCAAATGTACCGAGATTCAGCGCGTTGGCATCACCGAAAAATTCACCGGGTCTGGAACCGTGAAATTCATCATTAGCATCTGGTTCGAAATAGACGGCGAGCCGTGGATCATTATCTGATCGCAGCAATTCTACCAAATAATTGCCGGCACGCACATAACCGAAGCGTACGCTTTCGAATTGCCACCAGGCATTTTCCTCGCTGGCAACTTCTGAATGCCGGGTCGACCAGTTATTGGCATCGCTGGAAATGCCCAACAGTGCTTCGGCCATGGCTTCTGCATATTTGCCCGGATCGACTTCCGCCCAGTTGAGCAGAATTCTGGCTTTGAGTGTATGTGCCGCCGCTGTCCAATCGGCAGCGTTCGCGCCATAGGTGAAATCATAGATTGCGATGGGCGCTTCCTGTCCGGCATTGATATCGGCAATAGCTTCATCGATCAAGGTGAGGATTGCATTATGCACTTCCGATTGTTTGTCATATTTGGGCTGTGCAATATCCGGATTCGCAGCTTGGAAATAGGGCACATCACCCCAGAGATCGGCGGTATAACTTATCAACAGGGCTTCCCACATTTTGGCGATACCGGCGAGCACGCGTTTGTTATCATCGGCAGCACGACTTTGTATGGTGCGTAGGTCGATGAGACCACCGCCGCCGTAAATATCGAACCATGCCGCGGCGAATTGTGAGGGTGTCTGATTGTAAATATCATAGCCGGAGTAGTGCTGCGCCACGCCGGCCATTTGCTGCATCCACATCATTACAGTGCGGTTAATATGCGAATTGAGCACACCGTAGCTATTCACCTGAACACCAACGAGAATACTCTCGGCCGGGACATCAGTCGGGCGGTTGGGGTCGTTGTCGAGGTCGGGCCCGGAGAGGAAATCCCCGCAGCCGACCAGCGCCATAATCAATATGACACATGTCATCAGGGAAAATATTTTCTTGATCATCATAACTCCTTCCGGATTAATAGTTGACGTAAAAAGTGACGTTGAAACTGCGGGTTTGCGGCTGGTTGAAATAGTCGCTGTCTCGTTGATCACTGGCCTGACGCCGGTTCGATTCCGGGTCATAACCGGTGTAGTCGGTCCAGGTTTTCAGATTGCGTCCGCTCAGGCGCACAGTGATATCTTCCAACCCCAATCTTTTGATAAAAGGCTGGTCGAAGCGGTAACCGATGGCGATTTCACGCAGTTTCACATAGCTGCCGTCTTCGATAAACAGCCAGCCGTCGCCGGAAAAACCGGAGGCGATGCCGCGGTAAAAAGTTTCGTTCCATTCGACAGCCTGACCGGCGCCAGGCCCGATAGCTTTTTCTCCGTGTTTGAAAAAAGAGAAAGAAGAACCGTCGGTGGTAGTGCCGCCATCGACCGGCGCTATAGTACCGCGATACTTCGTATCTTCGTGAGTACCGTAAGAATAGAGCGCACCTTTGCCGTGGTTCATGATGTAAAAACCACGTTTGATATCCAGCAACGCCGAGATAGTCAATTTGTTAAACAGTTTGATCTCATTACGTAAACCACCGGTCCAGTCGGGATTGGAATCGAAACCAGACCACAAATTGTCATTGTGCATCACCGGATAACCGTCGGCACCAACATAAATATCCCCTTTTTTCCACTGTCCGGCATAGGCCTCGTCGATGTTGATGTTCTGGCCGTTTTCAGTAATGTTCAAATCATAACCAAAACGTACCCAGCTTTGCAGGCGCATTTCACCGAGTTCACGCCCTGGAGAAGCATAGGCCCAGCGACCAATCTGTTCCCAGACTTCAGCGCCGGGATCGGTTTTGATGTCTTCGGCTGTAACGCCGCCCATTTCCACAACTATGTTTTTGTTGGCGGCATAGTTAAAGCCAATATTCCACTGGAAATTACGTTTGCGCAAAGCTGTTAGATCAGCAGTGATTTCCCATCCTTTGTTTTCGATGATAGCCGCGTTGGCAGTGTGGTCGAAAAATCCTGTGGAAGGCACTAAATTAAGATCGAAAAGTACATCTTCGGAGCGAGCTTTGTAATAAGTGATATCGAGACCGAGACGGGAATCCCAGAAAGCCAGGTTGGTGCCCATTTCAATCTCTTTCGTGCGCTCGGGTTTGATATTATTATTACCCGGGCTTGAGCTTGAATAGACGCCGATGAGGCCGCGGTAAGTTGGGTTCAGACCTTCACCCCAGCCAAAACCTTTAATACCGGAAGCATAACCGGTGATCGTGCTGTATACGCTTGGTTGCACCCCGGCAACACCATAGGCGATGCGTAATTTGCCGAAATCGATAAAAGGCACTTTGCGGAATTTGTTGAAATCCCATGCAGCACTGAATTTCGGGTACCAATGGCGTTTCTGGCTGGCGCCGAAAGTTGAAGAACCCTCGTTGCGGAACGCTGCCGTCAGGTATAATTGATCATAAACATCAAAAGTTGCCTGACCGAAATAGGATTCCGTATGGATGAGTGATTCGAATTCGTCGGTCTGCAAATTGGTGGAAACGGTGTTGTCTAATTGGTTAAATCCCGGCACCCCCATATCGACGCCTGTGACCTCAAAACGGCGAAAACGGCGGCTGTTGATGTTGTGTCCGAGCATAAAAGTGCCGTCAAAGTTTTTGTACTTTTTCAGAAATTTATTGCCTTTGATCGTCAATAGGGCCGTGCCGTCATATTCATGGCGCAGGTAATCCGCTTTGATGATACGGCCGACGCCAGCCTCGCGGGAACTGCTGATGGGCACCAGCTCCATGCGTTCATCTGCGAAATAGTCAATACCGAAAGTATAATCGAATTTGGCCCAGTTTGTCAGATCGTATTCGAGTTTGCTGTTGCCGTAAACACGGTTCACTGTCGCCGGGTTGTCATGCTCATACATGATGAAAAACGGGTTGTCGAACTTGCGGCTGGCTTTTAATTTTTGGGCATCCGAATAGCGATAAGAACGGTGAAATCCTGTTTCTGGGTGCAGGTAGGGCAAATTGTTGAATTCCGGTGGTGTGCGCAAGGTTGCGATACCCATACCAATAGCGTTATCACCGCGTTGCAGGTAGTGAGCATTAGTGTAAGCGTAAGCCAGGTTGCCGGTCATTTTAATTTTCGGTGTCAAAAGATGGGTCGCTTTTATCCGGCCAGTCAGGCGTTTATAATCGGAACCGGCGATCCAGTGGCCTTTTTCATAAAGCTGGCCGAAAGAAGCGAAAAAGGTTGTCAGCTCGTTACCGCCGGAAATCGTGATATTGTTCTCTACATTATAACCGCCGTCAGTCACTTCGCCGGTGTGGTCATAAACATTCATCAATGTATCAGCGCCATAAACAGCAATATAATCGAGAGCCGAATCATAATGAGGTGCGCCGCGTACATTCAACGGCTGCCCCCAGGAGCGACTGTAGTTTTTCCGGTATTTGCCTTTGGTGCCCTGACCATACCACGTTTGCAGCGGATAATCCTTGGTCTGTTCCGTCGTCCCGTAAACCGTTTTGTAGCTGATGCGGGTTCGGCCAGGTTTGCCGGTTTTGGTGGTAATCAGAATCACACCATTGGAGGCCCGGGAACCATAAATGGCCGAAGCCGCAGCACCCTTGAGAATCTCCACCGAAGCGATATCTTCGATGTTTAAATCCCCGGCCCGGTTCTGTGCTTCGGTGCCGCCATTAAAACCGTTGGTATAATAAGTGGCGTTGCTGATCGGGGTACCGTCGACGACAAACAGAGGCTGATTGCCGCGGTCGATCGTCGAAGTGCCGCGAATTTTAATGTAGGTGTTAGTGCCCGCGTCACCACTGGTTTTGGTGATTTCCACATTCGCCACTTTGCCTGAAAGCGCCGAAACGAGATTAGACTGATCTGCCTGCTCCATGATCTGCGGTTTCACTCTGGCGATGGTCACACCCAATTTCTCTTTCGTCTCCACGCCCAGCCCAGTCACAATGATAGATTCAAGCTCAAGTACATCCTCTTCCATCTTAAAATCATGTTTGAGCTGCTGCCCCGGGGTCAATCGAATTGGCACGGTTTGGGAATGATAACCGATAAAACTGACCTTTAATTTCAACTCCTGCCCTTGAGCGACCAGTGCCGGAACCACAAACCGGTAATCCCCCGCCGATCTCGTCGCAGCACCAAAATTGGTGCCTATTATCTGGACATTGGCGCCGATCAGCGGATTGCCCACCACATCGGTCACCGTCCCGCTCACGACTAATTCCTGACCTGATGACACTGACGGCGCCAGTATCATCATACACAGGAAAACCGTTAGAATAAACCTCTTCATTTCCTCGTACCTCCTTAGAATTAAGTGGATTATTTAAAAAAAAGTATCAGAGATTCATGCCTCCTTTCTGTGGTTTTTGTCCAAAAACTGATATTATAACATCTGTTTTTATTGATTCCTATCTGAGCAAAAGCGCTTTTCGCAAATGCGTTTTCAATCCGGCTTTGAGTACGATAAAATAAAGACCATTAGGCAGTTCATCACTTTTGAATAGGAGTGAATGTGTACCTGAGAGATATTCTTTTTCTATGATCTTCAGAACCTGCCTACCGGTTATGTCGAAAACGGCAATCCGTACGATTTGCCGCTGTGATAGTGAGAACTGGATATTAGTGCATGAGTTGAACGGATTTGGATAATTTTGAAAAAGTTCAATTTGAAACGACTTCGTTATTCTTGCTTCAGATTCGACTGCACTGGTCATCGTTGCACAATTGCCGTAATCGAGCATGACAAACAGGCCGCAAAATGAATTGAACATAGCGCTTGAACTGTGCCCGACGCCGTGAACAATGGCGAGCCGATGCGATTGATAAATTCCCGTACCGAAGTAATGGCCGAGATAATTATAATAAATCTTACCTCTTTCAAGCCGGTGCTCACCCTGTAGCATCGCTTCACAATCGATATCCAAAGATTCGCTATAAGGGTCGTCATCCTTTTCACCCAGAAGGTAAATGACTTTTCTTTGTGCATAATGTCTGGTGATTTGCTCGATACCTGTGGAAGCCATATAATTATTCAGTTTTTCAAGGCCGTATTTGTAATCGTTATAAGTGAGGCAGGCCGTCGCCGGTGTAGTGAATTGGTCCATTGTACCGGCAATGCGTCGTTTTTTATCGAAGTAGAGGTAGGATGAGGGGTTGGCGATGATGTAAGTGAATTCAATGCCGTATTGACTTTTGAGAATGTTTTCAATTTTCGAACCGGCAGCGTAGCGGTTGACGAACTGGCCGCCTGCAGAATGACCGATCACGATGATTTTTTCCAGATTGATTTGATGTTGGGCAAGCCGAAAGCAGAGACTGTCGATTACGGAGAATGAACTGATGCGTGCAGGCCGGGGCAGTACAGCAGAATTTCGTGATTTATCTCCCTTTTTCCAACCGCTGCTACGCCAGTATAAGATATCATCATCAAATTGGTGGCGGGTGATGTCTTCTGCGGTGATGAATTGCGGTGCGATGATGATCGTTTCGCCGGTTTTTTGGGCAGTACGAACGGCACTGAGTACACGTTCATAATAATCACCGGAGTTTCTATTCGCCCCATGGATGACGATGATCGCACGTTTTGTATGCTCACTGTTCGATTCCAACGGCCTGTTGCTGTCATAAATTGTCTTTAGCTGGTGGCCGTCAATATTCAACGAGAGCCGGAAAAGTGAAATTTGCTCCACGCCATCCCTGGCCTGGAGAGAATTAAAGAAAAACAGACCGCTGATAAAACAGCAGATTGCTGCATTGAAGCGTTTCATGTTTAGCTCCCCGGAACGGTTTCATCCTCATTGATTTTTGGCGCGATAGCAATTCCTGTAAAGCCGTAAAAAATGGCGAAAACGAACCCGCTGTAACACATCACAGCCCATTTTGCATATTCCAAAGTTTCAACGCCAAGTGTACCGGCCATAAAAACCCCGGCAATGCTCCAGGGCACCAGCGGCACGATTACAGTGCCGCTGTCTTCAGTCGTTCGTGAAAGATTTTTTGCAGCGAGATTGAATTTTTTATAAGCCGGAGCGAAGAGCTCGCCGGGAATGAGAATCGAAAGAAATGAACTACCGGTCATCAATGCGACTGCAATGCAGGATGATACGGTCGAGAGAATTATTTTGCCCGCTGTATCAGCGACCTTCAGCAACCTTTCGAGCAAAACATCGAGCATACCGGCTTTTTGTACAATACCGCCAAAGGCAAAAGCACAAAATGCGATAAGCGTCACATGCATCATGCTGACCATCCCGCCACGTGTCAGCAATTTGT
This sequence comes from bacterium, assembly GCA_024275575.1. Classification (GTDB taxonomy): domain Bacteria; phylum Zhuqueibacterota; class Zhuqueibacteria; order Zhuqueibacterales; family Geothermadaptataceae; genus Bioreactorimicrobium. The sequence continues at coordinate 14,071 of JAJRYV010000090.1, forward strand.
CGACAATTTCATTGCCGGTATTGGCCTCGAAACCGGTGACCATGGATTGAACCGCGGTTTTCAAATCGAGCTGCTGGATAAAAATTGCCAATATCACGGCAACAGTTGAAGAAATCAGCATGCCCGGAATAACCGGTTTTTTGCGCACTGCGAGGTAAAGCGTGATCGCCGGTGGCAGGAGCAGCAGCCAGTGGAACACGAAATTTGAATGCACGGTTTCCATGATGAAATTTGTTTTTTCGAGAGTAGCAGTACTGCCGCTTCCTGAAATTAAACCTAAAACGAAATATACACTTAAACCCAGCAACCACGCCGGGGTCGTCGTCCACAACATATGGCGGATGTGATCGAATAAATTGGATTGGGCTGCGATCGGCGCCAGATTCGTCGTATCGGAAAAAGGTGATAATTTATCACCGAAATAGGCCCCGGCAACGATGGCGCCGCCGGCCTGAGCGAGAGGAATATCAAGCCCGCTGGCAATGCCGATAAAAGCGACGCCCACCGTGCCGACAGTGCCGTATGAGGTGCCCGTCACGAGAGAGATGATGCTGCAGACAATGCAGGCGGTCACCAGAAAAAATTGTGGTGAAATAAGTTTTAAACCATAATAAATCAGCAAGGGAATAGTGCCCGCTGCAATCCAGGAACCGATGAGTGCGCCGACGACGATGACGATCAGCATTGCCGGCATGCCTTTCATCATGCTTTCGAGTATACCGTTTTCGATCTCTTTATACGAATAACCCAGCCGCAAAGCGATGATTCCGGCGACGCCTGCCGCGGCGATGAGCAGAACCTCGGCATTCAGGCGCAATACACCATAACCGACGCCGAGAAAAAGTGCAATAGTGATCAATGGAATAAGCGACTGCACGAAAGTTGGTGTTTTCTTTATCGGCCTGACATTCATAAATAGCTTTTCCTCCGGGACTCTCTTTGTTCAGGTGATTAATTGATATCTAAATCGCTTGTTTTTTCAATGCGGAAAACGGGGTAAACCTCGCCCTCTTGCAGATATTTTTTAAACCGATATTTGCGGCCCGCTCGTGTTTTGGCAATGTTCCATGTCGATGTCGGCTCGAGTATTAACGGCAGCAGGTTCGCCGCTTTTTGATCGAGTGTCATGACGATACTGCCAGCGGCAAAATTTTTTCGCTCAGAAGCCACATGCACATCGGCATATTCGATGGGTTTTTCTTCATCGAGTCTTTCTGTGACATGGCTGATTGTATAAACCGTGACCAGAATATCTTGCGCTGATTTGAGGGTTTTTAAATCAACCTGGTGTTTATTGAGCAAAGTGATGAGCTTTTTTTCGCTTGCCGGAAAAATATAGGCATGGGGCCGTGAGACACTGGCAACGGTTTTGACGACAGGATAATAATTATCGAAAGCAGTCTCGATATGATGCCATGTGGCAAGTTCAAATACAGGAAATTTCAGCTTTGGCTGTCCTGGGTCACGAAAATAGTCCATCTGAACGGCGATCTTTTTACTCTGCATCTCAGGGTTTGTTAGTAGTTTGCGGCTCTTGCGGACGATTTTTAAGATTTCATCTTTTTCTTCAGCGATTACCTGCAGAAATGCCAACATAGCCGCATGCTGTCCTTTGGTGCGTCGCTCGATGTTGGTGATCAAGTCGCCGTAACGTTTACCTTCGATGAGGAAGGAGAAAGTATCGTAAATACCCATACTCTGCCGGCCGTCGTTAATAGCTGTCGTGCTGTAGCGGACACGCTTGCCGTCGAACGGGCTGCCGACGATGTAGCGCGCAAAGCGAAAGCCTTGCGATTCGATTTTTTCACCGACCGCCGGCAGCATGTTTTCCACGGTAAATCTGATGATTTCCGGTGAAATATTGATATTAGTAACGCCACCGAGCATCTCTTCAGCATCTTTGATAATGCCATGGGAAATCCACGATTTTGAAATCGCATTATACTCATGTATATCCAACGTTACTTCCGGCATCCATTTGAGAAATAAACGATGCAGGGCAAGGGATTCCGGCTCACTTAAAATTACATGGTTGCGATTCAGATCCATCTCGTTAGCATTTCGCCGCTGTCCTTTTTCGCTGCCATCGGGATTGACCTGGGGAACGAGTATCAGATCGATATTTTTTAAAAAATTCTGCGGTTGCTCCGCGATGCTCCGTGCAAGGATCAGTGCCGCCTCTTTGCCGGAGGGTTCGTTGCCGTGCTGCTGGCAAAAAATCAGCACAACCGGTTTATCTGCCCGGCGGTGAGCAAATTCAGAGTTGAGAGTGAAGAACAGCGCAGGAATCTCTCGATTTTCAACAGATTTCCCAATGATCGACATCTGCAGGACATCACTTTGCGCATCCAGTTTTTTCACGTAAGCCAGCATGTCGGCATGATTTGAAAGTCGGGAAAAATTCGTTTTTTCAAGGGGTGTTTTGATCTCAATCTCAGCGCTGAGCGGATTTGCAAGCAGCACAAGGAAAACTAAAAAAACATATCGGTTGATCACTATGAAATCTCCGTTATGATAGTGTGAAAGGTAAAACAGAACATATTTATTTTGAAATGGAGTAAAAAGGCGTTTTTTCTATTATTTCAATATTGATGCCGCCGCTTGCACGATGCTAACACCGATGTCAATGCCTTTCAGCAGGTCTGCAACCAAAATAAATTCGTCTGACGAATGGTTTTTCTGATAACCCAGACCCAGATTTACCGCATCAATTTGGTTTTCGTTGAAATTATTGGCATCGCTGCCACCGAGGTAACGAATCGGTAAAAAGGATAAACCCGTATTTTCGATAGCCTTCTTGCTGATATCGCAGACCGGGGCAGTTTCCACCTGTTGAAAAGCCTCATAACGCAAAACTTCTTTCAATTTAAAATCGCCACGAAAACGTCCGCATACCGATTGTGCAACATCCCGCATTTTCTGCAAACCGGAAGTGATATTTTTCGGATTGAAGCTGCGAATTTCACCGAAAATACTCACCTTTGCTGGAATGATATTGTTTTTTTCTCCGCCTGTGATCTTGCCAATATTGAAGATTACATCGTTTGATTTTTGCGGCAAATCAAGTGCACTGATCGTCTCTGCGGCCATGCTGATCGCATTAATGCCGTTTTCCGGCGCCGCCGCCGAATGAGCGCTGCGTCCAACAAAAACCAACTCAAAATCGATAACTTTCGGCGCTGAAGTGACAACATGCCCAACAGGCGCTGAACAATCAAAATTAAAGGCATAATTTGCTTCGAGCTGGGAATAATCAAGATATTTCGAACCTTTCAAGCCAATTTCTTCAGCGACGAGAAAAACGATTTCCAAATTCGGATAATCGATTTTTTTATGTGCAATCAATTCGAGTACTTGCAATAATATGTTGACGCCAACACGGTCATCTGCACCGAGAATCCTTTCATCCGAGCTGATGATTTTCCCGTTTGAGACTTCCGGATTCTCGCAACTCAGAGAAATTGTATCGATATGTGCGGCTAACAAAATAGTTTTTGAGTTCAGTGATGAGCTGGATATTTTACAGATTAAATTCCCCGCTTCGCCGTTGAATTTTTTACCGGCATCATCTTCCTGGCAGTCCAAACCTCGATCTTTGAGGAAAGCTTTTAGATAGCTTATTATTTGTCCCTCTTGACACGAAACGCCGGGAATGGAGGTGAGATCGAGGAATCTGCGAATGCTTTTATTCGAATCAATCATTGAAGCGATACTTTGTCTGGTGGTTTTTGTTTCTTTGTGCATTATTAGTGAAACATATGTTTCATAGACAAAGAAAAAATATATTCCCACTTTGTCAAGGGATTTCTGATTGATCAGTTTTTTCTTTGCGCAAATGTTCGATAGCTTCGATGGCTTGCAGGGTCTTGTTTTTACGATTATAACCAATCTGGGCAACAATCGAATAAAGCAGCACTAAAGCTCCCATGACAGAATTTGAAATCGTTATGCTATCGACAACAACTTCGAGTGAAATATCACTGAACTGCACAACCTTGTTGGTCACCCTGTCGGTGATGGAAATGATTTTAATATTTCGTTCATGCGCATATTGTACGGCATCGAAAGTTTCGCAGGAATAGGGGGGAAAGGAAAACGCGATGATGATATCTTCGTTCGGTGATAGATTGATAATTTGCTCGCTGAATGAGACGCCGCCATGCGTGAGATTGTTGGATTTTATTGAAATTCTGGTAAACAAATAGGCGGCAATTTGAGCGACATAAGATGAAACCCCCATGCCGATAATATAAATGTGTTTGGCATTTTCAATCAGCGAAATCGCTTTTTGATAATTATGCTCATCGATTTTGTGAAAAGTCTCCTGAATGTTGTGATGTGCCTCATCGACGATCATTTTTATGAAATTTGTTTCACCTTGCGACTTGGAGAGGAAGGATTTGTATCGGGGGATTGGATCGGCGGCATGCCTTATTTTCGTCAGGAAGAGTGATTTGAGTTCGTGAAAACCATTGTAACCCAACGCTTGCGCCAAACGGACAATCGTCGATTTGCTGGTGTGTAATTCTTTTTCCAGTTGACGGATTGAACTTAAAGCAAATTTTTGCGGGTTCTCAACGATATAGTTGGCAATCCGCTTCTGTGATTCTGTCAGTGAAGGCATTTTTGCCTTGATTCGTCGACGTAATTCCTGAATGTCTGCTTTCATAATAAATCCTTGCGCTTTGTCTTTAAACCGTCACAAATGGATGCAGAAACAAAAGTTTTACCTCTGAATTTTTTTGGCCTGATGCCGCAGCTTTATAATGGCGGCACTATGGTTCATCGATGGCAATGCGCTGCAAATCGTAGGAATTGTTATTGTATGGCTCGAAAGAATCGTTATCGCCGGGTGTATTGACGATGACATACAGATATTGATCGCTGTTATCTATCACAATTCCACGAGCTTTCAGGTTTCCCGCCACAAGATAATAATTTTTCTCCAATTTCGTTTCTCCATCAAATTCGATGACAAAAACCCCGGCGCCATCTGCATCGGTCGGCGCGACGAAAACACGTTTACCATCCGGGCTGACAGCGACGCCCATACCTGCCGATTTCGCTTCAAATTTCCCCTTTAGCGTCAAATCGGCTGTATTAAACGCCCAGACATTTTTACCACGGCTATGATCCATGGGGTCGGCAAGACAGAGAAATGCTGTTGCTCCGTCATCACTTACAACAAAGTGGTTGATTTGCGCCTCAAAACCAAATGTCGTTGAACGCGCCTGCTGAGTTGCGGAACCGTTGTTCAGGGCGTATTTTCGCACGAGTGTCGGTGAAGCCACGAGCACCGATTGCTGGTCTGCCGAGGCGATCATTTCACCTGAACGAATACCGATCACTGTTTCGATTTTATCGGCCAGATTTAGTGAAGAAATCGTCGGTTCATCTAATGAAGAAATGAGAACCTGACCGTTCAAAACACAGGCCAGATCATTGATTTCGTTGAGTGAGACGGGAAAAGCATCTTCGACGATAAAAGTGGCCAGGTCGATCAATTTGATGCTCGACTCACCGCTCAGAGCGACGAGCAATTTCGTTTTTTCAAACGCAAAATCAAGGGCGATAGGATGGGAGCCGACGATGATTTTTTTATCGATACGCATCACTCCACTAACGTCGATGCGCAGCACGGTATTGTTGCCATAATCAGCCAAGTAGAGATAAGGCTGCTGTGGGTCCATTCGCATGTCCGTTATATTTTTGCCCAAATTCAGAATATCGAAATCCTTGAATTCGTAGAATATTTGAGGTTCATCATCATCGCTAAAAAGCGAACAGGCACTCATACCCAGAGTGAAAACAATGAAACCGAACAGCAGGAACAGGCCGGTTTTTTGAATATCTTTGAGGGGTGTTAATATCATGATTGATTCCGCTTTTAAATGATCATCGAGTCTGATTTTAAAGCTGGGAATAAACGACATCCGAGAATCTATAGTGAAAAACTGTAGATTGTATTAATTCTGATCAGGTTTTTTGAAGTCAACTGGCTTTCGTTAACGAATTGATAAATCGTTCTCATTAGACTCAACTCAATTTGTAAATTATCCCAGATATTGACGCCCAGTTTCGGGACGAGATAAACCCATTTACCGCCACGTTCCCGCGTCACCTTACCATACTGATAATAATCGCGCGTGGTTTTCAGATAATACAGTTGCAAACCGCCATAGAACAGTTTTTCTCCAGAATAATCGATTCCGGAGAGCACATGCAATTCGTTGCCGTATTTATAGCCGAAAATATTTTCCCGTGAAGTAATGCGCGCATAGGCATTGCCGGAAAACAGTAAAGAACCGCTTTGCTGCAGCAGGTTAACGCCGAAAATCGGATCGACACTGCCGGAGCCGAGCTGTAAATTATCGGAAATACGTTTGCCGTGTACATCCTTGCCGTCGATGGATGCATTGGCGAATTTCACCCCAAGGTTAAGCGTGATGAATGGCAAATGATGGATTGCCGGCAGGGCGTAACGGATCATAAAAACTGCGTCACCGATACCGGAAAGCGAACGAATATAGGTACCGCCTTCATACTGGTTTTTGTTCTGTCCGCGGAACAGCACTTTTTCATTGGTGATGCTGCGATATGGCAAAATAAGAAAGGCGCTGAAGCGCTCGCTGATACCATATCCTAATAACAGGCTCGTCGTCGAATTGTTCGTGCGTTCACGGTTGATGTTGGGGATTGCACGGTCACCATAGTACGGATTGGAGAGATATTCGTATTCATAGAAAAGGCCGGCTGTCAGATGGCCTTCCTTGAAGGAATTGCTCTCGAGAATACTCCCGCCCGGGAGTGAAGGTCGCCTTCAGCTAACGCCGCCCTGGGCAAGTGCATGCTGCGTTGTCACAAGGGATGTGAGCAGAAAAAAGGCGATCGTCAGTAACCATGTTCTCATACCTGGTTCTCCGGTTTAATGTTCCATTGATTTGTCTTTTAGCGGACTGGTTAATCGTGTATTATTTAGCCGAGACTTTTCGCAGCAATTTTTTAAGTTTTCGCTGCGATCCGTAGCCGTTAAATTTGATTTCTCCGTTTCCATCGGTGATGACAACCGTCGGTGTTTGCTTTATCTGCAAGGCGTGAAAGAGCCGCCCATCACGATCGATATAGCTGGACAAACGATAGCTTCTCTTTAAAAAATACTTCTTAAGTGTCTGTGGTTTATCTTTCCAGGCTATCCTCACAAACCGGACTTTATTCGTAAATTCCTTCTCTAACTTGAGTATTTTCGGCATATCCTTTGAACAAGCATTGCACCAGGTTGCCCAGAAATAAAAAAAGGTCGGTATTGAATCGGTGAGGCTTTGAATTGATATCGCTTCACCGTCTGTTGTATAAATTTTTATGTCAGGTAAAGGGTTTGATGACTGGCTGCGAACTTCAACCGTCATCAGCAGGAAGGCATATAGAACAAAAAAAGATTTTATCAGCGATAATTTTCGCATCAGCAGGCAGAATTAGCGTCTGTTCGGTTAGCTCTTTTAATTGTTGCCGAATATAAACAAAATCAACACATTTTGCAATTATAAATGGATAAAATTGCTCTTCTCTTGACTCTATTGATTGGGAATCTTATAATGCATCACCTTAAGAATATAAACATCATTCATTTACCAGGAGAAAAGCATGCATAAAAAAGAAATAGTGTTTTTATCCGGTGTGCGAACGCCATTTGGTACATTTGGCGGCAGTCTCAAAGAGATGACGGCAACTGAACTCGGTGTGGTTGCTGCAAAAGGCGCCCTTGAAAAATCTGCATTATCGGCCGGTGATATCGATCATGTTGTTTTTGGCAATGTTGTGCAATCATCAAAAGATGCTATTTATCTCGCGCGTCATGTTGCGTTGCGTGCAGGCTGTGCCATCGAAACGCCTGCTTTGACCGTAAACCGGCTTTGCGGTTCCGGATTCGAAGCGATAATTCAAGCCGCCCGGCTGATGCTGTTGGCTGAGGCGGAAGTGGCGCTTGTGGGTGGTACGGAAAGTATGAGTCAGGCGCCGCATGTCATTCGTGGTGCACGTTGGGGGTTGCGATTGGGTGCGGGGCAACTTGAAGATGTTTTATGGGAAAGCCTCACGGATTCCTACTGTAATTTACCCATGGCGCAAACAGCGGAAAACCTTGCCGATGAATATAAAATTTCCCGCGAAGCAGTTGATGAGTACGCCGTGCGCAGTCAAAAACTGGCCGCCGCTGCGAGAGAATCAGGACGTTTTGCTGAAGAAATTGTGCCGGTTGAACTCAAGGGTCGAAAAGGGCAGACGATGTTGTTTGAGCAGGATGAACATCTGAAACCCGAGACAACGATGGAAATGCTCGCCAAACTCAAACCATATTTTAAAGCTGACGGCACCATAACTGCCGGCAATGCCTCGGGAATTGTCGATGGCGCTGCGGCAATGGTGATGTGCACCCGTGAATTTGCTGAATCCAGAGGATTGCAGCCTCTCGCCATTTTGCAAAGCTGGGGCATTGCCGGCGTCGAACCCTCGCTCATGGGCATCGGCCCGGCGCCCGCAAGTCGCAGCGCTCTAAAGCGTGCGGGTTTAAATCTGTCAGAAATCGGTCTCATCGAAATCAATGAAGCTTTTTCACCGCAGTATCTCGCTGTTGAAAAAGAACTGGAGCTCAACCGTGAAATCACCAATGTCAATGGCGGCGCGATTGCCATCGGTCACCCTCTCGGCGCAACAGGGACCCGTCTGACGCTAACGCTCATGCATGAATTACGCCGGCGTGGGCTCAAAAAAGGCCTCGCATCGGCATGCATCGGCGGCGGGCAGGGGGCGGCTGTCATTATCGAAGCATGTTGAAAATTTAGTAAATAAAGAATTCAAACACATTGCAGGAGAAATGTAATGCAAATAAAAAAAGTTGGCATTGTCGGTTGCGGTTTGATGGGCTCCGGCATCGCGCAGGTTTGTGCGCATGCAGGATTTGCGACCATCGTGCATGAGCTGGATGAAGGACTCTTAAAAAAGGGCATTGGGAGCATTGAAAAAAATCTGTCGCGCTTGGTGAAAAAGGAAAAGATATCGGAATCGGATAAAGCCGCAACTTTAGAGAATCTCACCGGAACGGTGGATTTGCTCGATTTGAAAAATTCGCACCTTGTAATCGAAGCGGTGAGCGAAGATATCGCTGTAAAACGCTCACTATTTAAAACACTCGACGAAGAATGCTATCCTGAAGCGATCTTTGCCACTAATACTTCATCACTTTCAGTGATAGAAATTGCCGCCCGCACCAACCGGGCTGATAAATTTTGTGGTTTGCACTTTTTTAACCCCGTGCCTGTCATGCCCTTGGTGGAAGTTGTGCGCACATTAACCACCTCCGATGAAACATTTAACACAGCATTTAATTTTGCAAAAAATCTGGGGAAATCACCCATAGCCTGTAAAGATAATTCCGGTTTCGTTGTCAACCTGCTGCTGGTGCCTTTTATGCTCGACGCCATCCGGGCAGTGGAAAACGGCATCGCCAGTGCCGCAGATATCGATAAAGGGATGCAGCTTGGTTGCGGCCATCCCATGGGACCGCTCACTTTGCTCGATTTTGTCGGGCTCGATACCACCTATTATATTGCCAATATCATGTTTGATGAATATCGCGAACAACGCTATGCGCCGCCACCGTTGCTCAAAAGACTGGTACTTGCCGGACATTTCGGCAAAAAAACAGGACGTGGTTTCTATGATTATTCTGGAAATGAGCCGGTCGCGCTGTTTTAGTCTGTTTTTTCACAATAAAATTCATAAAATCAATCAATGACTGGAGAATGTTCAATGCCGGATGAAGAAATATTTGAATATGAAAACTTGATCTTTAATACTGAAAATAACATCGCGACGATCACGCTGAACCGGCCGGAGAAGATGAATGCGCTCAATATGGATTTGCTCGACGAACTCTATGAGGCATTTGTCGATTGTGAAGTTGATGATTCTGTAAAAGGCGTCATTCTCACCGGTGCAGGTGACAAAGCATTTGCAGCCGGGGCTGATATAAAAGAGCTCACCGAACTGTCCTCGCTTGAGGCGCGGGAACAGTCACGCAATACAGCCGAACTTTTCAGCTACATTGAAAACTTCCCGAAACCGGTTATCGCAGCCGTCAATGGATTCTGTCTCGGTGGCGGCAATGAACTGGCTATGGCCTGCCACATGCGCTGGGCCTCGGAAAATGCAAAGTTTGGGCAACCGGAAGTCAATCTCGGCCTGATCTGCGGCTACGGCGGTTCGCAGCGGCTGCCGCGCCTCATCGGCAAAGGGCGGGCGATCGAACTGTTGATTTCTGCCAATGTGATCGATGCAAAAACTGCGGCTACATACGGGCTGGTCAATCATGTTGTCGCACACGATCAGTTGCTCGCCGAATGCGAAAAGTTTTTACAGACGGTGATGACTAAAGGCCCGCTCGCAGTGCAGTTTTCAATTGATGCGATAAACCGAGGACTCGAAATGACCCAAGATCAGGGTATTGCCCTGGAATCAGAGCTGTTCGGAATTCTGAGCGGAACTGAGGACATGAAAGAAGGCTCGGCAGCTTTTCTCGAAAAGCGCAAAGCGAAATTTACCGGCGCCTGAATTTTTAAAGCCTTTTGGGAGTTTCGGCCCAAAAGGCTTTTTCTTGCGAAAAAAAAGGGAGTGATGAAAAAAAGATGTCGATATTCACAAGAGGCGTAGTTTCTGTGCTTTGTAACCATCACTCGCAATGAGGTTTATCTTTTCATGTCCAAAAGGGTCTTCTCGCAGGAAAAGCGAAAAACAACGAAAGACCGCCGCAAAAAACCGACACCGCCGGTTAGTCTGTATTCGCTGAGTAATGGCCATCGCAAAACACCACGTCGTAAAAGCGACCGCTGGAAAAATTATTTTGTCGATCGCTACAGCAGGCAAATCTTTGCTGTCGTTTTGCTGATTATTGCCATGAGTCTGGTCGATGCGCTTTTCACACTGCATCTGCTGCGACGGGGTGCGGCCGAAATCAACCCGGTTATGGCGCATTTCCTTGAATACGGGCCGCTGGAATTTCTCGTTGCCAAATACATTCTCACTTGTCTCTCCGTCCTGCTCTTGCTCATCTATAAAAACGTCTATTTGTTGAACTCGCGGGTGCGGGCAAAATATCTTTTTGCACCCATCGCCCTTGTATTTACCGGCGTCATTCTATGGGAAGTTTTTCTTATTGTTAGTTCAAATTGATTTTATTACCTTGAATTCAGTTTTCAGAGTCCGTGAAAGCATTGAACTGTCGCCTGTTTTTTAGCCGGCTATCTTTCTAAAAGTAATGTTACTACAACCGGATCGTAATCCTGATAATCGATGCGTCACCTATTCCCATAGATTCAATCCCATGATCGCCAGCACAACCAGAATTAATTCTACGATTTATATCATCCTTTTTGCCCTTTGCATATTTGCAGGATCGTGTGGTGGTTCCGCGCCGCGTTATACGGAACCCGGTTTTTTATCTCCCGCGCAATCGAAGAAAACCGGAGAAATTAAACCATATTTCCGTGATGCAAAAATCATGGTTGATGTTTTTCCACAACCCGGTGAAGGGTACATCGAGCTGGCGTTACGTCTCAGCCATGAACCCAAGCGCTGGCATAAACTGAAACAGTGGAATAGCAGCCGGCCGCTGCAGGTTGGACGCAAAATAACAGTGCCGTTTGAATATTTGAATGCAGCCTATCGCCTGCAAACGATCAAACAGCTCTTTCCCAAAGATCGCCTCGGCGCTGCCGGCTGGCAGCATGTGGTTACCTTTGAGGGAGAAACAATGTGGTTTATCGCCGAGGTTTTCTGTGGCGCCGGGGAGCGATATCCGGCGATTCAGAAAGCAAATGGTAAAAAAACCGGACAGCCAATTGCCCTTGGTGAAAAAATCATTATTCCGGCAGTGATTTTATCAGAAGAGTTCAGCGCTGATTTGCCAAGTCATCCCGAATTGACCTTTGTTCGCGACGAGAGTGGCAAATTGTTCGCCGAATATACATTAAAAAACGGAGAAGCTTTGTACAGCGCTGTCATCGTGCGATTCACCGGCCGCATCGAACCGGATGAGGTTAATTCCATGGTGGGAAAAATCTTGCGCGTTAATCGGTTATCTGACCCGCGCAGAATTCCCAGTGGACAAAAAATCCGTATTCCCTTCGAAGATTTATCCGATGATTTTGCCAGCAGCGGCGCACCTGACCGGGTCGTGACGGTTGATCGTGAGCGAAAAAGCTCGAAAATATACGTCATCCTCGATGCCGGCCATGGGGGTACTGACCCCGGAACGATGGAAGGCGGGTTGACCGAAGATGAATATGCTTATGATATCGTCATCCGTACAAAAAGGGAACTGGAGAAAAAAGGGGTTAAAGTCTTCCTGACTGTGGCAGATGCCAACGATGGTTTGCGACCGCGCAACAAAGCGAGATTGATCAATGGAAAAAAAGAAAGGCTAAAAACCACCCCTAACTGGCATATCACCGATGCGCGGGTGGCTGTCAACCTGCGTGTTTATCTCGTTAACAGCCTGTATCGAAAATTGATCAACCAGGGTGTTAAACCCAAAAATATCTATCTAATCAGCATTCATCTCGACTCTTTACACCCCAGCATTCGCGGGGCAATGGTCTATTATCCGCACGCAGAAATGCGCAAAGGGCAATTTAAAATGGATGGCTCCATATACCGCCGTTTTAAGGAGAGCCGGGGTAAAACGATTCGTTTTCAAGCCCGGGAAAACCGCCGCGCTGCTTCCTATAGTTATGATTTTGGCCGTGAAATTATTCGCACATTTCGAAAAAAAAAGATGCCGGTACACCGGGTTCGCCCGATTCGCTGGTTTGTTTATCGCAACAACAGCAAATGGGCGCCAGCTATCATACGTTACAGCAAGATCCCCAACTCGATTCTTCTTGAAGTCGTCAACATGTCCAATGCTCACGACCGGGCGCTGGTTAAGGATTATCGTTTCCGCGAAAAAACGGCGCGTGCGATCACAGAATCCATTTTATAAATCCCATGGCACGACAAAAAAACACCACAAACCGCGTCATTATGCACCTCGATATGGACGCCTTTTTTGCCTCGGTTGAACAGCAGGATTTTCCGGAATATCGCGGCAAACCTGTCGTCGTCGGGGCTGATCCAAAAGGTGGACGCGGCCGGGGAGTCGTTTCAGCCGCCAGTTATGAAGCGCGAAAATTCGGCATCCATTCGGCATTGCCCATTTCAAAAGCCTATCGACTATGTCCCCAGGCCGTCTTTGTCCGCGGTCGAATGCAAAGATATGCAGATTTATCCCGTCAGGTGATGTGCATTTTAAAAAATTACAGCCCGGTGGTCGAACAAATCAGTATCGATGAGGCCTTTGTCGATATTACCAGCAGCCTTAAATTGTTCGGCTCTCCACTGCAACTCGCGAAAAAGGTAAAAGCAGAAATTTTGCAGAAAACCGGGCTGTACGCCAGTGTGGGATTGGCGCCAAATAAATTTATCGCAAAAATTGCCTCGGATCTGGAAAAACCGGACGGTTTGACTCTCTGTGAACAGGGGCAGGAAAAGATTTTTTTAGCACCACTGGCTATCCGTAAATTGTGGGGTGTTGGCGCTCGTACCGAAGCGCGTTTGCAAAAACTCGGTATTAAAACGATCGGTGACATCGCCGTATATGATGTCAGAGCGCTGACTGAAAAATTGGGCGTCTGGGGATTTGGCTTATGGAAATTGGCAAACGGTGTCGATAACCGTCGCGTCGGTACGGATCACAGAAGAAAATCGATCAGCGAAGAACGCACTTATTATGAAGATGTCGCCGATTATGTAGAAGTGGAGAAAACGTTGTTCAAGATCGCCGATGATCTCTCCCGCACCATGCGGCGCAAGGGATTGAAGGGGCGAACCGTCACTCTCAAGCTGCGTCTGCAAGGTTTTGAAACTTTCACCCGCAGCAAAACCATTACGGATTTTGTTTATGATGTTGATTCGTTACGCGCTATCGCTATCGATCTTTTTCGCAAATTTCCAATCGATGACAGAAAAGTGCGGCTTGTCGGCATTGCCGTTTCTCATCTCAACACGCTGGGGGGAGAGCAATTGCCACTATTTGATGAAACGCCGGTGAAAAACCTGCAAATGGAGGAATTGCTCGATGGACTCAAACAACGCTTCGGCGATAAAGCAATCACCCGTGGAACTTTTCTGAAAAACAAATAATTTCCACATTTCATATTCTACATCGATGTCACATCCTCTGTATAGAGAAGAGACATGACCTGCCTCTTAAACATTTCTTTTTGATACACTTTCCCGCTTAAGTAAATGTAACATCCTGTTTTTACATGCTATGTCCAGTTCTTTAAAAATTGGCATATTGTTTGACAGTAAAGTCAGCAAATTGAATATGTAATTTGAAACCGGTGATCAGAGAATCGCAAGACTAACTTAATGTGGCAGGGTATGGAAGAGAAAATTTTACAAGAAACAGTTAGAAACCGGCAAACCGACCTCGAGTTTTTAAATGTCTATCAACAGACCATCAATGCGCGGGTCGACATCCTGCAAAACGATCCTTCGCCACCATTTCTCAATATATATGATCAACTTTATGGCGAGACATTTAAGGCGCTGGAGGGATTTGGACAGGATGATGTGGCGAAATTAATCACAGCCCTGTCGACGAACAATGAAATCAGGCCGCAACAGACACTGATTGTCAGCAGCATGGGAAAAATGGACGGTTGCTCGCATTTTGTGCTCAACCTCGCCCGGGCGCTGCAAAATTATCATCAGCGCAGCGTGATCATCGACGCCAATATCAAATCCCGCGGTTTTACGCGCTTTACCCGCCGCCACAGTGAAGGGCTGGGATTAACGGATCTCATCGCCGGCGATGCCCCGATCTGGCGCAGCCTGACGCGACTCGATGAGTCGGAGGTCTTTTTGCTCGAACGAGGCCGTAACAGAAAAAATGCCGCCAAATTGCTGGATGAGAATAAAGTAGCTGAAATCACTGAACTCTTTCGCGATTTATTTAATTACATCATCATCGAAGTACCACCCCTGCTCGATGAAAGCAATCTCCAACTCTGGGCAAAACGCGGTGATGCGATCGTTTTGATCGAAAATGAAGCCGGATTGCACTCGGCGAAATCAGCGCAAATAAAAGAAAAAATCGAAGATATCGGCGTTGAATTTTGGGGTACATTTAAATCATCATTAACGACGAATGCTCTGAGGACGGTTTAATATGCCCCTGATGCAAAACACACCTGTCATTATTTTGCCTCGCAATAATACATCGCTGCGACCGCTCGCTGAAGACTCGGATAAATTGCTGTTGAATATCGGTGACCGGCCGCTCATCTATCACAATTTAAAAATGCTTGCCGATTCCGGTATGCGCCATGTGTTTTTGCCGATCCAGTCGGATAATGAATTTTTAAAAGCCTATCTTCAAACCGTCCGATTGCCTGGTTTGACGATACGGACGTGTACGGTGGATGATAATCTCGGTGAAATCGAAGTGCTGTCAAATCTACAGCGCGCCATCGGTGGGAGACGCTTTTTTGTTCTCACGACTGATGTGCTCCTGCACAATGATTTGACGGATTTTTACAATACGCATATGCGCCTGAAAAAGATGGTGTCTGCCGGTATTCGACAATTGCCGTTCGACACACGACTTAGTGATGCCATATTCATCGCTAATCTTGTCGAACAGCAAAATATCAATCCTTATAATTACGACTGGCATCATTATGCTTGCGGTTTGTTTTTATTTGAAAATGAAATTTTTGATGAATTGACCTTTAATAAAAAAGAACAAACGTTGGCTGCATTTCTTTTTTCGTATCTCACGAAAAGTAATTTCATGCATCTTGAAGATGTAGAATATCTGTGCCGTGAAATCCGCAATCTCGATGATTTTATGCATGCTAATTTTAACTGGGTTCGGCGATGTTATTCGACTAAAAAGCAGCAATTCATCAATGCTGGAGACCGCGAGAGCCCCCTTTGCGTTGGGGAAGTTTACATCGATGCGCAGGCCAGGGTCAGTGCAAAAGCTGTTTTAATTGGGCCTGTGGTGATCGGGCGCGGTTGTAAAATCGCTGATGGTGCAGTGGTGCAGCGATCGGTGCTGCGCGGCAATGTCACCATCGGCCGTCATGTGGTTTTACAGGATTGCATCGTCAATCGCGACGCAAACATTCCGGCTGATACTCGCCACAGCAGTAAGCTCATTCTCGATGATTCCCTGAATTTGCGCCTCGACGATTTTAAACAGGTTTCAGGTGTTTTGAAAAACTACCCGCCTCATTTGGGGCAGAAACGGGATATGCTTTTTCCCACCCGGCAAAAACGTCTGAACATTACGGTCTGATCAAAGCGGTGGCCTTTACCTGTAAATATGGAGATGAGATGAATTTATATGCTGTTTTAGTGAGCTGTATTTTAGTTTTTGGTCTTTATCTGCAAGAGAATTCAGATATGCCTGTGTCTCGATTTGAACAACAGGCAAACGTGATAGTTTCTCGACAATTAAATCAAACAGAGCTGCGGATCACCGAGAATATTTGCATCAAGCTCGAAGCCTATTAATGTTGATTACATTAAATATCAAACTTGCCTGAAATAATCGGGTGCAAAGGAATTATTAATGGCATCTTTTTTGGATTGATCGATTTTGCCAGCCCGGCGCTGGAATCACCACGTTTTGCAATAAAAAAAATGGCTCAGGTGCATGGAACGAATTTAGCGCATCGCCTCGATTTTTATGCAGATGGCTGGGCGGGGCTGGGCTTTTTGCCGGAAAGGTTCAATCGTGATGAGCGAAGAGATGTTTTTTATCACGCCGATTCTCTCATCGTCTGCGTCGAAGGGGAAATCACCAATAAATCTTCGCTCGCGGTTCATTCGCCGCATGTATCGGCAAAGGATGCCGGCCTACAATTACCGGAACTTGTGTATCATGCTTTCAGGAAGCGCGGGCTGGATTTGTTCGCAGAATTGGACGGTTTCTACCGCATCGCAATTTGGGATATCGTGCGGAAATCGCTGTTTATCTCCGGGGATCGAAACGGATTCTGGCCGCTTTATTTTGCCCGTGAGCAGTCTCGTTTTTTATGGGGTTCCGAGGTCAAATTTATCTTGCGCAGCCTGCGGCGAAAACCGCATGTCAATTTTCAGGCTGTTCATGATTTTCTCCGTTTTGGTTATATTTTTGATGGCTCGACTTTTTTAAAAGATATTGAACAGATAACCGCAGGTCATGTTTTGCATATCGAACAAGGCGATTTCCAAATTTTGAATCCGCTAAGTTCAGCTCCTGCTATTGCAACACATTATTCGGTGGAAGACGCCGCAGACACACTAAAAAATGCAGCAATTTCAGGAGTGAAAAGTTTAAGCGGCGATAAACAAACAGGCATTTTGTTGTCAGGAGGAATCGACGCCCGCTTATTAGCGGCTGCAAGTTCGCGCCTGCACAGCGATACCGTATGCCTGAGCAGTGGCGATAATAATTCCATTGATGTTCAAATTGCCCGTAAGGTTGCTGAAAAGTGTGGCTATGAGCATCAGTGTTTTTCGAGTGATTCGTTGCAATATATTGAAAATTTCAAGCGCACAATCTGGCTTGCAGATGGATTGTTGAACGGCGTGCATAATCAGCCGCTCGACCTACTGCCGTTTTTAAAAGACAATCCGCTGACGGTTCTCGATGGTTTACAGCCGTTACGCGGGCCGTACTATTTGTTTGAAAGCAAATTATGGTCGCGGCGAAAATGGAACGAACAACAAAAAATGTGGCTGGCCGGGCGATTATTTCCCCATGGTTTTGATGAAATGGAAACAACTTCTAATTTTCCGCAGCTGCAAAATCAGGCTGAAGAATATCATCTTTTTTCAGCGTCCGAACGATTGCGCTCAATCTGCGCAACCTGGGATTTCGAAAAAGAAAATGCCGAGGAAACGATTGCACCGCTGTATCGCACTTTAAATCATCAGTTTTTTAAATCCCGTATTTCAGGACTGCTGCGGCACTTTGTCCCGATGTATTCGCCGTTTTATTTATTTTTATATACTGAACTCGTTCGCTCTTTTCCAAAAATATGGCAATCGGCAGACCGCTTAATACTGCGAAAAATTATCTCAGAAATTAACCCGGCATTAACGAAAATTCCTTGGCAGGCAACACTTTTGCCGCTCGACAAAAATCCCTGGGTCGAATATGGCTCGCGTGGCCTGCATTTTATGAAACAGCATTTCACGGAAAATTTCCAGCGGCGAAATCTATTACCGCGCCGCCCCGGTTCTACAGATTTTTCTAAAAACTATTTTCGCAGTCCGGTTTTTCGGCAATTTGTCCTGAGCACAGTGAAAATGGATACGCCTTTTTCATTTCTGCCAAAAGAAAAAGCGGAAAAACTGCTTCAAAGGCTATTGCCGGGGGATAGAAAGTTTGAGGAATTGATTTCCCGGTTGATGACAGTGAACTTATGGTATCAATATTTTATCAAAGGAGAATCCCCGGACCTGGAGAATTTTGACAACAGCAAAATGGAACAACACTTTATTATGGCATCACAGTAATTGATTCGTATCTCGTTCAGCGCAGCAGCCGGATGCTGAGCTTGTTGAAGCAACGGTACAACAGGAACACTCAGGGAGCGTTACGCTTTTGCTGCTCCATTAATTGCGAGTGAGGCCAGGCAGAGATGTTGCTTCTTGCAGCTTTTCTTTTGGAAAACCGTGCCGGCGATGAGTTGTAAAAAAATGGGGAGGAGTTGAGAATAGCCGGTCAGATTGATCGGCTATTCGTTTTTACTAAAACTACTGATTGAGCACTTTGCTCCGTATTTGAAGTTTTACTTTAATCATTCCTGGTATTCTTTTTTCTTTTTGCTTCGCTTGATCAAAAAAGAAACAAAATCAAACGATTCCTGAGAATTTGGGAATACGGATGAACCGGAACTTGAAAAAGAAAATTCCAAAGCGCACGCAAAGTCGCTGAGAATACGTAAAATTTTTTTTCTTTGCGATTCCTTTGCGGCTTAGCGTCTTCGCGTGAAATTTTTGCTTTTGAGGATTTCGATCAATATTTCTTGCCAAAAAATGGCAGAAAATAGTTTGTCAGTTACTAAATCGTATCAATTTCTGCGATTATTTCTTTTTCGAGGATGATATCTGTCGCTGCCGCATTGGCTTCAGCCTGTGCTTTGTTTCTGGCGCCAACCAGCGCGAAAGTATTCGGCGCTCTGTTGGTAATCCACGCAATGGCCAACTGTACCGTTGTCAGGCCGAGTTTATGAGCAATTTCGGATAGTTTGTTGACTTTGGCAATATTCTGAGAATACTGCGGTTCTTTAAATTTGGGACTTTTTCGGCGCCAGTCATCGGTAGCGAGCTTTGCAAGATCAAATCTGCCCGTCAGCAAGCCATTTTGCAAAGGGCTGTATGCAAGCACGCTGACATCGTTTCTAATGCACCACGGCAGGATTTGTTTTTCGATGCCGCGATCGAGCAGGCTGTAAGGCGGTTGCAAACTGTCTGGCCAGGCAATTTTTTTGCATTTTTCCAGATTGGGCACGTCATAATTGCTAACGCCGAGGTAGCGGATTTTTCCTTCTTCCTGCAATTTAATCAATTCTCCCCACGACTCACTTACCGAAGTATTGTCATCCATCCAGTGGTGCTGGTACAGATCGATATAGTCTGTGTCGAGGCGTCTCAGGCTCACTTCAACTTCTCTTCGGATACTTTCCGCACGCAAATTATTGCTTATTTTTTTGTTTTCATCCCAGACGAGACCACATTTGGTGGCAATGAATATTTTCTGTCGCAATCCTTTCACTGCTTTTGCAACGATTTCTTCAGCATGCCCAAATCCATAAACCGGTGCAGTATCAATCCAGTTGATGCCGGCGTCGAGTGCTGCCTGAATCGCCGCGATCGAATCATTATCATCCTGCGGCCCCCAGCCCCATTGCCAGGGCCCGCCGATAGCCCACGTGCCCAGACCGACAAGGGTGAGCTCCGGACCGCTTTTGCCAAATTTACGTTTTCTCATTTTTCATCCCATTTATAAATTCTTTGTCCTGTCGGAACAAATCAGATACCCACCGTCTCCGCGATGAGTTCACCGATAAAGGATAATTCTTCGGCATGCAGTTTAACCTCAGTTGCCTGTACGAATTTTTCGACCTGCCGGGCATTTTTTGCAGTGATGAGGATGGAACTTATTTCTACAAAGCTGCAAATCCAGGCGACCGTGATTTGTGAGATAGATATGTTTTTTTCTTTCGCCAGCGGCTCGATACGTTTATTGAGGCTCAGTGCGGATGAAGGGTCCTCATTGTGAGTAAACATCGAGCGTATCAGGTTGTGTTTAAAACTGGATTTTTCTACATCGAGTTTGATCAGTAAATAGTAGAGCAAAACCGGGCTGTAGGCGATAATACCAATGTTGTTTTGGCTGCAGTAGGGGAGAAGTTCTTCCTGAATATCACGAAAAGAAAGGCTGTAAGGCAACTGAACGGATTGCAGCATATCAATGGTACTGCACGCCCGGATTTGGGCGATATCGAGATTCGCTGCCCCGGCATAACGGATTTTGCCTTCCTGCTTTAATTTTTCGAGCGTTTCCCAAATATCTTCGATGTCATAATTGGGAGGAATGAGGTGCGGTTGATAAATATCAAGGTAATCGGTTTCGAGCCGGCGTAATGAATTTTCCAGGGATGTCCTGATTTCTTCCGGGGAGAGTGCAAAACGAAATCGATTATTGTTTTGCCAGTCAATTCCAAATTTACCCGATAAAACCAGGCGATCTCTCGGAATGTGTGAAATGCCGCGCGCCAGCAATGATTCTGCATGGCCAAAACCATAAACCGGCGCTGTGTCGATCCAGTTAATGCCGTTTTCAATGCCTGCCTGAATGGCTTTCAGCATGGCGATGTCATCCTGAATGCGCCAAGTTTCTTTCATCAGCATAAACCACATGCTGTAGCCCAGCAAAGAAATTTCCGGGCCGCTATTGCCGAGAGTCTGTTTGATCATTTTCATTTTCCCCGCAGTTCCGCTTTTCCATCTCTTTCAAATGTTATGCTCAAATTTTTTAGTTTCTCGATGATTTCAGATGTTAAATCATCTTCGCAATAGCGCCATTCCCAATTATCATCGGGTCTGCCGGGTCGATTCATTCTGCCCTCGCTGCCGAGGCCGAGTACATCCTGCAGCGGTATTATCGCCATATTTGCAACGGACGAAAAAGCAAAGCGAATGAAATCCCAGTTGATTTCTTTGCCGTTGGAATTAAAATAATTGCATGCGCGGCGTCGAGCATTTTCAACCTCTTCGAGCGAGCGCGTTGAGTAACCGCCGTTTTCATTTTTGTACCAACCGACAGAAGTATCATTATCGTGTGTTCCTGTGTAAACCACGCAGTTTTTGGGATGATTATGCGGCAGGAAGAAACGGGCTTCGTTATTGTCGTCAAAAGCGAATTGCAAAATTCTGAAACCCGGGAAGCCAAAAGTATCCCGCAGTTCGCGCACCTCTTTGGTGATCACGCCAAGGTCTTCCGCGAGTATGGGCAATTCACCCAATTGTTCTTGCACGCTTTTGAATATTGCAGCTCCCGGCCCTTTGACCCAGCGACCGTTGATGGCAGTCGTTTCGTGCGCCGGCACTTCCCAATATGATTCAAAACCACGAAAATGATCGATCCGAACAATGTCAACGATTTCAAATGTCGCTTTGAAACGCCTGGCCCACCAATTATAGTTCTGTTCAGCAAGCACCTCCCAGCGGTAGAGGGGGTTGCCCCAGAGTTGTCCGGTTTCGCTGAAATAATCCGGTGGAACGCCGGCAACAATCGTTGGCCAGCCATTTTCATCCAAATGAAAAAGCTGCGGATTTGACCAGACATCGGAACTGTCATGGGCTAAAAAGATGGGAATATCACCGATGAGTTTGATCTCCCGTGTATTGGCGTATTCTTTCAAGGCCTGCCATTGCCGGAAGAATAAAAACTGGTTAAAACGGACGGCATTTATTTTTGAAATAAACGGACCCGGGCTTCCTGCAAGGCTTGAGCATCGCGACGGACTATTTCAGGCGGCCAGTAGGTCCAGAGTTGCAGCTCATTTTCCTCTTTCAAAGCGATAAAAAGGGCATAGTCCTCAAGCCAGAATGTATTTTCATGGCAAAATAAATCGAATGCAGGATTGAGAAAAGCAGCCTGACCGTTGACGAAATTTTTATAAGCCAGTTTTAATTTTTCGCTATGAAACGGGATCACATCCTGAAATTTGATTCTGCGTTGACTAAATTCGCTTTCGTACTGCAGGTCTTGAGGCTGCAATAGTTGGTCTGCAACCAATTCATCCAGGCTGATGAGCAACGGATTGCCGGCAAAGGCTGAAAGCGTTTGATAAGGAGAATTGCCATAACCCGTCGGATTTACCGGCAAGACTTGCCACAGTCTTAGTTTAACCGCATCGAGAAAGTTAATAAAATTTCGGGCAGATTGTCCCAGGTCGCCAACCCCATATGGTCCTGGCAACGATGTTGGGTGCAATAAAATGCCTCCCGCGCGGGTGAAATTCATATAGCTTCCATTCTTTTTTGAATTTATTCATTCTCGAAGATCAGAGGGCAAGCAATCAGGTCGGCATTTGCCTGGCAGGGAAATTCCAGTTCACCAGTTTTAATTATAAACACTTTGGTGCTGTGTGAATATGTATCATGCTAAATGATAAATGTGTCTGACTTTCGAAATATCCTGTTATTTTATCACTTTTCTCACTGCAACAAACGCTGTTTTTCAGGCAATAATATCGAACATGTGATAATATATCGGGTCGTCTGAAAACTAAATTATGATTGTTTCAGGAGAATTTTATTCATAATGCCTTGCATTCCCCGCAATAAAAAGATCAGCACCAAATCTAATATTTTTTCTCACAAGACCAAGAATAATAAATATTTTGCATTCATCCAATAAATTGCACCTCGTTGGAAAACAGCTACACTGCGAATTCATTTAACTATCGGCTGCAGGTTTATTCGAATGCTTTGATACGAACTTTTTAGCATCAGCCCCAAAAAAAAGCCCTGAATTCTACAGGGCTTAAAATGAAATATTACAATATTATTCTTCAGTTTTGTGCAAGGCCGCTGCGAGTAATTCTCCAAAGGCTGTAACGCCACCGTTGGCATTGTTCTCATTTTGTGGCTCCGGCGCTCTATCTTTCTTTTTCGATTTGGATTTTTTTCGCTGCGGTTTGCTCGCTTCGGCAACGATGTGTTCGGGCACTTCATTTGGTAGCAGGGAGATACGTTGACGATTTTCATCGATTGCAGTGATTTTTACTTTGATTATATCCTGTGCTTTGAATTCAGAATCGATGTTTTTATAGCCTATTTTTTTTAATTCAGAGAGCGGCATCAACCCAGTTAACCCTGGTTGGAGTTCAACAAACACGCCAAATTGCGTAGACTCTTCGATCGTGCCTTCAAAAACTCCCCCAACAGTGTAGGTTTCGCCGATTGTCGTCCAGGGATTGTCTGACGGCATTTCGTGTAAAGTCAGCCCAACGCGTTTGTTGTCGAGATCGATGGAGCGAATCCAGCCTTCAATTTTATTGCCGATGGCATAAGCACCATCATCCAGCGTCGTATTTTGCTTGATTTGAGAGACGTGTAGCAGACCGTCGATTCCCGGCGCCAATTGAACAAAGAGGCCGAAATCAGCTTTCCTGACGACCGTACCGCTAAATTTATCGCCGATCACAACTTCTTTACCATATGTTGACCAGGGATTCGGCGCCAGATCTTTCATTGAAAGGGAAATACGGTTTTTCTCCTGATCAGCGGCAAGAATTGATACCTTGACAGTATCGCCGACTGCAAGAATATCCGAAGGATGGGTCGTATAGTCATTACTCAGCTCCGAAATATGTAATAAACCCTCGATGCCGCCAAGATCGATGAATGCGCCAAAGTTTTGTATCGATCTGACTGTCCCTTCCATGATTTCGCCGACAGTTAATGTCTCCCAGAGCTTCTCCGCTTGCTTAACTCTATCTTTTTTCAGAAGTTCGGCCCGGGATACAACAAATTGCTTGCCGTTTTCAGCGTATTCAATAATCTTAAATTCATAAGTTTGGCCGATAAAAGGTGTTGTTTCTTTAATAAACGAAGTATCGAGATGGCTGATCGGCAGGAAAGCTCGTGTCCCCGAAAAATCAACATCAAACCCACCTTTAATTTCGCGGGTAATTTTGCCGGAAATCGGGACTCCATTTTCAAAAGCTGATCTAAATACCTCGTTACTTGTGTCGCCGCCATCGAGTTTTGCAGAAATGATGAACGGTTCTGTTGAAAGCACGAGACCTTCGATTTCATCACCTATCTTATGTCCATTGATTTCCTCGATTGCTAATATCGCTTCAGATTTTGCTCCACAATCGATTAATGCTCCATCATCATTAATATTAATGATGGTTCCTTTTACTTTTGCACCTTTTTCCGGCTGTGAAACAGATAAATTCTGCTCGAGTGCTTTTTCAAATTCTTCGTCATCAGATGCTTCCGTCGTGGCTTCATCTTTAGTATCAACGGGGGCGCCCAATTGATCTGTTTGTTCAGGAATCGTGTCCTCTGCGGGTTCCTGCTTTTCTTCCTGGGCAGGGTTGTTTGTGGTGAGATCTTCGTTGGAGATTTCGAGTTCTGGAGTTTTTTCGTCAGTAGCCATCGGGAGCCATCCTTTTAAAACAGGTTCTTTTGAGACGGAATTTTAATTATTCTAATAACGGACGAAAATTTAGCAATAGAAACTTCAATTTTCAAGAATTATTTTCTATTTCTTTTACTAAAATTTCATACTTGCTGCTTTCAATCTTCCATTGTTGCCATGAAACTATAACTTATTGATAAATAAAATTTTTAACAGTTATTAATTAATATAATTTTTTGCCGGAAAGCTGCTTTTATTCGCAGATCTTTAATTGACTTAATTGTTTAAAATTATTTATAATAGTTCACTCACCACCAGTATAACTGCTGGCAGGATTTTTCCTGCAAGCGCTATCTCAGGCTGGAAGAGAGCAATAAATTTAATCCTTGTTGGCTTTTTCCAATAGTAAAATTTATAAAAACCGTCGGCCATTACTGATGTATATAATGACAGAATTTCATCCGTGCGAATTTTTTTAGCTGAAATTATTATGTGTATTGGATTGTTTGAGCTCGTTGTGGTAAAGATTGGCTACTGGCATAGCAATTGCTGTTGCCCACAATCTGTTAAACAATTTATAGTTTAAAGATGAATTGAGAAATTGGCATATCTTGAGATCGTGCTCTGACCATAAAAAAGGAATTAACAAATGAGCGAAAGCAAAGCAGAAACCCGCGAAAGCGAAGAAGAGTTAGATACCCGTATTCCGCAGGTGCTGTCAGTTCTGCCATTACGAAATACGATCATTTTTCCACATCAGATTCTGCCGTTACAGATCGGCAGAGAAAAATCACTAAAACTGATCGAAGAAGCTGAACTCGACAATGCGGAAATGCTTGTTGTTGCCCAGAAGAATGCCCAGGTCGATGATCCGGCGCCAAAGGATTTATTTAAGTGGGGGACCATCGTTCAGGTAATAAAGGCATTCAAGATGCCTGATGGCACACAGAGTGTGATGGTCCAGGGGCTGGGCCGTGCCAGGATTCTGGACTACATCGAGGACAAACCTTTTTTAAAAGCCGCTGTGCAGCCGGTCGATGATCATGATATCAGTGGAATGGATGTGGATGCGATGGTGGTCAATCTGCGAAATTTATTCCAGAAAACAGCTGAGTTGGCTCCCTACCTTTCACCCGAGCACACCATGCTGGTGATGAATACGGATTCTCCGGGGCGGCTTTCTGATGTCATCGGCTGGAACCTGAACGTTTCCATTGACGACAAGCAAAAAATTCTTGAAAAAGTTGACGTGCGCAAAAGACTCGAATTCACCACTGTCCTGATTACCAAAGAACTGCAAATTCTTGAGTTGGGAAGTAAAATCCAGGATCAGGTTCAGGGGGAAATCTCCAAAAGCCAGCGCGAATACTATTTACGCGAACAACTCAAAGCCATTCGCCAGGAGCTCGGCGAGGATCAGGACGAACGAATGGTCGAAATAGAAGAGTTGGAAAAACGGCTCGAGGAAGCGGAAATGCCGGAAGAAGCCTACAAGGTGGCCAAAAAAGAGATCGACCGTCTCCGGCAAATCCCTCCGGCAGCAGCTGAATATACCGTTTCCCGAACCTATCTCGACTGGCTGCTCGATTTGCCATGGAGCCGTGCGACAACCGATAATCTCGATATTTCCCGGGCCCGTGAGGTACTGGATGAAGATCACTATGGTCTGGAAAAAGTCAAAAAACGGATTCTGGAATATCTAGCTGTCCGTCAACTAAAAAGTGATATGAAGGGGCCGATCCTGTGTTTTGTCGGCCCACCGGGAGTCGGTAAAACTTCGCTGGGCAAATCCATTGCCCGGGCCCTCGGGCGCAAGTTCTATCGCATGTCCCTCGGTGGCGTTCGCGACGAAGCTGAAATCCGCGGTCACCGGCGGACTTATATCGGCGCTTTGCCGGGGCGGTTTATTCAGGGGCTAAAAAAAACGGAGAGCAATAATCCGGTGATCATGCTCGATGAAATCGACAAAGTCGGACAGGATTTTCGCGGTGATCCCAGCTCTGCGCTCCTGGAGGTACTCGATCCCGAACAAAATAATTCGTTCTCTGATCATTACCTCGATGTGCCTTTTGATTTGTCAAAAGTGCTGTTTATTGCCACTGCGAACATCTCCGATACGATACAGCACGCCCTCCATGATCGCATGGAAATTATTGAAATTCCAGGTTACACTTCCGAAGATAAAGTACATATTGCCCGTCGGCACATCATCCCAAAACAATTAGATGGCCATGGGTTAACCGGCAAACACGTCGAAATTACGGATGATGCTATTCGCGCAGTGTTGGCAGGTCACACGCGCGAGGCCGGCGTTCGAAATCTGGAAAGGGAAATAGCAAATATTTTACGCGGCGTGGCAAAGGAATATGTCGATGGTGACAAGAATTTAAAAAAAATCACCTCGGTTGATCTCAAAAAATACCTGGGCCCTGAAAAATACTATTTTGATGTGAAAGAGCGCGTTTCGCGGTCAGGCGTAGCTACCGGCCTCGCCTGGACACCCGCCGGAGGTGATATTTTATTCGTCGAAGTGACCAAAATGACCGGTAAAGGGCAACTCCTTTTAACGGGACAGTTGGGCAGTGTGATGAAGGAATCCGCGCAAGCAGCCCTGTCTTATATCCGCTCAAAAGCCAATTCTTTTAAGATTAAAAATGATCTGTTTGATAAAACAGATTTGCATGTTCACGTGCCTGCCGGCGCCATTCCCAAGGACGGTCCCAGTGCAGGAGTCGCGATTTTTACAGCTTTTTTATCCTTGTTAACCGGGAAATTAGTGGCAAATGACATTGCCATGACCGGTGAAGTGACTTTACGCGGCCTGGTATTGCCGGTCGGCGGGATTAAGGAAAAGGTGCTGGCGGCAAAACGCGCCGGCATTAATAAAGTTATCTTGCCGGCAAAAAACAAAAAGGATGTCGAAGACGTTCCGCAGGCCATTCGTGACAAAATGAAATTCATTTATATCAATGAAACTGATGAAGTCATGAAATATGCACTATTGTCAAATTCCCGCAGCAGAAGCAGCAAAAAGAAGGAATAATTACAAGCTATTGTTGTTAAACCTGTAATAGAAAACGGTGTTTGTTTTAACCTAAAGATGACACTGCTAATTCTGCAAAACAATGGAGTATCTAATTAATGAAAAACGTTTTTATCGTCGTATTATCTCTATTTCTCATCGCTTGTTCTGCTGAGAAAAAAAATGAAAAGGTTGAAAATGTTATCGCTTTGACGAAAGCCACATTCGAGGCTGAAGTCATCAAAAGTGAAGGGCTTGTCGTCGTCGATTTCTGGGCTGCATGGTGTGGGCCATGTCGCATTATCAAACCCTATTTGAATGACCTGGCCAACGAATATGCCGGCCAGGTTAAAGTTACCTCGGTTGATGTGGATAAAAATATCGATATTGCACGTCAGTATAATATACAAAATATCCCCGCGGTTTTTTTCTTTAAAAACGGAGAAATAGTGCAAAAAGTAATCGGTGTTCGCTCAAAAGCCGAGTTCAGCAGTTTGTTCGACAAGTATCTGTAAACATTCAGTTGTCAATTGTTATAACTTTCATGGGCAGTTGCTATACGATCGTTTAGTGTATGGTGCACTGCCTGTTTTTTTTATCTCGAAACCAAAGGGAAAATTAGCGGAACACCATCAAAATCAACAATAATTGAAATTATACTTCGGACCTATCGATCAGAAACCTTTTGAATTTCAGGTTTTCAGCCGATTCAAATTGACCCGGATGTTTAAAAACATTTGTTTCAAACCCGGGATTTATTTATCTTTGGTACTTTCAGCGGCAACCGGGATTTCAATTGTATATTTTGCCAAATTCAACCATAAATATTAAGTTTATTTGGCAAGCTGTTCAACTTAGCGAATTTATTATGAAGAGAGGAAGGAAAAGTGGTAGTGCTCAACTATCTCGTCATTATTTTTGTGAGTTATCTCATCGGTTCGTTCCCGACGGCAATTATTGCCGGGAAATTGCTCAAAGGTATCGATATTCGCGATTATGGTAGTGGGAATGCCGGTGGTACGAATGTTTTTCGTGTTCTTGGAAAAAGCGCCGGTATCTTTGTTATGGCTTTTGATATTTTAAAAGGCGCGCTGGCCACTTTTTATATTTCACAAATCGTTTTCTCCGAAGTGAGCGTTGCGCTCGTTTATTTACAGATCATTGCCGGAATTGCAGCAATTGCAGGGCATATTTGGACCATCTTTGCCGGTTTTAAAGGCGGCAAGGGCGTCGGCACTGCCGCAGGCATGTTGCTGGTCTTGTATCCGGTGGCAATTCTGATTTGTTTTATTCTGTTCCTGATAATCGTTTTTACAACCAAATATGTTTCCCTTGGTTCGATCACAGCAGCTGTTTGTTTGCCGGTTATTCTCTTTGTGTTACAGCAGTTTTTCGCCAAACCGACCGAACCTGTACTCATGAGTTTAGCTCTCTTTATCGCTGTGCTTATTGTATTCACTCACAGAAGCAATATCCAGCGATTGATGAACGGTACTGAAAATAAAATAGGTTCCAAATCGACCTGATTGCAGAAAAGGAATAATGCTGTCAAAAATTTTTCGGAAAGTCTTTAGATAAAACTCGTGTCGAATAATCGCTATTTGAGAACTTTGTAACGTATATTTGTAAACTCAATAAAAATTGTTTTACTATAAACAAACAAGGAATATAAAATGAAAAAATGCAGTCGTTGTGGGCAGATATCTTAAGATAACGCAAAGTTTTGCAGTGATTGCGGTTCTGATTTTCAGGAAAATAATACAGTTTCGAAAATCCGTTGCGTTAAATGTGATGCATTGCAGCGCGAAGACGCCAAATTTTGCCATGTTTGTGGTGCTGAGATCATTTCGGATGAACAATCTAAAAAAGTCATGGATGCATCGTGGGATGATTTTAAAGTCTCAAAAAAACGAAACAAACGGATTCCCGGAACAATTTATCCCATTTTGATGATCCCTGCACTTGTCGCCTTCATTTTTCTCATCACCAAAAATGACCCTGATGCGCAGCACAACGAAGGCGCTGCCGCAACACAGCAACAACCATCCAAGGAGCTGATGCAGCGACATTTGGCTGAAATTGACAGCTTGAAAAAAGTCCTGGAAATCAATGCTGATGATACAACCGCTTTGCAGAAACTGGGAATGTATTACGAAATCGCCGGCAAATTCGAACAATCACGCAACTATTTTCAGCGCTTCAGCAAATTGGTTCCTGAAAACAATGAAGTCCTGATGCGCATTGCCAATACCTATTATTCCGAGAAAAATTATATCGCGGCGATGCAGGAAATTGAGAAAATACTCAAACGTGCTCCCAGCGATTTGACGGCAATTTATAATTACGGCTATCTGCTCAACATGTCCGGCAATTCTGCCGCTGCCAAAACACAATGGGAGAAAGTCATCGAACTTGATAAAGATGGCAAAATGGCGGAAAGCGCACGTAAAGCAATCGATTTTCTCAAAACGCAGTAAAAATTCAATAGTATTTCATTGTGGATCGTTACGATAAACACATCTTCGTATGCATCAACGAACGCCCTGCAGATAATCCTAAAGGCTCATGTTCAGCTTCAGATGCGCTGCAGGTCTTCCAAAAATTTCGGCGTGAAATTACCGAACGCGGCCTCAAAAAACGAATGTGTGCATCAAAGGTAGGTTGCCTTGCTGCTTGTGTGGCAGGACCGATTGTGGTGATTTATCCGGAAGGCATTTGGTACCAAAAAGTAACCGTGG
The DNA here is from genome assembly GCA_024275575.1 of bacterium. Classification (GTDB taxonomy): domain Bacteria; phylum Zhuqueibacterota; class Zhuqueibacteria; order Zhuqueibacterales; family Geothermadaptataceae; genus Bioreactorimicrobium. Next base: position 44,588 of record JAJRYV010000090.1, read on the forward strand.
ATGATGTCTGCGAAATCATGGAAGAACACGTACTTAATGGAACGCCGGTAGAACGCTTGCGTCATTATCCGGCATGAATTCCAAGTGTCGTTTTAGAATTTAATTTACAGAGAAACCGGTATGCCGGCAATTGAAGAAAAATATCAGCACATTCGCCATCAGATGGTGCGAAATTTTATTGTCTGGGCAATTTTTATGGGATTAATAGTGCTGCTGCTTTTACCGGCATTCTGGCAGAACAATAGCTGGCCACCATCTGATTTTTCGCGTTTTCCCCATTTGATTGTGATCGCCATCGCCATTCTGGTCTCCTACTATATCCCTTTGTTATTTATCGAAAAAGCTCCATTTAACTATCACAATGACAGTGGCCGCATGTTCGCCTATCGCATAAAACTGGGATTAACAATGCTTATCCTGTTGTTTATTCACGTAATTATCTGTTATTATATGCTCATATTCGGCATCGACAAATTTATCGGTTTGTTGCTGTTCATCGCGCTGTTTCGCAGCTATAAACTACGCCCCAGCGCCAATGTTTGGGTCGATTTCAGAATGCGTTATCGCGCCGGCAGAACAATGCCGGTCAGAGTGCGTTAGACCTTACCACTGCTTTTAAATTCATAGTGATGAAAACCTTATGAGTCCCACCGGTGCCTTTATTTTTAATGAAAAAACCGCCCTGCCCGGACTGAACGGAAAATTTGGAATTGTAACCGGCTCTTCCCGGGGAATGGGACTGGTTATGGCGAAATTGCTGGTTGAATGCGGCGCCAGTGTCGTCATCAACGGACGCAATAACGACGAGGTCGATTATGCCGTATCAGCAATTAATGCAGACAGGGCAGGGGCGGCGCTGGGATTTACCGGGGATACAGCGGAATTTAAACAGGTGCGTCAACTTTTTATAAAAACCCGGGAATGGAGCGGTGGAAGGATAGATTTCCTCATCAATAATGCTGGTTTTCCCATCGATGAGCAATTGTGGGAAACACCGTTGCATCAATTCGATGATGAACAAATTCAAAAAGGATTTGCTCAAGTCAGTCAAATCGATCTTGTTGGCGCACGCTACTGCTCTCGCGAAGCCCTGCGATGTATGGTTGAACAAAAATCCGGCTGCATTGTTTTTATCAGTTCGACGCCGGCGCTTACAGGACACCACGGCACGCCTTACACCGAAGCCAAAGCTGCAATTCTCGGATTAATGCGCGATATTGCCTGTACCTATGCACCGGAGCAAATCCGTGCAAATGCCCTCGCTTTAGGCAATATCCGCAGCGGCTGGTACAATAATCTGAGCCAAAAGGAAAAAAACGCTCTCGCTCTCGAAAGCCCAGCAAAGCGCTGGGGGCTGCAACGGGAAGTCGCCGGTACGGTGGCCTTTCTCGTATCCGACCTGGCCGGCTATATCAACGGCCAAACCATTGTCGTCGACGGCGGAAAAGTCATCCGCTGAATTTCAGTTTTATCACCTCATTTTCACAACCGTTATGGGAACCCTGATTCGATTGTTTTTTTTCTTTATTTTCATATTTGCAATTTGTCTGATACTGATTCGGATTTTTGAAAACCGGCTCGTCTTTTTCCCGCAAAAATTACCGCCGGATTTCAGCCCGCCTGCTGGCAGAGGGATTCAACCGCAAGAGCGATTTATCACCCTCGATAATTTGAAAATCCATGCCTTGTATTTCGTCATAAATCCCGACAGGCCGACTATTCTTTTCTTTCACGGTAATGCCGGAAATGTTTTTGACCGCATGGAATTTATGCAATTGATGCAAGCAAAACTGGATGTCAATATTTTTGCCATCGACTATCGTGGCTATGGCAAAAGCTCGGGTAGCCCAACTGAAAACGGCGTTTATCGCGATGCGGTCGCAGCGTGGGATTATCTCGTTGATTCACTGAAAATAATACCATCGCAGATCATCGTTTGGGGGCGTAGCCTCGGCGGCGCCGTTACCGTTGATCTGGTGACTAAAAGACCTGCCCGTACGCTGATACTCGAAGCGACTTTCTCCAGCGCCAAAGATATGATGAAAGAGATGTTCGGCCCTGTCCCGGTCTGGCTATTCTCCGGGGTGAAATTCAATTCTGCCGCCAAAATTAGCGCCAATCCTGTTCCCAAACTCTTTTTGCATGGCGACACCGATGCAGTGGTGCCGTTCGAACTCGGGCGCAAATTGTATGAATGCGCTTCCGGCTTTAAAAAATTCATCAAACTGCCGGGGGCAAACCACAACGATACATTCATCGCCGGTGGCGACTTGTACTGGCACGCAATTGCGGATTTTATCCGACAATTCAATTTGCCTGCGAGAACAGGCCCGGTGGAATGATGATCAGAATTTACCTGCCGGTTACTTTTGCCTTGCTCGCTGTTTCTTCGGCTGCAATTCTCATCCGTATCTGTGACGCTCCGGCATTGAGCATCGCTGCTTATCGCATTCTCATCGCTTCAGCCGCATTGTTAATTTGGAACGCCAGCAGAAAAAACAAGTTCTGGCAGGGGCTGAATAGGGAAGATTTGTGGTTGTCGCTGCTCTCGGGATTTTTTCTTGCAGTGCATTTCAGCGCCTGGATTTCTTCGCTGAAATTGACATCGGTAACCAAATCAACCGTGCTTGTCGCCACCTCACCATTCTGGGTAGCACTGGCCTCCCGTTTCATCTTCAAAAAGAAGCTGAAACCCGGATTGCTCTTTTCATTTCTGATCGCATTTTCAGGAATTCTTTTGATGACTTGGTTTTCCGCTGCGGAAGTTTATTCGCAGGATTCAAAACTGGGTGATTTGCTGGCGCTGATCGGCGCCTGGGCAGCGGCTGGTTACATTCTTTGTGGTCGGGTCGTACGCAAAAAAGTTTCCACCCTGGCGTATATCACGATAGCTTATTCTTTTTGCGGTATTTTGCTCTTTTTAAGCGCGATTGTTCTTGCCGTACAAATGTGGGATTTCCCGCCAGCAGTTTATGCGCTGTTGCTGCTCATCGCTTTAGTTCCACAGCTCATCGGCCATTCGACTTTTAACTGGGCGCTGAAATACCTCTCAGCGCCACTGGTTTCCACGCTGTTATTGGGCGAGCCTGTTTTTGCCTCGGCACTCGCCTTTTTCTTTTTGCAAGAATCACCGACGAGTTTGCAAATCGGTGGCAGTTTGTTGGTTGTGGGGGGCGTCGCCGGCGCGATCTGGTCGGAAAAATAATTTCTGAATCAATTTCGTCCATACAGAAAAGTCCGTTTGTAGAAAGACTTCATTGACATTTAGCTCCCTTTTGAATAAATACAAAATCAACATGTTATCAAACTTCAAATAATGATGAGTTTTTATGCTTGAAATAGTCACTCTCGGCACCGGATCTGCCGTGCCGACACGTTTTCGGAATTTATCATCGACCGCAGTGATTCGGAAGGGAGAGATTTATATTTTTGACTGCGGTGAGGGCGCGCAAATTCAATTGCGCAAGGCAGGTTTGCGGCCGGGGCGAATTAAAAAGATATTGATTTCCCATTTTCACGGTGATCATATCTTCGGCCTACCCGGTTTGCTCACCAGTTTGCAAATGGCCGAATGCACTCAGGAAATCACTATTTATGGGCCGCAGGGTGTGCGACAATATGTGGAGTTTCACCAAAAGTTTAGCGGTTTCACGCTATCTTTTCCCCTGCATTTTGTCGAGGTGCCAGATGATCACAACGCCATGGAAATTAACGAAACGGGATTGAAAATAAGCTGTCTGCCTCTTCATCACCGGACAAGAAGTTTGGGTTGGGCCTTAAAAGAAGCCGGGAGACCGGGGAAATTTGATACCGCCACAGCAGAAAAGCTGGGTATTCCTGCCGGTCCACTTTATGGTCATCTGCAAAACGGTGAATCCGTGCGGTTACCGGATGGCCGGGTAATCCGGCCCGAAGCTGTCGTGGGAGAAAAACGGCCGGGACTACACTTCGCCTACTGTCTCGATACGGCGCCTTGCGATAACAGCGTGATTTTAGCAAAAAATGCAGATGTGATGATTCATGACGCCACTTTTTATTCAAAAAATGAAGAGCTGGCCGCGCTTTCCGGCCATAGCACAGTTGTCGAAGCTGCACAGATTGCGGTCAGGGCGGGAGTAAAAAAGTTGATTTTAACCCATTTCAGTGCCCGTATTTTGCCTGAAGAAGAAAATGAGATGCTCGCAGAAGCCCATGCTATTTTCCCAAAAGTGGAAATCGCCCGCGATCTCTGCCGCTTCCGGGTTGAATATCGTGATAAAATATGAGTGTATTCTGTCATCATTATTTTGGCGTTTTAAGCCGAGAGTTCTGTATCCGTAAAAATCCCCTCAATCCGTGTCCAAAACTTTGAAATCATGAATTGATCAGCTGTTCATTTTTGGAGATTGCTTATGAAATTCGGCTCCATATTTATGCAATCAGCACGCAACCCTGCCGGATTTATGAAAACCCTGCTGATGTTGCCCAAATTTTTTCGCCTGATTTTTCGCCTGTTGTTTGATCGCCGGGTGCCGTTTTTTCCAAAACTGCTGTTTGCCAGCACGATGATCTATGCGCTGTCTCCGCTGGATTTTCTGCCGGAGTTCCTGTTTCCGCTGCTCGGATTCACAGATGATGTTCTGTTGATAATTCTATCAGCGAAGCATTTATTCAAATCTTGCCCTGCAGTAGTGTTGCAGGAACATGTCGCAGAATTGGAAAAAAAACAAACTGCAGAGCGCTGATTCGAACAGTCAGTTTTTGTCGGTGAATTGAAATTTAGAGATGGTGTTTGGTGAGCATTTCTTTGGCGTATTCAACCGCACTATCCACATCATCGCAGATTTTAAAATAATCGAGATCCGACCGGCTGATCGTGCCCCACCTGACGAATGCCTCAAAATCGATGACCTCCTGCCAGAATTCTTTGCCGTATAAAACGATTGGCATTTTGCGCTCTGATTTATGCGTTTGCAGTAAAGTGAGCAATTCGAAGAACTCATCCAGGGTGCCGAATCCGCCCGGAAAGACAAACAAACCTTTTGCAAGATGTAAAAACCAGAATTTACGAATAAAAAAGTAATGAAAATTGAACCCGAGTTCCGGTGTGATATAGGGGTTGGGTTCCTGCTCAAAGGGAATGCTGATATTTAGACCGACGGAGCGTCCTCCGGCGCGCCGGGCGCCCAGGTTTGCTGCTTCCATAATGCCCGGCCCGCCGCCACTGCAGATCACAAAACGATCGCTTCTTTCCATCGTTTTGGTCCATAATGAGATCTTTTCGGCAATAGATGCAGCGTCTTCGTAGTAGCGGGATAACTTGACCATATTTTCCGCTTGCACCAGCGCTTCTGCACCCGCCGGCTCTGAGGCATCATCATGGGCCTGTTTTACTTCGTGTAGACGTTGCTGCGCATCCTTCGGCGATAGAATTCGGGCGGAGCCAAAAAAGACAACCGTATCCGTGACGTTCTGTTCCTCAAAGCGAATTCTGGGCTCTTCGAATTCACAGAGAACACGAATTGAGCGGGCGCGTTTGCTGTTTATAAACTGCGGATTATTATATGCTTTGGGATTGAATGCAACTTTACCGGGTTTGCTGTCTTGTTTGGCCATAATCCTCGTCCCGAATGAAATTCCTTACTTCTCTGTCTTTTGCAGGCTTTTATAGAGCTTGAGGTATTTTTTTGCCGATGAGTTCCATGAAAAATCTGCTTGCATACCCTGTTCGATCATTTTTTTCCATACGTTTTTGTTTTTGAATAATTTCAGCCCCCGCAAAAGCGCTGCATGCAAACTCTCACTCGAATAGCGGGTAAAAGAAAGGCCATTTCCGTTTTTGGGATGCGCATCACGGTCAATGATTGTATCTGCAAGACCGCCGGTTTGGCGAACGATGGGCACGGTGCCGTAATTTAATGAATACATTTGGTTCAGACCACAGGGCTCGTAATGTGACGGCATGAGAAACATATCCGCGCCTGCAGTGATGCGGTGCGCCAAACCTTCGTTAAATCCGATGGTAACTGCAATTTTATCCGGATAATCACAGGCCATCTGCCGCAGGAATTTTTCATATTCCTGTTCGCCGGTGCCGAGAATGATGAATTGCACCGGCTGCTGTATCACTTTCTGCAATACCGGTTGCAAAATATCAAACCCTTTTTGTTTCGCCAGTCGTGAGATCATGCCGATCACCGGAATTTTTACATCGTATTGCAAACCGGCGTCCTGTAGCAGTTCCCGTTTATTCTGCCTTTTTTTCGTCAGGTTTTCCCACGTGTAATTTTGGGGGAGGTGAACATCAGTCGCCGGGTTCCAGAAGTCATCATCGATCCCGTTGAGTATGCCGGTGAGATCGTTTTTTCTTTGGTGCAAAACCCCTTCGAGACCGGCGCCAAATTCCGGAGTCTGAATTTCCTGCGCATATGTTTCACTCACCGTGGAAATCTTGTCTGCGAAAACGATGCCGGCTTTCAGGAAACAAAAGGAATCGTAAAACTCAAAGGGCCCGCCCGGGAAATAATGCTGATAGGGCAGACCGGCGCCATAGATCGAATCCCGCGAAAAACGCCCCTGGTAGCCGATATTGTGAATTGACAGGAGTGTCGAAGTCTTCTCAAAAAGATTATCCCAACGGTAACTGAGTTTAAGCATTGCCGGCAGCAGCGCTGTTTGCCAATCATTGCAATGGATGATATCCGGCGCCCATTGCTCGTTTTGTAAAATCCTCAGAATCGCTAACTGCAAAAAAATAAAGCGTTCAGCCTCATCCGGATGGTTGGTGTATAGTTTATCGCGGTGAAAAAAATCAGGACAATCGATAAAATAGACCTGTGCCTGAGAATCCGGCAGGGTTGCATTCCAGGTATTAAAAATGTGGGAGGACCGGCCCATATGAATTTGGATATTCTGATTTATCGGGTCCGGTTTTAAATCGTAATCCGCTATATTGATCAAATTATAAAGCGGCATAAACGACTTGATTTTTACACCTAAGGCGGCGAGGGATTTGGGCAGAGCACCGCTGACATCGGCGAGACCGCCGGTTTTGGCGTAGGGCACACATTCGCTCGAAGCGAAACAAACTTTCATAAAGCATCCTGTCGAGGAGTTCAATCCCTTAATAATTTAATGGAATACCAAATGGCATAGGCTCAGTTGGGTTTGTAAGAAGCGGAATAAAATCAAGAAATGTAATGGATAAAATTTATCTATACAAGAAGTTAATCTGTTTTTTGCATAATCTTCACGCCGCCTGTATCAAAAACCATGGTTTTTAAAGATAGTCAGAAAATTATCGGCCGTTTTCTCCCAGGTGAATTGGCCAAGATCCAGGCTGGCTTGTTCCCCGATGTGTCGCACTTTCTCCCGGTTTAGATAGGCAGATTCGAGCAGACTTAAAATTTCATCGAGATCAGGCTCTTGCCAGCGGGCGACCGGATTACCGTTTTGCTTCAGTTCAAGGGGATGTGAATTGTGCACCGGAAATGAATTTGCAGAATTGATGATATCTTTGTGCCCGCTGACATCCGAAACAACCGCCGCCTTACCGCAAGCCATGTATTCCATCAAAACGAGATTTGTCCCGCCCTCGCAGCGGTTAGGGAAAAGACCGATATCACTGTTTCTGTAGACCTCTGCCATCGCCCGGTTGGCAAGGCATGGCAAAGTCAGAACCCGCTTGAGGTCGATGCTGTTTTCAGCGAGAATCGATTGGATGATTTCCGTGAAGCTGCCCGATTGGGGGTTGGCTTTGATGTAAGGCGACTGCATGATCGAAGCCATGCTTTCCGGCCAATGATTATACCATGCGTTGACAAAATAAATGTCGGGATATTTATCCATCAAAGGTTTTAACGCTGCGATGACAAGATCCTGCCCTTTGCGGTATTCGAATTTCCCCCCGGAAAAAATGACGAACCTGTCGCTATTTTTTTTTCTGTGATTTTTATCAGGGCAAAAAATTTTTGTATCGACACCCTGTAAAACCGACCGACAATTTTCAATGCCGTACCCGCGTAAAACATCGCAACACCAATTGGAACCGGTTGCAATGACATCGAAGTTTTTGGCGTTCACCTTTGCCGACTGCGGTAGAATGTTGTTTTCAAAAAAAGTATAACCGCAGCGAAAAGTTGTCGCCGGTACCGGTCCCCAGGTTTTTAAATCGTTACCAGTAATCGCTTGCAAAACAGGAGTATCTGTATTCGCATAATCTCTTGCTATCTTTTCCAAAGGGTCTAAGACAACGTAAGGTTTCAGTGCCGCAAAAACTTGCGGATCATCGATTGAATTCTCGGAAAATCCGTTTGTTATCAAACGTAGCGGGCGTTTTTTCAGCAATTCCAGGGCGATCATTTTTCCGCAAATCCCCCAGCCGAAAGCCGCGCCTGTCGGCATGATCACCGTTAGCATTTATTCCTCACACTTAAAGTTTTTTGAGTTCAGGAGTCAGTTCCGACATCGGATTGCTGGCCGAAAAGTCCAGTGTTATTAGTCACTTGTCTTAATTTTTTCGTAGCCATCTACCCGGGTAAACCTGCCTGGTGGGATCTTCTTCCTGCTCGTCATTCATAGAATTCCACCATCAATTCCATCGGGGATTCCCTGGATGGACGGCACAAGGGGCTAAATGCCTGACAAGCACAGTTTTTTTGAAGAAAAACATGATCTTGTCTGCGGAATTATTTACATTGCATGGTTCTCAATTTTTAAATGAATCATTACCGCTTACGGATGAAAAATGAACCGCCGGATTTATCTACTTTTCATTTTTTTGGTGATAGCTTGCAGCAATACAAAGCCTACTGTTACCATGACCACGCCACTTGGTGAAATTATTCTTGAAATTTATGCAGACAAAGCTCCGGTTACTGCGGCCAATTTTATGCGTTATGTTGATGAAAAAAAATTCACAGGTGCGCATTTTTACCGCGTGGTCACTCTGGAAAACCAGCCCGATGACAGTATCTTAATAGAAGTGATCCAGGGAGGTTTGGGCTGGGATGATAATCCTCACCGACAGGCGCCCATCGCTCATGAAACAACGCGGATGACGGGTATTTTACATGAGGACGGTGTGATCTCAATGGCACGCGATAAAGCTGGCAGTGCCGATGCGGAGTTTTTTATCTGTGTCGGTGCACAACCGCAACTCGATTTTGGTGGCCGGCGCAATCCTGACGGGCAGGGCTTCGCTGCTTTTGGCCGGGTGATCGCCGGAATGGAGGTGGTGCATAAAATTCATCAATTACCCAATGAGGGCCAGATGTTGAAGGAAAAAGTAGCCATTACTGCAATCGTGCGGAATTAATCATGCGAGCCTCCATTCTTGTTTTGAAATTACTGCTGACTGTACAAAAATTCTCTCCGGTGCAAAAGATGCTGGCGCGGCAATTCCGCAAACCCGATGGCATTTTGGGTCGCATGGCCATTGAATTTATGGCTGTCGCCAATCAACAGGTTTATCGCTGGGTGCTACAATTTTCTTGCATTGGTGAGCGGGATGCTTTTTTGGAAATTGGCTTTGGACACGGAAATTTTTTGCGAAAACTGGCTGAAGAAATGCCGCTGCTTCACATAAGCGGTATCGACTTCTCTGCTGATATGGTGCGCCGCGGGCAACGCCTATATCGGCATTTGATCGAAAAGGGCCGCTTGCAACTCGAATTGGGCGCCAGCGATCGAATGCCTTTTTCTGACGCGAGTTTCAACAGAGTTTTAGCCGTCAATGTTGTTTATTTCTGGGCGAGTCCTGAAAACGATCTGCGGGAAATCAGGCGTGTTTTGCGGCCCGGCAGCAGGGCGGTTTTTTATTTGACGGATAAGGCATCTCTGCAGCGTTTGGTTTTTCCTCAGCAGTCGGTTTTTCGTCAATATGAGGCTGAACAATTTAAAACGATTGTTGAAAAGGCGGGTTTTGCAAAGGTTGAGGTGTTCACAAAAGATTTTCAATTTAAAAGCATGACTGTTTCAGGGATTTGCATCGTCGCCCACAAATGAAACCGGGCAGTCTTAACCTGCGATTGTTTTTTTAACCTTTATTATTCTCGCAGAGATGCAGTGGCGCAGAGAAAAACAGCATAAAATATTTAAAAACAAACCGCTGCGTCTTAGCGAGATGGTTTTTATAAACAAGTTAAGTATGCAAATAAAAAAAAATATGAATAATTCAGGTTCATTCAAACGAAACGAGTGCCTGTGCTGAAAAGATTTTTCTCGATACTTTTACTCTTCGGGTTTTGCAGTTCGACAGCGATCTCCCGGCAAACAGATTACGATGTTGACGTCTGCGTTTACGGCGCCACAGCCGGTGGTATTTTTGCTGCTTATGCGGCGAAAAAAATGGGAAAAAGCGTAATTTTGATTTCGCCGGAAAAAGAGGTTGGAGGCATGCTCTCCAGTGGGCTCGGTTTTGTCGATATCCGTGGCAAATACACCATTACCGGCCTGGCACGTGATTTTTTTCGCCGCATTGGCCGTCATTACGGTGCTTTTGAAATATGGACATTTGAACCCCATGTTGCTCGAGAAGTTCTACTTGGGTACATTGGCGAAGCCGGCATCATGACCTTGCAGCAATATCGACTCACTGCGGTTGCAAAAACAGAAAACACCCTCCGTCAAATCGAACTTGAAAGCGTGTCTCAGCCCGGTGAGTTAGCGCATAAAAGAATTACCGCTAAAATATTCATCGATTGCAGCTATGAAGGCGATCTGTTGGCGAAATCCGGCATCACCTACACCGTCGGGCGTGAGGGCAATGGAAAATACAGCGAATCTTACAACGGTTTTCAGCTTTCCCGACATAACCAATTGCCAGATGGCATCGATCCTTTTAAAATCAAAGGCGATTCCACCAGCGGTTATATCTGCGAAATCGCCCAGCCTGAAGAAATGCAGGAAGGCACTGTCGATCCGTATATTCCGGCTTTTGGATTCCGTATCTGTCTGACCGATAATTATCAAAATCTTCGCCCCCTCGAAAAACCGGAAAATTATGATGCCGGTCAATATGAATTATTGCTGCGCTTGTGGAAAAAAAATCCAGTCCATAGTCTGAAGCAGATGTTTGTTTTCAAACAATTGCCCAATCATAAGGTTGAGCTCAACTCCGGCGGCCCGTTTTCTCTCGACGCCATTGGCCTGAATGCGGGTTATTTTGCTCTCGACTATTTCGCCCGGCAGCAAAAGCGGCGGCAACATCATGATTTTGCCCGGGGGCTGCTCTATTTTTATGCCCACGACGAACGGGTACCAAAAAAAATCAGGCAGGAAATGCAGAAGTGGGGACTGCCGCACGATGAATTTACCGCGAGTGAGAATTGGCCGGAGCAAATTTATATCCGCGAAGGCCGCCGTATGCTCGGCGAATATGTGATGACGGAAAGTAACTGCTTCGGCCGGGGGAAAGTGCCTGACGGCATCGCACTGGCCGCCGGGGAAATCAATGCCCATCATGCCCGGCGGTTGATCGTCGAGGGTGCGGTGAAAAACGAGGGGGCAGTGAAAATAGGTGGTTTTGCCCCCTGGGCTATTTCCTATCGCGCCATCACACCGCGGCGTGAAGAAGCGGCCAATATTCTCGTGCCGCTTTGCCTTTCTGCGTCCCATTCCGCCTGGTCCAGCCTGCGTACTGAACCCGTTTTTATGATGCTGGGGCAGGCTGCAGGTCTTGCAGCGGTGCTGGCCATCGATGATTCCTGCAGTGTGCAACAGATTGCTTACGAAAAGTTGCAGCGTCTATTGCATGACGACCCCTATTTGAACGGCCGGGCGCCGGAGATTCTGATCGATAATAGCGATGCTGGGTTTAAACGCCACAGCGGATCATGGCTGGCGGTCACCGATGGACTGGCGCTGCATTACGGCGAAGATGCGCTGGTCTCCGCCGATACCACCGGCGAGCGGGTGGTGCAATTTTCTCAAGTGATTGCCCAAAGCGGGCGCTATCGCCTTTATTTTTATCGTCGCAATTATACTTTTCTCCGTGACGATTTTCCACTGGCCAGGCTGGCATTTATTTCTGTTATCGCTAAAAAACAGAAAAAGCGTAAGTTATGGGATATGATTTCCGGGCGGACAGACTGGCTCGATCTGGGCATTTTTTCGTTGTCGGCAGGGGAAACTTGTACCATCGAACTGCGCAACGCTGGTGAATCGGGTAAAATTATCGCCGACGCTGTCTTGCTGGTTCCTCAATTTTAAATGGAAACACAGTGGACTTTCAGCAGATTTCATCTGTATTGCAATTATAGTATTTATGTGCATGGAAGGTTTATTATGCGATTCTCCATCCTTCTTTGTCTTGTTTTTTTTCACACATTATCCCTCGCAGCACAGCATTTTCTTACCTTTGGCTCAGGTTATTCCAGTATCATTTTTAATTCGGGTGAACTTGATCAACTTGGCAAAACCTATAATTATGGCAACAGCCCAAATCTCAGCCGTCTGATGAGCGGTTTCAATTCCGGGGATGGCGTGCGCCTTGAAGCAGGTTACCGCTACATGCAGCGCTGGAACACGGCGATTACTCTCGGATATCAATTTTACAGCAGTTTTGACGGCGCTGCATTCAACAACGGCCAGGCACGCAATCTCGACCTGAAAATTCACCAGTTTGTCACCGATTTTGAATTGGGCTGGAAACGTTAAAACTATCTGTTTAATGGTCTGCTCAGCAGCAGTTTTCTTCGATATTTAAAACTCGGGAGCAAATACACCGGACCAGACGATAGCATCGTGCGCCCCATTTCCGGCACTTTCGAAGGCAACCTGGCTTTTGCGCTGGATACCGGTGTGGCGATCGGCCTTTATAAAGAGCCCTTTATGATCGTCGGCAAGATCAGCTATCCTGTTTTTCGCAGCGGTAAAAGCGAGGATTTACGCAAGAAAAGCAGCAACGGATCGGTCACTTTTCCCAGCGATTTTGTTCAATACAGCAACGGCGAGGTTTATCATGCTCTAAGCAATAAAATCGACGGTTTGAAAATTACTCTGTCTTTTATGGTTGCGCCAGGTATTTTTTGAGAGTTGAAGCAGTGGATAAATGAAGAGAAATTTGGGGGAAATAAGTCCTTCTATTTTGCCACCCCCCAGTAATTAAAGCTGGCAAATTTCCAGCCGGGAATGTACATGCTCTCCAGTTTTTCAAAATTGAAGTTATTCTCTTGCAGCAATCCGGGGATATTGCGGTTCAGGTTGCAGCCGCCGCTGAATTTGTTCCACAGCGGGTTGAAGCGGTTTTGCCGGCGGCGAATGTTTTCATCAGGCGCCAATCCGTGTTCAGTGAAAAATAAACGGCCGTCCGGTTTCAGCACCCGGCGCATTTCCGCCAGCGCGGCGGACACGGCCGGAATACTGCACAGCGTGTAGGTCATAACGATGCTGTCGATTGAATTTTGCTCCAGCGGAATGGCTTCAGCCACGGCTTGCAGCAATTCAAAAGGAAAACCCAGTTTTTGCTGATCGATGCGGGATTGCGCCCACATTTCCGGCGAGGGGTCGAGTCCATAGAGATGGCTGACTTTATCGCGGTTATAAAATGGTAAATTCAGTCCGGAGCCGACACCAATTTCCAAAATCCGGCCTTTGGCAAAGGGCACAACTTTTTCCCGCTGCTGCCGGGCCGGACTCAGACTGCATATTTTATGCGTGAGCCAGGGCAAAATGTGTTTGTCGTAGAATTGCATTTGTATCTCCGGTTTTAGTTGGAGGTGTCTCAGCAAATTCGCGGCAGTTGCTCGCCGACGAGCATATCGACGATGCGCCAGGTGTTGAATTTTGTTCTCAGCGTCACCAGGCCGGGGTCATCTTTTGTCGTATCGCCGATGATCGCCGCTTTTTCCCCGAGCGGGTGTTTGCGCATGGCAGCGAGCACTGCCCCGGCTTTTTCGCGTGCCACAATGGTGATGAGTTTGCCCTCGTTGGCGACGTGTAGCGGGTCGATACCGAGCATTTCACAGGCTCCGGCGACCGCTTTGTTGAGTGGAATGCGTTCTTCGGCGATGCGAATGCCGACGTTTGCAACTTCGGCATATTCATTTAATGCTGAAGCCAGACCGCCGCGGGTTGGATCGCGCATTGCACGAACAGCGGCTCCACCGGCAGCAAGAATTTTGGCGATCAGTTCATGCAGGGCGGCGGTATCGCTTTCGACCGGCGCTTCGAAGGCCAAACCTTCGCGCTGCGATAAAATCGTAATACCGTGATCAGCGATCGTACCACTTAAAATGATAGCGTCACTGGGCTGGATTTTTTTGGCGCCGAGGGTGAAATCATGTTCGATCAACCCGATCCCGGCCGTGTTGATAAATATTTTGTCAGCACTGCCTTTATTCACCACTTTCGTATCACCGGTGACGATGGCGATGCCTGCTTTGCACGCCGCCCGCTGCATGCTTTCGACGATTTTTTCCAAATCCCCAAGTGAAAAACCTTCCTCGATAATAAAACCCGTGCTGAGAAACAACGGTTTCGCGCCGCTCATCGCCACGTCGTTAACAGTGCCGTTCACCGCAAGATCACCAATATCGCCACCCGGGAAAAACAGCGGATCGACGACAAAAGAATCGGTGCTGAAAGCGAGCCTGCTGCCGTTAACCTGTAATTCAGCCTGGTCGTTCATTTGATTGAGTGCAGGATTATCGAAAATTCGGATAAAGAGATTGGAAATGAGATCATTCATCATTTTGCCGCCGCTGCCGTGGCCGAGCTGCACGGTATTGTATTTTGAAATGGGCAGAGGGCAGGAACCCGTGTTTCCGGCTGCAAATAATTCTTTCATAATGTCTCCACTGGTGAAAAGGAAATGGCTAAACTTTTGGCTGTGATTATTGCAATTGCGCGTTTGCAACAGCGATCTGCCCGAGACTGATGCCACCATCGTTGGGTGGGACTTTTGCGTGTGTCAATACCTGGAATCCCTCAGCGCGTAGGCGATCGACCATGTATTTAAACAAGGTGAAATTTTGAAAGACGCCGCCGCTCAGTCCAACCTGCGAAATTCCCGTATCTTTGCGGGCGCTTATCGCCAGCGAAATCAGTATTTCTGCGAGAGTGACGTGAAATCGTGCAGCAATTTGTTCGTTGGGCACATTTTGTGTTTTGTCGTTGACGACTTCGCGGAGCAACGGCACGAAACTGATGACGCCGGAGTTTTGCTCCATCCGCACCGGGTAGGCCTGGTTTCGCTGAATGGCGGTTTTTACCATCATCTCGAGTTCGATTGCCGCCTGCGCTTCATAGGTGATTCGTGGGCAAATATCGAGAATGGCTGAGACGGCATCAAAAAGACGGCCGCAACCAGAGGTCAGAGGAGAGTTGATGTCTTTCTCCAGCATTTGCTGCAGCAACGTCATTTCGGCGGGTTGGATATTATGAATGATGGGCAAATCCAGAGTGAGCATGGCGCTGCCGAAAGCATTCCGCAGATAACTGATGCCCATGCGCCAGGGTTCCTTGATTGCCGCTTCACCACCGGGCAAAGGCAGGGGCTCGAACCAGGCATATCGGGCGACGCTTTTGAGGTCACCGACGAGTATTTCTCCACCCCAGATATTACCGTCCGCCCCGTAACCCGTGCCGTCGAGGATGATGCCGATGGTTTTACGGGGATTTTCATTTTCCGCCATGACCGAGGCGAGATGAGCATGGTGGTGCTGCACTTCGATTTTTGGCATGAGAAATTGCTCATAAGCCCATTTGGATGATAAATACTCCGGATGTTTATCACAAGCGATGTGCTGCGGTTTGATTTCGAGTAAAGTCTGCAGGTGATCAATACTTTCTTTGAAAAATTTAAGCGCCTCCGGATTGTCGAGGTCGCCGATATGCTGGCTAAGCATCACGCGTTTGCCGGTGCTCAGTGCTACGGTATTTTTGAGTTCAGCGCCGACGGCAAGAATGCATGCTTTGGTTTCATTTTTTAAAATGACCGGGGCCGGCACATAACCCCGCGAGCGGCGCAAAATCCGTTGTTGCCCGGCCACAATTATGGCGATGGAATCATCACAGCGCTGCAAAATTTCCCGGTTATGGACAACAAAATAATCCGCTAATCCGCTGAGGTGCTCAAATGCCTTTTCCGTGTTGATGACAATGGGTTCGTCAGTAATGTTGGCACTGGTCATCACCAAAACTTGGAAGTCTTCATAAAACAGCAAATGCTGAATCGGCAGATAGGGTAGCATGAAACCGAAGTATTTGCTTTTGGGGGCGATGGATTTCGGCAGGTTCGTGTTCGGCCTGGCTTGCAATAGCAGAATCGGCCGGGTTTGTTGCTGCAATGCTTCCCGCTCGCGGTGGGTGATTTTGCAATATTTTTCCACAACATCAGCATTGGCCGCCATTAGTGCAAACGGCTTTTCTGCCCGGTTTTTTCGCTCGCGCAAAAGTTCTACAGCCTGCGCATTTTTTGCATCGACGACGAGATGGAAACCACCAAGGCCGCGAATCGCCAAAATTCGGCCGGAACGCAACAGCGTAACTGTGTGTTTTATGGGGTCAGCTGTATTGACTCGTCGGTGCTCCCGGTCATAAATCTGAATTTGCGGGCCGCAAACAGGGCAAGCGTTGGGCTGTGCATGAAAACGCCGGTCTGTGGGGTCGTGGTATTCCTTGCGGCAGGAATCGCACATGGGAAAATCTTTCATCGAGGTTTTTGCCCGGTCGTACGGAATGCCTGAAATAATGGTGAAACGCGGGCCGCAGTTGGTGCAGTTCAGAAAGGCATAGCGAAAGCGGCGATCGGCAGGGGAGAGTAGTTCATTTAAACAATCCTCGCACAAGCTCATATCCGGTGAAATGAGCGCAGACGATTCACCCTTGTGCTCACTTTGCAAAATGACGAAGCGCTCATCATTTTTCACCGGGATTTCCCGGTTGCTGATTTCCAGAATCTGTGCCAGCGGCGGCATCTCCTGGCGTAGGCGGTTTTGAAAATGGGCCAGATTTTCGCCGGCGCCTTCCACCTCGATAAGAACACCGGTGTTGCTATTGAGCACCGAACCGGTTAGCTGCAGCGATTTTGCCAGCCGATAGACGAATGGACGAAATCCCACTCCCTGAACGATTCCGTCGATTCTGATTTGTTGTCGTTTTTGCACAGGTGCCATCCTTTGTCAGTTTTTACGCAGTAGAATCTGGCATTGCAACATCATTTAATTGCTGTTTTTTTTAATTTTTACTTCAGCGGAAAGCCACTGAAACCACTGTTTCAGGCCATCTCCGGTACGGCAGGATGTCTCAAAAAATTTAAGGTCGGCATTGATTTTCAGGGCATTTTTTTTCACCGTGATTACGTCGAAATCGGAGGTGCCGAGCAGATCGGTTTTATTGATAACCAAAACCGATGAGCGGCGGAACATTCCCGGATATTTCAATGGTTTGTCGTGTCCTTCGGTCGTGCTAATGAGGGCAATTTTCATATCTTCACCCAAATCATAGCTCGCTGGGCACACTAAATTACCAACATTTTCAATGATGAGCAAATCGAGATTGTCCAAGTCGATTTTCGGCAAAATATCACTAATCATTTTTGCATCGAGATGGCAGGAGCCACCGGTGACCAGTGGAAAAACAGCTTCACCGCCGGCGGCGATCAGGCGGTCGGCGTCATTCTCGGTTTGTACATCCCCGGCAATGAGGGCGATTTTCAAATCATTGACCAGCGACGCCAGTGTTTTTTCCAGCAGTGAAGTCTTGCCGGAGCCTGGTGAACTGACAAAATTAAGCGACAGAACACCATGCGACGCTAATGCCTGCCTGATCGCCGCGGCTTTTTTATCGTTTTCCGAGAGCACTTTTTTTTCAACGGTAATTTTTTTCATCATTTCCTCAGGTGGTGTGTGGTGAAAATGCATGAAGGAATCGAACCAGACTTGATTTTTTCACGCAGAACGGCCTACCCAAATAAAAAAAATAACCTTTGTAATACAAACATTATTATCCGAATTCATTAAAAAAGGTAGAATCAAGTTCATAAAACCGATAAATACAATCATCGTCCAAAGCAAAACCTCGATAAAATCTTGAATGCTGTCGGCAAACAAATTATTCCAGTGGTTTAAATTTATTAATTCAGCCAACGATGCGACCGATATAATTAATGCTGTGCTGTACAAGGAATTTACCACTTAAGGTGTGCTGTTTTCTGTTGTTGTCAGATTAGCTATATTTATAAATACAGTATTAAATTAAGTAATTCTTATAAATAGGAAGTTTTTCTGAAGTTGGGAGGTTGCCGAATTTTTTAGTTGTATAAATCCTCAAAAAACAGGATGCAATTTATGTAAAATAATTGGTATTGCTTTGCAAAATCGGGCATCTTTTTTAAAAACTCTCTCTGCCTTATGAGATTTTTTAATGACAAATGATTCACAAGTAAATTGAGAAAGAAATGATGGAAAACAAGAAAAAGAAGCACAAAAAACATCTGGTTCTTCCAGCGCAGGAATTCGACGTGTTTCTTAACGCTTTGCATGAAGCGGCTTATGAAATAATCGCACCAACCGTGCAAGATCAGGCAGTCGTTCTCGATCAGATTGACAAATCAGCAGACCTGCCAATTGGTTGGACAGATGCACAACGGGAAGGGTCTTATCATATTTTTAAAAATGGCGAAAGGTCCTTTTTTAATTTTAATGTTGGGCCGCATGCCTGGAAAAAGTATTTGCATTTGGCTGAACTTTTATTATTCACCGCGAAAACCAACAGCAGTGGATTTAAAACGTTTGAGCCAATTGAAAATGTACCGAAACGTGCATTTCTGGGCGTCCGGCCATGTGAAGTGGCTGCGATTCAAAAACAGGATAAAATTTTCCTGCAAGGCAATTATGTCGACACGGCCTATAAACTGCGCCGGGACAATGCATTGATCATCGCGGTGAATTGTGGCCGGGTTAGTGGTAATTGTTTCTGTGCTTCAATGGAAACCGGGCCGCAGGCACGGAGCGGATTTGATCTGTGTCTTACGGAAATCAGACAGGATGAGCGGCATGTTTTTATTCTCGAAATCGGGAATGAGCGTGGGAAAAATGTACTTGCAGGCATGCCCGCACTCGAAGAAGCGACAGAGCAGGATATCGCTCTCATGTTTGGGCTGCAGGAAGAAGCCCGGAAGAAAATGGGAAAAGATGTCGATACGACGGATATACAAGCGTTGTTTTATGATAATTATGAGCACAGTGTCTGGAATGAGATTGCCACACGCTGTATGAATTGTGGCAATTGCACCCTGGTTTGTCCAACCTGTTTTTGCACGAATATCGATGATGTTACGGATTTGACCGGTGCGGAAGCCGAACGTTGGCGGCGCTGGGATTCATGTTTTACCATGGATTTTTCATACATCCACGGCGGCAGCATCCGGCCATCGGCGGAAAACCGTTACCGGCACTGGATCACCCACAAATTTGCCGCCTGGCATGATCAATTCGATGAGTCGGGATGCGTTGGTTGTGGCCGTTGTATTACCTGGTGCCCTGTTGGGATCGATGTTACACAGGAGATAAGAAAACTTCAAAAAACAAATTCACCAGTTGAAATTCAGAGGGTTGTCAATCATGGAAACACTGCAAAAATTTTTAGCGGAACATCAATTCTTAAGTGATATGAGTCCGGAATTTATCGAACAGATCGTCGGCTGTAGTCGCAATGTTCATTTTGCTCCCGGGGAATTTATCTGTCGCGAGGGGCGTGATGCGGATAATTTTTATTTCATCCGCGAGGGCAAAGTTGCTCTCGATATTCACATGCCGCAAGTCGGGCCCGTGACGATTATGACTCTGGATAATGATCAGGTGTTAGGCTGGTCCTGGCTTTTCCCGCCCTACCGTTGGCATTTTAATGCCCAGGCGAAAACCGAAGTGCGTGCTATCGCTGTCGATGGCGCTTGTATGCGTGGCAAATGCAGCGGCGATCATTTATTCGGTTATGAAATATTAAAACGCTTTTCCCGGATTCTTGCCGAACGGCTCCATTCTACCCGATTACAACTTATGGATGTTTATAGCGCAAATGGTTGAAAGGAATGATTGATGAATAACCAATACGCGAATCCGATGCTGCCGTTGAATCATAATATTGCACGTATCAAATCGGAGACTAAAGATACATTTACCCTTGAATTGCAGCCATCCAGGGGTGTTTCGGATTTTAAATTTGCTCCGGGTCAGTTCAACATGCTTTATATCTATGGCGTTGGTGAAATTCCTGTTTCGATTTCAGGAGACCCCTGCTGCAATGATAAAATTATTCATACCACGCGAGTTGTCGGTGCCGTAACCAAAGCGATGCGAAAACTGCAGATTGGCGACCAGCTCGGCGTTCGGGGGCCGTTCGGTAATCCCTGGCCGCTTGCGCAAGCAAAAGGAAAAGACGTCGTGATCGTTGCCGGCGGCATCGGTTTGGCGCCATTGCGCCCTGTCGTCAATTATATCATTGCAAATCGCAATGCATTCGGTCATGTTGTGATGCTCTATGGCACAAGAAGCCCGCAAGACGTGCTTTTTTCCCGGGAAATTCAAAACTGGCGAAAAAAACATCAGATCGAAACCTGTATTACCGTCGATCGTGCTGCCGGAGATTGGGACGGTAATGTTGGAGTGGTGACCAAATTGGTGGCTCGCGCCCCATTCAATCCGTATAATGCTATCGCTATGGCCTGCGGTCCGGAAGTAATGATGCGATTCACCATTCAGGAATTACAAAAAAGAGGCATCCCGGATGACCAGATTTATGTCTCAACCGAACGAAATATGAAATGCGGTATTGGTCTTTGTGGCCATTGCCAGTTCGGCGCTGAATTTGTCTGTAAAGATGGTCCGGTTTTTCGCTATGACCGCATAGCCAAACTATATGATGTCTGGGAGGTGTAACCATGAATCGCAACAAGAAACCAAAACTGGCGGTGTGGAAATTTGCCTCCTGCGACGGTTGCCAGCTCAGCCTGCTCGACTGTGAAGATGCTTTGCTCGATTTTGCCGAGGTGATTCAGATTGCAAATTTCCCTGAAGCATCACGTGCAGTCATTCACGGAAAATATGATATTTCGTTAGTTGAGGGATCGATTACAACCTCGCACGATGCCGAACGCATCCACAAAATCCGCCGACAATCAAAGTTTTTAATGACGATCGGCGCTTGTGCAACCAGCGGCGGCATTCAGGCCCTGCGCAACTTTGCCGATGTAACACGCTTTAATGCGATCGTTTATGCCCATCCTGAATACATTTCGACACTAAACAAATCGACGCCGATTCGCGATCATATCTATGTTGATTTCGAATTGCACGGCTGTCCCATCAATAAACTGCAACTGGTTGAAGTGTGCAGTGCATTTCTGCATGGTCGAAAACCTGTTGTTCCTACACACAGTGTGTGCATGGATTGCAAGCGCAAGGGTAACCCCTGTGTTATGGTAGCCCATCAGACGCCATGCCTCGGCCCGGTAACCCATGCCGGATGCAATGCCCTCTGTCCCTCGTATAATCGAGGATGTTTCGGTTGTTTCGGTCCCAAAGAAACACCAAAAACTTCATCATTAGCAAAAAAATGGCAAGACCTCGGCGCTTCTAACGATGAAATCATGCGCGCCTTTCGCGGCTTCTATTCTTATGCCGAACCTTTCCGGAAAGAGAGTGAAATGTATGAAGACTAATCAAACGATAAAAGTAGAGTATCTTGCGCGTGTCGAAGGTGAGGGAGGACTTAAAATTCGCATAAAAGACGGTAAAATAGCTGATTTAAAACTCAATATTTTTGAACCACCGCGCTATTTCGAAGGTTTCTTGCGCGGACGGCAATATTCCGAAGCGCCGGATATCACGGCACGAATTTGCGGGATTTGCCCGGTAGCCTACCAAATGAGTTCAATTCATGCCATGGAAGCCGTTTTCGGTCTGAAGCAGAGCGGCTATTTAAGGGAGCTTCGGCGCTTGCTTTATTGCGGAGAATGGATTGAAAGTCATATTCTTCACGCTTATTTATTGCATGCGCCCGATTTTCTCGGCTATCCTGACGCCATTCAAATGGCCGGGGATCATCCTGAAGTGGTCAAGGCTGGTTTGAAATTGAAGAAAACCGGCAATGAAATTGTCAATCTGCTCGGCGGCAGGGAAATTCATCCCATCAATTCACGTGTCGGCGGCTGGTATAAAATTCCACCAAAAAAACAATTTCTCCGGCTGCTTGAGGAACTCAAATGGGCGCGTGATGCCGCCATCGATGTGGTCAAATTTACCAGCACTTTGAACTTTCCCGATTTTGAACGGGATTATGAATTCGTTGCGCTGAGTCACCCCGATGAGTACGCACTAAATGAAGGGCGACTAATTTCCAGCAAAGGCCTGGATATCGCTGTCGATGAATATGAAGATCATTTTGAAGAACAGCACTTGCGTCATTCGACCGCCCTGCATTCAAATCACAAAGGATTTGGCGCCTATCACGTCGGGCCATTAGCACGCTACACGCTAAATTATGATAAACTTTCACCAATTGCCAAACAAGCTGCGCAGGATGCCGGAATGGGCACGACCTGTAATAATCCTTTTAAAAGCATCATCGTACGTGCAATAGAAACTTTGTGGGCCTGTGATGAGGCAATTCGCATTATCGAAAATTTTGAGATGCCGGAAAAACCCTGGGTTGATTATGATATCAACGGTGGAATCGGTCATGCGATTACTGAAGCGCCACGCGGCATTTTATACCATCGTTACCGAATCGATTCTTCGGGTTATATCCGCACGGCGAAAATCGTTCCGCCAACTTCACAAAATCTGCGCACCATAGAGCTCGATTTATATGAATTTGTACCGCCGCGGCTGCATAAATCAAAGGATGAGCTGACCTGGGAGTGTGAACAGGCGATTCGAAACTATGACCCCTGTATTTCTTGCTCATGCCATTTTCTAAAACTCGATATTGAACGGGATTAATGATAATGGCGGCACGCAGTCAAGATGTGCTGTACCGCCGGAATCTGGTGTGTTTCATAGGATGGACATTCACAGAAAAGAACCGGTGCTCGTCATCGGCGTTGGTAATCCGTTTCGCTCGGATGATGGTGCCGGACTTGTGATCGCCGAGAGAATTGCCGAAGAAAATCTGGTTGGTGTGGAAACCTTTACGACCGCCGGTGATATCTTGTCTTTACTCGATCGATGGCAGGGCAGGGAACATGTGATCATTTTCGATGCCATGCAATCCGGGAAAAAAGCGGGAACCGTTTTTTGCTGTCAGGCGAACGATAAAAAACTACCCCATGAATTATTGCATTTTTCCAGCCACTCTTTCGGTATCAACGAGATCATCGCACTGGCAGCCATGCTCAGTCAATTGCCGCAAAAGCTCGTTATTTACGGTATTGAGGGGCAGGACTTTGTGCATGGCTCTGTCCTGTCACCTCCGGTCAGTCGCGCAGTAAATCAATTGCTAAAAAAGATAACCCGGTCATTAAAAAAAATGAATCAATCAAATTCCGTCCTCAATAAATGATGCATGAAAAAACAGGTGAAGATAACCCGGTCATCTTCACCCGCTGCTTAAACACTGAACTTTCTGCCTCGAATTAACGCATTAATCTGAGCAGAATTATTCCCAATACCAGCCAAATCGGAATCGAAATAAGCATGCCCCAGTTCAAACTCTTGATGGTTTGAAATTTTTTCCCTGCTTTCCGGCTATTGAGCTGCCGATCGATTTTTTCATGCAGCTCACTGAGATCGACGGGTTTGACCAGGTAGTCAGAAACCCCGGCTTGAAACGCGTCGATAGCATTGTCGATCCCCGAATATCCTGTGAAGAGAATAGCTTTAGAGGCCGGGTCGACTTCTTTGATTTCCCGGACTAAATCAATACCGTTTTTATCCGGCAAGTGAAAATCAGTGAGCAACAGATCAATGGGGGAATTATGGATTTTGTCGATGGCTTCCTTGCTGGTTTCTGCAGTGATAGGATTATAACCCCAGCGGGAAACCGTTTCCGCCATCATTTCCAAAATCGCTTTCTCATCGTCGACTATGAGAATGTTTTCCATGGTGGATTCCTGATTTTGAGTTTAGATTTTCCTCTGCATTTTTCTTAGCCGATCCGTCCTGTCTCAAGCAGTTTAATGGAAATTTCAACAAGTTGCGGATCGAACTGCGTCCCGCAACAGCGGAGCAATTCTGTGATGGTTGCTCGCAAAGAGAGCGCCTCGCGGTATGTCGTGCCGGAGAGCAAGCCGTCAATGGTTTCCGCGATGCCGATAATTCGTGCACCGATTGGAATATCCTCTCCTTTTAAACCATCGGGATATCCCTTTCCATCATATTTTTCATGGTGATGCAAAATCATCGGCAGCTCCTTGTCGAGAAATTGGGAGTCGTTTAAAAATTCAGCACCGAGCAACGGGTGTTTTTTAATCTCTTCAAATTCATCTTCCGTGAGCGGCCCCTTTTTTGAAAGGATATTACGATCGATCCCCAATTTACCGATATCATGCAGCAATGCCGCGGAGATAATCGTGTCGATATTCTGTTCCGGCAAGGCCAGTTCATCGGCAATCGAAGCGGAGATAAAAGCGACATTATCGGCATGTTCATCACTCAAACCATCGGGAATGTAAAGATCATCGAGCAAGGTTCTGATTTCTGAAGTACCAAATGATTTGATCTCGTGTTCCATCTCGATGAATTTCTGTTGCAGCTCCTGCAAAACATCATCATTTTGGCTGGTCCTTTTTATCGCCGATTTTTCCTGTGGCGACCAATAACAAATTCTGTTCCTGCCCTCACGCTTTGCCGTTTGCAAAACGAGTTCCGCGGCAGAGAGCAGTTCGTTTTTATTTTTCAAATGGCCATCATTCACTGCCAGCCCGGCACTGATGGTGATATAAGTTGAAAAATGATCATCAGAAATTTGGTTGTTGGCAATTTTTTGACGTAACTCCTCCGCTTTATCAATCGCAACTTGCTGCG
>JAJRYV010000091.1 GCA_024275575.1 bacterium
CATTGGTCGGGAGTGAAGACAGAATCAAAAGGGTAGCAAAAGATATCGTTACTCATTTTGAACAACGGCAGGAAGTCTTTGAAGGCAAAGGAATGATTGTCGCCATGTCCCGCCGTATTGCCGTTGAATTGTATGATGAAATTATCAAACTATACCCGGACTGGCATGATGATGATTTGAGTAAAGGCGTTATTAAAGTTGTAATGACCGCAGCTTCATCCGACGGTCCGAAAATGGCAAAACATCACACCACCAAAGAACAGCGCAGGGCGCTGGCAGATCGCATGAAAGACCCGCAGGACGAAATGAAACTGGTCATCGTCCGCGATATGTGGCTAACTGGTTTTGATGTTCCTTCTTTGCATACGCTTTACATCGATAAACCGATGCAGGGACATAACCTGATGCAAGCCATTGCACGAGTCAATCGCGTTTACAAAGATAAACCGGGCGGTTTGATTGTGGACTATCTCGGTATTGCATCCGATTTGAAAAAAGCCCTATCTTTTTATTCTGAAAGCGGTGGCAAAGGTGACCCGACCGTTACCCAGGAAAAAGCGGTTCAGCTTATGCTGGAAAAACTGGAAGTAGTTTCGGCTTTCTATCATGGATTTAATTATGAAAATTATTTCACGGCAGATACGTCACAAAAACTTTCTCTTATTTTATCCGCCGAAGAACATATACTTGGTTTGGAAAATGGCAAGAAAAGATACGTTGATGAAGTTACCGCTTTATCAAGGGCATTTGCTATTGCCATTCCGCACGAACAGGCAATGGATGTGAAGGATGAAGTCGCATTTTTTCAGGCAGTAAAAGCCCGTCTGGTTAAATTTGAAACGACTGGCCCCGGTAAAACCGATGAAGAATTGGAAACAGCCATTCGTCAGGTCATCGACAAAGCTTTAATCACAGATAAAGTCATCGATGTGTTCGATGCCGCCGGCATCAAAAAACCGGATATCTCAATTCTCTCTGAAGAATTCCTTTTAGAAGTAAAAGGAATGAAGCACAAAAACATAGCGATGGAAGTGCTTAAGAAACTGCTTAATGATGAAATCAAATCACGTGCAAAAACAAATCTTGTTCAAAGTAAAGCCTTGTTGGAAATGCTGGAAAAAGCCATCCTAAAATATCACAACAAAATCATCAGCGCAGCCGAATTCATCGAAGAACTCATCAATATTGGCAAGAACGTCCAGCAGATGGACAAAGAACCAGCAGAAATGGACATGACCGCTTTTGAATATGCTTTTTATACAGCTGTGGCTAATAACGAGAGTGCGCGGGAACTCATGCAGAAAGATAAACTTCGTGAATTGGCGATCGTTCTTTTTGAACGAGTAAAACAAAATGCCAGCATCGACTGGACAATAAAAGAGAGTGTAAAAGCTAAATTAAAAGTAATTGTAAAAAGGACCTTGCGTCAATACGGCTATCCGCCGGATATGCAAAAACTGGCAACGGAAACAGTATTAAGGCAGGCGGAATTAATTGCCAATGAATTAACCAGCGAAGAATAAGAATCAAATTTGTGTTCTGGAAAAATTTATTGTTTTTCCAATTGGCGCACAGGCCGTTTGCGCAACAAACATATTCCCGGGGTTGAGGAGAATCATGGCTTTGGAAAAACACCGTGCTGTGGTGGTGCGGGCGATTAAATATAGCGAAACCAGCAAAATTATCAGTTTGTACAGCCTGAAATCAGGACTGATAAAGCTTGTCGCCAAAGGAGTGCGTAAATCTAAAAGTCGGCTCAGTGGAATTCTTGAACCGTTGAATGTCGTCGAAGTGGTCTTTTACTACAAACCGCAGCGGGACTTGCACACCCTGAGCCAGGCGGCGATTATTTATTCGCCGATCCAGTTGCGCCGGGACGCGGAGGATACATTACTTGCCCTGGCTTGTTGCGAAATGATTACCCGCGTACAAATGCTGCATGATGCGAATGTGGCTGTTTATCATCTACTTGAAAATACCATAACAGCATTTAATTCTTCAAAACCGGAAACAAGACGTATTTATTTTCTAACTTTTCAGTTACAATTGCTGCGCACGCTGGGCCTGGAGCCTGAATTAACATGTTGTGCAAACTGCAAAAAACGCGAAAGTGCAAACTGGTATTTTGATTTTAAAAACGCGAAAATTACCTGCGAAAGTTGCAACGCAAGTATTTCCGGATATGATGCACTGACCGATAAATTACGTGTAGCACTGGATTTTCTGCTGCAGGTTGAAATTACACAAATTGAAAAACCCGAAAATCTGGTTGCATATCAGAAAGGAATTTATCTTTTTCTGACACAGTTTTTTCAAAATCATCTTGAAGAAATGCTCAATTTAAAATCTCTGGCTGTTCTGCAAAAGATGAAAAGTCTGCAAAACGAATTCCAGCATTCGAATTCTGCTTAACAAGAATTACTCAGGAGTATGTTATGGCAAACGACCAACTGACGATCGATAAACTGATTTCAATAGCAAAACGACGAGGATTCATTTTCCCCTCCAGTGAAATTTATGGGGGTTTAAGCGCGATTTATGATTATGGCCCCCTTGGGGTTGAACTCAAACGAAATGTGCGCGAAGCCTGGTGGCGCTGGATGACGCAAGAGCATGACAACATCGTCGGGATCGACGCGGCGATCTTTATGCATCCGAAAGTCTGGGAAGCCAGCGGCCATGTTGCCGGGTTTAACGATCCGATGATCGATGACAAAACCTCGAAAATGCGTTATCGCGCCGATATGTTGATCGAAGATTACATCACACGTTTGCGTTCAAAAAACAAAGATGAGCAGGCAGATAAAGTGCAGCATCTGCTCGACACTGCTGGCAGCCGCAAGGGTTTGTGCGAAGATTTGCAGGATATCATCGTGCACCAGGAAATCAAATCGCCGGACTCGGGCGCTTTCAACTGGACTGAAGTGCGCCAGTTTAATCTCATGTTTAAGACGCAGTTCGGCGCTGCCTCCACAGAAAACGACATCGTTTATTTGCGCCCCGAAACAGCTCAGGGCATTTTTGTTAATTATAAAAATGTACTCGATACGACGCGCTTGGCCATCCCGTTCGGCATCGCACAGATCGGAAAAGCTTTTCGCAACGAAGTTATTGCACGGCAGTTTGTTTTCCGTATGCGTGAATTCGAGCAGATGGAGATGCAGTATTTCGTCAAACCCGGTAGTGATGAGGCTGCTTATGAAGCGTGGCTGCAAAAACGGCTGGATTGGCACAAAAGTCTGGGAATTCGCTCCGAAAAACTGCGCTTCGCACCACATCCGCAGGACAAGCTCGCTCACTACGCCCGTGCCGCAGCGGACATTCAATATGAATTTCCCATCGGTTGGCAGGAAGTCGAAGGCATCCACAACCGCAGTGATTTTGATCTCAGCCAGCATTCGGAATATTCCGGTAAAAAACTGGAGTATTTTGATGCACAAACGCAGGAACGATATATCCCTTATGTCATCGAAACTTCCATCGGCCTGGACCGCTGCATTATGATGGCTCTTTCCGACGCCTATCATGAGGAAGAAGTCAAGGGTGAAAAACGGACAGTGCTCAAACTGCATCCGAAGCTGGCGCCGGTTACGGTCGGCATATTTCCTTTGATTAAAAAACCAGCTCTGGCCGAAGTCGCTCAAAAATTAAAGAAAGAATTGAACGGGATTTATAAGGTGGAGTACGACGAAAAAGGCTCCATCGGCAAACGCTACCGCCGCCTCGATGAGGCCGGCACGCCTTACTGCATCACCGTCGATTTCGATACGCTGGATGATCAGTGTGTGACCTTGCGTGATCGGGACTCCATGGAGCAAAAGCGAATCAGTCTGGGTGAGGTGGCAAACTATCTCGCTGACGCTATTCAAAAATATCAACGTGTGTAAAAAAAAAAGCAGGTATACGCAGGTGCGCCTGCTTTTCTCTTCCTCTTTCTCGTTTTTTTGTTGCTACTTCGGCCAATATCCAGTAAATATGTATTTTGCCACCTTGTTTGATGGAATCGACATCAAGTCATCAAATCCCTTGACACAGCACCCCTGCACCGCTATTTTTATCATCCTTAAAATAAAAAATGATGAAAAGTGCTGCAAGTTTGCTATAATCTTAAGATAAAGGCTTAAACAGGGATCTGACGCGAGGAGTAGATCTCTTCTTATCCCTGCTTCTGCAGAGATTAGCACCGTTTACAGAAAAAGTAATATCATGTAACAAATGGAGGAGCCATGAAATTTATTAAGTCATTCGCTTTCGCTGTTCTCGTGTTTGGTATCATCAGTTGCAGCAAACCGGAAAAAACAAGTCGGGATGAACCGATAAAACCCGTGCCTATCAGTAAAATCGACAATGCTCAAAAAGTCGAATTGGGCAAAATGCTGTTTTTTGAACCGCGCTTGTCGAAGTCGGGCTTTATTAGTTGTAACTCGTGTCACAATTTATCCACGGGTGGCGCCGATAACCTACCGAGTTCTATCGGCCACGGCTGGCAATTGGGACCGATCAACTCGCCAACGGTTCTCAATGCAAAATTCAACCTCGCACAATTCTGGGATGGTCGTGCCAAAGACCTGCAAGATCAGGCCGGCGGTCCAATTGCCAACCCGGGAGAAATGGCTTCGACGCATACGCTGGCCATCGAAATTTTGCAATCGATCCCACAATATGTCGATCTTTTCAAGTCGATTTATAGTGTTGACAAGATTACCATCGAAGAAGTGACCGATGCAATTGCCGCCTTTGAGGAAACACTGACGACGCCGAACTCGCGCTTCGATCAGTGGCTTTTCGGTGATGAAAACGCCATCACTGATGTTGAAAAAGCAGGTTATGCTTTGTTTAAGGAAAAAGGGTGCGTCGCCTGTCATAATGGTGTTGGCGTTGGTGGCACTTCCTACCAGAAATTCGGTGTGGTCAAAGCCTACGAAAAAGACACTGAGACACTGGGCCGTTTTGATGTGACAAAAAACGAGCAGGATAAATACTTTTTTAAAGTGCCGTTGCTGCGTAATATCGAATTGACAGCACCTTATTTCCACGATGCCAGTACAGTGGATCTCGTGGAAGCCGTGCAGGTCATGGCGGAATACCAACTTGGGCAGCAACTGACACAAGATGAGCAGAATAAAATTGTCGCCTTTCTCAAAACCCTAACCGGCGATCAGCCTGTGATCACCTATCCCATTCTGCCGCCTTCCACGGCCAAAACACCGCCGCCGGATCGCAATTGACTCTACGATAGATAAGCCTCGTTTGAGATGCTTTTTTTTGTGAAAAAAAAATCAGGAGCAGCTCACCGCTCCTGATTTTGACGGAATGATTGGAACGGAAGAATTAGCGCATATAAGTCATACGGCGTGTTTGCCGCTGCGCCGATTTTAATGCCAGGGCGCCTTCGAAGTTTTCGACGCTGAGCGCTTCAAGCAGGTAATAATACACTCCACTGGTAATATCCTGACCGAAATCATTTCTGGCATTCCACCTGAAATCATAAGTCCCGGCCGCCAGTTCACCGGCGTAGAGGGTTTTGATTTTCTGTCCGACAATATTATAAATGGTCAACTGAATAAAAGACTGCCGCTGCAAATCAAACGAAATCGTCGTGCCGGGGTTAAATGGATTCGGATAATTCTGCAACAAGCGGAACACTTTTTCGATTTTTGCAATTTCTTCTTCATTGGTTGAGTCTTCACTATCGTTTTCCTCTTCGCCACCTTCTTCTCCCTTTTGCGAGGCTTTAAATTCAGAAATCTGGATGTAATCGAGAACCAGATTGCGATCCTGCCCCGAGCTTGGCCGGAAGAGATCATTTAAAAATGAAATTTTGATTTCATGCATGCCCTGAGCGATTTCGTGTTCACGGGTGAAATACTTGAATTCGAGAGAGTCCACAGCGATCACTTCAAGGGCGACACCATCGAGTTGAAACTCTAGAAGGCTCCATTCCTGGTCGATCAATTCGTTTGTTTTTGCAGCAAAACCAAAATAGTAAATTGCAGTGCTGTCGAAATGTACATTCCATGAAATGGAGCCGTTATCCCAGAAAAAATACAGGCTGTCGCGGATTGACCCGATGCCCTGTTTGGCAACAAAACTATCAGCGCGCAGCAACAGGTTTTGGCCGGCGATTTTATTGAAAAACTGCCCGGGGTCAGTATCTCCGCCGCCTGAGCCCGTCCCCTCCGGCATTTTTGCGCTTACCATTTCGCTCGGTGCGCTGATATTGCCGGAATAATCGATGGCAACGACGACGAAATAGTAAGTTTTACCCGCTTCGAGATTGGTGAATTCGTGTTGCGTATTTTTACCGGTATTGATGACGTTTGGTAAGTCTGCGCTGCTCAGGCCGTAGCGAATCTGATATCCGCTGAGATCGTTTTCCGTATTGGCGTCCCATGAAATAATGATTGCGCCAGCGTGAAGAGTCGAAAATGCCGGTAGAAAAACCAGCAACAAAAAAAAAGTGGTTCGTTCGAGAATTCGTCTAATAGTGAACATGCTTCCGTCTCCAATGTCAGTTAATTCCCGGTCCGTCGTTATATCATCTTGCGTGTTCGGCATTATTGCAGACAAAGCCTGTGCCAGAAATTTTACTTCACAGCCCAACTCATTTTAAAGCAATGAGTTCTCACATTACAGGAATTTTAAAAAGAGATGGCAGCAGCGGCAATTACTTTCAATACCGTAATTCAAATTTTACAGAAAAACAAAATTGCCACTAACTGGAAGTGCAGAATTTTGCGGTAGGCAAGCAGGAAGAAAATCCCGCTGAGACAATATGGCTGAACGAGATACCTCATTCGCATTCTAAATCGATGAGAAATCAATACTTTGCTAACGACTGAAACCGTCTTTTCCCTTGCATTTTAGGTTCAAATTGTTTATTAATTCAGAGAGATTTGACTAAAAATAAAAGCGAGGACAATCATGCCGTCATTTGATATCGTCAACCGTGTCGACCAGCAGGAAGTGGATAACGCGGTTAATAATGCACTCAAGGAGATCGCCACACGCTACGATTTCCGGGGTTCAATGACCTCAATTGAACTCAACAAAAAAGACCTCAACGTATCCATCCTCACCGAAGACGAGATGAAAATGCGCGCCGTTAAGGAGATGCTGTCGGTGGCATTTTCAAAACGTAAAATCAACCCCAAAAGCATCAAATTCGGCAAGGTTGAACCCACGACCAGGGGGCATATCAAATTGGTCGCCAGCATCATGCAGGGCATCGACAAAGATGAAGCGCGGGCGATCGTTAAAGAGATCAAAACCCTCAAACTCAAGGTGCAACCGGCGATTCAGGATAATCAAGTGCGTGTTACCGGCAAAAAAATCGATGATTTGCAGGCCGTGATCAAACATTTAAAAGCCAGCAAAATCGAAACACCGATGCAATTTGTCAACCTGAAATAAAACCATGGCATACCGGCCGGTCCTGAAATTTGCGCTCATCGGATTTGGCGCTGTTGCCAACGCCTTTCTCAATCTTCTCTACGAAAAAAGAAATAATCTGCCTTTTACTCCGGCGCTTTCCGGCATTATATTCAAAGAGCATGGCTTTCGCGGCTTGCAGGGTAAGCCGTTATTACTGGAAAAATTCATCGAAAACAAACCGCCGCTGCATGCGCGCAAAGGCGGTGTCGCGCGGTTCATTAAAAACCTCGAAGCCGATGTAGTCGTGGAATTGACGCCGCTCAATGTGCAGGATGGCGAGCCTGCTGCGGGCTATTTGCGTACTGCACTGAATCGCGGTATGCATGTGATCACTGCGAACAAGGGGCCGATTGCCTTTCATTTCGCTGAGCTCAATGCGCTTGCGCGGCAGAAAAATTTGTGCATGCGTTTCAGTGCCACGATCGGCCGCGGACTGCCGGTTTTTGCTGTGCAACGCCATGCTGCGCCCACCGCTAGGTTTCTACGCATTCGCGCTCAGCTTAATACTACGACAAATTATGTGCTTGCACGCATGCTGGAAGGCTTGCCGGAAATGCAGGCGGTCGCCGAAGCCCAGGCTGCGGGATTGTGTGAATATTCGCCCATCCTCGATCTTGATGGCCGTGATGGCGCCATTCAATGTGCCATTTTAGCCAATGTTTTCATGCAGGCATTAACCGTTGATGAGGTTTTCCGCGATAAATTCCAGCTGCGTGCCGGTGAAATGATCAAGCGTAATCTGCGTACGACCAATAAAGTACGGCAGATCGTGTATATCGAAAATCTCGAGGCGCAGGTGCGCGCTTCCGTGCGTTTGCAGGTTATCGGTGGGGCGGATCAGTTTTTTCATTTGCAGGCCGATGACTATGCCATCACACTGGAAAGTGATACCTGCGGGGAAATTACACTGACCGCCAAAGCACCGACAGTGCACAACTGTGCTGCCGCCCTGCTCGCCGACTTGTGCGATGTATACACAAACGGCATTTGCATACAACAGGTACGGGAATTGTTTGAGCCTAATGCGCTCTAAGCAGAACCGGCAAAGAAATTAAATCCTACCTATGTCGCCGCACCTATATATTTGCAGCAAAAGCGAATTTTGTTTAGAGTAAATAGTGTCCATCCGCAATTGTCATTTCGACATATTTTTCAGCGGAGAAATCTTCCGCATTGAGCGTCTGTGAGCGATGCTCAAAATTATTTCAGAAACTGGAAAATTTAATAAGGCTTTAAGTTCACTTCAATCCGCCGAACCGGCCATCATCAATTTGGGTCTGATGCCGTATTCCCGCAGGCGGCGGTAGAGCGTGGTTTTGGAAAGGCCGAGAATTTGGCAGGCTTTTTTCTGGTGCCAGTTGGTTTCCTGCAAAACGTGCAAAATGTATTGTTTTTGCATTTCATCGAGCGTTCGGTCAGCTTGCGAGCGAAAACCGGGAATGAGATCAGATTGCTGTTGTAGAGTCAGCGGCAGGTCTTCAACTTCGATAGTTTCACCACTGCAGATCGCGCAACTATACTCCACAGCATTCATCAGCTCCCGCACATTGCCCGGCCACGCGTATTTATTCATCACTGTAACGGCGGCGTTGGAGAAGCGATAGATGCGCTTGTTGCTTTTTTTGTTTAACATCTGCAAAAAGTGCTGTGCCAGGACGGAAATATCCTCCACCCGGTCACGTAATGGCGGAATTTGAATTGGAATAACAGCCAGGCGATAAAATAAATCTTCGCGAAACTCATTATCGAGCATGGCCTGTTTTAAGTTTTTATTCGTTGCGGAAATAAGACGCACGTCGACTTTATAGGTCATATTCGCCCCGACCCGGCGAATTTCACCAAACTGGCTAAAGCGCAATAATTTTGCCTGAAATTCAAGCGATGTTTCAGCGATTTCATCGAGAAAGAGCGTGCCGCCATTGGCTTCCTCAAGCAGGCCGCGTTTGTTGCTCGTAGCCCCGGTAAATGCACCGCGCACATGGCCGAATAATTCACTTTCGAGCAACGTTTCCGGCATCGCAGCACAATTGACCGCAATGAAAGATTTGTCAGCACGCCCGCTCGCACGGTGCACCAGATTCGCCAGAACTTCTTTGCCCGTACCACTTTCCCCATTAATCATAATATTGCTTTCGGTACTGGCTACAGAAAGCGCATTTTTTATCACTTGTTGCATTTCGGGATTCACGGCGATCAAATCGCTCATGCCGAATTTTTTACGCAATTGATTTTCCAGCCGGCGCACTCTGATGCGCAGTTCATTGCGCTCAACAGCTTTGCGGACAGTAAGAAAAAGCTCTTCCGGCTTAAAGGGTTTGACGAGATAATGGAAAGCACCGTTGCGCAAGGCATCGATCGCAGAATCGATTGTCGCGTACGCAGTCATCATGACGAGCTCAACATCCTGGGAGATTTGCTTGAAGCGTTTTAAAAATGCAATCCCGTCCATGTCTTCCATAATGAGATCACACAAAATGAGATCATAAATTTCAGCCTCAGCCATCTTCAGAGCCTGCGCTCCACTCTCAGCCTGCTCCACCTCATAACCATCACTTATGAGTAGATCAGCGACAGCTTTGCGAACGCTTTGTTCGTCATCGATTACTAAAATTTTTGCCATTATCCCAGCCTCCCCTGAGGTGATTTGATCGCTTCATCGAAGTTGCTCATCTACGCCGCTGAAGCGATACACTTTTTCCCAATTGCCAATCCAAATTCATTGGTCGCAATCTGCGAATGCGACATGAACAGGTGCAACTATTTTTTCTTTTTGCCGAAGAATTTTTCGCGCCGTTCCCGCATCGTATTGAGCTTTTTAATCCTTTTTTGGGCTATTTTTGCATATGGACTGTGCGGTGCTAATTCGATCACTTTTTCGTAGGGTTCGATGGCACTGGTAAAATCATTGCGATCCTTTTTTTCATAACATTGCGCCATCACGAACCACGGTTCGGCTTCTTCTGGTTTGAGCTCAATAGCAAATCCAAGCTCGGCAATACCATCCCACAACGCGGATACGCTGCCTTTTTTATATGCACGGCGGCCTTTGGCGAGATGTGCCATGTAGGCCACATCGGTATCTTCTTTATTTAGCTCGGCGGCGTGGCCGAGGTTTTTTGTCGCTGTAATCCATTTTTTATTTTTATAAGCTGCCAGACCGGTTTTATAGAGTTTATCCACTTTTTCTTGTTTTTGCTCGAGCTCCTGTAATTGCTTTGCCGGTCGGGGGTCTGCCGGTGAAATTTCACCCGCCCGGGAAAAATCGGCGCGGGCTTTTTTTAAATAGCCCAGCCGGTCATACACCTCGCCACGGCAAAACAAAGCATCGTATGAATAGGGCGTGCATTTTTCCGCCTTATTAAGCAAGTTCAATGCTTCACGATCATCCACGCCTTTTTGGGTGGCACGCTGAACATAAAGGGCTGTGAGTTTACGTTTCGTATCTTCCGATGAGGGTTTGAGTGCGAGGGCCGTCTCATAACATAACAATGCACTGTCAAGTTTGCTGAGCTTGTGGTAACAATCACCCGCGAGCATCCACGCAGCAGTATGAGTTGAATCTTGCCTAACTTTAGATTTTGCAATTTCTAACGCTCGTAAAAAATCCTTCGAATCATAAGCATTTCGAGCTTCCTTGAGGCGGCTACAGGCTGTTAAAGCTAATAATATAATTGTAATAATTTGAATTTTTTTATACATAAACATCCTTAAAAATTATTGTGAACTCTTTAAAAAATAATAAACAACAGCAGTAAAGTCAAGAAGTATGGCGCCGTTTACTTATTAAGATTTAAATGCATTTAATGAACTTTTATCAACTTTTTCATAACCATATTGTGCAGTGCAGGCCTGAATTTGATAATTTCCCGGTTTTTTCGTGTCGGATGAACCCGGTTGGAAAGCAGAATGATAAACAGGCCCTTTTCAGGGTCAATCCACAATGATGTGCCGGTGAATCCCGTATGGCCGAAAGCGGATTGACTCAAATAATCGCCGCTGCTGCTTCCTTTGTTGCTGCGTGTATCCCAGCCCAGTGCGCGGGTGCTCTTGCTGATGATCTTTTGCCTCTGCACAAATTGCCGCAGAACAGGAAGAGAAAAAATTTTTTCATTCCTGTATTCGCCGCCGTTCAAAATCATTTGCAGAAAAACAGCTAAATCTTCGGCATTGCTGAACAAACCGGCGTGCCCCGCCACACCACCCAGTGCGAAAGCATTCTCGTCATGTACCACACCATGCACGATGCGGTCGCGCCAGTCGTCCACTTCCGTCGGCGGAATTTTGCTCAACAAATTTGCGGGCGGATTGAACATCGTGCTTGCCATCTGCAGCGGGTGAAAAATACGCTGATAACAAAATCGATCGAGTGTTGTGCCACTAATCTGTTCGATAATCTTACCCAGAATAATCATGCCCAGGTCGGAATATTTGTAAGCCGTGCCGGGTTCATAAATCAGTTTTTCATTAAAAATTCGGTTGACGATTTCCTGCGGCGATAAATTCTCCAGGAAATATCGAACATAGGGCGGCAGTCCTGAGCTGTGGGTCAATAAGTAACGGATGGTAATGAGGGCTTTATTCCCCTGTCGGAATTCCGGAATATAATCTCCGACGCGGCAATCGAGGTTCAGTCGACCATCGCCAGCCAATACGATTGCGGCAGAAGTCGTCGCCACAACCTTGGTCACCGAGGCCAGATCAAAGATAGCCTCTCTATCGAGCTTTTTTGCAAATTCGCCGTAGCCATAACTTCCATACGCCTGATGATGCAGGATGAGCGCTTTTTGCACAACCATGAGCACGGCTCCGGGGAAAACACTATCGTCGACCGCGTGCTGCATCAAACTGTCGATCGCCAAGCGGTCGTCGCTGTAACGCTCCGCTTCCTCCGGTGATAAAACCCGCAATACCCGGTGCGGCCGGCTTTTTGAGGGAACCTGCCTTGTCGTGGAAAATCTTGTGAATAAAGAACAGGATGAAAGCAAAATCATAGTGATAATAGAAAAAATGGGCAACAAGCGTCGGTAGGAAAAAATTTTCAATCAATTCACTCCAATTTTAGCAAATGCTAAACTTGCATGAGGTTCAGCAGCTCAGGCACACCGGAAACAATAAATCACCGGGGAGTTTGCTTCTTTGGTTTCTGAGTTTGGGCAGGAAATCTGTTCAGCCTCACTCGCGCTCAGTGAGCGAAGGCGTGCTCGCCAAGCGTAACGTTCGTGCCGCTCCGCGAGCGCGCCTTCGCTGCGATGTTCAAAAATTGTGTAGCCTAAACAGTCACAGGAAATCGCGCGTAACTTATAGATAATGTTATTAAAATGCTTGCATTGCCTCATCGATCGTTGCAAAATGCGGAATATATTTCAATAATCCGACCATATCAAATATTTTTTGGAAATGTTGCGATAACCCACAGGCGGTCAGTTTCTGCCCTGCATTCTGTGATTTTGTCAGCATGGTGATGAGCACCGATAATCCTGCAGAGTTGATATAATCTACCTGCGAAAAATTCAGAAGAATCTTTTTAACGTTGCTGCCGGCTGCTTTTTCATAGGCATCGAGCATTTTTTTTTCGCATTCGTGGGTCAGGTCGCCGCGCATATTAAAAACAGCACCCGGGCTGTCGATTTCGATATTGACTTGAAAACTTTGCACTCTTTTCTCCTCATTCACAACTCTGTATTTGCGAGACATGCCAGATAACGGCTGTTGCCGTATACCGAAAAATCAGTCAATATGTACCGGCAAATTGAACGAGAGTTGCGTAACATTTCCCTTTTTATCTTGGAAATAGTTGACATCGTCAACCAGTTTTTCAATAAGAAATATACCCCACCCGCGAGCGGGCTCTTTGCCGGTGAGTTTGCGCCGCAAATTAGATTTTGGAATTTGCCTCGCCAGACCTTTGCCCTTGTCAAAAATTTTAAACTGCAATATTTTTTCCCGAACCTGCATGTGCACTTCAACCGAAGAACCCGGCGCGAATTTATTGCCGTGCTCCATCGCATTGATACAGGCTTCCGAAATCGCCGTTCGCACATCACCGAATCGTGCCGGCGGCAAACCGTATAATGCGGCGAGAGAAACCGCTGTTTCCATGGCGAATTTTTCATAGCCGAGTTTGGCGGGAATTGAAAGGTGAATTTTTTCAGAATTCATGGTATCATGTGCAGATATTTTTCATCAAGCAATTTTCACCAGAACGATGGTGATGTCATCTGAATAGGCCGTACCATCGACATAAGCATCGGCATCTGCGAGCATGGCCGACAACATTGCCGGCAACGGTTTTTCGCCGTGGCGCACGATGGAAGCCTTAAATCGATCAAAGCCGTATTCCTTTCGCTTTTCGTCCAAAAGTTCGATAATACCATCGGTATAACAGACGAGGAGTTCGCCGGGTTTCATCCTGATGGTGTTTTGTTCATATTGTACTTCCGCACGAATGCCAAGGGGAAAACGGTCTGCATCTGATTGTTGTAAAAAATCGCCGGATTTTTTTTTGTATAAAATCGGCATTGTCAAACCGGCATTGGTATAGGAAAGCGTTTTTTTCCGGCGATCATAGATTGCCAGAAAAACCGCCACGAACATATGCCTTTGAATATCCCGCACCAGGCGGCGATTTGCCAGCGCCAGAATACTGTCGGTATCCCGGCATTCATCAGCCGCGTGGTGCAAAGCGCTCATCGCGCTGCTCATGACCATGGCGCCGGAAATCCCTTTACCGGAGACATCACCGATGACGATCGCCAGTCGGTTTTCATCGAGAAAGATAAAATCGTAAAAATCCCCGCCGACCTCCGTCGCTGGCAATGAGCGCGCCTCGATTTCCAGACCGCGGATCGCCGGACGCCCCTGGGGCAACATCTCACGCTGCAGGCGGCGGGCGATCGATAATTCCTGCCAAACACGGGTATTTTGCTTCAGGCTGGCAAGCATTTCATTGAAATGACGTGCCAGACCGCCGATTTCATCATTTGAGTTGATCTGGATCGTGGCGTCGAGATTGCCGGCAGCAACTTCCTTTGTCGTCGCGGTCAATTCCTGCAGCGGGCGCAGCATTTGCTGAACGGTAAAATATAAAATAAATAATGAAATAAGTCCAACAACAAAGACCACTTCGATGACATTTCTGCGCACGACGTCAGTACTGGAGTAGACATCGGCGCGGTAGCTCGAGGTCAACAAAACCCAGTCCCACGGAGCAAAATAGCGATAATATCCCAATTTGAATTCACCCTGCCGGCCACGGGCATTGGTGCCCTGTCGGTACTCGTGGAATTTATCGAGGCCGTTTTGCCGGCCGCTGGCATTTATTTCATCAAAAATCTTTTGAATATGTGGAAATTTTACCGGATCGAGCACGACTTCGCCTTCAGCCGTGGGATGAACGATGAGCTGCCCTTTGTTTTCTTCGGCCATCGATATCACAGAAATATAACCCTCGTCGAAAATATGGACTGCTTTGATTCGCCGGCGCAACTCTTCAGTTGGCGCAGCATGCGAAGCGTTGTATCGTTCACACAAAGCGAAAGCATAATCCGTACGCGCGCGCAGAATTTCCCGCGATAACGATTCAGTTTCCTCTTTTGAATGCTGCAGCGCCAGAAATCCAACAAGACTTACCGACGCCACGACTTCAATCAGGGCAACCAGACTCAGTTTTGTTCGCAGATTCATTGCATTCCCTTTTCAGCAAGATTGAGGCGTTTCATTTTTTTCTGCAAACCGAGACGGCTTAATCCTAAAATCCGTGCGACTTGACTCTTGTTACCCTTGCATTCCGCCAGTGCTTTGAGAATCATCCTTTTTTCCAGACGATCGACCGCATCGCGGATATTTTCGAGAAACAAAGTTTCATCGCTGCCTGAGCTGTACTCATCCATAATATGAGGAGAAAGGTGGCCTTCATCGATAGATTCACCGTCATCCGCCAACGTCACAATGCGTTCGATTTCATTCTCCAGTTCACGCACGTTGCCGGGCCAGTCATACCTTTGCAACAGTTTCAACGCATCCGGATGAAACCCTTGCAAAACACGGCCAATCTTTTTCTCCTTTTCAGATAAAAAATGGGTGGCCAGCACAGCGATATCACTGTGGCGTTGGCGCAGCGGCGGAATGTGAATTTCCAATACACCGATACGATAGTATAAATCCTCGCGAAAATTTCCGGCTTTGATCTCATTTTTTAAATCTTGATGGGTGGCCGCAACGATGCGCACATCGACATGAATTTCTTTCAAGCTGCCGACGCGACGCACTGTGTGTTCCTGCAGTGTTCGCAACACTTTTGCCTGCGAACTGAGCGGCATGTCGCCGATCTCATCGATAAAAAGAGTGCCGCCATGCGCTTGCTCAAAATAACCGATGCGCTGCTTGACGCCTGTTGCCGCGCCCGATTCGATGCCGAAAAATTCGGATTCGACCAGCGACTCCGGAATCGCTGTGCAATTAATGGCGACAAACGGGCTATCGGCGCGCGGGCTTTGATAGTGAATCGCCCTGGCGACAAGTTCTTTACCGGTGCCGGTTTCACCCCGAATGAGCACTGCCGCGTCGCTTTTGGCAAAATTTTCGATATTTTCATGCACTTTTTGCATCGCGATGCTGGCGCCGATAATTTCGTACGACGGCATTTCCTTGCGTACCTGTTGCCGCAGTGTCAGATTTTCCGCAGCCAGGCGCTCGCGGGCATGTTCGAGTTCACTGTATAATTGCAAATTTTCCAGTACGTGGGCAGCCGAGCTGATCGTCGTTCGCAGCAGGTCTTCGTCTTCCCGGGAATAGGGCTCGCCAATAATTTTTTTGCCAAAATAAAAACCGCCCGCTACCTGATCACACACTGTTATGACCTGCCATAAGGTGAAAGTGGAATCATTAAAATTGGCGCTGGTGACTAGTTCCGAAAGCATTTTTGCTGGTCCCGTGCAGAGGCATTATTAAAATTATTTTTTGCTAAATCTTCTGATATTTTTTTTGTGTTTTGAATGTTTCCCC
Organism: bacterium; assembly: GCA_024275575.1. GTDB lineage: Bacteria > Zhuqueibacterota > Zhuqueibacteria > Zhuqueibacterales > Geothermadaptataceae > Bioreactorimicrobium. The sequence continues at coordinate 16,438 of JAJRYV010000091.1, forward strand.
TATCAGCAACAATGTACCATTGTTTTTCATCGCAAGTCAGTGCAAGTGCCTCGCGGGCGCCGAAAGTTCCTGCCAGTGTCGCAAGAATCTGCTGAAAAACCTGTTGCGGTTCACGTGCAAGATTCAGCGAACGCGCCGTTTCAAACAAAGTTTGCAGTTGAAAAACCTGGCGCTCGAGTTTCCAGATTCGCTGTTCAGTTTCAATCATAAATGGGCAGTTATGTTTCGCTTTGTACGGTTTTAGTCAGAATTATGAAATGACAGGCGTTGAAGAAACGTATCTCGTTCAGCACGTCATGCGGACGCTGAGCCTGCCGAAGCGGGATGCAACTTCCCGGGGAATTGGCTTCGGCGAGCTCAGCCACCGTTGTGGCATGGACGCCTCTATTGCTCGTGAGCGAGGCTGAACAAGATGTGAAGAAACGCTCATAAATATAACAAATCTAATGTGCTATTGAAAAAGGAAAAGTGCAAGGAAAATTGTTTCCTGTAAAGAAGAATTGTTGTAACGACCTTGCTACCTCTGGTGGGAAAATTTAGATGGGTAAAAATCCAACATTTCAATGATAGAAATGTTGGATTGCAGATTAGTTGCGTAAAAAGACTTGTACTGAATTACCTTTTTTGTTGAGATCAACTTTTTCTTCACGCGCGAGCCAGCCGATTGCTGCGTTGACGCCGAATGTATCTGCATCGACTTCTTTGCGTAATTTTGCGATGGTAGACTCACCGTTTGAATTCAGATATTCCCAGATTTTTCCGGCAGTTTCGCCGATATGATTTGCACTCACTTCAAATCTCCTGTTTGATGATTTTGCCTGAAAATGGATTGAATTATAGATAATTGCACAACAAAATGCAAGGCTATTTCATCTGAAAAAATTACATTTTTATAAACTGCACACAATCGACTGTTCGAATTAGACCGGCCCTGAAAAAAACGACGAATTCATCATCAGGTTGTTGTTTTGCCGCTACTGATTTCTCCATGCACCGTGTATGCTCACATCGATGTTCAATATAAATGTCGCCCGTCATGCAGCTACCTTTAAAGTATAAAACGACAAATTACAACATCATTTTATTTCGTCAATTTTCGTTTATGTAAAATATCCGCTTTGAATGTATGAAATAAAGATTAGATTTAACTGCAAATAAAATAACCACCACGCTAGCGAAACGGACTTCAGATGTTTAGACTTTTCATGAGGAAAAGCATACGCTCCTGCATTTTCATTCTTCTTTTTTCTCTTCCGGTCACAGCATTTGCCGGCAACCCGCAAAAACACATGCTCTTGCTCAAAGATAGCACCCAATTGGCCACCTATGTTTTTCATGGTGCGGCTGCTGATAATCTCGCTTTGCCGACAATTCTTGTCCGTTGTAAATCACATTGGCGGCGGTATGAAAATACAGCCGAATATTTTGTGAAAAACGGTTATAACTTCATCATTCAATCGACCCGCGGCAATGGGGAATCGACGGGTAAAGAATCATTTTTTCTCACCGACGGAAGTGGCGAGCAGCAGGACGGGGTCGAAACGTTGGAGTGGATCGGGCGCCAGCCGTGGAGCAACAGCAAGATAGGTAGCTTCGGCATGGATATCGACGGTTTTCTTGCCCATCTACTGGCGACGGCAAATCACCGATTTTTAAGAGCGCAATATCTGCTTGCAGCGCCCTATAATTTCTACCGCGACGTCGCTTTTCCCGGCGGCGCCTATCGCCAGAATTTTCTTGAAACCTGGACAGTGCAAATCGAGGCGAAATACCTTTTGCATACTTTTAAAATCACACCGTACGCCTCATCTTTCTGGGAGCCCTTGAATAACAGCGCCCAGGTTTCCCGTGTCGCCATTCCTGCCTGTCATATCGGCGGCTGGTTTCAGCCGTTCATCTCGGGTACGGTTTCCGCTTATCAAACGCTCACATTTCAGGGCATGACCCCCGGAAAAATGTATCAATATCTGGTGCTCGGCCCCTGGACGATCGATCCCGGCAGTTATGCACGTACCCGGCAGGGCGCTCTCGATTTTCCACAAAACAGTGTTTTTGATTATCTGTCACATGCACGCCAATTTTTCGATCGTTGGGTAAAAAACCAACCTTCGGATTCATTGACGCTGGGGGAGATTGCCCGGCAGAAAAAGGTGAGATTCTATCTGATGGGTGATCTCGGTAACCCCTCCGGTGGCAATAAATGGGTTGAGAGCAAAACCTGGCCGCCGGAAACGGTGCGTTACAAAAGATATTACCTGCTAAAAAACGGCAGGATCGGCTGCAACAAAGCTGATAAAAGCGGTAATGCGGAATCTTTCCGATATCATCCTCTGGTTCCCGTTCCCACGACTGGCGGTGCCAATTTTTTTCTACCGGCCGGGCCGCACGACCAGCAGAAAATCGAATTGCGGGATGACGTTCTGATATTCACCGGTGATACACTCAAAACTGCGCTCACCGTGGCCGGCCCGGTGCGTTTTTATCTTTACGCCGCCAGCTCCGCCCGCGATACTGATTTTGTCGTCAAATTGACGGATGTGTATCCCGACGGTCGTTCGATGCTTATTGCCGAAGGCATAATTCGCGCCCGGCATCGCAATACGACACGGCGTTCGGAGTTGCTCACGCCGCTCAAGGTGGAAAAATACCGGGTTGATATGGGGCACACCGCCAATGTCTTCGCGCCGGGTCACCGCCTGCGCATTTCCATCACCAGCAGCAACAGCCCGAAATTTGAAGCCAACCCCAACCTGCCCAAAGCCCTGCACCGCAACGAGGGGCAGGTTGTCGCCGTCAATTATATTTATTATGGCGGCAAAAGGAAATCAGGCCTGTTATTGCCGGTCATCGAAAATTAATTGTTTAATTTGAATGTTCCCGGGAATTATTTCTGTTTGAAATAAATTGATGCGGAGATATAGCGGCATATCCCGGGTAATAAGCATTTGGGAGAGAGATGGACTTCGTTTTAATGTTCACGCAAAGGCGCGAAAACGTTGAGATTCGCAAAGAAAAACCGGCAGCTCTTTGCGTGCATTGCGCCTTTGCGTGAAACAGATTCTTTCTACTTGTTCGAAGTTATAAAACAGGGGTTATTCCGGTTGTTTTTGTTGTTGGATAAAGCTCCAATCAATTTTCGTTCGGCAGAAAGGAATAATTTCTGCCGTAGAACATCATTTGTTCGGTAAAATCATCGGGATATTCGATCTTCACATCGACGATTTCGCCGTCTTTTTCGACTGCAGTGAGTTGCGGATTGATAAAACCACCGTACGGGGCGATATTGAGTTTAGCATAACGGTCGAGTACTTCCTTGTGCAATGCCGGATCGACTTTTACGCCATAGTTTTCAACCAGATTCTTGCCCGCTTCATAATCGCCTTCGGATTTTATCCGCTGGATTTCACGCAAAAGCTGACCAAACAATTCCTGCAATTTCAGATAATCATTGATGACGAAGTAGGTTTTGTCATCCCGTTTTTTTATTTCGATAACCTTGTCGGCCTGCCCTTTTTCGTACACCCATTTTGCCACGAGCTGCCGGTTGCGCATGTGCGCTTCTTCGATATTGTCTCCGAGCTCAAGCCGGCGCAATTGCTTCATCAGACCGTTTAAAATATAGCTGTTGTACTGCGCTTTACCAACGTCAAGCGTCGGCAAAATGCCCATTTCGATGAGTCTTTCATCTATCAAATAGTACAGTGCAACCAGATCGGCGCGTGCTTCTTCGAGCGTTGAAGCATAAGATTTCAGCGTCTCTTTTGGCGTGCCGACTCCCGGATTCAACTTGCCTGAGGCATGGCCGATCACCTCATGCATATCCGTATGCAGGTCATCACCGAGACCGCCCCATTTTTTTTCGATGGCAATATCTTCAGCAGACCAGGCAAATTCTTCGAGAGAACCGCTGCCGCGGGATGATTCATTATAGGCGTGCACTATATTTCCCAGGTTTACAGATTTTGAACCGTATTCAGCACGAATCCAGTTCGAATTCGGCAAATTGATGCCGATGGGGGTCGAGGGTGAGGCGTCACCGCTCTCGCCGACAACCGTCACCACATTGGCCGTGATGCCCTTAACGGATTCTTTCTTGTGTTCCGGCATCAGCGGTGATTCGTCTTCAAACCATTGGGCACGCTCACTGATCGCAGCAATGCGTTTTGTCGCCATTTCATCTTTAAGTTGAATCACAGATTCATAGGCGCCGCGATAGCCGACGGCATCGCCATAAACCTCAATAAATCCATTGATGACATCAACTTTAGAATCCGTATCGGCAACCCAAGCAATGCAGTATTCATCGAATTTTTTCAAATCGCCCGTTTTGTAATAGTCGACGAGCAAATCCAGGGCTTTTTTCTGTTTTTCATTTTCAGCAACCGTACTTGCTTTTTCCAGCCAATAAACGATACGCTCGATAGCGGCCGAATACATGCCGCCAACATGCCAGACTTTTTCCTGAATTTTGTTGCCGACTTTCAGTAATTTTGAATTCAATCCGTGGGAAACAGGCCGGGTGTTTTTCGGGTCCCGGCGACCGGCGTAAAATGCTTCAACTTCCGCCTGGGTCACCCCTTCATAATAATTATTGGCTGAAGCCGCAACGTTATCGATTCCCGCATCGAGGTTGACGCGTTTGGCGGAAACTGCCGAATCGAAAATGATCGGGGTCAATTTCCCGATGAACTGATCTATAGTCTCACCCCCGGCAAGCGGAAAGGATGCCTCACTTGAATTCTGCACCAGTTCGGCAAAATATTCCGGCGTGAATTCCGGTTTCAGTTTCGCTGTCGAATAATGGTGATGAATGCCGTTGGAAAACCATACTCGTTTGGTATATACCATAAACTTTTTAAAATCATCACTCTTGCGGTCTCCGGTATAATGACCGGCAATGCCCTCCAAAGTACGGCGCACAATCAGGTTGTATTTGTAATTTTGATCATAGATGATATCACGACCGCTCAGGCCTGCTTCATAAAGATAATAAAGAAGCTTTTTGGTTTTCAAATCGAGGTTGTCAAAACCCGGTACCTGATAACGGATAATGCGCAGATCAGCAAACTGCTCGGTTTGATAGACAAATTCTTTTTCCGGTTGCGAGCAAGCAAGCAGCAGAAATGTCAAAGGGATGAGTAAATATTTTCGCATACGAATTCCTTTATATTTAGTTTATTGAAACGAATTAGCCTATCATAAAAATTAATCTCATGAGAAACAATAATTTTCTTGCCTGAATTATTACTATCGCTTCAAGTGGGGATTTGGGGGTTCTATTTAAGGGACAAGTTGATTTATAGATGTATTTGCCAAAATCTCTATGACTGATTTCAACCGGAAGAAAAATATCCAAAGGATTTCAAAATTGTTTACTTCACCGGTTTTAGTGAATGCAGGATAATTCATATTATTCTTTGAGCTGAGCAGTTTTTTATATTATTTATTAAAAATAATCATTAAGTCATATTAAATCTGCTATCAAAGTTTTTATATTAAGGAGAATTAAATGGCCTATAATTCTAAATCGATGCTGCGTCTTCCCCTCATCATCGCTGCAGCGCTGGTGCTTATCCGGATCGTTCTCGAGCAAGCCGGCAGTCCGGACAGCATCAACAATATTTTCGGCGTCGCCTGGCTATATTTTCTCGTGCCGGTTTATTTTGCCATGCAAATCAGTCAATTTGAACTGGACTCTCCTTACAGATCCCTGTTTATCGCGCTGGGTCTTTATGCGATTTACACACGGCTGATGGTTCTACCGACCTATTCCCTCGCCTGGTGGCTAAACTGGCAATCACCGCGATTTCAATTGCAGCAGGGCGGTGTCGTGGGTGAGGGCGTCACAGCTCTGCAGGGATTATTGCTCGTTCCGTTACGTAACGCGGGAATCTGGATCATCGCCGCGATAATTATCGGCATGATTATCGGCAGCGGCATCCTGGCGGTCAAACGCAAATCTGCTCCGGCAAAAGCCTGATGTATTTGTCTCAGGCCAGTCCGGTGCAAGGGACTGGCCTCGGAATCCCCACGGGGCAGGCAAACTAAAAGTTAGCTTGAATAGCTGCATATGAGAATTTTTGAACCGTTTCACGTTTGCCGGTAAAAGCCACATATTTGCTCGCCAGGGAATCCCCGGTGGGAAATGATGAGTTTCTACGATTGACAAACAGGAAGAAAATCCCACCGGGCGACAACGGCAGGGTTCATAAGCTCAGTCCGCCGCTACGACCTGCCGGCTCCTTCCGTCATTATTTCGTTGCATTCCTTATTAATTCTTTTAATTTAATAATTTTACAAGTAGAATGTCAATGCATGGAGCAACTTTTGAATCATAAATATTTTTTTTATTTGATCATCTTTATTTTCTCCATTTCTTTTTACCAATGCAGTATTTATGATTCGGTCGAAAGCGCTAAAATACATGAAATCGATGACGCAATTCATACCATAATCGACATCAACCAGAAAATTGAAATCCTGGCCGATGGGTTTGAATGGTCGGAAGGCGTGGCCTGGGATAAATGGAACGACCACCTTTTTTTCAGCGACGTGCCGCAAAATACGATTTACCAGTGGGATGAAAGAACCGGTTTAAGCATTTATTTACGGCCATCGGGTTATGGCGCCGAGGACCCCGACGGCGTCGAGCTTGGCGCTAATGGTTTATATTTCGATGCAAAAAACCGACTGGTGATCTGCGACAGCGGCTTACGTCGCATCAGTCGGCTCAATACAAAACGTTATAATAAAGAAAACCTCGTCTCCCGTTATCGGGGGAAAAGGTTTAACAGCCCTAATGACCTGGTTATCAATTCCCGTGGCGATATATTCTTCACCGACCCACCCTACGGATTGGAAAATCAAAACCTGAGTGCAAGCAAAGAACTCGATTTTAACGGCGTCTATTGCCTGCGCGCTGACGGGAAGTTGCTACTGCTCACCGATAAACTCAGTTTTCCCAACGGCATCGCCCTTTCTCCCGATGAAAAAACGCTTTATGTTTCAAATTCTGATCCGGACAACGCCGTCTGGATGGCCTATTCGCTGAATGAAGACTGCACCGTCAAATCCGCCCGTATTTTTTTTGATGGACGCGGTTGGGTAAAAGAGGGAAAAGAAGGCCTGCCCGACGGCATGGCGATCGATCAGCAGGGTAATATATTCGCCACCGGTCCCGGCGGTGTCAGCATCATCAATCCTCAGGGCAAATTACTTGGTATCATCGAAATCGGACATCCGGTCGCCAATTGCACTTTTGGCGAAGATGGCCGGTCTCTTTTTCTTGCTGCCGATATGCTGTTGTGCCGTGTAAAAGTAAAAACCACCGGACTTGGTTTTCCGGTAAACTAAAATACCTCCCTCCGATATTCAATTATTTTTTGCTCCTTTAAGCCTGTATCATTCGTCCGCCTGGATGATTTCAAGAATTGTCTTCTCCAACTGCAGGTGCAAATCCTGTGTATTCCTACCGGCCCTTTTGCCCAAAGCAGTAAAAATTTTTACCAGCGTATTTTTTTTCTGCCCGGCCAGTTTTTTCACAAATCCTGCATCATTTTTCAGCTTCAAGACTTCACGCCGACTGTGCGCCCAATCGCGCACGCTGAAATAATGCAGCAATGCGCGATCGAGCAGAATCCAGGGAAAGTTTTTATTTCTGTGCGGGCCAATACGCAGTATTCTGTCACCACGGAGATAATTGCCGAGATATTCCAGCGAGGCAAAGCGATTTGTC
>JAJRYV010000092.1 GCA_024275575.1 bacterium
AGCTTTTGTCACCTTTAATCGCAGCAAGGGCAACTTTAGCTTTGAAGGATGGAGAAAATTTTCGTCGTTTCATACTCATAACTTAGTTTTTCTATGTGAATGATTCCACCTTAATCAACTGTCCAGAATATGGGGTCCAATCTACTCTAAACGCAATCGGTATTGCACAATGTGCATAATTTGCATTTTTTTCCAATCCTAAAATAAAAAATGAGCGCCAAACGGTTTCAGCTCGCACACAACAATTGAGACATTTACATTTGATTTTCAATTGCCTATATTGAGATTATTCAGCGTGATGGGTGTTATTTCGTGTATCTGTTCAACATGCGTCAGGGAAGCGCTCCCTGAGCTTGCCGAAGGGTACGTTTCGGACAATTGAGAAAATATCCCGCTTAGATGTCAGCGTGCGTTAAAGCTTTACAACATACCTTTTGAGCATAAATAGCGATGGCTAAACAGACAATAATGCTATCCAAGCACACGGAATAATTGCGTATTTTAAGTGTCTGGAAAAATTTAAAAACAGGATAAGCCAATGTGGGATCAACGATACGATACCCGTGAATATATTTACGGCACACAGCCAAATCAATTTCTGGTGGAGCACATTGACGCTGCAAAAACCGGCAATGCACTCTGCCTTGCAGCAGGCGAAGGGCGCAACGCTGCCTGGCTTGCTGAGCAGGGATTTACCGTCACTGCGGTCGATGCTTCGGCAGTCGGCCTGCGAAAAGCACAGGCACTGGCGCAAAAACGCGGCGTCGCCATCCAAACAGTCGTTGCAGATTTGGCGACTTATGGAATTGAGCCTGAAAACTGGTCGTTGATCGTTTCGATTTTCTGCCATCTGCCGCCGCAGGTGCGAAAAGCATTGTATAAAAAAGTTGCCGCGGGATTGCGGCCCGGCGGTACATTTATTCTGCAAGCATACACCCCGCAGCAGTTAAAATATGGAACCGGCGGTCCACCGCTGAAAGAACTCCTGGTAACACTGCAGGATTTGCGGCAGGAGTTACCAGGACTGGATTTTATAAAAGCCGAAGAAACTGTGCGCAAAGTTAACGAAGGCAGGCTGCACAACGGCACCGCTGCAGTGGTGCAGATTGTGGCGGTAAAACCACAAACGGCCGCCTAAACCGTCGTGAGCGCACAGTCCGCAATAGATCAGGAATATTTTAATAATGCCGTTGCCATTTGGTATTGAATTCAAACATCTTCTCGCCTCAGGGTTGGCGGAACCGGCCATGCGCCAGCTCTATTTGCTGCTGCCGGTTTTAGCGCTCATCAGCCTGTATATCGGCCTGATCTGGCTGCGCTTGCAGGCCCGGTTTTATTTTCTCGCCCTGGTAATTGCCAATTCCCTGTTGCTTTTTTATCAGTTGATGGTGTTGTTTTCTGCGGTGAGCAACAGCGCACTCGCTGCGACCTGACGCTTTTCTCACCTCGCCTTCCACCTCAGTTTTCTCGCGCTGCTGGCGATTGCCCCCTCTGCCAGCACTAAAATTGCCACCGACCTGTGGTCGCTGCTAAAAAAAAATGCGCTGCTGATCATCCTGCCCCTGGCGCTGTTGCTCACCGCAATATACGCAGACCACAGCAAGTTGCAGCTCCCGGCCGTCTTGGCTGAGATTTACCTGTGGGCCGGCGCAGCCGCCATCTGCACCCTGATGCTGGTTTTCCGTCTGGTTCGCAACAAGAAATACCTTAACGGCGATATCATCGTTTTTTCGCTGATTTTTTCCGGTTTTATGATCGCCTCTTATCTCGACCGCTATACCAACACGCATCTTGCAATTTTCACTGTGCTCCCGGCAAATGCCTTATTGATTTTCCTGTTGCTGCAAAACCACCGTCGGTCAGTAGCGCTGGAAGCGGAATTGCGCAGCGGTTTATTGCAGGAAAATCAAAATTTGCGTATTGAAAACCAGACGCAGCAACAGATTTTACGCCATTCACGCGAAGCTGTTTTGCGGCTTGATCGTGATGATACTGTGACCTATTGCAATGCTGCATTCGAAAAGCTGACGGCGTTACAGCTCAGCGAAATCGTACACATGAAATTAGACCAGGTTGCCGGCCGCGAGTTTCTCGAGGCCTCTCAACCGGCGATGAAATCCGCCCGCCGCGGTGAAAGCGGGACTTTTGAAGTGCAATTGACCTCGCCTGCAGGCGATGAACTCACGCTGATCATCGCGGCTGAACCTTTGCTCGATTCCCGGCAGAAATTCAACGGCACACACCTCGGTTTCATCGATTCCACCGAACTGGCATCACAGCGCGATGCCCTCGACTCCCGCCTTTCACAGCAGGAGAAAGACCTGGCACTATTCAGAGCAGCCCTGACGCAAGCGGATGACGCCCTGGTGTTAACGGATAAAAACAACCATATTGTCCTGATTAATGCCGCATTCACCCGCTTGACCGGTTTTACCGCTGCAGACTTGCTGGGACAGCGCACGGAGTTTTATCGCCTGGGTAAGCAAAATGAGGGCGAAATTTTGCAGGAATTGCAGCAGGGAAAAAGCTGGCACGGCCGTGCGGCCAACAAACGAAAAGATGGCAGCCGCCTCGAAACGACGGTCGTTGCAGCGCCGATCCATGCTGAAAATGGCGAGCTGACATACATTCTCTGGACAGAGCGCGATGCAGCGTTGATTAAACAACAGCGACGTGAAAAAGAAAAACTGCAGGCACGAATCGAGGCGCAGGAGAAGGCTTATCGCGAATTGGAAGAGCAGTTCGAGATCATTTTTTCGGTGATGGAAAACGGCGTCATGCACTTGCGCCCGGACGGTCGCTGTGTTTTTATGAACCAAATGGCGCAACGGCAACTCGGTTATACAAAAGATGAATTGCCATTTAAAAAACTACCGCAATTCGTTCCCGATTTACTCCGGCTTGAAGCCGATTACGGCGAAAAAATGCAAGTGCGCGTTTCTGATTATCTTGCAGAATTCACTCGGCCCAACGGGGAAAAAAACAATTTTCGCTGGCGTGGTATGCCGGTGTGGAGTCGAAACGGCGAACCACTCGGTGTGGTTTTACATATTTTTGAACCAGAGACAAAAGCCGAAGAAACCACTGCGCCGGCAATTGCGGCGCCCGGGCTATTGCCGGCAGAGGAATCCGCCCGTCGGCCATTCACTGCTGAATATGCTGCGTTGCTGGAATTTTCCGAGCTGCTCAATACAGCACCGGCTATCGCCGCCATTCCGGCGCAATTACGCTCGGTCACCGAAGCAATCGGCTGGCCGCGTTTTATCCTGTATGCAAAAAATAACGAAACCGGTGAATATGAAATGCTGCACGCCGGCGGTTTCATGCCGAAGATCGTGCGCCAGATGAAAAATTTACCCTGCGCTATGGTGGATCAATATCTGCACAGCCGCTTCGCAATCGGCGATGCATTTTTTCTTTCCCGCGACAAGCTGGAAAACAGCCAAAAAAACTGGGCTTTTGCGCCGGAAAAGCTGACTTTCCACCATCGCGGTAAATGGCGGCCGCATGATGTTCTATTACAGCCGTTAAAAATACGTGGGCAGCAGGTCGGATTGCTGCTGCTCAGCGAACCCGATTCAGGTGAACCCCCCTCGCAACAATCGCTTTATCCGCTACAAAAACTGGCGCAACAACTCGCTTTTTATCTCCTGCGTAAAATGGAAAGCGAACGGGAAAATATATTGCAGGAAAGAGCGGATTTAATTCTGGAATTGGCCCGCCTTGAAGAGCTGCATACCACGGTGGCATTCGCTGAAAAAATCCTTAAAAAGTTGAAACAAATAACCGGTGCTGAAGTCTTCATCCTCGGCATGCTGGAAAGCCCATTCGCCATTTGCTCACAGAAAAATCAAAAAGGAAAAATAAAAATACTGCGCACCGTTGAGCTCAACGGCTTGCTGACGTTTTTCCGTTCTCAGCAAAAGAAACAATCTACGGAGGATGCTATGCATCTGCAAAAGCTGCTTCTCGTAAAAATGGGTTGGACAGGTAAAGAAAACATTTTCACAACAACTCAAAAACTGAATTATAAACGACAACTTTACGGGCAGTTGCTCTGTGCGCGTGAATCGGCAGCATTTACCCGGGAAGATGAACAGTTTCTGCGGCAAATCGCAGCGCAACTGGCGCGCTTGCTGGCGAATTCACAGCTCATCGGCGAAATCGAATCGAAAGCGGCAGAGCTGGAAACCGCCAACGCGCTCATCTCCGAGTTTCTCGCCAATGTTTCGCACGAATTGCGCACACCGCTGCATGCGATCCTTTCCTATGTGGAATTGATGCGGCAGAAATCGAAAGCACCGGAAAAAGAGCGCGCCCGCCATCTTGAAACCATCCGCCGCAGCGGCAAAAAATTACTCAACCTGATCAACGATTTACTCGATTTGAGCAAAATTGAAGCAGGCAAGATCGAACCCCGGCCGGGAGTCTTTGCACCACGGGAACTGCTGCAGCACCTCGAGGAAGAAATTGCCCCGCTGTGCCGCGAAAGCGGGCTGGATTTTCACCTACATCTCGATAGTTCCGTCGCTCCCTATATTCGCAGCGATAGCGATCTGCTGGAACGCATCCTGCTCAATCTGGCACGTAATGCGCAGAAATACACCGAGAAAGGCGGTGTATTTATAGCCATGGATTTACCCGAAAAAGAGCGCCTGCGTGTGCAAGTTCGCGATACCGGCATTGGAATTCCGGAGAATGATTTGACGAAGATCTTTGAACCGTTTCAACAGTTGCCCGGCAATGGTCAAAACCACCATAAGGGCAGTGGACTTGGCCTTGCCATTTGCAAAAGTTTGATCGAATTGCTCGGGGGCACGATCGCCGTGAAAAGCGTTCTCGGAGAGGGGACCGAATTCACCCTTGAATTGCCGGTAAAAACGCTGTCACGCAAACCCCGGGAAAAAACAACCCGGAAGGCACCACCCGTCAAAGAAAAACGTACGCGTAAAAAAGGCGGCCTGATTTTGCTCGTCGATGACGATGAAAGCACGCGCGAGGCAATGCGCTTTTTGCTGGAAAATGCCGGCTACCGCGTCGAATTTGCCGGCGACGGCGAAAGGGCGATCACACTGGCGCAACACCTGCGGCCAGAACTCATTCTGCTCGATGTTATGATGCCGGGCATGGACGGCCTGCAAACGACGCGCATTCTGAAATCACAAAAGCAACTACGGCATATTCCTGTCATCGCGCTGACAGCCCGCGCCATGCAGGAAGACCGCGAGATGGCCATCGAAGCCGGCTGCGATGATTTTCTCACCAAACCATTCGAGATGGACGTGTTTATTGAAATGGTTGCGAAGTATATCTGAGTTACCCCAGGTTCGATAGTTTCAGTTTCATGGTATAAGTTTTTAAGAAACAATAAAAACACATAAAAGTTGGCACTACAAGCTCTTTAAAAAATACGAAAATTGTTGAACTTAAAATTTAACGCCAAGGTCTAAGTGTTACAGAAAATCGTTCATTTTTTAACATAACTCTCGAACTTGCGTTAAAATCAATTGCGATACATGGCTGGCACCGATTTCCTTGTCCGAGCTCTTCGGCGCCCACCAGCTCTCGTGACAAACTCCCGCCTGTCCTCCTTCACATGAATGAATCCATAATTCTGCCACTGTCTTTGCTTCAGAATCATTTGCCCCATTAGTGACATTTTACATAAGAATGACAAGATTCGAAGCCTGCCAACCGATAATTATCTGCGTTTAGCTCAAAAAATTTTCACTGAATGAAAGAGGTTTAATATGCAGAAAAAACATTATTTGGCAGTTCTGTTTCTGGCGTTGGTCAGTTGTATTTCAAATCCGGTTTTTGCCAATGGCAAATTCTGGCAATCGACAAACGGCCCCTTTGGCGGCCGGGTTAATGATTTACAAGTCAATTCCAGCGGCCACATTTTCGCAGCTACAGGTGGCAACGGCATCTTCCGCTCCACCGATCAGGGCACATCATGGGAACCGTTGAATAATGGCCTAACCATCACCGATGTGTATTGCCTGCTCATCAACGGAAATGATGACATGTTTTGTGGCACGGTTAACGGGATTTTTTTCTCACAGGATGATGGCATCACCTGGAAACCGGTCGCAGGCAGCGGTTTTGGCGCGGTCATCATTTCGCTTGTGATGATGCCGGGTGATGTACTTTTTGCCGGAACCAATACCGGTGTTTTTCGCAGTACCGACTATGGCGTCACCTGGCAGGAAGTGAATACCGGGCTATCGTTTCTCTCAGTCTCCGCCATGGCTAAAATCGATGACACAACGCTTTTTGTCGCGGTTGATTACGACAATTTATTCAAAACGACGAACAACGGGGATAGCTGGCAAAAAATTGCCGGAGAATTCGGTAGTTATAGCATTCAAGCCATCGCGAAATCGGCCACAGGCACGATTTTCGTTAGCAACCAGGGAGGGGTTTTTCGTTCCACGGATTCCGGTGCAAGCTGGACTTCTCTGCAATACAACAGCAATCAGATTACAGGCTACTCTCTCTTTTTCGATAGCAGTGGCAATCTGTTTGTCGGCCAGCCGGATCATGTTTTACGTTCCACCGATGACGGTGATAACTGGACTGTGACGAGTACGGTAAGTTTGAGCTCAAATTTCCTCACCTTCGCAGCGTTGCCGGGTAATTATCTTTTTTCCGGAAGTGAGAATGGCGTTTACCGCAGCATTGATGCCGGGCTTTCGTGGCACGGTGTCAACTATGGTTTGCACAATGTCGCTGTTCAATCTCTCGCTGCAGATGACAATAATTACCTTTACGCTGCAAGCCGGGAAGATGGTATTTTCCGGAAAACACAACCACAATCACTCTGGGTTGCCAAAAACCAGGGGTTACCGACTTCTGCAGTTATGGCTATTTTTACCACGGCTCAGGGCGAACTTCTCGCAGCAACCAATGGCTATGGCATCTATCGCTCAACAGATCAGGCTGAAAACTGGAGTCCGGCAAAAAATGGACTTCCAAACTTGTATATGAACTATAATGACATCCGGCAAAACAGTACAGGTACGCTTTTTTGTAGCACCGGTAACGGTATTTATAGTTCCAGTGATAACGCGCAAAGCTGGCAATTCATCGGCCTTGCAAATAAAAGCGTAAGCTGCCTGGCGATCAGCATGAATGATGACATCTTTGCCGGGACGAACTACTCGGGAGTCTTCCGTTCAAAAGACGGCGGGACAACCTGGGAAAAGATTTCAGCAGGAATTGAAAACCTCGACATCAACAGATTATTGATTGATGAAACGAAACAGCTTGTATATGCAGGAACAAATTCAGGTCTTTTTAAAATGCCGATCGACGGGGCATCATGGGAATCGATGGGTTTTGAATTCAAAGTCATCAGCGCGATCACCTTCAACAGCTATGGTGATCTGGTTATCGGAACGCTGGAGTGGGGCGCCTATTTTTCAAAAGACGGGGGAATAAACTGGGAAGTGATCAATGATGGATTGACGAACACGACGGTGCTCGATTTATTCCTGGATAAAAACAACAATCTGGTTGCCGGTACCGGCGGCGGTGTATTCCTCACTAATTTTAGTGGTGGCGGTGCACCCATGTATGCGCCAAAACTCATTTCGGTAAAAGATGTTCCTGCTGATCAGGGCGGCAAGGTTACCTTAAAGTGGCTCGCCTCGAGTCTCGATAAAGATTCTGACATCGCGTATTACAGCATCTGGCGCGCTCTGCCCGATGAAACAAATTCTGTCCCCGACGGCTGGGAATGGATTACCGATATGCCGGCCCATGGCTTCCCGGTTTATTCCTATACAGCCGGAACCCTGTTCGATTCCACGGCAACAATCGATGGTAAACATTTTTTCATGGTCTCGGCACATACCGGCGCTGAAAATATTTTTTACGACTCCAATTTCGAAGACGGATATTCAATCGATAATCTGGCGCCGGGCAAACCGCAAAATCTCGCTGCCAAAGTGGAAAATACCGATATTGTGTTGAATTGGAACGCCAACAGTGAGACCGATCTGAAAGCGTACTACATTTACAGCAGCAGTGATGCGAACATCGATTTTCCCCAGATGCAACCGCTTGGAATCACAAGCGATACGACGTTTACACACCTTGCTGCACCGGCCGGTGAAAAGATTTATTACACCGTATTTGCAGTGGATTTACATGGTAATATCAGCAAAGAAGGCGCGCAGGTCACGGCGGAAATCGCAACGGGAGTGCGTGACGAATATATCGCCGGCTTTCCGCAGGAATTTCGTCTGTATCAAAATCATCCCAACCCCTTCAATCCGGCGACGACCATCACTTTTGATGTGCCGGTTCGCGGGTTCGTCACCATACGTGTCATCGATTATCTGGGTAGGGAAATCAGTGTTTTGCAAAACGGCGTTCTGGCAGCCGGTCGATACAGCAAAACCTGGTCGGCGCAGGATCAACCCAGCGGGGTTTATTTTTATCAACTCACCATTGCTGGAGATTCGCCAAACGGCCAGAAACTGTTTCAGCAAACGAAAAAAATGATGCTGATCAAATAAGGTCATATGGCCTGATTGGAAATAAGGATGAGATCACTGTTTCCTGGTAAAATTATCGTTGAAAACAGTGAGAGCTATCATTTTCTTAATCCGGGATATAACTTGTATTGATTCCATCACTTTGCGGTGATGGAATCAACTCCGGCAAAAGTATTGTTTGCTCAAACTCCATAAATCCTGCAAAAAACCATTGCATTCCTGCATTAAAAGGCGTTAATTTTATCAATTAATTTACTCCCTTCAAAAACTCTGGATTTTTTAATGCAGAAAAAATCGCGATTTCTCTTTTTACTGCTTTTTCTTTTTGCCACCAGCTGTACCCCGCCTTTTTTGAAAAAATACCACACAGCGCGTTACGACACCACCCGTCTTGACAAAACAACTCGGCGTGCTTATGTTGCCGTCGATTATTTTCTGCAAAATTGCATTGAAAACGCCACACCGCTGGCGATCAATCCACATTCGCGTATCGACACTATCGTGGTTGACAAGCGCAACAAATCACTGCAAATCGATTTTACCGAGCCATTCAGCTATCTCGCCTTTCGCCCGGAAAATACCCGGCTAATCCGCCAGGGGATCCGGCAAAATCTCGGTAATAAATTTCAGGATTACAAACTGACGATTCGTACGCTGGAGCAGCCCATCGATGAACTCATTCCTAACATTTTTCGGCAAGCGGCGGATTATGACACGACCCGGCTGGCCAAACCCGGGAAAAAAATCTCGCCACTGGTGAAAAATCTCAGCGCGGTATTTCATCCCACACGTGGTTTGCAGAACCGGCATATTGCGCTGTGGCATAGCCACGGCTGGTATTATGAACAGAAATTTCAGCGCTGGGAATGGCAACGGGCGCGGGTTTTTCAAACCGTGGAAGACCTGTTGCCGCTGGCCTTCACCGTGCCCTACCTCGTGCCGATGTTGGAAAATGCCGGCGCTAATGTTTTTTTGCCACGGGAACGGGATATTCAGAGAAATGAGGTCATCGTCGATAACGACAGCCCGGGAGATTCCCTGGCCTATATTGAAAAAACTGTGGCTGATTCTCTGTCCTGGCAGACTGTGCAAACGCCGGGATTTGCCGTGGGCGCGCCACCCTATGGTGATCATGTCAATCCGTTTAAACTGGGCAGCAGCCGCCTGATTCGTGCGGATTCGATCGCCGCGGCGAGGATCGAGTGGATTCCCGACATTCCCGAAGATGGCTACTATTTCGTTTCCATCAGTTATGCGCCGGCGGACAGCCACGCGATGGATGCGCGCTATACGGTTTTCCATGCCGGTGGTGCAACTGAGTTTTCCGTCAACCAGCAAATCGGCGGGCGCACATGGGTTTATCTCGGACAATTTTATTTTAAGAAAGGTTTCCATCCTGAAACGCAAAAGGTTGTTTTATCCAATCTTTCAAAAATAAAAGTCAAAATGCCAACGCCCGCTTTCGCAGAAGCAGATTCAGTTTTTAGCATGATAGCCACCGATACGGCCCACCCGCCTCGATTTGGCAGTCAACGAATGCAAGCAGCCGTAATGGTGAAACATAGGACTCCGTGGATTTCCGCCGATGCGGTGCGTTTCGGCGGCGGCATGGGTACGATTTCCCGCGGCGGATCCACCAGCGGTCGGCCGCGTTATACCGAAGCGGCACGTTATTACATGCAATTCGCCGGTATGCCCGATACGCTGGTTTATAACGTGACGGAAGAAGAAAACGATTACGTCGACGATTACCGCTCGCGTGGCGAATGGGTCAATTTTTTGCGTGGCGCACCCTTCGGCCCCAATAAAAACCGGCAGGCAAAAGGTCTCGGCATCCCCATCGATCTCAGCCTGGCATTCCACACCGATGCCGGATATACGCGCAACGATACCACCATCGGCACGTTGATGATTTACAGCTCTATGGGCGGCGATACGACACGTTTTTTCCCTGATTTTGTCTCCCGTTTCGCTAACCGTGATTTTGCCGATATGCTGCAAGACCAGCTCGTCGATGATATCCGGCAAAAATACGACCCCGTCTGGACGCAGCGCAGCATCTGGGATAAGGAATACAGCGAAGCCTATCGCCCCAACGTGCCTTCGGCTCTGCTCGAGCTACTATCGCATCACAATTTTTTCGATATGAAATTCGCCCTCGATCCGCGTTTCCGCTTCGATATTAGCCGCTCGATTTACAAAGCGATGCTGAAATTTCTCGCCGTACATAACCGGGTTGAATACACCGTGCAACCCTTGCCGGTGGATCATTTTTCTGCAGCGTTCATTGACTCTAACAGCATCGAATTGCGCTGGCAACCGGTTATCGACCCGCTGGAACCGACGGCAATAGCCGCGAATTATATCGTTTACAGCCGTGTCGATTCAGGTGCATTTGACAATGGGAAAATGCTGGACAGCACCCATTTCACTTTCGGCCCTATGCAAAAAGATAAAATCTACAGTTTCAAAGTGACGGCGGTGAATGACGGCGGCCAGAGCATGGATTCGGAAATTCTTTCCGTTTGCCGTGCCGATTCCAGCAAAGGCACGGTGCTCATCGTCAATGCGTTTGATCGCGTATCGGCTGCTGCAACGCTGGAAGAGGGCCACCTGCTCGGTTTTACCGATTTATGGGATCAGGGAGTGCCCGACGTTTACGACCTCAATTACATCGGGCAGCAATACGATTTCGATGCAAATTCAGACTGGGTCGACGACGATGCACCGGGGCACGGCGCCAGTTTCGGCAATTATGAAACACAGATCATCGCCGGCAATACCCATGATTTCCCCTTTTTGCACGGCGCCTCGCTGCGCAATCTCGGCTATTCCTTCGTTTCCTGCAGTGATGAGGCTATCGAAACGGGCATCGTCACTTTGCAGAAATATACAATAGTCGATTTTATTTTTGGCGAGGAAAAGGAGACTGCAGCACAACGACGGGAACTGCCGGGGCATTTTCGCATTTTTACACCGCAACTGCGCCGGGCAATCGCCGATTACACACAGCACGGCGGCAATTTATTTCTCTCCGGCAGTTATATCGGCACGGATTTGATCGCCCGTCCGGAGGTGATGCCTGCCGATTCCGCTTTTGCACAGGATACGCTCAAATTCATACATCGCACCAACTGGGCCGCGCGCAGTGGCGGCATCGTTGCCGTCGATTCGATTTTCCGGGAGATTGTACCGCAATTCCAATTCAACACCGAACTCAATGACCGGATTTATGCCGCAGAAGCGCCGGACGGCCTCGAACCAGCCGGGCAAGACAGCCGCACAATTCTACGCTATAGCGAAAACAACATCAGCGCTGCGATCGCAGCAAAAGGTGCCTGCGATATCGTTATCTTCGGCTTTCCTTTTGAAACGATTTTGCAACAGGATTCACGCGATGCCGTCATGCGGGCAGTGCTGCGCTGGTTTGAATAATTGACAGATTCTGCATCATCGATATGAGGCCGGGGTGAAAATATCGATGCGCTGACGATAAAAAACCTCAAAACCGTTTTTCTCACTCACCTGCATTAAGATAGTGGTAAAGTTATCCTGGGTGCAGATTTAATAATGAACGGATGAAGGGGAAATGTAGCAAATGCCGCTTTAATTTCTACCGCCTGGATGGCATAATCCGGCGTTAATGCTTCAGCTTTCACGGACGGTTTCCGCCTCATATTGCAAAAAATATAACACCAGTAAGAACAGTACGAGCAATACTAAACCAGCCGCAAGTGTCATTACGGCACGCATGCCGATGCTATCCGAAAGGCTGCCGACGACGATATTACCCAGCGTCAGGCCGGCGCCGAGATGAAAAGCCCAGAGCAGAGCCTGGCCTGTGGCGCGCCATTCCTGCGGCACGATCGCATGCAAATATTCCACTGTGGCGACCCAAAAAATCGAAAAGGAAAAACCGTTCAGCAGACTGAGATATAATGCGGAGGTAGGGTTCTGAAGCCGGCCGTAAGCCGCCAGTCGCAGCAAGGTGATGAACATGGAAAAGATAATGACGCGTAACGGCCCAAACCGTTTCACCAGCGGTATTGCCAGAAAAAATAGCGGAATTTCGGCCAGTGCATTTAAACCGAAGGCCAGCCCGACGATTTGATAACCGCCACCCAACTCTTTAAAATACAAATTGATAAACAAATTGATCGGCGTCACACAGATACCATAGAGCAGGAGAATTGACAGGAAAAGAATTAACCGCTTGTTGCGTAAAAGAATTCGCAACTCGCCCCATGCCGGTTTTGTCTGCTGCCTGCCGTTCTTTTGCTTACGTACACCGAACAATATCACCAGAAAGTGTATAAAATAACAAGCGAAAGCGATGAGAAATATATCCGAGACAGCATGGGATTTCAAAAAAAATCCGATAGCCAGATTTGCCACAGCCCAGCCGACGGACCCCCAGACACGAATAGCTGCGAATGAGGATTTTCCGCTATTTTTGACCTGGGAAACGACCAGACTGTCTGCGAGTGTGCCAATGGGGTGAGAGACCAGAGCCCAGGCGATCATCATAAAAAGCATTGCGCTGAAACTATGCTGTGCCGGAATCAGCCGGATGAGAAAAATCGCCAGAAATGAGACCAGGGCGAGCATTTTTTTATTGCCGAAACGATCGGCCAGAAAGCCCCAGAAAAGGACGGTGAAAAATAACAGCGCCTGCTGCGCACCCATGATCAGGCCGACTTCCTGCCCTGAAAAACCATGGTGCTGCAGAAATAAATTAAAAAATCCAAGCCAGGTACCGGCGGAGCCGTACCCTAGAAAATAGATGGCGCCCATAATAAATGTTTGATTTATAAGAGGCTTGAAGCCGTGCGCTGCGTTTATTTTTTCAGGGAGACGATTCATAAAACCAAATTTCAGCGAATTTTATCAGCTTTGCGGATGGCACCAATCCAGTTTTGATTCTCATTTGTAAATCAGCACAAATTGTTTACATTGATGTTTCAGCCGTGGAACGGCCAAACTAAGGTTTTTTTCTTTCTGATACAATAAATCAAAACGACAACCGTTTTATGGGATGATGCTGAAAATAAATACTGAAGATTTTGAATATAAACTGATCGATCGTTGCCGCAACGGAGATGACGAGGCTTTTGCAGGGCTCGTTTCTCACTATAAGCAAAATCTGTTGACTTTTTTGTGGCGGATGTGCGGGAATAAAAACGAGGCGGAAGATTTATTTCAGGAAACACTGGTAAAAGTCTGGCAGCATTTGCCGCAATACGATCACCGCAAGAAATTTGCAGCCTGGCTTTTTGGTATCGCCAGAAATACGGCGATCGACGGTTTGCGCAAGAAAAAAGTACGGCAGATGATCAGTTACACGGACGACCTGCCGGAGCATAGCGATTTGCATGACGCGGCAGCAGGGATCGAAGCCGAGGAAACGCAAAATACATTAATAGCAGTGCTCGAAAAATTACCCGAAAAACAGCGCCAGGTTTTTCTCTTGCGGCAGCATTCAGAGATGACTTTTAAGGAAATAGCAACGGAAACGAGCCAGCCCCTAAACTCCGTACTGGCGCACATGCACTACGCAGTTAATAAACTCAAAAAAGCCATTCGGGAAAAAGATGTCCTCAAAAAATAATACGCTTTGCAGTCGCTTTGAAGCCAATATCTGGCTGTTTCACGATGACGATTTGTCCGAAGAGCATATGCAGGCCTGGGAAGAACACCTGCAGCATTGTAACAAATGCCGCAAAAAAAACCGGGAAATCGATGCACTGCAGCGGCACTATTCTGCTCTGCCGGGATTGGATATCGATGAGACAGGCTTGGCGCACCATATCTCCCGGGCGACAGTGAAAACGGAATTGACTGCCGGCTACCAGCCGCTGGTGCCGCCGCTTTTCAAAAAACTGGGCGCGATTCTCCTGCCGCTGGCAGCCGCAATTATGCTCTATTTACGCCTGAATCCGGTGGAAACGGAGCAAAAATACAACTGGGATCCGCAGCGCTATCAAGAGATAATCGCAGAGATCGATAGCGCAATTGCGGATTTACAAGACGACCCGCTATGGGCTGACGCCGGCGTTTCAATGTGGGATCAGGGTAGGGAGAATTTGGAATATTCGATCCAGGAATTGGTCAATTCACTGGAAGAAAACAATTGACTATAGCAAAGAGGTTTAAAATGAATAATAAAATTCGCTATCTGATTTTTTCCATCTGTTTTCTCTTGCCGGGAATTCTTTCGGCGCAAGAGCCGCAGCCGGAGGATGAAGCGCCTGCGCCGGTGCATGAAAATCTGCGAAAAAAGCTGCAGGAACGCCGGGCGATGCTTGCACCTGTTCCCAAAGCTGCTTTAAGTGACATTCAAAAAACCGCAGCCCATAATTTTCTAATTGAACTCATCCCTGAAATTACAGCAGTTTTAGCAGAGCTTGAAGCTGAAAATCCGCGCGCTTATGCGCGTGAATTACGTCGCGCATTTGGCGAGATGCAAATGCTCGAGCGACGGAAAAAATACGATAAAGACGAATATACAAACAGCAAAAAACGCATCGTTCTTGAGCATAAATCACAGATGATCGTGTTCCGCTACCGCAAGGCGGAAGAAGAACAGAAAGAAGGTTTAAAAGAGCAACTTCGCACTGTGTTGAACCAACTGTTCGATTTACGAGAAATCGACCGCGAGATGCAGGTTCAACGACTGGAAAAGAAGTTGCAAGAGCTGCGCGCCTCACTGAAAAACCGTAAACCCAACAAAAACCGTATTATCGAAAAACGTCTTGAAAAATTGCTCGGCGTCGACAAAGATTTGCAATGGTAAAATATCCGGCATCACCGGGCGGTGAAGAACGGAGTACAACCCAGTTTTCCTCCTCCCGGTTTAATGCCGCTATCAGTTTTAACTTGCCTGCCCTGCTTGTGTTGCTTCCGGCACCTCAATAAGTTTTCCCGTCTTGCAATCAAATATGTAACCATAAATTGGGATATCAGCAGGCACCATGGCGTTGCTTCTAATGCGTTTTACATCGGCGACAACACTTTTCTCCTGATCGCTAATGGGCAACCATTGGATAAATCTGCCTGCGCTTGTTCCCGCCCCATCACCGCTGTCATGCCATCCGGATTCATCAACACTCGCGGTTTTCAAGCTGCTTTCCAGCAACCCGCTGATAATCTCATTGTTGAAGGTTTCCATGCCGCAATCGGTATGATGGATGACGAACCATTCTTTCGTTCCTAACAATTTGTAAGAAATCACCAGCGAACGGATTGCATCATCACTTGCTCTGCCGCCGGCGTTTCGAATGACATGGGCGTCGCCTTCAGCAAGCCCGGCGTATTTTGCCGGATCAAGACGAGCGTCCATGCATGTGAGAATGGCGAAACGCCTTGCCGGCGGCATCGGCAAACTGCCTTTGTCAGCAAAACTCGCTGCATAATCAGCGTTTGCCGTTTTTACTTCTTCAACTAATGTACTCATGTTGTCCTCTTATCCTCTGTGATTCACCGCTCATTCAAATTAACCGGATCACCCCTGCGGTGCAATAAAGGGAAGCCGGCAGTTTGTCATTTTAAACCCCTGTACATCCAACTGCATATTTATTTTGCGGCTGAAAAAAATGTTCCTCAATCACCCGCCGTAGCCTTTCGTACTCAATTAAAAAACCATCGTGTCCGTAGTCCGAATCGATCTCCCGGTAAGCCCCGTTTGCCGTCGCTGCGGCAATAAATTTCTGCTCCGAGGTGGGGAACAGGATATCCGAGGTGATACCGATGGCCAAAACATTGGCTTTGATTTGCTGCAAAGCAGCGTCAATATTTCCGCGGTCACGGGCGACGTTATGGCTGTCCATCGCTTTTGAGAGCATCCGGTAGCTGTGGGCGTTAAAACGCCGGACAAATTTTTCGCCCTGGTAGCGTTGGTATGATTCCGCATGAAAACCATCGATGTGATCATCTTTCTCCTGTTGTTTGGTTTGAAACATCTGGTAGTTGCGATAGGAAAGCATACCGATCGCCCTTGCCGCACGCAAGCCGTTTTGCCCGGCGTGCGGCGAGCGCTCTCGCCACGTCGGGTCTGCTTCAATGGCCATGCGCTGCGTTGCATTTAGCGCGATAGCCCAGGCCGACATTTTCGAATTCGTGGCAATGGGAATGATATTTTCAAAAATCTCGGGAGCCAAAATCGCCCATTCCAGCAGATGCTGCCCGCCCATGGAACCACCGATGCCGACATGTATTTTTTCAATCTGCAAATGGCGGCGCAACAAATCGAATGCCCGCGCCATATCCCGCGTCGTCAGCAAAGGGAAATCATCATAAAAGGGCTTCCCGGTTTCGGGATTGATACTCAAAGGCCCGGTAGAGCCGTAACAACTACCCAGCATGTTGGCGCAGACGATGAAGTGACAGGCCGGGTCGAAGAGCTTGCCCGGCCCCACCAGCCCCGCCCACCAGTCCGCAGCATCCGAATTGGCTGTTAACGCGTGGTAAATCCAGATGATATTGCTTTGATCGGCATTGAGCCGACCATAAGTATGATAGGCCAGCTCAAAACCCGGAAGTTTCCACCCTGATTCAAGGATGAAATCATGATGGTATTTAAACAGTTTTTCAGGCATTTTCCAGCTCGGTTGTGGTTGTGAAAACAGTATCAAAAGCATGTTGAAAATCTGCTTTGATATCATCGATGTGTTCGATGCCGACAGAAATACGAATCAAATCCGGGTTCACACCGGTCGAGACTTGCTCTGCGGCCGTGAGCTGCTGGTGTGTCGTCGAAGCCGGATGGATGACCAGCGTTTTCGCATCACCGATGTTGGCGAGATGGCTGGCGAGCTTGACATTGTCGATGAATTTGACGGCATTTTCGTAGCCGCCTTTGATTTGAAAACTCAAAAGTGAGCCGAAACCGCGCTTGAAATACTTTTTCGCCAGTCTATGATAAGCACTTGACTGCAAACCGATATAATTCACTTTTTCGACAGCATCGTGGTTCTCTAACCAGGCAGCTAGTTCAACCGTATTCTGCGTATGCCGGTCGATGCGCAACGACAGCGTCTCCAGCCCCTGTAAAAACTGGAAAGCATTAAAAGGGCTCACCGCAGGACCAAAATCGCGCAGGCCTTCGACGCGGGCGCGGATGATGAAAGCAATATTGCCAAAAGGGCTGTCTGCGCCAAAAACCTCCCAGAATTTCAAACCATGGTAACCGGCGGAAGGTTCGGTAAATTGCGGGAATTTGCCGTTGCCCCAGTCAAAATTACCGCCGTCGACGATGATGCCGCCGATG
This sequence comes from bacterium, assembly GCA_024275575.1. Taxonomy (GTDB): domain Bacteria; phylum Zhuqueibacterota; class Zhuqueibacteria; order Zhuqueibacterales; family Geothermadaptataceae; genus Bioreactorimicrobium. The sequence goes on from JAJRYV010000092.1 coordinate 17,770, forward strand.
CTGGTGCCGTGGCCGCCGATCCACTTGGTTGTCGAAGCGACAACGATGTTGGCGCCGTGCTCGAACGGACGGAATAAGTAGCCGGCCGCACCGTAGGTATTGTCGACAATCAGCGGAATTTTATTGTCTTTTGCTAATTTAGCCAGCTTCTCAAAATCCGGCACATTGAAACCGGGATTGCCAACGGTTTCAAGGTAGATGGCTTTTGTGCGCGCATCGATTTTCCCGGCAAAACTCACCGGGTCATCGCCGTCAGCGAAACGCGCTTCGATGCCGAGGCGTTTGAAAGAGACTTTAAACTGGTTGTAGGTGCCGCCATAGAGAAACGAAGTAGTGATGAAATTGTCACCGGCTTCAAGAATATTGGTGAGCGCCAGAAACTGCGCCGCCTGCCCCGATGAAACCGCCAGCGCCGCCACGCCGCCTTCCAGCGCCGCGATGCGTTTTTCCAGCACATCCGTAGTCGGATTCATGATGCGGGTGTAGATATTGCCGAATTCTTTCAAAGCAAAAAGGTTGGCGCCATGTTCGGAATCGTTGAAAACGTACGATGTGGTTTGATAGATCGGCACAGCCCGCGAGCCTGTTGTGGGATCGGGTTCCTGGCCGGCGTGAAGCTGCAAAGTTTCGAATTTATAGTTTGTACTCATTCTTTTCTCCTGTTCGGATTTTAGGTTTAAAAAAAAGGCCTTTCCGCAATGGAAAGGCCTGGTCACTCTTGCAAACGAATCTCACTCCGTTTCATTCATTTAACCCTTTCCATAAAATGATACTTTCATCATACACATGCACATTCGCATTGTGAAAATACCATGGGAAAGACGCATTGCTTCTGCCTGTGTTGTGATGAAAATTGTTTTCATAAAAAAATCTCCTGTTTGTTGAAATGATTTTTAGTATGATTTCGGTATATAGGCCATCAGGGGCATTGACGTAACCCTGACAGGGTTTGGAACCCTGTCAGAGTTGCACCGCAGTCGTATTTGCTAATTAAAACCAAAAAAAAAGCCTTTCGAATAGTCGAAAGGCTTTTGTATTTTCAATTTTTATTTCTATTTATCCAGAGCGCCTTCCGAACATTTTGCTGTACTGACACATACACATGCACATGCTGATCATGATGGCGATGTTTTTAATGTTCAGTTGGTTCATTTTTCGGCTTTCTGAATATTTATAAGGCACTTTTTTAAAAATTAATCCCAATCAAAATAAACTTTTGCTGATGAGAGTCAAGGGAATTTTTAAAACCAAGGCGTTTTATTCAATTTTAGACTGAAAAAAATAATCTTCACTGAACCACAGTCTATTTAAATGTGGTTTTTTATCAGCGCTATATAGTACAATAAAAATCATCTAATTAAACAATTTGAATATTTATACATTTTTTTAATACTAAATTCAGGGCAACCCAATGCCTCGCTTAACAAAGATTTACACAAAAAAAGGCGACGCCGGCAGCACCAGTCTGGGCGGCCGGCAACGTGTTCCCAAAGACAACCACCGCGTGCAAGCTTATGGCACCGTGGACGAGCTCAACTCCCACATCGGCCTGGCCCTGGCCTTCGATGTGGGTGAAAAATTAGCTGCTCCCCTGAGCGAAATTCAAAACACGCTTTTCCATCTTGGTTCCGATTTGTGCTTTCTTGAGGAAGATAAAAAACAGTATAACATCCCCGAACTCGAATCACGGCACGTGGAAAAGCTGGAAAAACTAATGGATGAATTGAGTGAAAAAACAGGGCCTTTGGAAAACTTCATCCTGCCGGGCGGGACAAAAGCGGCAGCGCAATTGCACGTGGCACGCTGCGTTTGCCGTCGCGCCGAACGTGAGGTTATCAGCGTTTCCCGGGAAGAAAAGGTGGGGAAATACGTCATCGCCTATCTCAACCGCTTGTCCGACGCGTTGTTTGTGATGGCGCGTTTTGAGAATCATGAAAAAGGAGTTGATGAGCCGTTGTGGGATTCGTATAAATAAAATACTGCGATGCCTTCATAAAAAAATATCTATTCAACGTGACATTCTCATCGGGGATTTAACCCCTCATGCTCACCCACCATGAAATCCCGACGGGAAATGTGGCGGGATTCAACGGTTGACAAGCAGGAGGTAAATCACGCCAATTGTTTTTAGTCAGAGCAACGATCTCATCTGATTTAATACCGCCACCCCAGCCACAGGGAAAGCGCACCGGGTTTATCCAAATGGACTTTGATTTCGGTGAACATGCGAATTCTTTCCAAACGAAAGTTTAAACCACCGACAAGATGCGCCGCCACACCACCCACTTCGCCGTTGCTCGTTCCCACTCTTTTACCAGGCGCAGAAAAAATGTAAACTTTTGCATTTTGTTGTGAAAATATCTATTTTCAACAAATCTTAAATACGAACCTGCCAGATTTTGGAGAACATAATGCGCAACCTTGAATAAATCAGCGATAAAAACGGTGTTCAAAAGGCTGTCGTTATTCCAATAGAGATTTGGAAACAATTACTCCCCGATGGTGTGTATGGCGAAGATGAGCTGCCTGACGCACTCGAGGACTATTGCCTGAAAAAAAGGCAATGGATAAAGCAAAGAAAACACCTCTATTGAGCAAAAAAGATGCACTAACCTATCTCAAAAAGTAATCTCAATGGGAATTCAGTATCGTAAACAGTTTTTAAAGGACTTAAAAAAACTTCAAGGTCAACACGTATATGACCAGGCGATGCAGCTTGCCTTCACAAAGTTGCCGGCCGCAAAATCACTAAAAGAAATCGCGGGGATAAAAACAATGAAAGGTTACCCGAAGCGATATCGAATCCGCATCGGAAACTACCGGGTAGGAATTGAAGCAGATGGGGAGAATAATAGAAGTGATGCGGATTTTGCATCGTGGAGAGTTTTATCGCTATTTCCCATAGTTTAAGATGCGGTGACTTTAATACCGCAACCCCAGCCACAGGGAAAGCGCGCTGGGTTTGTTTAAATGGACTTTGATTTCGGTGAACATACGAATTCTTTCCAGGCGAAAGTTTAAACCACCAACAAGGTGCGCCGCCACGCCACCCACCTCGCCGATATTCACACCGGCGCCGCCGCCAAAATACGGCGTCGCGCCTGCGCCCGTGCGGGGGAAATATTTGAGCGAAAAATCAGCGAATAACCAGTGAGCGGAGCTGAAGACAAAATCGCCGTCAAAATTAAAACGCAAGCGGGAAGACAGGCCGCCGAACTCCCGCGCAATGCCCAGCGCTGGCCGGCGCAAATCGAAAAAACCAAATTTTACCCCGTTTGTGCGCACCTGTGCGTTAAGCTCACAGCAAACAAAAACCAGAAACAGAATTAGAATATAAAGTATGGTTTTCTTTCTCATAAGGTTTCCTGATCGTTTCAGCTTCCAACCTCCAACAATTCATCCTTCCCCCGTTCCAATGTTTAAATATACAATCCCGCAGGATAGCTCAAAGATATTTTTATTCTTGGGCACTATGATTTAGCTGTTTGATTGGCGTGGCAAAAAGATTATATTTGGCAGAAAAGCGAAAAATTCTTTACTCGCCAGAATCATCAATTATGGCTAAAAAATTCAAATTCGTCTCCCTTTTCATCCCCTGCCTTATCGATCAGGTGATGCCGGAAATCGGGCTGGCCATGGTTGCAGTTTTGCAGAAACTGGGCTATAGCATCAACTATGATTCACGACAAACCTGTTGTGGGCAGCCGGCATTTAACGGCGGTCACCACAATGAAGCGCGGCGGGTGGCGCGGCATTTTATCGAGGTATTTTCCGGGGCTGAGGCAATTGTTTCTCCCTCGGGTTCCTGTACCGGCATGGTGCGCAACTATTTTCCGCTGCTGTTCGGGAATGATCAAACAGCGATGCGGGAAGTGGAAAAATTGCAAAACAAAACCTGGGAAATAAGTGAGTTTATTTGCCGGGAAAACTGTCTGTCGCAGATAAACGGGCGGGCGAAAAAGTGCATCGCCTTCCACAATTCCTGCCATTCGATGTGTGAACTCGGCCTGTCTGATGAGACCGAACGCATTCTCAGCCGCATCGAAGGCGTTGAAATCTTTACGCCGAAAGTCGAGCATAGCTGTTGTGGTTTCGGTGGCCTTTTTTCATTCAAAATGCCCGAGGTTGCCGTGGCGATGGCGAAATCCCGTCTGCAAGTTTTTGCCGGAGCCGGGCTGGATTATCTCATCGCCAACGATCCCGGCTGCATTCAGCATTTGCGTGCTGAGGCAAAAGCTACTGGTTTCAAACCGCAAATTCTTCATTTCGTTGAATTCTTAAAGATAGTAATGTTTTAAAATGCAGCCGTATCCGGAATAATAAATGACCGAAAATCATCTTTTTTTAAAAAGAGCCAGGCAAAAATCCGGCGATGATGCTCATCGGATAAAAATTCAAAAAGCCATCTCCACATATGACACCAAAGTCGATGAAATGATAAAGCGGCAATTCACCGATTGGCAAAATGCCAGAAAAAGCGCTGCTGCAATTAAAGAATACGCTCTGGCAAATCTGCCCGATCTCTTGCTCGAATTTGAAGAAAAAATCAGCAAACGCGGCGCCCGGGTTTTATGGGCGGAAACTGCGCAGCAGGCGCGGCAATTTATCGGGGAGATTATCACACGGTGCGGGGGCCAAAAAATCATCAAATCGAAATCGATGACCAGCGAGGAGATCGGCCTCAATGAATTTCTCGCAGGTCAGGGCATCGAAAATTGGGAAAGCGACCTCGGTGAATTCATCGTGCAGCTTGCCGGTGAAAAACCCTATCACATCGTCACCCCGGCGATGCATAAATCCAGAAGTGAAATCGCCGATTTATTTGCAGAAAAGCTGGGCATCGAAAGAACAGACAGCGCCGAAGAACTCACGATGGCAGCCCGCCAACACCTACGCCAGGCCTTCGTCACCGCTGATATCGGCATCACCGGTGCGAATTTTATTATCGCAGATGCCGGCGCCATCGTGATGATGGAAAATGAAGGCAACGGCCGTCTCGGCATGGCGTGCCCGAAAGTGCATATCGTGCTGGTGGGCATCGAAAAAGTCCTGCCGCGATTGGGGAATTTAGCGCTTTTTCTGCCTTTATTGACAACCAGCGGCACCGGCCAGCAGTTAACCTGTTACAATTCAATCGTGCGCGGGCCGGAGTTGGCTCCCGATAGCGACGGCCCGGAAGAAATGTTTGTCATTTTGCTGGACAACGGCCGCTCGGACATTTATGCCCAGGATGATTTCCGTCGGCTTTTACACTGCATCCGCTGCGGCGCCTGTCTCAATGCCTGCCCGGTTTTTCGTACCATCGGCGGCCATGCTTACGGTACGGCCTATCAGGGCCCCATCGGCTCCGTCGTGACACCGCAATTGCGCGGCCTGGCTGAATGGCGCCATCTCGCGCATGCCTCGACATTATGTGGTGCCTGTAGTGCGGTGTGTCCAGTCGATCTCGATCTGCATCATTTGTTGCTGCAGACCCGCCGGGTGGCAGAAAAAAATCGCAAAAGTAAATTTTATTGGCGTATGGCGATGAAAATCTGGGCGCAATGTTTCCGGAGCAGGCGAGCTGTGGAATTGCTGCGGCCAATTCTGAAATTGCTGCTGCCGGTTTATAAATCGATACTCCCGGCAGCGAAACGAAGAGGTATTCCGCAACCGGCGAAAAAATCTTTTGCACAGATCATGAAGCAATCTCAAAACAGTATAAAGCCGGAAAGAACCGATCGATGATGACGGCAAAAAAAAAAATAATCACTAAATTGCGCACGGCCCGGGCGGCAGAAATATCACTACCGCGAGTCGGGAGTGACGACAATATTTTCGCAGATTACCCACGGTCTGAGGCAGGAAATTTGATCAGTATTTTCAAAAACAATATGAAAAAACTTTCCGGTGAATTTTTTATGGTAAACTCATTTACCGAGGCAGCAGAGACGATCGAAACATTACTGCAATCGGCTGAAGGGACGAAGTTTTGCGCTGATTTCAGCCCGCTTTGCCGAAAAATTTTTACCGCGTACCCGAGATTGGCAGGACGGTTTGAAAACGCCTCACAGCAACGATTGAACAGCGTCGATTTCGCCGGTTTCGCAGTTGGGCTGACAAGCGCGGATTTTCTTGTTGCACGCACAGGTAGTGTGTTGCTGCGCAGCTTAGCAGCAGGGGGGCGGCGATTATCGGTTCTGCCGCCGATGCACATTGTCATCGCCACAACCGCTCAACTGCTGCCTTCGCTTGATGAAGCATTACATTCAGTGCAATTTCAAAATGCCGACTGGCGTTATGCGACGATCATCACCGGGCCCTCACGCACTTCCGATATCGAAAAAATACTGGTTCTCGGGGCGCACGGGCCGAAAAGGCTCGCGGTGATTTTGGTTGAGGGTGAAACTATTAAATAAAAAAAACGCGGGATATCCAGTTCCGCATGCGAAAATGCTTGCATTCATGGAACAGGTTTATTAAATATAATTATTCTTGCCATTACTTTCATCTCGGGAAAATTTTCATTTTTTTACCATTAAAAACTCAATCTACGGCTGAAACAGGGTAGAACCCTATCCGAAGCCGCAAAACCGGTTTTTAAATGAAACGGGGTCTGATTTTTCTTCTTCGTCATTCTCTTCAACGCCTGTATCCCAGACAAAATTATTAGCGAAGAGCCACTTCTGCGGCTGAAAAAATTCTAAAATCGTTTCGCTTCCTTGATTTCCACATTCGAAACAATATTCATTACTCACACCCGACACCAGAATAACCCGGTTCTGCCGGAGAAGGGGCTTTTATGGGAAGGTTGATCGTCAATTTTTTTGAGTTTTTGCTCGCGGGTATTACCCTACATTTTATCCTGCCGACGATGATTGATACCTGGGATTTTAATATCAATTTCAATGGCAAAACAGCGCTAAAAGCGATACAACGCCAGTTAAAAGAGTTGCAAACCCGCCCTTCGCGAAATGTCGCGATGAATTTGCCGGATTCGGGTATGGCGCTTGCAGTCGTACAATCAGCGGCACTGTTTCTCGACACCCCCTATGTTTATGGCGGGACAAGTCAATCCGGGGTTGATTGTTCAGGCCTGATCTTCGCAGCCTACAAAAATGTGGGGATCAGCCTGCGTCGCGTGGCCGCCGATCAGTATAAGTATGGAAAAATTGTGCCGTCGATGAGTCAGCTTGCTGCGGGGGATTTAATCTTTTTCCAGGAATCATGGGCAAGTAAACCAACCCATGTTGGACTCTGTATTGGCAGCAATAAAATGATTCACGCTTCTTCGAAATTAAAACGCGTGGTGATCCGCAATTATGATATTTCTTATTACCGAAAACGATTTATTGGGGGAAGGAGGATTTTAGGACGATGATGCGCTGGATTGGACGAATCGTGATAAAAATGTTCGTTTTGCTCATTCTGATCAATTGCCTGTTTTACGGCGTCACATTGCTGGAGAGTGCCAATATTTTGAAAATTATCGAACCCCAGGGATTTGACGAAAAAGTCGGACACCTCTATTACCGGGTTCGTTTTCAATATGTCAAAACCCTGCAACAGCATTTGAACTATCTGGAAACGAGAAAAAAATAAACGCCGTAGAATTTCTTCCTGTTGTGATAGAAAATCAGCCGAGATGGGGAGTAAAAACGCATAATTTTTCGTCAATTAATTACAAAATAATCAAAAGTTTGTTTACGCAGTCGCAAATTTCAGGTTGTACAATAACAGGCAAAATTGGAGATGGAAGAATACCAGCCATCTGCGACCAATTTTTTTTACACTATCCACCTTCCTCCTATGAAATGCTGCAGTTTTGAAATTGAGTTAAGGGGACTTCTCAATTCACCACTGCAGCTTTCTTTTTTCAGCCCATAGCAAATATTCTGCAACCGTACACTTTTGTGGATACCGCACCCTTAAAACAGAATTCTTCCAGGGGATTCACCTCAGGCTCTGCCAGCATTTTTTTATTGTGAAAAAAGAAAAAAACAGGCCTCGCTGCAAAAGGGAGGGCAGGCTCCGGCCGATTATTAAATATGCGCTGATTTTGAATCGATTTATCCTGTTTCAATGCACTGACTGACTCATTTTGAAACGTTGTATTAAAAATCATTCGCGCTTTCATGATTTTGCAGTTATAAATAGCATAACAGCAGTTCAAATCTGCTAACAGATTTTGACCGACAGACCGTGAAAGGCATAAATTGAGACAGACTTTTATGAAGCATAAACTCAAAAATGGTTGGCGGCGCGATCGCTTGACTGCGAGCATTTGATTAAATCAATTAAAAACTCCTGATTCGAGTGTAGTGGAACAAACTTTGCATAAAAGGTACAACTTTCACTTGATACGGGTTTTCCATCGAAATCGGCTATCGGTCAAATCATAGAATCATCGGCAACCGATGATATACATCATGGCAATTTGAGAGGATTTTTCATTTATGTGGCACCGACTTGTTACTGCACTGGCACTTGTGGGCTTTATCTCCAGCACAACTTCACAGATTGAGGCTCAGACCTACAACATTTGGCCGCTTGGCAATTCAATTACGGAGGGTGAGGGATCGACAAATTACAATGGTTATCGTAAACCTTTGTATGATAAATTGAAAGCCTATGTAGCGCAGCAAAACGAAGGCGTCGATTTCAATTTTGTCGGTACGCAACTGGACGGCAATTTCCCTGACCCGGAAAATGACGGCTGGGCAGGAAAACAGACCAGCTTTATTCGGGCCAATGCACAGAGCTGGCTTAATACACTCAGCGCACAAGGCGACACGCCTGATTTCGTTCTTTTCCACATCGGCACCAATGATATTTCCGCCAAACGTGGTCCGCAATTCATCATCGACGATATCGATGCTACGCTGGACATCATCTGGAATAACGGTGTCAATATTAAAATTTTCCTCTGTGGTATTATTCCTCGTCTGGATTCGCTTGCGAGCAAAGTCAGTCCGCTCAATAGTGAAATCTGGAGTCTGGTGGATCGCCGCCGCAACCAGGAGGGCAAATCGATTTATTACGTCGATCAATACAATGAATTCATGAATCATACGAACTGGGAAAATGATTATATGACCAATAGCCCGACCGATAAATTGCACCCCAATGATACCGGCTACAATGCCATGGCCAATCGCTTTAAAGGTGTAGTTGCGCAGCATTTGGTCCCGGGCACCACCCCTGTTGAGCTCATAACCTTTACCGGCTTTGCTAGCGATTTCTTCATTAACCTGAACTGGACGACGGCGACGGAAACCAATAATCTGGGGTTTTATGTCGAGCACAGTTTTGGCGAAGCCCCGTTCGATGAGGTGGCATTTATCGATGGTAACGGCACGACGGTTGAAGAACAAAACTATGCCTTTGTTTATGAAGTACGGTACAGCGGTCTCCATAAATTCCGCCTGCGACAAATGGACACCGACGGCACGATGGAATACTCACCGGAAATCGCAGTAGTCGTGCAGCCAGAAAACCGCATTGTTTTGCAGCAGAATTATCCCAATCCGTTCCGTCCGGGCGCCAGCCTGAACGGCAGTACAAAAATCCCCTTCATATTGCAAAACGGTTCCCGGGTGAGCGTCAATATTTACAACATCACCGGGCAGTTGATCAAATCGTTGGATGATCGTCATTTCGACGCCGGTTTGAACGAATTAAACTGGGATGGACGCAACGATGCCGGCCTGCTTACCGCAAGCGGCACTTATCTCATCCGGCTGCAATCAGACGATAAAGTCATCTCTAAAACCATGCAACTGGTGCATTAGGTCTGAATTTTCTGTGGATGTTCGGTTAAAACCTCCACAGAAAATATTTCTCGCCCGAATAGCTTAAAATGCAAAGCCATAAACCTGTGTAGAATAATTCTTCCTGCGGGTACAAGTCTTGAAAGTATTTGCACAGTCAATCTGCGCAAATGTTTAACTTTTTCTTTCATATCTGCGATTAGAATTGTAATTTCATAGGCGAATAACCGGAACAGACAATGTGTGGAGACATTTCCGGCCACAAAATCGAAGTGGAACGGTTTATCGCACTAATTCAAAGAGAGCCATTTGACTATACAAAGTGGCGTCAAAAGATAGATGAAAAAATGAGAATCGAGGGAATAAGCCCCAGAGCGATGTCTTCGAGAATAATAAAAAATGACCAAAGTACTTAACTCGCCTTGTCTTTGTATCAGGGCCCCCCTGGCCGGCACAAATGAGGCCTTCCACTGGGCGTAAGTAACCCGCACTGCCCGGTGAAGATGCCCTGTTCAATGTTCGGGAATTATATTTGTTCACATGATGGTTGTATTTTTTTACAAATATAAACCCGGTTTTAAAACCAGGTTTTGAAACAAACCCAACAGGTCGATATATTTAAACCTATGGCAGACCAACGACAAAATATCACCGATTATTTACAAAAACTGCCCACGGCAATTCTACACCTCGACGCCCGTTTCAAGCCGGAATTTGCCAACCAGGCATTATTGCAGCTTTGCGGCGCCGAATCATATGTTGAATTTGAGCAGAAATGCAGCCCATTAGTTGACGCTATCCGGGCAAATGAACCCGGGATGCCGTTCACAATCGGACTAAACGGTGATACCAAATTATTGAAGTATCTCCCTCGTACCCTCAATGGCCAGGATAACACCGGACCGATCACCGAATTGATTATCGAAGAGATCATCACAGAATCGGCAGCACAAAAGCAATTGCAAAAACACAACGACGCACTGTCGAAAATCATCAATCTTACCTTCGATATTTTGCTTAAAATCGATATGCAATGTAAAGTTCACTGGGTCGCCTGGCAAATCGAGGAAATTCTCGGTCTCTCAGCCGGGCAGATCATCGGCACGAATCTGCTCGACCTGATTCATCCCGACGACAAAGAAAAATTTCGTCAAACTCTGCAGCAAGTCAGTTTCAATATGAACGCCGATATCCGGCATATTCGTCTGCGCAACAAGCTGAATGCCTGGCCACATTTCCGTTGCCGTATCTACCAGGTTTATCTCGACGATGCGGGGAATATCGGTGTGCAGGTCGCCTTGCATGACGAGCATCTTTCAGTCATTGCAGAGCAAGCATTGCGTGCCAGCGAGGCCCGTTACCGGTCGTTCGTCAACAATTTTCCCGAGACCATCATTCAGTTTGATTTCGGCCACAACATCACTTTCGTCAATCCCGCATTTAAAAAAATTACCGGTTACAGCCCGGACGTGGCCTATTCAGATAATTTCCTGCAAAAACTGATCGACGAAGATGATCTGCCAAATTTTAAATCTCATCTGCAAATCGCCCAAAACGGACAAATTTCGCAGACGGAATTTGTCTTTCATCCCTTGGAAGGTGGCAAGCGCATGGCTATCGCAACTGCATTACCGCTTCTCGAGGGCGGCTGCGTTACCAGCACCTGTGTGATCATCCGTGATATCACCCAGGAAAAATCATTGCAAAATCAACTCATTCAAAGCCATAAAATGGAAACCATCGGCACGATGGCGCGCGGTATCGCCCATGATTTCAACAATATTTTAACCGGTATTATCGGAAATGCGAGTATTTTGCTGGAAACCCTGGCAGAGGATGAATTCACCCTGCAGACCATCGGTGAAATTGAAAAAGCAGCCGAACGCTGCACCCACCTCACCCGCGGCTTGCTGGCCTTCAGCCGACAGGGCAACACCACTATCGAACCCACGGATTTGAACGGTCTCATTCAAACCATGATTCATCTTTTACGGCGGATTATTCCCTCTTCGATCGCTATCGAAGCGCCGGTCACCCTGAATTTAAGCCCGGTCCTCGTCGATCAGGGGAAAATTCAGCAGGTGATCACCAATCTTGTCGTCAATTCGCGTGACGCTATTCAAAACAAGGGGAAATCACAGGAGAGCCAGGGCAAAATCTCAATTCTCATCGAAGAAGTAGAAATCAGCGAAGCGCAGTCTAAAAAAAATCTTGACGCCTACCCGGGAAAACATCTCAAAGTCAGCGTCTCTGATACCGGTACCGGCATTCCCGAAACGACGCTTTCGCAAATTTTTGATCCCTTCTTTTCGACAAAAGAAATCGCTCAGGAATCCGGGCTCGGCCTTTCCATCGTTTTTGGAATCATCAAGGAACATAACGGCTGGATTGAAGTCTCCACCGAAGCAAACATCGGCACCAATTTTCAATTCTTTTTACCCACGCTGGAAGAGAGTATCAAAGAGAGTAAATATATCGAAGGAAAAATCGTTCACCCGGGTGGTACCATTCTCATCGTCGATGATGACGAACTTGTACGCAATATGGCGTCGAAAAGTCTGGAGCGATACGGCTACCATGTTTTAATTGCACAAAACGGCGAGGAAGCTTTTGCGGTTTTTAAAGCGAACGAATCATCGATCGATATGCTTTTGATCGATTTAACCATGCCTGAACTGGATGGCCAGGCGTTGATCGAAAAAATCCACCTCATCACTCCGGAAATGAAAGCCATTCTCTGCAGCGGTTACGACCACGATTTGGCGATGATCGATCAAAATACCCGTTTTTTACCCAAACCTTACAACGCTGTGGACCTGGTGCGATTGGTCGGTGAATTTCTGCAAAAATAAAAAAACCCGCTTGCGACGTCCTCGCTGCAAGCGGGCCAGAATATAGGGAAATGATCGCTCATTTCCCGCGGCAGGCACCGGGACTAACCCGGATTTTTTATTTTCATAATCATCCAGTCTGCAGCTGACTGTAAATCTTCTGCAATAAAATCAGCCTGACAATCGGCGGTGTCGATTTCTGCGCCGTAACCGGTGCGCAGCAAAATCGAACGCATACCCGCATTCCTGCCGGCCAACACATCGGCTATTTTATCGCCAACCATAAATGCCCATTTTTTATCTATTAACGAATCCTGTAGCGCTCGCAGCAGCATCTCCGGTTGCGGTTTTCTGCAGCGGCACTTATCCACCGGTGTGTGTGGACAGAAATAGATATACGGTAAATCTAAACCGGAATTTTGCAGCACCGAAACCAATCTGTCGTTGACCACATGCGCTGCTTCATGCGAAAAGAGACCTCTGCCGATACCGGATTGATTGCTCGCCAGGGCGAAGACCGCACCGTTCGCTGCCAGTTTTTGCAGTCCCTCGATAACGCCGGGCAAAATTTCAACCTGCTGCGGATCGCTCAAATAGTTTTTATCGACGATTAACGTGCCATCCCGATCGAAAATGACAAGAAATTTCATTTTATTCCTGGTTAAATTTCACTGAAAAACGACCACGCATACCACAAACGCAGAAACAGTTCGCGGTTATTTCGGGTTTTGCCGGTTTTATTTTGATAATTGGAAAAATTGCCGGCGCGGCCGAAAAGTGACAGATAAAAATCGGGGCGCGGATGCCAGCGCAAATTGAATTCATAAATCCGTGAATACTCAACCACGCCGCTGGGAAATGGTTCCGAATATCCTTCATCGATGCTGTAAGCCAGCCAGGGCATATCAAATTCACCATTGAACCGACCGACCCCGTGGCGACGAATATCGATGCTGCTGCTGAGGAGTAAGTTTTTCCACAGATACTTGCGCCCGGTGAAAAGCCAGCGATCAAAATCGTTGCCGAGGAAATGACCGATGGGTTTGTTGCGGTGTTCATATTTTTCCGCCGCCGGCAGCGTATTATAAGTTCTGTTGGTTACCCGGGTATATTCCAAACCGAGCGTCAGACCGTTGAACCCGAAAATATCGGCGCAGCGTCCGCCGAGCAAAATACCGTATTCATTGGGCTCGAGATCGCCGGGCACTTTTTTTTCAATCTGCACATCATCAATGAGCAATTGGCCATAAATCTCAAAGCCGGATTTGGGAAAATACGAAAAATCGAATAATCCAATCGTGTTGGCCTGAATTTCCGGGTCTTCGTTCAACTGTTCGCCGTGGTAAAAAAGAAACGGATTTAAATAATAAAATTCCAGTCCGTGTGTTCCGCCCCACAAGACAAACTGCGAAACGGCCAGTTCAAGTTTATGATTGAAAAATGAAAAATCGAGCCGTCCGCCGCTCATGAAACGATCCAGCCAGCGACTGTTTTCTTCGTTTATCGCCTCAGCAGATTTGATACTGTTCAATTTGCTGATAAAATAGCTGAATTGCGCGCGGCGTGTGCGAAGTTGTAAAAAGAACTGATCGAAAGGGCGCGAGGCATGGGAAACCGCCAGCGCTGCATCCTGGGCGCGGCCCCAACGCAAATAATCACGACCGAATTTAACCCGCCAGCGGTCTGCGTGGTATTGAATATAAGCCTGCTCGGTCAGCGCACTGACGTCGCGCCAGGTTTTGCCGAGATAGTCTTTATCCTCACCGAGATTTTGATCGACGTCCATCGCATTAAAAATGGAAAGCCGCGGGCTAAACCGCGCACCGGAATAGAGCCGGATACTGTTGAGAATATGGTCATTACCGATGAAACTGCCGTATTTTTCAGTGATTAAAGTGCCGAGAAAAATATACGGTTTTCTCAGTAGCTTTTTCCCCCGGCGACCAAATTGATATAAATCCCGGGCAATCTTCCTGGCCAAAAATGCCGTATAGCTGCTGCTGTCGGCTGTTTTCAGCAATCGGGCACTGTCATTAAAATCGACCGGTTGTATCGCCCAGAAAGCTATTTGACCCGGATGGCGCAAACGCAACTCATCGGCGTATTCATAAACCCAGTGATAGGGCTGCAAACTGAGGCGTTTCTGTGCATGCAATAGGGCTGAAAAAGTGACAAATAATAATAATGAACAAAAAATCTTCCTGAAAAATCCTCGTTGCTGTAGTTGTCGCATTCCTCGCTAAAATTACTCCTGTTGTTTGTGCAAATCAATAGGCGTTATTATCGTTTATACTTTTAAACATCGTCAAACCGATAATTTTCAAATCGAAAAGAAAGGACCAGTTTTCCAGATAATAGAGATCGAATTCGAGGCGTTTTTGAATTGAGGTATCACCCCGCCAGCCGTTGACTTGCGCCCATCCGGTAATACCGGTTTTAATCTGGTGGCGCACCATATATTTCGGGAACCTGTCTTTGAATTGCTGTGCGAAATAGGGTCTTTCCGGTCGCGGTCCGACGATGCTCATATCACCACGCAGCACGTTCCAGAATTGAGGTAACTCATCGAGGCTGGATTTGCGTAAAAATGTGCCGACCCAAGTACGGCGGTTGTCATTAGAGGTCGTCCAGGTGACATCACTTTCTTGCTCAGGTGCCACGCGCATGGTGCGAAATTTATACATTTTGAAGCGCCGTCGATTGATGCCGATGCGTTCCTGACAGAAAAATACCGGACCGGGCGATGTCAGTTTCACAGCCAGCACGATGCCCAATAACAGTGGAGCGCCCAAAATCAGCACCATTGATGAAAACGCCACATCAAATACTCTTTTGGCAACAGTATAACCCATCTCATCCGTCGGTAACGAGCGGATGCTGACGATCGGCAGGCCGTCAAGATTTTTAACTTTGGTTTTCTGCTGGATAATCTTGAAATAATCCGGCACGATTTCCGATTCGATTCCCTCATGTTCGCACTTATCCACGATACGGCATATTTTATCGTAAGCCCGCACCGGCAAGGTGATGATCACTTTATCGATATCCTGTTCATGTACAATTTTATTCAACTCTTTCGTGCGGCCGATTATTTTGACGCCGTGAGGTTTGGGGTAATAACTGTTTTCCTGCTGGTCATCGACCACGCCGACGACCTGGTAACCAAAACTTTTATTTTTCATTAATGATTCGATCACCCGGTCAGCGATTTCTCCGGCACCGATGAGCAACAGACGTTTGACGTTAAAACCGCGGGTGCGTAAATATTTCAGAGCACTGCGGATAAAAATACGCTCGATGCTGACCAGTAGAAAAAATATGATGCCGAATAAAAGAAAAGTCAGACGGCTAAAACTGGTCTCACGGTAGAAAAAAGTCAAAGCGGAAAGCAGCAAAACCAGAATGATACTGGTGTTTAAAACAGGCAGCAGATCGATAAATATGGATTCTATCCGCCGGGTTTGGTAGACATCGAGCAAGTGAAAAACGATGACGGCGAAAACCGGTGCAACAAGGCAAAGGAGAAAATAATCACTATAATCCGGGATGGCAATAACGGTGAAAAATCCGGAATAAAAGCGCAGATAAAAAGCGATGATGAATGCTGAAAAAGTCAGTAAAAAATCACCGATGATCAGCGAAATATGGAAAAGCTGCGGGTGCTGTTTAAACATGATGTCGTCCTGTTAGTGTATTATCCTGGTCTGGTGGCTCGATGAAATTTGTTAATGTTGTTCTCTCTGGTGTTAAACCGACGTCCAATAAAAATCCTGACTGCTTATCAAACGTTTGAACCACTCGGGCATTTTCAGGCTTTTTTGCCCAATTTTATATCCCAGCCATTTTGCCAAAACATGCAAGCAAGCATACGGCAAAAGTTGTGGAGACTTTCTGGCTAAGAGCTTGAGAAGTGATATAGCGTAGGCTTTTCCTCGCCCTTCGTCAGCACCTTGCACTTCAAACAAATCTTTGAATTGTCTTCGATAATATCCAGTGTCAAAATAACGTCGAAATTCCTGAACAATTGAATAGCGGTGGGAATGCTTAACAATGGCATCTGCAGTATATGAAATATTATACCCCTTTCGTAAAATTTCATAAGCAGCTAAGGTATCTTCTCCCATCAATACATTTTTAAATCCACCGATTTCTTCAAGCGCTGTGTTCAGATAGGCGCAACATGAATTTGATGAAAAAAAAGTAGATAAACCATATTGTTTTAAATCGTTAATGGACCTTATTTGACTTTCATCGGGGTAGTTAAAAAAACGAGGAAACGCTTCAAAAAAATTTGCACTATCATGAGGTATTTGTCTGGCATAGGATATCGCAGCTGAGCCATTTTTAATTGGTTCAACAAGAATTTCCAGCGTATCTTTATCAAGCAAGTATGAATCCTGGGTTATCATTGTAACAATGTCAGTGTTTAATATTTTTCGTCCGGTTTCTCGAGTAAGTCCATGGTTAAAATTTTCTTTTTGAATACTTTGAACATCAATATTGTTTTTTTTCGCTATTTCGACAGTACTATCTTCAGATGAAGAATCAATAACTACAATTTTAGGATTAACACCGGAATCAAGTATATGTCTCAAGCATAGTTGTATATGCTTTTCTGCATTATGTGTAACAATTACAACGCCTACAGACATATCTTTTTTTTGATTTTTTCCCATAACAAATTATTTACTATTCTCCAGGTTTTTCATTGTTACTCCAGCCTATGGGGCATAGCCGTCAACTTAAGGTAGTAGTTTATTAATAAACAGCATGTTTCTGTGGAGACGAAACGACTGCAAAACTCCCATCCTTAAATAAGGAGGGGAAATCAACCGCAGCGTCCAGCGAAGGTTGGAGGGGTGGTTTATCGCGCGGCATTCAACCACCCCTGGCTTTTGCGAAGAACAATTCGCAAAAGTCGTCCCCTCCTTTTCAAGGTGGGGGACTTGCCTTAAGCAGGCGCTGTTTATTGTGTTGGCTAACATCCATTTTTTTTAGTCTGTTACGTCCTTAAGTTGACGGCTATGGCCTATGGGGCTTTCCAACGGATTCCGCATTCTTATTCCAGAGCATAAAATTCACTCATAAGATAAAAGCAGTACGTATCGGTTTCCAGTATAAGGAAGCCACGGGCATTCCCTTCAGGGACGACTGTCTTCACCAGTTTCCGGTTAATTACGTCGCTGGAATGCGTCTGGTTTATTTTGGGTTATTTAGTTTGTATATCGTCGTAAAGGATTTGTTTTTCAGGAAATTAAAAGAAAAATATATTTTGAGAAAATGCTCAAAAGATAACTTTCAATTAGCTTTCTGATACACAGAATGATTTAGAAGAAGGAAGCAAACTGGCGGGAGGCCCATTCAACACTGATTCATATGCTGCTTTTGTTTGCATGGCAGCTTTATCCCATGTGTAATTGGATTCAATAAAATCAGAAAAATCTCTCTTCCGTGGTGCGCTATAGGCGCCGGCAATGGCCATTTTAATTGAGCTTAGATTATCCGGTTTACAATACCAGGCAAAATCTTTCAGATATTCCGTTGTATATCCCCTGTCAGATGCAACAACGTTTGCTCCTGCATATCCAGCTTCAAGGGATGAAAGTCCGCAGGTTTCAAACCAGCTTGCCAAAACATGAACTCGCGCCTTTTTATACAGTTGTATTAGTTGTTGATCATTTACAAACCCCAAATATATTCCCCCAATTTCCTTTAGTTCTGCTAACACTTTCGCAGCATATTTTTTATGATACTTGTTAACTGCACCGACTAAGACAAGTTTTAAATTAGCCCCTTTAAGGCTGCGGATCAGGTTGAGTTGATTTTTTACGGGCTCAATTCGAGCAGCGCATAATACAAAAGAATCATGTTCCAATTCCGGGTAATCATCCACTAAAAATTCATGTGAATTAAATTTTTCGATATCAACTCCATTTACTACTTTTTTATAGTTTAAGTCACAGCCAGACAGGTTAAATATTCTCTTCTCCATTTCAATATCCATGTGGGATTGGGGTAGCAGGCAGTCTACATTGCAGATTACTGTTTTCTGCGCTTGCATATAACCTGGATAGATTAAAGGTTGGAGCGCTTTAAATTGTTTAGGATATTTTAAAAATGCACGGGCTGTTTCTTTAATTAATTCTACACTATTCGCTGAGAAATTTCTATAAACAAAGCAGCGTAAGTGACCCGAATAGCGTTGATTAAACTCAGTGTAATCATGATAAATAGTGGAGAGGACAACAGGCTTTTGCTGCCTTTTTGCATTTTTAAACTGCATCCAGGTTTCGTGGATTCGAGTTGTATTGAATAAATGAACCAGATCATACGCATCGAGTACAGGCGTATAATCCAAAGAAATATCGACTTTAACACCAAGCTTTTCCAGTTTTGATTTTGTTTTTAGCAGTTGTTGAGTATCGCCACCAGGTTTATCAAAAGTGTCGATACGATTTTGCATTAGAACGTTCATATTTAATTCTTTTAATCCCTTTTTTTACTATTCGTAATAAATAATAAACTAACACCAATTGAATTACCTATTACTACTTAGTCAGGTTGGTTTTAGTTGAGTAAGTAGTATATAAATAATATGTTAAAATATGCTAATTCCGGTTATCCCGTTTGCTCGGCTCAACTGGGAACCCACCCCTGATTTGAATTAAAATGCTCCGCTTTTAGTTCAAATCAGGGGTGGGTTCGTACATAATTTGAAAACTTAAGTTTTTGTCGAACTAACTTAATAGCCGGTGTATTGCTTCACAAGCTTTGGTACTTTTTTGACTAATTTTACTTAACACATTGCGCAGCATCTTCTCATGTATTACCTTTTTACGTTTCGCAAGACAAGAGGGTAAGTCCATGAGCACAAAATCTCACAAGAAATTCACAGCAGAAGAGAAGTACCAGATTCTGCAAG
>JAJRYV010000093.1 GCA_024275575.1 bacterium
CTTGTGAGATTTTTTGCTCATGGACTTACCCTCTTGTCTTGCGAAACGTAAAAAGGTAATACATGAGAAGATGCTGCGCAATGTGTTAAGTAAAATTAGTCAAAAAAGTACCAAAGCTTGTGAAGCAATACATAACAGGATAATTTAAACATCGGAAAAAAGCGGCGGAAAATAAAAAGGGATATGGTGCGCGATCCATATCCCTTTTCTTTGGGTAGGTGTCCTAAATTGGGGTTTAGGATGGAATGGAGTCATTTAAAGCATCGAAAGGAGGATGCTTCTCATCCTATTCCCGTAAATCCCGCAAGTTGCAAAATCCGGATGAATGGAAAAACAGGCTAGGATAAACTTTGAAGAGTTGTAGTTCGTGTTGTTATGCTAAGAGAATGAAAAAGCCGGGAGTCTGTGCAGGTTGTCAATCAAAGGCTTCATCAATCCTTGATTTTCTTGCTGTAAAGCTTAGCCAATCCTTGGCTGATGTTGCATTAATCTCTCATTCTTCAATTCCTAACAGGATGAGAATCGCTTCTGCTTTAGCACTTACTATGCCAAAACAAGACATTCGATAAAAACTGTATTGTTTTGGTTCAAAAATTACGCATTTGGTAATTTTTACTTTTTAATCGTTTAAAATATTTACAGAAAAATTGTATTTTCGTGAGACAGTGTCTCGCATCTGTACGATTATTGACTAGTTGCTTTTGAAAGTGGTACATTTTAGTTCATTGATAGCCATTATAAAGATTCATCTTCAAGGATAAAATAGGCTTGATCAAATAACTATTGGCACATGCATGGATATTATTGAAAACCAAATTGTGATTGCAGCAATTATTAATTTCTTTATAAACACTTTATTGGCTTACAGTTTGCATCGATAATTCAGAAAGGATGAATCTGGATCATCCTCCTCCCCGGCTGAAAATTTGATTCCATGAACAATTAAGGTTAATCGAGCATTAAATAAAAAAAACAACGACTTCGAGTGATCTCCCGGGCAGGCTGAAGGAAAAATCTGAGGAGCTGAAAATGCAAGATGTTTTACGATTCAGGAAGATTATTGGGCTGATGGTTTTGCAGGCCGGTTTGTTATTGAGTAGCTGTTTGCAGCCCAAACCACAGTACACGATTTATGAATCCAGACCCGGGCGTGATCAACACCAGCTCATTAAAAAACAGAAAGGCGACCAGGGTATCAGCGGCGCCTCCGGTAAAAAGGCGCATAAAATTGAAGGCGACAAATATGCTTTAAATTCGTCGATGGTAGCACGGAATCTCGCGACCGAATTGCGCCCATATCTCAACGCGCCTTACAAATACGGCGGTGAATCTCCAGCCGGCGTCGATTGCTCGGGACTGGTAAAACAGGTTTATGAAAATGGCTTTAATATTTTCCTGCCTCACAAAGCTTCCTATCAATATGATCTTGGCCAATCGATTTCCCCACGACGGTTGCTTGCGGGAGACCTGGTCTTTTTTTTCGGCAAAAGACATCGCGATATCGGACACGTGGGGATATACCTCGGCCAGCGCCGATTTATCCACTCGATGTCAAAACGCGGCGTTGTCATCTCGGATTTAAACAAAGGGTACTGGAAAAAATACTATGCCGGTGCAAGAAGAATTCTCGGATCGATCAGGCCTAAACGACCGGCAGTCACCAAGTAAAAAAAACAGTAAGCTGCATTTTTTATAGCGACTGAAGTATAATCTTCGTATTTTCTCATTCAAAATTATTATGCCCGGAGACACAAAAAAAAGATTACACAGGTTAGCTTTGAAAAAAGGAACGGAACTCGAATTAGAAATTGAAAGCCTTGCCTTTGGGGCGGAAGGAGTAGCCCGCCACGAAGGCATTGTCATTTTTGTGCGTGGCGGATTACCCGGCCAACGTGTGCACGCCCGCATATTACGAAAAAAAAAGGGATTGCATAACGCCCGAATCCTCAAAGTTTTACGTCCATCCCCGGAGCAGATAGAACCACGCTGTTTGCATTTTGGCGAATGTGGCGGCTGTGCCGTCCAGCATTACCAATATCAGGCACAATTAGCGCAAAAAAAACAACAGGTTTTCGATGCCCTGGCACGCATTGGGAAATTTACGCAATTCAATTTCGATTCTATTTTGCCGTCGCCGGATGAGTTTTATTATCGCAATAAAATGGAGTTTACTTTCAGTCGGCGACGCTGGTTTTCGCAGCAAGAGATGGCCGTACAAAATCCTGAACTGCGCAAGGATTTTGCCCTGGGCATGAATGTGAAGGGCTTCTACAACAAGACATTACAAATCGGGAACTGTTTGTTGCAAAGTGAAATCTGCAATAAAATCCGCAATATTACAGCGGCTCATTGTGCTACATCGGGTTTATTACCCTACACCACTTCGGATCACAGCGGCTTTTGGCGATTCCTGGTGGTGCGGGAGGGTAAAAATACCGGTGAGACTCTGGTCAATCTCGTTACTGCGGCAGTAGGAAAACCCGGCGATGCAGCAGTCGATAATCTGCAGGCAGCGCTGCTCGAATCAGTGCCGGAAATTACCACAATAGTTCATTCGGTTAACCGGTCGAAAGCGCAGGTGGCTGTCGGAGAGTCACATCGTGTTATCCACGGCCCGGGTTATATTTTTGATACCTTGGGAATATTCAGATACCGCATCTCGGCCAGCTCGTTTTTTCAAACAAACACGAGAGGGGCTGAAATACTCTATCGATTAGTGGAAGATTTTGCCGCATTAACCGGCGTCGAAACAGTCTGTGATTTTTATTGCGGTGCCGGTTCCATCGGTATATATTTAAGCAGAAAAGCAAAAAAAATAATCGGCGTGGAAATTGTTGCACAAGCGATTGAAGACGCAAAAATAAACGCTGAATTAAATGGTGTTACGAATTGTGAGTTTCATTGCGGCGACCTTAAAGATATGCTCCTGCACAAGAAAAATCTGTTTACCGGTTCCACACCGGATGTCGTTGTGCTCGACCCGCCGCGCGTTGGTTTGCATCATAAAGTCATCGCCGAACTTACCTCTTTGCAGGCGAAACGTATCGTTTATGTTTCATGCAATCCGGCGACGTTTGCCCGTGACGCCCGTGTGCTTTGCGACCATGGTTATGCCCTTAAAAAGACACAAGCAGTCGATATGTTTCCGCACACGGCACATATCGAATTGGTCAATCAATTCGAACTTGTTGGACAGGAATAAATTAAAACAGCAGGAAAACGAATGAAATCCAGCCACGTTCCGTTGCGCACCTGTCTCGGTTGTGGTCGTAAAATACCGAAAAAAGAGCTGATCCGGTTTGTTTTAATCCTGGGGAATCAAATTGCACTGGACGGAAAACAAAAAATGGAGGGGCGGGGGGCCTATCTGTGCAGACAAAAAAGCTGTATCGAACTCGCAGTTAAAAGAAAAAAACTGCATCGATCTTTCAGGCGAAATATACCGCCTGAAATCTATAACCAATTGATCAAGCTGGTGAAATCCGATGAATGAAACCAAGATAAGAGCGCTGCTCGGGCTGGCAAACCGCGCCCGGAAACTGGCTATTGGTGCAACGGCAGTCGATGCCGGACTGCGTAAGAAGAAAGTTCGTCTTATCCTGCTTGCCGGTAATGCCGGAGCAGCAAGCGAACGGAAAATCCGCAATGCCTGCGAGATATCACAACAACATTGTCCGATCGTGACGTTTCTGTCAAAAGAAGCGATGGGGGAAATTTGCAATCGTGCGGAAGTGGCTGTTCTCGGAGTGTTGGATGAGAATTTTGCCGCCGGCATCATTGGCTATTTTAATACTGCGTGAGCGTTCATCCGCCGGATTTTAGTCTTTTGCTGCGAAAACCTGTTAAATATCCCCCGGGCAATTGAGAAACTTTCCGACAAGCACAAATACAGCGTAGAATTTTAAAAAAAGTAATTTTTTCATTTTTTTTAAGTCAATTTTTTTAAGCGCTCAGATAAGCACTTTTAAAAAAATTATGTCAAAAATACGCTGCAAATTACTAACTTAGAAAGATTGGGTTTTTCGTCAATTTGGGCATCTTTTCGCCGCTTCTGTAGCCTGGTCATCATGTCGATAAAGGTTGTTTTTTACCCGATTAAATTGTAATTTTGAGTCAAACAAGGAAAAAAAATGGTCAATTTTGCTGTAAAACCGTGATGATGTTGCCAGTCATTTTGCAGCAGATTTTAAATATTCCCGGAGAAATGTTTTGCACGACGTTGCCTCCAAAATGATGAAATTTATTATTAATAAACGACTGCGAATAGGCGCGCAGGGCTTGGTCCTGCTATCAAATTTTTCTTTTCAATTAAATCACAGCCATCTCTTTAGCCTCCCTTTCTCATTGCAAACCTTTTTTCTGCATTTTCGAAGACCAGCTCAAATTCATATAAATATAGTTGAAAAAAACAGTTATCCTTACCGGCAATCGGTGTTTTTTTTCTTAAGAAACATGGCATTTGGATAGATATTTTTAACATCTGGAATTATTTCGCAAAAAGTGATTGATTTAAAATTTTCTGCAAATGCATGAAATACAGATAATAACGATTAGTCGTTGGATTTCGAAATACATCCAGTTTGAAGGGGGCCGGATGCCGGGTTGTTAGATTTTAACGAAGTTTATTTCAATTTTCAGGATAAATAAGATTATGGGTACGAAAAAAATAAGACCAAAACCGATACTCGAGCAGGAGTATTGCAAGGGCTGCGAGCGCTGCGTTATCGCCTGCCCGAAAGATGCTCTGCATTTGAGTTCTGAAATCAATCCAATGTCCGGCATTACACCGGTGGAAATCGAATATGAAATTTGCAACGGTTGCGGCCTGTGCATTGCGGCTTGCCCCGAACCTTACGGACTACGCGCAGGGCAGATGGAAAGCGAATTTCAACTGGAAGACCCGGAGAAACTGTTTGGTAAAAAACAATCGACCGCGCCAAAAGCCGTTGCCATTCCTGATGAATATCTCGATTTACCCGAATCTGAACCACTTGTGATTAAAGGGACTTATGCCGGTGCGATCGGCGCTTTGCTCGCCGGCTGTCGCCATTTTTTTGGCTACCCGATCACACCTTCCACGGAAGGAACCGAGCTGATGGCAAAAGTTCTGCCCAGGCTCGATGGTGCTTTTGTTCAGGCGGTGAGTGAGGTGGCTGCCGTGAATATGATGTACGGCTGTGGCGGCGCCGGCCTGCCTTGCATGACTTTCACCTCATCTCCGGGTGTTAGTTTGATGCTCGAAGGTATCTCCTACATGATCAGCGCACAAGTGCCGGGTGTATTTGTCAATATCATGCGTGGCGGCCCGGGATTGGGAAATATCGGGCCGGAACAGGCAGACCTCAAATTGGTTTGCCGCGGACTCGGACACGGCAATACCCACGCCATTGCTCTGGCTCCGTCGACGCCGCAGGAGATGCTCGATTTAACGATGAAAGCATTCCATCTCGCTTTCAAATACCGCAACCCGGTGATCATTTTGGGCGATGGTTACCTCGGACAAATGACGGGGCCGGTCAAACTGCCGCGCCAAATGGTCAAACCGGGATTGCCGGAATGGGCTGTCTGGGGAGATGAACAGCACCGCAATAACCTCATCGCTTCCATTAAACTAAGTGAGATCGACCTGGAGCAACATAATATCATGCTTAATAAAAAATATGATTTGATGTGCCAGAATGAACAATTATCCGCGACATTTCTCTGCGATGATGCCGAGGTGCTCATCATCGCCTGCAATACACCCTCACAGATGGCAAAAGGCGCAGTGCAGGCATTGCGCAAACAGGGTGTTAAAGCCGGTCTTTTCCGCCCGGTGACCGTCTGGCCTTTTCCTATTGATGATTTCATTCCACGGGTTAAAAGAGCGAAAAAGATCGTCGTTGTCGAAGCCAGCAATGGCCAGTTGGAAGATGAAATGCGTCTCGCACTCAGCCATGCAGGGGTGCAGAATTTGCCGGTGATCGAATCGATCCGCCGCTTTGGCGGAGTACTGCCGCAAATGCACGAAATAATCGAAAGAGTCAACACGGCTGAGGAGGTGCTGTCATGAATGGAGTATTTTACGAAAAATTTGAGCGCCATGCCCACGGAGAAGGATTGAAAGGCCGCACCACGCATTATTGCGCTGGTTGCGGGCATGGTTTGGCGCATCGCTATCTCGCGCAAGCCATTGAAGAACTTGAGATTCAGGACCGCACCATCGCAATTTCACCTGTCGGTTGCAGCGTTTTTCTCTATTATTATTTCGATGTCGGCAATTCGCAGGCAGCCCACGGGCGTGCGCCCGCGGTGGCGCTGGGACACAAAATGGCCAACCCCAAATCCATCGTGGTCAGCTATCAGGGAGATGGTGATCTGGCTTCTATCGGCCTGGCCGAAATCATGCAGGTCGCACAAATGGGCGTACCTATCACAGTCATCTTTGTCAATAACGCAATTTATGGCATGACCGGCGGCCAAATGGCACCGACGACACTGCACGGCACACGGACGACCACCACGCCCGATGGCCGCGATCAAACGACCGGCGAGCCGCTGAAAATGGCCGAAATTATGGCAGGCCTCGACGGCCCTATTTATGTTGAGCGCGTTGCACTGTTTGACAACAAACAACGCAACCGTGCTAAAAAAGCCATCAAAAAAGGTTTGCAAATGCAGGTCGAAGGCCGGGGTTTCTCATTCATTGAAGTCGTCGCCGAATGCCCGACCCACTTGAAAATGAATACTGCCGACACCGAGAAATGGGTGAAGGAAAATATGATTCCCATATTCCATCTTGGCGTTTTGAAAGACGTTGAAAAAGAACCATGGTTCGACCGTAAATACCCTACATTCAGCCCGGACAGATTAATCGAATCTATCGGCGGCCTGCCGGAGAAAGCGCCCCGGTTCTGCGATTCTTTCCCCTCACACATCGCTGAAAAAGACATCGCTTTGAAATTTGCCGGCGCCGGTGGAGATGGCGCTCAAACTGCAGCATTGCTGGTGACCCGCGCCGCGATAAATGAAGGCTTTGACTCCACTCACATTCCGAGCTATGGACCGGAATCCCGCGGTGGCACCTCTTATGCGGATATCCACATCGCAGAGCGTGAAGTCCTCTCTCCAGCATCACCTGCTCCCAACATTCTCGTTGCTTTTAATGCACCGAGTCTGGCAAAATTCAGCTCACAGGTGCAGGATGGTGGAACGATTATCTACGATAGTTCCGTTATTTCCAGCGTACCGAAACTGAAGAGCACCGTTAAGCTCGTTGGTGTGCCGATGACGCTTATCGCACGGGAGCTGGGCAACGCCGTTGTTAAAAATATCGTCGCCCTTGGGGCGCTACAAGCAGCAACGGATATTCTGCCGGAAAAAACTTTTATCTCGGCAATTCGCATCGCGTTGGCTGATAAGGGTGATCTATTTCCTTTAAATGAGCAGGCATTTAAAAAAGGCAAAGCAGCCGCAGCATTACCTCGCTGATGAGATTTCTACCGACCTGAAACAGCTTTGGGCAAAATCATTTTAATGGTTTTGCCCATTTTTTTTCAGTTTGAAGAATGCATAACAGCGAGACCCGTTGGTGAAATACTTTCACCCCTTGCTTTTGGAATGTAAAAAGCAAAAATACTGCCCTGGCCGGAAGGATTGCGTTCAGCCCATATTTTACCCCCGTGTGCAAGTACGATTTCTTTACAGATAGAGAGTCCCAGCCCGGTGCCGCCAGCTCCGGTTTTGGTTTTTTGACTCTGAATAAACTTTTCAAAAATGATATCGAATTCATGGTCGGGCAAACCGATGCCTTCATCGATGATGCGAATTTCAAATGCCGGTACGGTTTCATCCTGTTCGCAGAGCACAGTATCTTTTATTTCCACAACAATCCGGGAATCAGGATAACTAAATTTGATCGCATTCGATAACAAATTGCTGATAACCTGAGTGATGCGGGTGCGGTCCACTTCAGCCAATATGCTCGTTTCTGGGCGTTTGATCACCAGTTTAAGCGCTTTTTCCCGCAAAAGCGCCGCCAGCTCCGCCTCGAGCGTCGCTGCGATAGTATACAAATCATGTATCGCGAAATGATAATTCATTTTTCCGGCTTCGAGCTTCGAAAGATCGAGCAGATCGTTGAGAAATGTCATCAGCCGGGTTGCGCTCAGATTGATATTGACAAAATAATCATGCAGTTTTTCCCGGCCGGCGCTATCGATCTTGCGAATGCCGAAACGCGAGTAGCTGAGAATGGCATGCATCGGGGTGCGCAGTTCATGCGACATATTGGCGAGAAATTCGCTTTTTGCGCGGTTGGCCTCGTCTGCTTCGTCTTTGGCGCGTCGCAGTTTTTTCGCGGTTTCCTTGCGTACGAGAATTTCGTTTTCCAGCTCAAGGGTTCTGTCTTTAATTCTCATTTCAAGCAATGCATTAAGCCCGGCGATGCGTTTTAACCGCCATTTGAGCCCCGACCGGATTAAAGCGGTAAGAAGCGTGACGATTGCAACGTAAAACCACCAACTCTGCCAATATGCTTTTTGGATTGTAAAAGTGAACGGTTGCGCTTCCTTGCCCCAAACGCCCTCTCCGTTGCGTGAGCGAACATGAAAAGTGTACTTTCCCGGCGGCAGATTGGTATATTCCGCAAAACGTCTCGGAGAAACTTTTCCCCAGTGTTTTTCAAACCCCTCGAGATAAAACTGATATTTCACCTGCGATTCGGCAATAAACCATAAACCGATAAATTCGAAAGAAATATTGTTGCCGGCATGGTCAAATTGCATATTCGATCGCGGCACGCCGGTGTATTGCTCGGTCGTTACTTTCTCAATATGCGTCACCGGCCGGCTTTTTATCGTATGATCACCACGAAAATTGAGCTGGGTTAGACCGCCAACCGTGCCGACCCACATTCTTTTGAGGTGATCAAAATAAATGCAGTTGATATTGACTTCATTGTTCGCCAGGCCGTTTTGATAGGTGAAATGGGAAATTTTCCAATCGAACAACCTGTTTAACCCTTTGTTGGACCCGAGCCATATTGAACCATCAGGCCCGGAACGAACACACCAAATCGATTTATCGGCCAGCCCTTGTTCAATACCCATTTTCCGAAAGTTTGTGCCGTCGTAAATTGTCACTCCGTTTTTTGTGGCAAACCACAGTTGTCCCGACTTGTCTTCGCAAATGGAAAAAACCTGATTGCTGCTCAAACCATCTTTTTCCTGAAAATTAGTCCATACACCGTTCTCAAGTCTGAAAATGCCGGCGCCGTTGCTCGCCACCCACATTGCACCGGAGCTTTGCATAAATATATACCAGACCGAAGGCTCCTGAATACCACTCAACGAATTGATGTAGATGAATTGTGGATTTTCTTTTTTCGGATCAAAGGAAGTGATGCCTTTGCGGTTGCTTAACCAGAGATTGCCGTCTGCATCTTCGGTAATGCTGCGAATATAAGTGTCTTTGAGACCGTTTGTTGCATCGAATTTCTTTGAACTGCCGGCGGAAATCCGCAGCAGATTCTCTGATGAGCCGATCCACATCTGCCCGCGGGAATCCTGAAAAATCGCCCGAATTGTGTTATAGCCGATTTCTGGTAAAACAGCATTGGTAATAAATTTATTGTTGGCAAATTTGACGATATCACCGCCGATTGTACCGATCCACAAGGTATCATTTTTATCCTCGAATAATGCGCTGATATAATTTGCCGGTAACCCGTGATCGATGGTGTATGATTTAAAATAGGCCTGAGAAAGTTTATCGCCCCCGCCTGCCGTGCCGATCCATTTGATATTGTTCTCATCGATATAAACTGATAGAATACGGTTGTTGATGAGCCCGTTTTTTGTGGTGTAATTGTTAAAAATACCGTTTTTGAAATTGCTCAAACCCCGTTTGGTGCCAATCCACAAATTTCCATCGATATCGATGTCGATGGCGTAAATGGTATTCGACGGCAATCCCTGAGTTTTATCATAGGTATGAATCTTTAACTCGCCATTATTTTCAGAGGTGATTTTTATCAATCCTGCTTTGCTGCCGGCCCAGATGTTGTGGTCGCTGTCCTCCAGCATGCAGGGAATACTGAGATCCGGCAATTTAGAACGAATAAGTCTTTTCTGCCCGTTGAACGGGTTGTAGCGTATAATGCCTGATTTATAAACTGCGAACCAAATCATGCCCTGAGAATCTTCAACAATTGCCCGGATACAATTATCTTCTACGGCAGAGGAATCGAGTTGCACAGTTTTGATTTCCCCGTTTTTAATGATGATAAATCTAGCGCTTTCGGTTCCGAAAATTCGGCTGCCATCACGCATTAATTTTGCCGAATAAATATTGTTGGAAGGCAGGCCTGTCGCAGTATTGAATATGTTAAATGAAGGTTTGTCTTCATTTTTGAATACCATTTGGACAATGCCGCCACCGAGCAGACCGAGCCAAATGTCATTTTTATCATCGACGAAACCACAAAAAACCAGGTCGGCTTCCGGCAAACCGTTGGTATTGTTGTAAGGCGTGAAAACGACGCCGTTATAGCGGCATAATCCCCCTGAAGTGCCGAACCAGACGTAGCCTTTTTTATTGCGGAAGATGGTATGGACCTGCGATTGCGACAGGCCGTCATCGACCGTGTAGTGCTCGAAATGAAATCGTTGTGCAAAAAGCGTCGGTGGCTGCGTCCACGATTGAGCGGCAATAATCACCAAAACAGCCCACAAAAATTTCACAGGTGATGGAGGGGTGCGCATCAAACTTGACATGAATTTCAATTCCTGATTCCGTTCGGGATAGTGTGATTTAATGCCGTACCCGCCGGCTTTCCCGTTTTCCGGTTTTTCTGCTGCTGGATTTTGCGATAAATTTAGTCGTGAAACATCATGCTAATTATCGGTGTTTACGCTTGACTCTTCAGTGCATTAAGTAAACTAAAAATAATGGCATTCAGGCAGAAAACAAGAAACTGTGAAAATGGACAAAAAGCACTCGTTACAACGCTCTGAACACCATTATTTTATTTGAGAATTGAAGTTGCGATTTTCCTGTTAATTCAAAAATGGTGAAAGAAAGAAGCGGCGTAAAGGTCGAAAGTATACTCAAATGTCAAACCCTGGAATGAAGGTACGGCTGGCGTGATCATTGCCAGCAAGCGTACCTGTTTCAGTTGTTTTATTTTCAAAGGCAGATTTGTTAATGATTCACATTTGTTTTTTTCTAATTTGAAATTCAGACAAAAACTCGATCGATACGCCGATAAACAAATTTATTGGGAGTTATTCTCCCGGCTGCCGGCTAAAAAGTTTCCTGGGTCATTATCTAACCCAACCCGCCTAGCGTTTATAAAACCTGCCAGGCGGCGATAGCTAAGAGGTTAGTGAGATAGAGTTGTGTTTTTGGCTATTGGCAATCGGTTTTTTGCCAAAAGCTAAGAGCCAATAGCCAAAAACATTTTCTAAAATGCCGGATTACTTTCAGGTTGAAAACGTAGCGGTGGAGGGGGAGAATGCTCAACAATTACATAAAAACAAGGAGTTGATTTTGATTAAGCAAATAGATCACATCGGGATCGCAGTGAAATCTCATGCGGCTCATCTGCCGTTTTATCGTGATATTTTACAACTGCAGTTTCTCGGATATGAGGAAGTGGTAGAGCAAAAAGTCAAAGTCGCCATGCTGAAAGTGGGTGAGGTGAAAATCGAGCTCCTGCAACCGACCTCTGATGACAGCCCCATCACAAAATTTATCGAGAAAAAGGGTGAAGGCATCCATCACATTGCTTTCCGTACGGATGACCTCGGCAAACAGATTGATGAGCTCAAGTCACACGATATTTTGATGATCGATGACCAACCGCGAACAGGCGCCCACGGCAGCAAAATCGCCTTCATCCACCCGAAATCGACAGGCCGGGTGCTGATGGAATTATGCCAGTTGGGAGGGGCGTGAAATGAGTCGGGAACGAAAAATTTTGGAACTCAAAGACCGGCAGGAAATTGCGAAAATCGGCGGCGGCCTGCAGGCCATTGAAAAACAGCACCAGAAAGGCAAACTGACAGCTCGCGAGCGTATCACGTTGCTGCTCGATGAAAACAGTTTTGAAGAAATCGATATGTTCCGCACCCACAACAATAACAATTTTGGGACGGCCGATAAAAAAGTCTTTGGCGATGGCATCATCACGGGTTACGGCACCATCGAGGGCCGGGCTGTTTTTGTCTATTCGTTTGATTTTACCGTATTTGGTGGTTCCCTTTCGCAGGTTGTGGCAGAAAAGGTCGTCAAAGTTCAGGAGATGGCCGCGAAGGTCGGGGCGCCGATCATCGGTATCAACGACTCCGGCGGGGCGCGAATTCAGGAAGGCGTCGATGCGCTTTCAGGTTACACCAGCATTTTTTTGCGCAATGTACTCTATTCCGGCGTCATTCCGCAGATCAGCGCGGTCGTCGGGCCGGCAGCCGGCGGTGCGGTCTATTCACCAGCGCTCACCGATTTTATTTTTATGGTGCGCAATTCGTCGTTCATGTTTCTCACCGGGCCAAAGATCGTCAAAACCGTCACCCACGAAGAGGTCACGGCAAACGAACTCGGCGGTGCGGATATGCATGCGACGAAAAGCGGTATCACCCATTTTACCTACGATGATGAACACACGCTTTTTGCCGGCATTCGTGAGCTGGTGAAATATCTGCCGCAGAATAATATGGAAGAACCGCTGCTGCAGCCCAACGACGATCCGGTCGATCGCGTTGATGAAGAATTAAATTATATTATCCCCGACAATGCCAACAAATCGTACGACATGAAAGAAATCGTTTTGAACGTGCTCGACAGCGGCCGTTTCATGGAAGTGCAACAGAGTTTTGCGCCCAATATTATCGTCGGCTTTGGCACGCTGAACGGCCGTACGGTGGGCATTGTCGCGAACCAGCCGAAGCATCTCGCCGGCGTGCTCGATAGCAACTCTTCGGTCAAAGCCGCGCGTTTTATCCGTTTTTGCGATGCTTTCAACATTCCGCTCATCACCTTTGAAGATGTGCCCGGTTTTATGCCCGGCACGATGCAGGAATTTAACGGCATCATCCGCCATGGCGCAAAAATGCTTTATGCCTATGCAGAAGCAACCGTGCCGAAATTGACGGTGATAATCCGCAAAGCCTATGGCGGCGCCTTCTGCGTGATGAATTCCAAACAACTGCGCGGCGATTTCACTTTTGCCTGGCCCTCCGCCGAAGTTGCGGTAATGGGGCCGGAGGGCGCCAGTGAAATCATTTTTTCCAAAGAGATAAAAGCTGCTGAAGACCCAAAGGCAAAGCTCGACGAAAAAATTGCGGAATATCGCGACAAGTTCGCCAACCCCTACGTGGCTGCCGGCAAAGGCATCATCGATGAGGTTATCGAGCCGAAATTTACCCGCTACAAACTCATCAAAGCGCTGGAATTGCTCAAAACCAAGCGAGATGATAATCCACCGAAAAAACATGGAAATATTCCACTTTAGGAGCAGATTATGCTTGAAAATGTAGTCGCCAACAATGGATTAAATACGGCTTTCAGTGGCATGACCATCGTTTTTTCAGGGTTGGTGATCATCGCGCTGGCCATCC
This sequence comes from bacterium, assembly GCA_024275575.1. Taxonomy (GTDB): domain Bacteria; phylum Zhuqueibacterota; class Zhuqueibacteria; order Zhuqueibacterales; family Geothermadaptataceae; genus Bioreactorimicrobium. Next base: position 13,596 of record JAJRYV010000093.1, read on the forward strand.
ATTCTTTTAATTATATCTCCGCCTTTGTGAAAAAAAGGGGAGAGGCAAATACAGCGGCCGGCCCGGCCGGTGAAACGACGCCGGCTCTCGCTTTTATGGGCAAAGATTTGGTGCCGGAAGATGAATTGGTGGCCATTTCCGTCGCTATCGAATTGTATCGCCGGCTACATTTTGAACATCTGCAATCGGAGATTACTTTTGTGCATGGAGAACTGACGAACAGTGGCTGGAAAACAGGAATTAAATACGGTCAACGCCGCTCAATACCGAGGTAATAAAAATGAAAGAGAAAGAGCTCACGCTTGAAATAAATAACAAAGAATATAAAGTCATCATCGAAGATTTCACCGCACAAACCGCGGTGGTGAGCGTTAACGACAACCGTTATAACGTCAATTTGAAAGACCTGGGCCTGGAGCAGGCGCCGCTGCTGAAGCCGGTTGTGTCTCCCCGGGCAGATGCGTTACACGCGGCATCGGCGGCCGGGAGCGCGGCAAAAAAACCGTTGCACCGGCCCAAATCTCTCGATGACGGTAAATCGATTACCGCGCCGTTGCCCGGACTCATCCTGAAGATTAATATCAAAGAGGGTGATATCATCCGGGCCGGGCAATGCGTCATGCTGCTGGAAGCGATGAAAATGGAAAATGAAGTCAACGCTACCTGCGGCGGTCTGGTGCTCGATATTCGTTTCAAAGAAGGGGATTCGGTCAACCAGGGCGATGTTTTGATTCTTCTCAAACCGGTGGAGGATTAGAGCATGCACGTCATTTTTAAAATTGTTGGGACAACCGGTTTCGCCAACATGCAATGGGGCAATCTCATCATGATTGCGGTTGGTGGCGTCGCTATTTTTCTTGCCGTCGTCAAAAAGTATGAACCACTACTTTTGCTACCCATCGGTTTTGGCGTGATCATGGGTAATATTCCATACACGCCGGGTTTGCCTCTCGGCGTTTATGACGAAGGCAGCGTTTTCAGCCTGATTTACAAAGGTGTCACCTCCGGGCTGTTCCCGCCGCTGATTTTTCTCGGCATTGGCGCGCTGACGGATTTTTCCTCGCTCATCAGCTCGCCCAAATCGGTTTTACTCGGAGCGGCGGCACAGATCGGTATTTTTGGAACCTATATCGGGGCATTAATGCTCGGTTTCAGCAATGCCGAATCCGCCTCCATCGGCATCATCGGTGGGGCGGATGGACCGACTTCGATTTTTTTATCATCGCAATTGGCGCCGCAACTTCTCGGCCCCATTGCGATCGCAGCCTATTCTTACATGGCGCTGGTACCGGTCATTCAACCGCCGCTGATGAAATTGTTGACCACTGAAAAAGAACGTAAAATTCGTATGAAGCCGCCGCGCATCGTCACGAGACAGGAGAGAGTTCTTTTTCCGATTATCGTCGCTATTTTTGCTGCGTTGATCGCCCCGGGCGCCCTGTCTCTTGTTGGCATGTTGATGCTCGGCAATCTGTTGAAGGAATCCGGCGTCACCGACCGGCTGGCAAAAAGCGCCGGCAGTGCGCTGCTCGATATCTGCACGATTCTGCTTTCTTTTGCCGTGGGCTGCAGCACGCAATCGGCGGTTTTTCTCAATGCAAAATCTCTGGGAATTTTTGCCCTCGGCCTGCTGTCTTTTATGGTGGCAACGGTCGGTGGTTTGCTTTTTGCAAAATTGATGAATCTGTTTTTGAAAGAAAAAATCAACCCGCTCATCGGTGCTGCCGGTGTCTCTGCTGTGCCCGATTCCGCCCGGGTCGTGCAACATTTTGCTCTGCATTATGACAAGGACAACCATTTGTTGATGCACGCCATGGCGCCAAATGTTGCCGGCGTCATCGGTTCGGCCATCGCCGCCGGTGTTTTTATTGCAATTTTTCGTTGAAAAATATCAATCCCCGGATTTTTTAAAAGAAACTCGTATGAGGGGTTATCGATGGAATTGGTTTTAAGGACGTTTTTTTACCAGGAGTAATCAATGGCAAAAGCGAATATAATTTGTATCGACGATGAACGTGAAGTTCTCGCCGCATTGAAAAAAGATCTTGAATCTCTCGAAAGAGATTACATCATTTCGGAATGCGAATCGGCAGCCGAAGCCTGGGAGCTGCTTGAAGACCTGTTTAATGAAGATGAAAAAGTGCAACTAATCATCTGCGATCACATCATGCCGGGGGAAAACGGTGTGCAATTTCTCACACGGGTTTATGAAGACAGCCGTTTCAGATCGGTGAAAAAAGTGATGCTCACCGGTCTCGCAACCCATCAGGAGACGATCCAGGCGATCAATGAGGCCCACATTCATTTGTATATAGAAAAACCCTGGGATGCTGAAGAATTGCTTGCGAAGGTGAAATTATTGCTTTAGCATGGAAAAGAATTTCGGCAAAGCGGGAGCTTTGCCGGAGTTTATGGGCTGGTAATCGTACGTTTCGTAAAGATAAAATTGTCAAAGTAAAATTGATTTGTGCTCAATCCTGCGGTTTTTCTTCTTCCTTTTCTTTCTGCCCGACCGGGCAGGCGTCTCCCATTCATGTGGACACACCCATCATAGGTAAAATCCAGCGCTGCAGGGCGAACCAGAAAATGATAAATATTAAAAAAAAATAATCTTCCATCGTGTTAAATAAAATCCTTTTTTATTTTCGCATTAAATTCGCGTGCTGATTTTCATAATGCCTGCTATCGGAGTATTGCTTTTTTAGATGCCCGGTTCATTCTTTCCGGTCAGGTTTTTCCGGGGTATCCCCATTTTTTTCCGGTTTTTTGTCTTCGAACATTTTCAAGTAGAAATTTTTAATGGATGCTTCCATCTGCGTTGTCAGTTTTGATCTGGCCGATTTTTCCGCCAGCAAAATAGCATTTTTGATCGCTTTGGCGTTGGAGCGGCCATGCGCTTTGATGATCAGTTTTTCAAAGCCGAGAATGGGGGCGCCGCCATATTCGGAATAGTCGAGGCGTTTTTTTAATTTTTTCAGCACCGGCGCCAGCATGATGATGCCCATCTTGGATAGCATGCTTTTTTTCCAGATACGCTTGCCGGTTTGCATCGCCATCTCCGCCATGCCTTCCATGCCCTTTAAAACGATATTGCCGGTGAGCCCCTCCGTCACGATGACGTCTGCAATGCCGCGCATGATGTCTTTCCCCTCGATATTACCGATAAAATTGAAATCAGACATGTTGCGCAATGTTTTATTGGTGTCCACCAAAACATCATGGCCTTTGGTCTCTTCCTCGCCGATATTCAGCAGGCCGACACGGGGATTGTCGACCGACAGGATGTTTTTCGCATAATGAATGCCCATTATCGCGAAGCTGATGAGTTGGTTCACCGTGCAATGCAAGGTCGCGCCCACATCCAGCATGATGGAAACCCCGCTATCCGTGCGCTGCGATTTTGAGGCAGGGAAAACAGCGGCAAGCACACCCCGTTCGATCCCCGGCAACCGCGGTATGTTCTTCGCACAGGCCAAAACGGTGGCGCCGGTGCTGCCGGCGCTGACCAACGCATCGCCGATGTGGTCGCGGATCATTCGCGCCGCAACATTGATTGAAGCATCGATTTTTTCATTGACCGCTTCTTTCGGGTGATCATCCATCTCGATGACCTCGGAAGCATGTACGATGCGCCAGCGGCCCTGGGGAATGTTCTCTGCTTTTATAATGGGTTTGATTCTGTTCCGGTCTCCAACGAAAACGCAGAACAGAGAACTGCTCTCAAGACAAGCCTGTGCCGCACCTTTGATGATTTCCAGGGGCGCATTGTCACCTCCCATGGCATCTATTATTATTTCACTTAAGGCCATTTTCTCTCTCGCTTTTAAAATTCAGAAATATCCCGCTGAAATAAAGAGAAAATATTTGTTAAAGAAAACAAAAAACAGACAAAAATGAACCGAGTTCAAAAAAATGTCTGCAAGGCAGTGTTTTGTAATTTCCCCTGATGGCTGTTTGCTGCGACGACTTTACCCCATCCAGTCAAGCTGGAATCCGGCCTGACCGTCATTTTTTAATGCAAATCAGCAAACCGATTTTTTGTAAATGACGCCTCGTTCCGCCAGGCCCGCGAGGATATATTCCACTGCTGCCTGCGACTCCCCGATGTACTCCGGCACACTCAAACCCTTGCGCTTATAAACACCGGCTGCAATCATACGGGTGATCACTGTGGCGGTATAACCTGTCGTGCGCGCCATTGAATGAATGTTGGCGAGGGGATCGAATTTGTCGAACAAATCATAGGTGATGGTTTGCGGATGGCCATTTTTTAAGCCACGCACAGAAACCTGCATTATGGTGAGATCATGTTCGCCTTTTTTCATTTCCCACATGGAGAAAAGCAGCTGTGCCGTCAGGTCGAGCGGTTTGATTTTTGTCCCGTTTATGTCGATCGCTTTCTGCGAGAAAAATCCGCTTTCACGCAACATGCGCATGCGCTCCACATGCCCGGGATAGCGCAGCGTTTTTTCTTTCATCGCTGGAATTTTCATCGTTTCCGCCAGCGTCCGCAGACCGTCGCTGTTAAAAGCCTCCAGCGTACCGATGCCGGGAAAATCGAGAAGTTCGGGCTCTGTCAAAGCAGGCCGAATGACGATCTTGCCATTCTCAACGAGACGCGCCGGTCGGGTGTATTCCTCGATGACATCAATTGGCGAGAACACGGCTTTATACTCGTAAGGCCATTGGCGGACTTGTGGCAAGCCACCGACGTAAATGACGGCTTCCTCGGCTTTGTCCAGCATGCCGGCGGCATGGGCGACGAGAATATTGCTCATGCCCGGCGCCACACCGCAATCCATCACCGCGATGACATTCTTTTCGGCTGCCAGTTCAGCCAATTGAAACGGATCCTCGGGGAAAAAGGCAATGTCGACGATATTCTTTCCCGCTTCGATGACCGCTTTAAAAGTCTGGAAACCCATGAATCCCGGCACTGCATTGATCACCAGGTCAAAATCTTGTACAATTGATTCTACCCGCTCCGGTGTCGATAAATCCTGTTTGAGTGTCGTGACTGCGGTTTTCGGCTCAAGTTTTGCCAGCGCTGCAGCGCTAAAATCGGCAATCGTCACTTCAAATTTTTTTTCATTTGCGAGATCGAGTGCCATCGGCCGGCCAACGAGACCGGCGCCTAAAACGATGATTTTCATTGTTTACTTCCTTTTTTAAAATTCAGCGATTTCGAAAATGGCGCTTTTGTGATATGATTTGCCCTGCTGATCGCGCACGCTGATGTGTAAAGTGTGCAAACCCGGCTGCAGATTTTGTGGAAAATCTGCTTGCCAGATGTGTGTCGATTTGTTGCTGTTGCGAATCCATTCAACGATTGAATCCGTATGCCCGGCCATATAATCAGCGACAAATGGATCCGGCATTATTTTATAATCCATAATCCTTTGCGGCCCGTCATCAATTTGCCATTTCACCAGCGCTTCGCGGCTGCCGTAGAAAAAATTGACCGTAATTTTCTGCATGCTTGAGTCTGATTGTTGCACCAGACCACGGGGAAATGAAATGCGGATTTGATCGTTTTTTGCATGATTGGCAGCCTGAAATCTGTAGCTGTATTGAGCGCCGTCAAAATCGAAAACATAGTATCCGTTGGGTGATCCGTCGGTGCACAGCGCTTCCGGCAAGCCGCGAATGTCCTGCGGCCCACTCCACCAAGCGCCGCAAGCCGCCCCCGGATTGATGGCCAGGAATTCCGCTTGCCCCTGCCAGCCATGGGATTTTCCCAGTTTCAATGCTTCCGTGGCATGGGTATGACCACTCAGCGTCAGCAGTTTTTTCCGATCGGCAAGCTTTGCGAAAAGGGCGGCGCGGTTGGTGAGGTTGTTGGCGTCATTGGCGATCAATTCCGTGGCGATGGGGATGTGCATGGCGAGCACGACAAGCTTGTTTTGCGCTACAAATTTTAAATCATTCTCCAGCCATTGCAATTGCTTCTGCGGCAGAAAACCGGAGTATTTACCCGGCAGTTTTTCTGCATCGCGCCAGCCCTGATAGCCGACATCATCGAGTATGATGAAATGGACATCGCCATAATCAAAGGAAAAATATTCAGGGCCAAACCAGCGTTTGAAGGTCTCCGCAGAAAATTCATCGTTTGGGCTGTGCAGGTTCATATCGTGGTTGCCGTGCACATTGTAGGCCGGTATTTGCAGTTGCGCTACTGCTTCCGTGTAACGGCCGTAAAGCGTTAAATCATCCCAGACGATATCACCGAGGGCGAGATAAAAAACCGATTTTTCCTGCAGCATTTCCGTGATGATGTCATCGCGAAAATAATCGACATGGCTGTTTGTGGCCGGTTGTGGATCACCGCTGATGACGGCTGAAAATCGTTTTTTCAGCGTGGTTTTCTGCAATGGGAAAAATATTTTTTTCGGCAGTTTGCCTGTCGGCGCGATGCCGGGATAATTGAGGTATTCCGGGGAACCCGAAGGAAAGTGCAAATAATAAAATTGCGGCAGATTCCATTCATTCAACGGTACTTCATAACCGGCCGGTTTTGTGATGAAAATGATCGTCCGGTCGTCGATGTCGAGCTTAAACCGGCCTTTATTATCCGTTTGAACGACTTCGCGCTGATTGGAGACAGCAACACCGGCAATGCCCTTTTCTCCGCTGTCGAATCGCCCATTGCCGTTGCGGTCATCGAAAACGATGCCCTGTGCTTTTTTGCCGGCAAAAGCAGTGGAAAATCCGAATATTAAAACGATAAACAAATGCAGCCAATTTAAGCCTTTCATTACATCTCCATTTGGTTTTTCAATTGAGGGACTAAATATAGCGGCTTCAATTTTATTTAAAAGTTATTTTTCCTGGTGGTTATTTTTTTTTAAATTAACGGTGTTCTTTAACCTGAATTATACAGCCTAACTAAAAGTCTGTTAAAAATCAATGCCAGGGATGTAATGAAAGCATTTACCAACGAATCGCTTTACGAGATCGTTATCCGGCTGCGGGATGAAATTCAGATCGACACCTCTCCCGGACGGATTATTGAATTCGCCGTGCCCAACCCTGATTTGGGCTGCGGCAAATATTCCGGCGCCTTGCACACGGGCGGGCTGCGGCATCACTCGTTTAAAAATTGGCTCGATCTCGCAGAAGCTCTCGATTGCCGTTTGCTGTTGCCGCAAACCATCGATGAAAAAATGATCAGACTGCGGTTGCAAATTCTCGATAAGTCTAAATCCTGGCATCAATCTTTTCAAAGCCGGGAGATGGAAAAATACGGCGCTGATTCAGGATTTTCCCGTATCAATAAATTTGAGGAACCGGTTTTTTTGCTGGATTTTTTGAGCTGCTTGCATCAAATTGATATTCAGCCCGGATGGCATATTTTGAATTTAGGCATTAACCGGGGAGATGAATTTACACTGCTGGAAAAGTGGCTTTCTCCAGAGTGCCGGCGTTCATTGCATTTAACCGGCATCGACTTTTCTGCTTCTGCAATCGCTGCGGCGCAGCAACGTTTTGGATACGAGGGGGTTCGGTTTATATGTGCCGATTTTAACGAAATTTCTGCATTGAATCTCGGGCGTTTTGAACTCATTCTGTCGATCGGCACTTTGCACAGTCCAGGAATTGAGCGGCAGGAATTGCTGCGACAGATCGTGCAAAAACTTTGTTATGCGCATAGTATTGTGCTATTTGCTTTCCCCAATTGCCGTTATTTCGACGGTGAGATCAAATACGGTGCCCGTATGAAGAATTTTACCGAACCTGAACTGTCTCTTTTGTTCAAAGATGTCGCCTTTTTTAAAAAGTACTTGCAGCAGCATAAATTTTCAGTGCGGATTTTTGGGAAATACTATATCTTTGTGCTTGGGAAACGATCAAGGTAGTTTTTGCCATCACTGCTATCGAGGATAAATCAAATGAGTAGATTTTGGGCTTCGCAGTTTATGAGATGGCCGGGGAAGAACGGCGTTTAGAAATCCTAAATTAATTGTTTAGCCACTAATTGGCGCTGATCGAACATAGATATTTCAAAATCGGTGTTAGTCTGTGTGTATCCGAGGGTAAAAAAACAGTGGTATGATGTTGAAAATGAAAGTCATCTTTTTTTGAACAAGCGTATAATAAAAAAGGGGCTCCCGAAATGGAAGCCCCTTTAGTCATTTCGCTCAATCATTGCTGATTAAGCGCCACCCTCCTCCTTCGCTGTAGATTCTTCTGTTTGCTCTTCGGGCAGAGCTTCACAGTTGGCTTTCAAAGATTGTAACCCTTTCTCAAATATTGGGGCCAACATGCCATCGAGTGCAAGTAAACCGACATAGCGTTCAATCGGATATGTTAATTTCTGATCAAAATGCCAGATGGCTTTTGTACCGCCTTCAACCTCTTCAAATGTAAAGCGACCGTTCGCTTCACCAGAACGTGGGGAAATGAATTTCAATTTAGTTTCGATCAGTTTTCCCGGTTCAAGTTTGGTGATTTGAGCTGACCCGCTGCCGATTTTTCCCGGGTCTCCATCCCAACTCCATTTCGCACCCAACTCCATTTCGCACCGACTTCACCCATCGTGCCCTCGAAGGTGTTTTTCGCCTCCGGGTCCATGGCGATCCAGGGGCTCCATTTCACCCGGTTTTCATAATTGACGACTTGTGCATAGACGATATCCACCGGTTTTGCGATCACGATTTCGCGATCGAGATTGTAATCTTCGGGCAAAAACAGAGCAACGATGAAAAAAATGGCAATCAACCCAATGATAATGTACACAATGTTTTTGAGTACTTTCATGTGAAAATTCTCCTCTTTTGCCGGACTTATGTCAGACAAAAATTTTCTGAATTTAAGTGTGATTTTTTGAACGCGCAAACAAAAAGTAACGAAATAGATTGAGATTTCGGAATACTTCATCGAATTCACATCAGAAATAATGCACTCCGAAAAGTAAAAATATGGAATCCGTAATCAGAGCTGCGCTCAATACTGAAGATTTCTCCGATGAAAAACGCGTCGAAATGACAACCCCGGATGGACACCCTGATAAGATTGCTCCCGAACCGGTCCGGGAGACTGGGAACGAGAGCAAAAGATTTACAGAACCTGCCGCAAAATTTTCCTTATCGCATATAAATCATTTTTTTCGATAGAACCTGACCACCTGCTTCCAGGCGATAGAAGAAAATTCCCGAGGAGACATTCCGCGCCTGCCACACAACTTTATGAACGCCGGCATTTCTCTGGCCATCAATCAGCGTTGCAATAATTTGCCCCAGTGAGTTATACACCGTTAGTTTTACAGGTCCGGTATTTTTCAATGAAAAAGAAATATTCGTTTCCGGGTTAAACGGATTCGGATAATTCTGATACAGGGCCATGTCGGCAGGAATGTTCAATCCCGCTTCTTCTGTCACTCCGGTTGTTTGGTCGATCAAAAAACCAAAAGTTGCAAGATAGGACCAGGAGTCAGCCCAGTTGTGCGTGCTGCTGAAAGCGCCGAGAAAATCTGTTTTCACAAACCAGCCGTCATCGAGTTTTGTTGCGCCACTGAGCGCCGGGCTCCCGGCGGCGGGGCGGGGATCGAGACCGTTGTCATTGCTGCGGCTAATTCCACCAAGCCGGGGGTCGACGACCACATTGTTATTGGCGCTGAGGTAATTTTTTACCCAGTCTTTGCCTTTGGCGATAGCGGCGAGGTCATTACCGGCGCCGAAAGCAAACCAGATATTATTGGCCAAAACCAGGTCACCGGCTTCAAGTCGTGCACGGCTGTCTTCGCCGCTGGCGAGATCTTCAATGCTGACGCCGGCGCCATTAAAATCGGTGAAGATACTGTTATAATAGAAACCGCCGGCATTGTCACGAATTTTGAGCACAACATCGTTGTCGGTATTGGCTGAATTTGCACCTGAACCGATGTAAGTCGCATTGATAATTACCGGTTTGGCATAGGGCCGTCCGTCTTCAGGACTGGTGCCGCCATCGTGCTCACCGGCGCGGTTTCCCGCATCTGCCGCCTGGATTGAAAACCAGAACTGACCTTTACCGCGAAAACCTTCATCATAATCGAAGGAGTCATCACCATTAAAAGCAGAGATAAGATAGCGGGTTTGAACAGTGCCGCCAAAGAATTCGAAACCATCGTCCTGGTTGTTGACTACTTCAACATATTCGACAACAGTGCCGCTGCCGACGCCGCCGAAAGTCACACCGTTGATTTCATTGCCGGCGCCTATGTCGGTGCCGCCGTAACGAACAGAGAGATAGCGCAGCACGCCGGAGTTGTCTTCATCATCCTGGCCGCCGTATAGACCGCGTCTTTCCGTCGTCGGGATACCTTCGATAGCCGATTGGCCGGGAGATGAATTAAGGCGGGCGTTTCCGAGCAGGATCAGGCCGCCCCAGAGGCCGCGGGCGTCCAGCGGCATGTCGGTACGGTCGTTGATATCATCAGCAAAAGCGGTGAAAATGATCGGTTTCTCAGCCGTTCCTTCAGCATAGATTTTTCCGCCGCGGGCGACAACCAGCGCGCTGGCGCTTTCACCCTGGCCCGGCATGCCTTTAATAACCGTGCCGGCTTCGATTGTCAGGGTTGCGGCTGAATCGACAAAGACCAGACCGTTCAGAATGTATGTATTATTGGCTGACCAAACAACATTGGCGCCGGCTGTAATATCAGCGTCGGTGATGGTGATTTCATTTTGTCCCCATGCGATCGCCGGAATGAAAAGCATCGCCAGGACTGTCTGTTTCAAAAAATGTTTCATGGATTGATTTCCTCCATTAAGTGAAGTATGTGTGATGCGATGCCGTCACTCCAGGTGATGGTATCGCTGTTTCTATGGTTAGCGATAAGTTCACTAAAAACAGTGAGCTCATCGTGATCGCATGATCTGTTTAGCAATCCATTCATCACTGCGGATTTGCTCTCAAAGTAACTGGAAATGTCGTGTGTTTCTCTGAAGCTGCCTGAATTATTGCGATCGTGATTCTCATCGGAGGATTGAATAGTTCAGTTTTAAAGAGAAACTCCTGCCGAGTGAGTATTGATTTACGATGTATTCCTTATCATTAAAGGTGTGCAGTTTTTTAACTTTGGAGTTAAGCAGGTTTTTCGCGGTAATGCCGAGGGTTATACCGTTCCATATTTTTTGACTTAGGTTGATATCAAAAATGTGGCGCGACGCTTCATAAATATCCGGGGTACCGCCGATAGCCACTTCCGAGAGGCGTTTGCCGAATACATTGTAGTAAATGCTGATCATGGTGCCGGAGCGATAGTTATCATAAGATAAATTGCCATTTATTACGTAATCCGACTGACCGAGCAAGGGGCGCTTGTCCGGTGCATTGGCGTCAAAACTGCGAATATGCGCCAGTTCATCATCAGCAATTTGCACTGCAGAATAAATCAGGGAAAGATTGGCGCCCAATCGAAAGTTATTCAGCTTCGAGGTGAGAAAATCGAGCTTTTTCTTTACTTCAAATTCAGCACCCACAAGCCGTGCTTCCTTGACATTGCGAAATTGTACTTCAGGATTGCCGGCAACAGGATTGATCACCCGTTCAATGGGATTGGTGAATTTTTTATAGTACCCACCGATGGAGTACAACTCACCCGGGCGGCTGTATTTTTCCCAGCGAAGGTCAAAATTATCGATAATCGTGCGCTCCAGTTCGGGGTTGCCGACGAAAATATAATCGTTGACAAACTCGTAAGAAGCGTAAGGCGCCAACTCTCTGAAAGTCGGGCGCGCCAAGGTCTTTCCGTAAGCTGCGCGCAGTTTTGTCGTGCCGCTCAATTCGTATGCCATGTTTAAAGACGGGAGCCAGTCCTTTTCCTGCAAGCGGCCCGTCGCTTTTGTCGTATCCTGGCTTGCAACATCAATTTCAGTTGTTTCATAACGACTTCCGCCAATGAGACGAATTTTACTGGTGAGCGCAATATCCAGCATACCGTAAAGAGCGCCGACCTGCTGATCGCCGCTATAATTACCGGATAATTGCGTAGCGTCAACGATATAGTTGTTGAAGCGGGTGAGCCGGCCGCCGCTTTTCTCTGTGTTAATTCCCATATTTGAGCGGCTGAAAAAATTTTCGCTGCCGTCGTACCGGATTGCATCCTGGCGGACTTCAAAACGGCGTTCGGTGAAAGTACGGTCTTTGCCTAAGCGGGATCCACCGATTTTAAAACGGCCGTTGAGATTATCGTAGTGTAGTGGCAAAGTAATATCAATTTTACTGTCAAAACTTTTTTCTTCAAGGTAGCGGAAGTAGCGTGTCGGCGCCGGATAGATGGCGCGGCGGATACCGTAAGTGGTGTCGATCTGCCCCCCGTTTTCACGCACATTATAATCATCGGTAAAAAAACGCAGATCAGGCTCATCCTGAAGGGAGACAGCCCGTGTTGTCATCCAGTCTATTTTCAGGTCTTTGAAAGCCGGGAAAGTGTGATCTCCCCGAATTTGCAGTGTTCTGAGCCGGCGTTCGGTATACCGGAGAACTCGGCTTTCATAAACATCATTTTCAGATAAATCACGCGGCAATGCGCCGTTGATATAGCGGGCAACCGATTCGCCCGATCTGTTGACCATAGCATTCAAACTGAGATTGTGGTCTTTAACCGGCTGAAAAACCACCTTGCCCATACCTGACCAATTGACCTCGCTGCTGCTTTTGGCGTCGCTGAAAAGATAGTCGTTGGAAAGGGTTATCGTTTGATTAACCTGACCGGTTAGCTTGTATTGGGCCGCGATACCATCGGTATAAGATTTAAAATTGTGGTTATAAACGATACTGCTGACAAAACCGGCCGGTCTGCCGAAAATCCGGTAATTGTCGGCAAAACTGAATGAGTATCCCTGATTTAATGGAACTGATTTAGACCGTGGCGCCATTTCGGGGTTAAAGGCTTTAGAAAGTTGATCCAGTTTTTGTGCCGCATCCGCGTCGAGCCAGGCTGCGCTGATGTCCGGAATCGTCACTGCCGGGTCTGCTATTTCTTTCGGCAAAGCTCGCGTACCGTCATCTTTCGCCTGCCAGTCGGATTTTCCTGGCGAATAGCTGAGAAAATCATCACTGAAAGAAGTTTGCGTATTGAAAGAAGATGTTGTTGCAAAGCTAATAGCCAGGCCGTCGGGGAAGTTTTTTGTAGAAATATTCACCGCTCCGCCGGCAAAATTACCCGGCTGATCCGGTGTCGCTGTTTTGGTCGTCACGATATTTTCCAGCATACCGACTGGAATCATATCCATTTGCACAGCTTGTCTGTCGGGATCAGTGCTTGGCAGCGTGGCGCCATTGAGCTGGGTGATGCCGTAACGGTCGCCGAGTCCGCGCATATAAACATATTTGCCGTCGACAATAGTCGCGCCGGTCACCCGGCTCATGGCGGAAGCGGCATCGCTTGCGCCGGTTCGTACCATGGTTTCCGCGCTTACAGCGTCACTGACGAACATCGCTTCACGGCGGTCTTTCAACAGAATCGCATCGTTATTGCGGTTTACCTTTGCTTCAACCACGATCTCTTCTCCGGCGATGATAGCCATTTTTAAAATGAAAGTGATGTTTTGTATCTCGTCGGCCTCGATGTTTAGTTCTTTTTTAACCTGCTTTTCGTAACCGATCATCGAGCAGGCAAGGTCATATTTCCCGGGCATGATGGCGATTTCGAATATCCCGTCCACATTTGTCGCAGTACCGAAATTGGTACCGACGACAACGATATTAGCGCCCGGCAACGGCTCTGAAGTTTCAGCGTCGATGACGTAACCGGTCAGTTTCCCTTTCTGCGGATTGTTATTCCCCAAAACAGAACTTGCGAAAACCAAAGCCGCCAGGAGTATGCAATATTTAACAAGATTCATTTTTCCCTCTTCTTTTTTCAGGTTTGATCACCATTGATCATTTTTCAATAACTCGCAGGGAAAATACCCCTTTTTTGTTAATTGAGAATAAATCCGGTGTTAAGTTTGTGTTAAGGCAGGATGGCTTTTGTGGCGGGATTGCCTGTTTTAATCCGGCTGTAGTTTGTTGTTTATAATAATGTTAACCTGGTCGGTTAATCTATATTAACAAATTGTTAACCCCGGCGTTAGATTTCCATCGAACAAAAAAACGTTGTAAATCTATCTGACGAGGTCTAATTTGGAGCTAATGATTTCTTGAAAAAATGGCTGTAAATCCCGGCCTGAACGATAACAATTCAATGATTTTGGCTCGTCCAAATACTGATCGTTCAGAATGGATAAAACTAATTTTAGAGTGAAAAATGACACAGAAAATCCTGTTAGTCGATGATGAAGTTGATATACTTGATTTAATACGGTATAATTTGCAGAGTGAGGGTTATACGATATTCACCGCTGAAGGAGGCCTTGCCGCCATTTCACAGGCACAGATGGAGATGCCCGACCTCATCATTCTGGACGTCATGCTTCCGGACCGGGATGGTTGGGAAGTATTGCGGGAATTGCGAAAAAAGCCTGAAACACAACACATACCGGTGATTTTTCTTACAGCAAAGGACAATGAAATTGATGAAGTTGTCGGTCTCGAACTGGGAGCGGCAGATTATGTGGTCAAACCGATCAGCATGCGTAAATTGCTTGCCCGGGTAAAAAACATTCTTCGGATGCAGCACAAACAACATGACGAAACAGGCGTCAACTCCATTCAAACCGGTTCGTTGGTGATTTACCCTGAAAATTTTCAGATTAAAGTCGATGGTTCAACAGTTGATTTGACAAAAAAAGAGTTTGAGATACTTCTTTATCTTGCCAAACGCCCCGGGCGTGTTATTTCCCGCAATACTTTGCTGGACAATGTTTGGGGTGATGATGTCGTCATTGTCGACAGGACGATTGATGTTCACATCCGTAAAATCCGCGAGAAATTAGGCAATGAAACCGGCAAGTCGATCGAAACAATCCGTGGCGTGGGTTATCGTTTTATCGATTATAAAAATGAGGATTGATCCAGCCTGACAGTTGAAAAATTTTATTGTGATTTTGTGATAAATGGTTTTACTTATAACCTTTGCTATACTCACCGGGGATGATGACAGCAACATGGCCGCAATAGGATGCATTCTGGTGAAACTGTGGGGCGAGGTTAACGTTGCCGATCCCTTGTCAGGCTTGATTTGCAGAATTCACTTAATAAATTGGGAGGTACCTATGAGCTGGAAAAAACTGAACCAAACCTGGCATTACGTTGAAAAATGGGCGCAGGAAACGCCCGATGATGAAGCCCTTGTTTTTGCCAGGGAACGTTTATCATACAGCGCTTTCAAGGCAGAAATGGATCGTATTGCTCTTGCTTTTCTTGAAGCCGGCGTGCAAAGAGGCGACCGGGTCGCTTTTTTGGCGATGGCGCAAAATGAATTTCTCACCACCTACATGGCGGCGAATAAAGTGGGGGCGATGTGGCTTGGTTTGAACCCCAAATTCACGTTGGATGAATTGCGTTACCAAATCGGCGACAGCAAGCCGGCAGTGCTCATCACCCTGCGGTCTTTTATGGGCACCGATTTGTCTGAAAATATCAGCACCCTGATGCAGGAATTTCCTTTCATCAAAAAGACATTAGTGCTCGGTGAGGCTTTTACCGGGGCGGAAAACTTTAGCGAATTTGTCCGCCGCCCGCGTGAATCGATGAGGGCGGAACTGGAAAAAAGGGTGGAAGCGGCACAGGCGGATGATGTGGCGTTGCTGATGTACACCTCGGGTTCTACCGGACGGCCCAAAGGGGTGGTGCACACGCATAAGAGCATTATCGAGAATATAAAAGTCGAGGTGCAGAAATTTTATCTGCACCACAAAACCAGGGCTTTGCTGCATTTTCCCATCAATCATGTCGCCGCTGATGTGGAGATCGGTTTTGCCGCAATCATGGTTGGCGGCTGCAATGTGATGATGGATAGTTTCCATCCGGTTGAATCGCTGAAAATGATCGAAAAAGAGCACATCACGCTGATTGGGCAGGTACCGGTTATGTTCCTGCTGCAAATGAAACAGCCCCAGTTTAAAGAGACTGACTTCAGCAGCGTCGAACAGTTCGTCTGGAGTGGCGCCACCGCGCCGAAAATTATGGTGGATGTGCTGGGCGGTATTTGCAAAAAAACCGGGGCAGCGCTGATGACTGGTTATGGCAGCACGGAGCTTTGTGGTTTTGCTACCTATTCTGAAAAGGACGATGATGTCGACAAATTGATGCATTCCGCCGGCAAAACAGTCGCTCCTTTTGAACTGATAATCGTTGATGAATCCCACCGTGAAGTGCCCGATGGTCAAATTGGTGAAATTGCGGTGCGTGGGCTGCTGATGTTCAAAGAATACCTGAACAAACCTGAGGAAACAGCCGCTGCCATCGATGAAAAGGGCTGGTTTTACACCAATGATCTGGCGCATAAAGATGAGTCGGGTTATCTCTACATCACAGGGCGGAAATCAGAGATGTTTAAAACCGGCGGCGAAAATGTCTATCCGCGGGAAATAGAAGAAGTGCTGGAATCGCACCCGGGCGTTCTTTTCGCGGCAGTCATCGGCGTGCCGGATGCGCTTTTTCAGGAAGTGGGTTGGGCTTTTATCATGCGCCGGCCGGGAACAGAAGCAACAGAAGAAGAGCTGCTTGCATTGTGCAAAGAACGCTTGGTCAATTTCAAGATGCCGAAGAAGTTCTTCCTGCGGTCGGAGTTGCCGCTGCTGCCTACAGGTAAGGTTAATAAAGTGGCTTTAAAAGAGGAGATCAAAGGTTCTGCTGCTTAAGTTTGGCCGTAACCCATAACAGTTATTAAGATATGAGCGGGCGTTAAAAACTGTACTTCACTTTGGCATAAAGCATATCATTTTCAGTATACTGGCCGAACGGACCGCTATTGCCGGTAAAAATATTCGCTCCGAGCAGCAGTTCGAAACCGTCGGCCAAGTCGTAATACAAACGAGGACGAACGAAGGCATCGCGGTCATTCAGACCGACATACGTGAAAAACTCCAGCGTCAGGGTATCCCGCAGAAAATCGCGCCGTGCGAGGAAAGTGAGCATATTTTCATAGGCATTCTGGTCAATTGTTTCTTCATAATCCAGAATAGCCTGTTGGATAAATTGCCCGCTTACCCTCCAACCCCACAGCGCATGGTCAAGCCCAAGCAGATAATGCAGATAATTTTTTTCAACCACTGCATCAACGAGTCCGGGATCGGTTGAAGCAAAGTATTTGCCGCTGTAATAAGCCCCCTCGGCACGCAAAACAAGCGGCCCCACAGTGGCGCTGAAGCTGCCGCCGCCCAGCGCCAGACGATGGTATTTCGGGTTGACTGTCAAACCCGTCAACTGCATGCTTTGCGGTTCCACCTGTTTTGTAATATGTTTCACCGGGTCGTCATCCCAGGCAAAACCGGCCATCAGTTCAAAATCGACCAAAGAACTCATGCCGGAGAGTTTTGCAAAGACTTCACTATTTTCGAGAGAGGCGGTTACTTCCTGCGGAGCGTTGAAGGTGGCCGGCACAGCCAGATTCATGCGGGGAAACCAGATTCCATCTCTCGCAGGCAGAATTGTTGGGGTGAAGACCGGCAGCCATACGAGCTCAAAAGTATTGTCATTTTTATAATAATTGAATTTCATCCCGGTCACTCCCATGCGGATTTCATCAAAATCACGCAAGAGAAATTCACTGAGGTCTTTTGGCGATACGATATCGGTGATGAACACCCCGTCGGCTTTTCCCCAGATGATTTGCTGTTTGCCGATACGCACATCAACCGATTCGAAGAAGATATCCATATAGGCTTCACGCACTGCAAATTCCATCTCGCTGCCGGGATATTGATAAATGTAGGGATTGGCTTTAAATGCCACTTTGTCCCGACTTTGCTCAATATTCAAATCAAATGTATTTTGCACGATCGCATATTCACCGCCGCTGTTTAAAAGGATACCGGTATATTGGCGCACATAACCGCTCAGGTTGATCTCCTGTGCCGTTAAAACCGCCGGTAAAAACAACAGCAGTACCAGTTGGCCGATTTTTAATCTCATTTTATCCCCCGCTTCATCATCCGTTCAGTAAATTTGTTCGAGGCGATGCCGCTATCAATTTTGATGTTCTGCAACTTCATATTTGTCGTATGATTTTTCCGTACATTTTTCATCTCGGATTCGGAAACGATCCAGTAACCTTTTATTTTTGACCAGGATTTAACCGTAAGCGTTTTCAGGTGCTCGCCGTCTTCATCGTAAAAGTCTTTTTTTAAACCGATCCACTTGTCTTTAATCACCCAGGAGATGGTTTTTGAATACATATATTCTTCGTCTTTAGGTGTGCTTTCCACAACATAACAATCTTCATTATTCAGTTTTTCCTGCCGTAATAGTTTGTGGGTATCATCCGAAGGATGACGGTCACCCAGGTCGTCATAGGTAAAATCCGAGCCCATAAAATAATCACTCTTGCTATCGCTGGAAATGCGTTTTACTTTTCTCAACGCCGGCAGATAGATCCATTGATCATCGTCTTTGCCTTTTTTGTCGTAACTCCAACTCATGAATGAGGTATTGCGCACATCCGCCGGGGCCAGGAAAAACATAATCTTTTTTTCAACTTGCCCCATATCTTTGATGAATTGTTTTATTTTGCGCACGCGCTGATCCGCGCGTGAATTGGTGAGCGTCATCGTCAATTCGGACTGCATATCATCGCCCTCTGCGCGGTCGTATACTTTTTGGATGATCTCCAGACCGGTGGGTTTTCCCTGGGCGAAAGAAAGAACAGGCAGCGGGGCAAAAAGTAAAATGAGTGCGAATTTAATTTTTTTAGTATTCATTATTATTTTCCTCACTTAAAGAGTTATTGATTTTTAAAATGTATATACAATTTACTTGATCATTCTGTTTATATTTTCCCATGCAATATGAATGGGACGAAAAGAAACGGTTTGCTAATTTTGCCCGGCACAATATCGATTTTGCCGATGCTACCAACTTTGAGTGGGACACAGCTTTTAAAATTATTGATGATCGCTTCGATTATGGTGAAGAACGCTGGGTCGCACTTGGCTTTATCCGTTTGAAACTTCACGTTCCTGTCTATACTTTTCGTCCCCAAAAAAATTCGTATCATAAGTTTGCATAAGGCAAATAAACAAGAGATAACATTCTATGAAAAACAAACCTAAACATAAAACAAAAGAAAATTGGGAGAGTGTTGATTCTCCACGCCTTTCAAGTGAGATGCTGTCCCGGATGCAGCCTGTTAAAACAAGCCATCCCGATATTCCCAAACGTGTTCGCGGGGCGCAAAAAGAACCTTTGAAAGTACCGGTTGCCATTCGACTAAGTCCCGATATTATAAAATACTTCAAATCGCAAGGGAAGGGATGACAGACCCAGATCAACAATGTACTCTCCGAGTATGTGCAATCGTATGGCCCTGATAATACACCATAACAGGGGAACAGCTTGAAAAATCAGATTTTTCATGAGTATCCCTTGCATTATTTTTTCCTAAAATAGATTTTAGACACGTAAAGTATGATAAACATAATGGTTATCGTGCCGAGAAAGCTGGTGAACATATTTAAAGAAACGAGCGCGCCCAATGAACGGTTGGGCGGGAAAACAGATGCCAGCAACACTAAAAAACCCGCAATGACCACGATGGCGTTGAAAATAATGGCCCGGCCGGAGTGGTGCATTGTCTCCTGAATCGTTTTGATTCTGTTCTGTGTTTCCAAAGCATAAATTTTATAACGTTCGATAAAATGCACCGCATAATCGATACCGATACCGATGGCAATGCTGGAAATTAACGCCGTGGTTGTGCTCAATGGGATATCGAAAAAACCCATGATGCCGAAACTGATCAAAGCAGTCAAAACGATCGGCACAGCGCCAATGAAACCGATGGAGATTTTTTTGAACATCAGGGACAAGAGAACGACAATAATGACCAGGGACAGCAACAGGCTGGTAATCTGCCCCTGCAAAATCAAATCGGTAAAAACCAGCCCTTTGTAACCCGAACCGGCATATTTGACCGTAACGTTAAACTCCCTAAAACGGTCGATAAACTGATCAACAACAGCGATTGCCGCATTAATGGCTTTGGAGTTGTCGCTTTTTAATTGCAGAGTGACATTGGTTTTATTGTATTTATAATCGACGACTTTCCATAAATTCTCCGGATCACCGGACATTTCATACAATAAAAGATATTGCGCCACCAAATCACTGGATTCCGGGATGGTATCAAATTGGGCGCTGTCGGCATGCATGACTTTGTTCATACGACGAAGATAATCGGCGAGAGAAAACGAATTGCCCACCAGGGCCAGTGTTTCCGATTTAGCCTGCATTTCATCGATCAACCGCAAGACACGCGGTTGTTTAAAAACGTCGTTATCGGCGCTTTCCAGAATCACGTTGATCGTGCTGGTGCCGCCAAAATGTTGATTGATAAAATCATCCGTCAAAACGATGTCGCTATCTTTTTCAAATTTTTCTAAAAAGCTGGAATTAATCCAAACTTTGCCCATACCATAAATTGAGAACGCAACAATGAACACGATACTGATGTAGGTCACGTATTTGTATTTCACCACAGCTTCAGCAAAACGATAGGCGATATGGCCGGAATCATCTTCATACTTTTTCACTGCCGGCTTGCGTTTTGGCAACCCGAAAATGATGATCGCCGCCGGAATGAATAAAAGCGAAAAGACCATCGCCATCATCACACCGATTGCAGTGAAAACACCGAAGTATTTGATGGGATAAACTTGTGATGTAAGCAGTGAAACAAAACCCACCGCCGTGGTCACCGAAGTCATGACCACAGGTTTCCACATGCCGGTCAGCATATCTTTCACTGCTTCTTTTTTGTCGGCGTCGGGGTTCTTTAGCATAAATAAATCGAGGTGACTATACAGGTGAATGCCGTCGGCGACGCCAATAGCGATGAGCATGACCGGTATCATTGTCGAGACCGCGTAGATTGGAATGTTGACCAGTGCCATCAGGCCGAAAGCCCATACCACGCTGAACAACACAACCAGCATGGTAAAAAGCGTATTTTTAAAACTGCGCAAAACCCATAACAAAACCAGCACGATAACAGCCAGCACGATCGGCACCATGCGTTTCATATCCGCCGGGCCTAAAAGCGCCATCGTTCCCTCAACAATCGGCCGACCGGCCACATAAACCTTTTCCGGGCCTTCGTAAGTCTTGGCCAGCGTCAGAATATTATTGTAGAATTCCGGCGAAAAAACATCATCCTCAATTTCGGCGATGATGACCGTCACCGTTTCATCTTCAGAAGCCAGACGGCCAAAAACCATATCGTTGTTGCGAATATTTTGCTGCAGTGTATTGAGCTTTTCTTTAGACTTTGGAACACGTTTAAAAAAAGCTTTGACATCCATGCCCTCTTCCGTGCCGATGATATTGTCAGCCGTGTAAAGCGAGGTCACGTCACTTTTGTTGATTTCATCCATTTTCTGCAAGGCTTTGGTCAAGTCTTTAACTTTTTGCAACGTGCCTGCATTGTAAATACCGTTTTCATTTTCAATAGCGATGATAATACCGTCATTGATATTAAACCACTCTTCCGCCTGGTTGCTGTAGACAAAAGCCGGATGCTCCTGCGGCATATATTTGTCGAGGTCCGTCTCCATGCGTGAATTACTTTTCATCACGAAAAATAAGGCTGCGGAACTCGCGAGTGTAACTGCAAGGATCACCCCGGGATATTTTAGTGTCCAATTAAGAAATCTTTTCATTTTTGTATCCTTTTGATAGTGAATATTCACTTATTTTTTTGTTCTGAAGAATTCTTCAATTGCATTATTAGCGGTATAAGTTATTTATTCTCCGTGCGCTCTGTGACTTGGCAAGTACTGTTCAGCGCACCAGGCGGACGCTGAACTTGCCGAAGCGGGAACGGCACTAAGCGGAGTACGCAGGGGGCTCGAAGCGTGCTCTTCAAGCTCAGGACATCGCTTCGTTCTATTGAGCGCGAATGAGACTGAACAGATACTTGGCAAAATTTGTGAATGGAGCAGGTTAAAGACCTGATAATTTACTCCTTAATTATTTGCCGAATCGATAGCCACAGTTTCTCACCTTCTTTTGCAAGATCAAAAGAAAATGCCGAGAGCCGCCAGCGGGATACCAGCAAGCGCAGGGCGCCGACGATTATCAGAGACAACTGATCCGCAGAAATATCGGAACGAATGCTTTTGTTCTTCTGTCCCTTTTTAATAATGTCAAGAATTAACTTTAAATTGGAACTCATGATCGCATAAACAGTATCTGCCAGACGTTTTTCATTTTGAAATATTTCTTCCGAAAAAATGACGGCTGTAATAGCTGGATTTTGGGTGAATTGCTTGAAACGTTCGTTAAAAAATATCTGCAATTGTTCAATTTCCGTTGCGCCGGCGGTCTGAATCTTTTCTAATTCCATCATTTTAGTTGAACGAAATTGGCTCAAAATACCGAGCAGAATATCCAGTTTGCTATCGAAATGACGGTAGAGCGCCGATTCAGCGACGCCGATTTTTTTTGAGAGCTTTTTAATGGTTACGCCCTGAATACCTTGCTCAGCAATTAACTCCATGGATGCTTTGATGATTTCCTGTTGGCGTGCGGTGAATTCTTTCATGTAAATCTTTTTTATTTTATGTGAGTGAATATTCACACTCTAATATAGCGTATAAAATTTGCTTGTCAAGTATTAGTTGTTTTTTTTCGAATGTTTCTGGATTTAGTAGTTGAGAAGTAATTTTTTGCCGTTTTTTGGCAGGAAATAGCAAGCTACAAATTTTACGAACTATATACGATTAATTTGTGAAATTTGTGTAATCAGTAGTTTTTTCTTTTTTTGATTCTAACTTCGCCAGGTTAGGAATCATTCATATAATACCGCCACAATTTCCGTCGGGGATTCCATGATGGATGGGTACCTGGGTTTAAATCCCGATGAGCCTGCGAGTGAACACTATTTAACTTCTATCCCGACACCCGCCGCATCACGAGTTCCAGCGGCCTGCGGGCAAAACGCCGGCGCCAAAGGTGAGAAAACAGCACTGCAGCGATGCAAAAGGCCAGAGCGGCGCCCAGGCAAATGGCAGGTTTTGGTTATACAATAAACCCAACACCTCCAACATTCCCATGCCAATGAGCACGTGCGCCACGTAAATAGTCAACGCCAGTTGCCCGGTGGCGATGAATGGTTTTAACCATGGTGTTACGAGCCGAATTCTGATCATAAACCTTACCGAACTAGCGGTCGTAAGATTTTTGTCATAAAACGCTCGATTCCCGAATTGCTGAAAGTTTTGGAGAAGTCGAATCAGACATCTCCAATACGCTCGTTAAAAGGCTCTGCCTTGTAGCGCTCTGCGCCCAAGCTCTGCCTGCAGTTATGCATGTACGACTGGTGGCTGGAGCCACGAACTCGGCATTCCCAGCCGGAGACTGGGAACGAGTTTACGTATTGGCACGTTTGTGCAGGATTTTATCTGCTGCTAATCCAGTAATTAAATCCGAGATAAAAATTCCTGCCGCGCCCGGGCAAATTATTGATGCTCAAATGTTCGTGATAAAATCGGTCAAACGCATTTTCCACTCCCAACTTGATTTGCAGAAAATCCCCAAGCTGTATCCGGCTGCGCAGATTTAAAATAATGAATGCATCGGTTGCATCTTCTAAAGTTGTTTGTGAGGCAAATCGTTTCTGCGCACTGCCGAAGCGTGAATCCGCAGAAAACCAAGAAGAGCCGCGGCTATATTGCAGGCTAACGCCGCCCTCAAAGGGCGGAATATAGGGCAACGGTTCGTTGAATTCGCGGTTTTGACCATAAGAGTATGCAGCCGCAGCGTTTAGCAGCAAGGAGCCGCCCAGCTTGACTTTGCCTGTGACCTCCAGACCGGCGATGTAAGCCGAAGAGATATTGGAATAAACTTTAAACTCATCGTACTGCACTAAGCCGCTGATATAATTCTGAATATTATTGAAGTACGTATTCAAACGGAATTGTGCTGCGGCTGTTGTGCGTTCAAATACGATTTCCGCCTGGCAACTGCGTTCCGGCTGCAGCAAAGGGTTGCCGGTATAAAAGTAGCCGTCGGTATAATTGTAGAGATAAAAACCGTAGTTTTCCGAATGCGTCGGCAGACGTTCGCTTTGTGCAAGGGCGAGTTGAAGTGTCTGGTTTTTCGTTATTCCGTACTCGATTGCCGCGCTGGCGCTGAAAGCCGCATAGGTCTGTTTGATGTCCCCCGTATTCCAGAAACCGGATAGCAAACGGCGGCCGTTTTCATCGCGAATATCACGGTTTGAGTCATCTACCCGCAGGTTGCTGCGCCAGCGCCAGCGTCTCGAAAGCATCCAGTGATAATCGAGCACCACGGCTGTATTATAAAGAATGGCATCACCGATATTGAGCACATACATATCAGATACTTGCGGGAAAATGCTGATCATTTTCATATCGGCGAAAGCGGCCAGCCGATAAACGTCGAGAATCACTTTCAACAAATGGTTGGGTCTGGTGAATTTGAATTCTTCAATGAAACCCAGCGTTTTTGTCTTGCCAAACATGGGCATGTACATGTTCGGCATGACCGAACGCCGGGTCACATCGCGTTGAAAATCATCCATCCAGTGTTCAATCCGGTTAAAATAAAACATGCTGTTGAGTGATTGAAACCCGGGAAACGGCGAATTCCACTTATGCTCGAGGCGATAAATCTGCGATTTGGTTTTGCGGGCGTCCATCAGCAGCGCCGGGTAACCGATGTCGCCGGCGTTGTCACCGATAAAGGAAAATTCCAGCAAATGGCGCAAGCCGAACCTGTTTACAAAATCGAGTTTATAATTATTTTTTTGGTATCCGGAATTCATGATCGGTGCCTTGCCGCCGGCAAAATAATCATCCGATTTTTTGATGGAAAAGGTAGCGCGCGCTGCGAACGATTTACTGGCGTAATTCAACTCGCTGCGAAAGCGTCGCAGTTGCGATATCGATTCATAACCCGTTTCCGCCTGCATGCCGAACGGGCGGTTAAAGTCCGGCTTTTTCGTCACCATGTTGATGGTCCCGCCGATGCTTGCGGCTTTGGTCATATCAAATGAACCTTTATACACGTCCATTTTTTGCAGATTTTCCACCTCCACATAAGCCGTCACCGGGTCCATGCGGTCAACACAGGCGCTGAAAATCTTCATCCCGTCCACCACCACGCCGATGCGCCCGGCGCTCATTCCCCGCAGGGAAGGTTCCAGGGCAAAGTTTGCCCGGCGTATCATGGAGACACTTTCTTCTTTTTGCAGAATGTCATCAGTGGAGTTCAGCCAGTCGTCAATTTTGTCCAATAGTTTTTCTCCAGAAACCACAATTTCATCGCTAAATTCAATGATTGCCGGTTCGAGTAAAATGGAGAGCGGTTCGGTTTTGTGCCTGCCAACATTCAGGCTGTAAATTTTTGAACGGAATCCCATGGCAGAGAATTTCAGTTGATATTCTCCCGCCGGCAGCGTCAATTCGAACATACCTGCTGTATCGCATGCTGTTCCCCGTAACGAGCCGAGTACATTAATATTGGTTAAAGGGACGGGCGTACCGTCGGCCTGACTTGTCACCCGTCCTTGTATGATCGATTGCCCCAACAGAAATTGCATAGCCCAAAAAGGGTGCAGCAACACGATTATGATAAATAGATATGGTCTCATTGTTTTTTTCTGTTTATTGTACATTGATGTCATAGCTGGTGTGCATTAGCGAATCACCGCGGAAAAAGTTTAAATCGATGCGCCAGTCGCCGGTCATGGTAAAATTAACTTTTCCCATGTAATGCCCATGCTGCTGGTGCGCGGGGTCGACATTATTAGGTGAGCCGTGCCCCATTGATGGCATCGATGGTTCTATTTTGACGATAACATCCTCAACCGCAGGAAAAGACATCATGTTTTTCTGATAGTTAACAGTAAGCTCAAAATCGTTCAGGCCCACTTTTGCTGCGGCAGGTTGTACCAGGGTGATAAAATAAGTCATCGAATCCGTTCCGGTCACCTTTTTCGTATTACCGGCAGCAGCGATTTCCACATCAAACTGGAATTCGACCACGTCGTTATTGTCGAGATTGTGAACGTTCACATGCAGCTCCCACATACCCGACATAATGAAGGTTGCAGCGCAAGGAAACAAACCTTCCTCAGCCGTGCTTCCGGCAGGGTTTTCGTATGGCGAGGCATGTTTCATCTGCCCCATATCCATCAAAGTACTGATGCTTACGTTGGCTTCTTCCACTAATTTATCCGTAATGCTATCAGTGACTTTGATATAAATTTTGTTATAACCGACTTCCAGCCCTTTGTCGGAATACACCCTGACTTCGGTATTTTGTACCGTTTTTTCACCGATTAAAGCAAGACCTTCTGCCGGGTCTGTGGCTTTTTCCGGCGAGGTACTGTCCTCACAGTTAATGATAAATAACAATGCAACAAGAAGAGTGATGAGTATTTTGATTCGTTTCATTTTCAAAGCCTCTTTTTATTAAGTCCGAGTCACAATCAGCCTGAATAATAGACATAGCTATCCATCGCAGGAGAATCGGCTGATCGTCTGCTATTCACAATGTATCTGGTTAGGGGGATTATTTACACAAAAAAGAGGGTTTGTGGCGGTTTATCCGGAGGAGAGAGAAAAATACGATTTTTTAGAGAAGTTGTCTTATCTTTAAAATGAAGTTTTTGCGGCAGCAGTAAGGAGATTGGTTGCGTAACCAACAGGAATTTAAATGCAGCTATCTGCAACGGGGTGGCCGCTGATCCGCCGCATGCGTTAAAAGAAAGCTGGGTAGCGGTTTTTTGTAATGGTGAACAGCAGGAACCCTCTTCGCAGGAACATTCATCTTCCATGGCGCCGCTACAGCAGCAGGTCGCGTGAATGTTCTGCTTGTTGAGCAGCATGCCGGATTCGAGCGCTAAATTTACGGCGCCGGTAAAAAACAGGCATAAAAAAAAGGTAACTATTCGTTTTAATAAATTCATATTGATTATCCGCCTCGTGTCCCGGAAAATACACAAGTGAAAAATATTACGCAAGTTCCTTTTTCAAAATGATCGGATCGGGTTAAGACCCGGGGTGCGTCTGAAACTTTTCAGTTCACCAGACAGTTTTTAATCGAATTCGGCGAAGATCAATTTATCCGTATCAGACACCGCATCAACAGGACAAATCTACCTGACTTTATTGTTGTTTTTAATTATCTTAAAATTAACTTAGGATGCTTCAAAGTATGGTCAAATGCTCCGATTTCCCACACTATTGCGTAAACGGAATAAATTTGACTGGAAGTCAAAAATTTGCTTTTAATGGTCAAACGGAAAATAAATGAACATAACTTTGGATATTGCCCTCGTCATACTTGGCATTGTGTTGCTCAATCTCGGAGCAAACTGGCTCGTTGACGGCGCTTCAAATATTGCGGTAAATCTCGGTGTCAGGCCATTACTGGTCGGTTTAACGGTTGTTGCGCTGGGCACCTCGGCGCCTGAATTTGTCGTCAGTCTGGTCGCGGTTATCACCAAGGACATGGACGGCATGTCGATTGGCAATATTGTCGGCAGCAACATCGCCAATATCGGGCTGATTCTTGGCGTTTCCGCGGTTATGGTGCCATTGGCTGTCGATCGCAAAATCATCAAGCGCGACCTGGTTATTTTAGCGATTGTTACCCTGCTGCTGATCGGTATCGCCGGCAATGATTCCGTCACCCGCAGGGAAGGCGCATTGCTGCTGTTCGGCGGTGTTTTGTTTTTCACGGACATGCTGCGGCGTGCCCGCAAAGAACACAGGAATAATCCGCAAAACGACAAAGTCAGAAAACGCGTCTGGGCAAAGAATATTTTTCTCGTTGTTTTTGGCCTGGCAGTGCTCATCGGTAGTTCTAACTGGCTCATCGTTGATCATTCGATCCCGATTATGGCCTGGCTGGGTGTCAGCGATACGGTGATCGGCCTGACGATTATCGCTATCGGTACCTCATTACCCGAACTTGCCGCCTCGGTTGCCAGTATCGCCAAAGGGCATTTTGAGATTGGTGTCGGCAATGTTATCGGCAGTAATATTATCAATACGCTAATCGTGCTCGGTGGGGTCGCCTCGATACGTGAAATCAATGCTTCGATGAATATTCAACTCGCTGTGCAGTTTTTTATGACACTCATGCTCTATCCGCTTTTTAAGTTGTCCGGACCGGCACAGCGCTTTGTCGGTGGTTTCTTGCTTACTGCTTATATCGTTTTTATCGTCTGGTCATTTTTTTAAAATATATCTACGTCAATGGTTTTGATTTATTGAAGAAAAAATTGTATACTGTCCGCTATTCATTTCATCGCAAAGAAGCGATTATTTAAGTCTATAATAATGCACACAGGAGATTCAAGGTGGCAAAGCTGAAGGAACTGTTAAAACATGGTCAATCTATTTGGTATGATTATATTCACCGTGATATGTTCACCTCCGGCGAGATTAAAACTTTGATTAGCAAAGGCGTTCGCGGGATGACTTCAAACCCGGCAATTTTCAAAAACGCTGTTGTCGGCAGTGATACCTACGACACGCAAATCCATGCGCTCGCTTCAGCCGGAAAGTCGATACCGGAAATTTATGATGCCCTGGTGATTCAGGATATTCGCGATGCCTGTGACGCACTGGCTGGAATTTATAAAAAGAGTGATGGCGAAGATGGCTTTGTCAGCCTTGAAGTCAGCCCGGCGCTGGCGCATGATACCGCCGGCACGATTGTCGATGCAAAACGCTATCATAATCTCGTTGCGAGAGACAATCTGATGATTAAAGTGCCGGCTGCGGCACAGGGATTACCGGCCGCCACCGAGTTGATTGCCGCCGGGATCAATGTCAATGTCACACTGATTTTTTCTAATGAGAATTATCGTGAAGTGGCGGAAGCTTATCTTGCCGGCCTGGAAAAACGCGCGGCCGCCGGTGACGATCTGCGTACAGTGGCTTCGGTTGCCTCCTATTTCATCAGCCGCACCGATGGGCTTGTCGACAAGGAATTGGCCGAAAAAGGCGATGAAAAACTGGCCGGAAAAATTTCTGTCGCTAACGCTAAGGTTGCTTTTTCCATCTACCGACAGATTTTTTCGGGTGAACGCTGGGAAAAGCTGGCCGCCAAAGGCGCTCGGCCGCAACGCTTGCTTTGGGCCAGCACGGGTACGAAAAATCCGGAATATTCTGATATCCTCTATGTTGAAGAACTCATCGGGCAGGGGACGGTGAACACCGTGCCGCCGGTAACTCTCGAGGCTTTCCTCGATCACGGAACGGTTGCCGATACCGCAGGGAAAGACCTGCAGCAGGCACAAAATCAACTGCAGGAATTGGCTGATCTCGGCATCGATCTCGATAAAATCACAACCCGACTGCAGCAGGATGGAATCGCCCAGTTTGTCAGCGCTTTTGAGGCGCTCATGGCGAGCATTGATGAAAAAAAAAAGGCGTTTTGCGGTGAAATAGATTTCGGCATGGCTTCTCTTGGTTTCTATGAAATGCAGATCGCCGGCGTTTTTGAAGAAATGAAAGAGAATCATATTTTACAGCGTTTGTGGAGTAAAGACCACACCGTCTGGAAAGATGATCCGGCGGAGATTGCAAACCGCCTCGATTGGCTCGACAGCCCGGTGGAAATGCAGAATAATTTGCAGGAAATCAATGCTTTCGTCGAAGAAGTCAGAGCTGCCGGATTTGAACAAGTTCTGCTGATGGGCATGGGCGGCTCCAGCATGGCGCCCGAGGTTTTTCGTAAAATCTTCGGTGTACGTCAGGGTTTTCCCGATCTGCTCGTGCTCGATAGCACAGATCCGGGTGCGGTTCTGCAATGCGAGGCTAAACTCCGGCTTGAAAAAACGCTTTTTATCGTTTCGACAAAATCCGGCGGTACGGTTGAAACTCTATCGTTTTTTAAATACTTCTATCGCAAAATTGCCGCACTGAAAAATGAAGCCGCCGGAAAACAGTTCGTCGCGATTACCGACGCCGGCAGTAAATTGCATGATCTCGCCGAAAATTTGTCTTTCCGCAAGGCATTTCTCAATAATCCCAATATTGGTGGCCGCTTTTCCGCCCTTTCATATTTTGGCCTTGTGCCGGCTGCGCTCATCGGCATTGATGTGGCGATGTTGCTTGAAAAATCGCAGGCCATGGCGGTGCAATGCCGCAGCCGTGAGGGCAATACCGGGGTTTGGCTCGGCGTCGTTATGGGCGAGCTGGCGAAAGCAGGCCGCGACAAGGTGACGCTGATCTCCAGCGAAAGCCTGCAACCCTTTGGCGCCTGGATCGAGCAGCTCATTGCAGAAAGTACCGGCAAGGAGAAAAAAGGTATTTTACCGGTGACAACCGAGCTCCTCGGACGGCCGGAGAATTATTTGGAGGATCGCTTGTTCATCTCGCTAAAGATTGCGGGAGAAAATGACAACGACGAGCAAGTTCAGGCGCTGGTTGCTGCCGGTCATCCGGTGGTGCAATTCAGCCTGCCAGATATCACAGCACTGGGTGCTGAATTTTTTCGTTGGGAAATCGCCACTGCCGTGGCTTGCCGCTGTCTGGCTGTCAATCCCTTTAATCAACCGGATGTCGAAGCCGCGAAAAATCAGGCGAAAGAGATCGTTGCCGACTATCTGGCAAAAGGCGAATTGCCAAAACCGGGGCTGCTTTTCGAAGAAGACGGCATTGCTGTTTTTGCCGATTCCGGTGCGGGAACCCTGAAGGAACTAATGCAGGAATTTTTCTCGCGTGCCGAAACGCACGGCGCTCGCGCTTATGTGGCCTTGCAAGCCTATTTAACCCCCACAGATAAAACCGACGCCGGGCTCAGACAACTGGCAACGAATATCCGCGACAAAACAAAATTGGCGACAACCTTTGCTTATGGACCGCGGTTTTTGCATTCCACTGGCCAGTTGCATAAAGGCGATGCTGGACATGGATTGTTTTTGCAACTGACCGCCACTGCTGCTACTGATGCGAAAATTCCGGATGAGGAGAACGCAGATACAGCTTCCATGTCTTTTGCTGTGTTGAAAGCAGCTCAGCAAATGGGTGATAAAAAAGCGCTCACGACCAAAGGCCGCCTCGTATTCACACTCGATTTAGGCATAAAACCGGTCGACAATCTGCAACGGTTGAGCGAAAAAATTTTTGAAAAATAATGGATGTTCATTCGTTCTCTGCGGATGGACTACTTAAAAGGTAATACGGTAATACTTTATAAGTTATTAAATAATCTTCAATTGCCCGGGTTGATATCGTGTTTATAATCGAAAAATGTCCACAAGGAGCTTGGTGTGACAATAGAATTTGGCGCCGAGATAACGCAAAACTTTACGCAGGCGAACAGCAAAGAGTGGCTGGAAACGAATGGACTCGGCGGTTGGGCCAGTTCAACGATTTCCGGCGCCAACACCCGGAGCTATCACGGATTGTTTGTTCCAGCGATGGGGCAACCGGATAATCGCTGGGTTGTGCTTTCGAAACTTGACGAAACGGTTTTTATCGGTACGCGTTATTTTGAACTCGGCGCCAACATTTACGCCGGCAGCGTTCGACCGAAAGGCTTCCAATTTCTGCATTCATTCCGTAAAATTTTTTTCCCCGAGTTTGAATTCCATTGTGGTGAGACCAAAATTCGTAAAACCGTGGCTGCGGTTTACGGTGAGAATACTGTGCTCGTTATTTATGAGGTCATCGATGGTGTGGAACCGGTGAAATTACGCCTGATGCCTTTGCTCGCCGGCCGGGCTATTGGTCATTTACAACAGGAAAATAATGTTACCTTCACCGATTACCATTTTGCCGCCGGGGTTCTGCAATTTCGCATCTATCCTGAAAAGTATGATTTTTTTCTTTCGGCGCCGGGTTCGGATTTTAAATCCAAGCCGCAGTGGTTCAAACAAATAACTTACCCATTGGAAAAGTTTCGTGGTCTCGACTATCAGGAAGACTTGTTTTCTCCCGGTTCATTTATGGTTAAACTTAATCCCGGCGATAAACTCGGTGTAAAAATAAGCCTGGAAAATCAGCTCCCCGATGATGCTGGCACACTTCTGCAACAGGAACAGCAGCGGCGGGAGAAATTATTTGTTGAACTTAGACGGGATGATGCTTTTACTCGCCAAATGTGCCTCGCTGCAGATCAGTTCATCATCAAAAAGGAAAACTATCAGCGCTCCATTATCGCCGGCTATCATTGGCCGGCAGAATCGAGCCGCCAGGCGATGATCGCACTGCCGGGAATTTGTCTCGCTACAGGCCGTTTTGAAGACGCACGCAAAATATTGCGCATATTCTCGCAGCTCGTCGATGCGGGAATGCTCCCCGATTTTCCCGCCAAAGCCCGTGACTCGTTGCAGTATAATAATGCCGACGCCGTCTTCTGGTTTATTCTCGCTATTTTCAAATACTGGCAGTATACCGATGATTTTTCTTTCATTAGACAGGAATTGTTACCGACGATTGAGGCTGTGATCGAATGCCACGAACGCGGCACGCGGCATGGCATTCAAATCGATAAAGATGATTTGCTTTTCTCCGGCAAAAGCGGTCTGCAATTAACCTGGATGGATGCGGAAGTCAACGGTTGGGGAGTGACGCCGCGGCACGGCAAAGCTGTCGAAATTAACGCCTTGTGGTATAATGCGCTGGTAATTTTGGCACGTTTTAAAAACCTGGCGGGAGATGTGGAAACCGGTAAACATTACGAAATCCGGGCCGTATCTGTTAAAAAATCATTTCAACAAAAATTCTGGAACGAAGAAAAACAATGCCTGTTCGATTATATCGACCGTAATCACAATGATGGCGCAGTGCGGCCAAATCAGATATTCGCCCTGAGTTTGCCGTTCCCGCTTTTTGAGGGAGCATGCGCCGAAAAAATTCTCAAAGTTGTCACACAGAAATTATTCACTTTGCGGGGGCTGCGCAGCCTTGCACAAAACGAACCAGCTTACCGGTCATTTTATGGTGGTAATGTTGCCGAACGCAGCAGTTCCTGTCATCAGGGCACTGTCTGGCCCTGGTTGATGGGGCCGTATTTAACAGCGCTCGTGCATGTGCACGGCGAGAGAGGAAAAACCCAGGCAAAAAAGATTATCGAAAGATTGCAAACCCACGTTTCGACCTGGGGAGTGGGCAGCATCTCCGAGATTTTTGGCGCTGAACCACCGCATAATGCTCGCGGTTGCATCGCCCATGCTTGCAGCGTTGCAGAGGTTTTGCGCGCATACACGGAAGATGTTGTGTGATTTCCCAGGCACCATTCGCATGTATTGATTTTACCACCCGATCAGGAGAAAATAAAATTATTTCCTTCCCCAATGTGGTCAATTTTTTTCAGTTGGATACTGAATATCAATTCTTTATATTTTGCAGTTTAAATTGACAAATTCCGGCCGGTTTTGATGAGTGAGCGCGTGGGCTCAAATCCCCGACAGGCATGCAGGGGCAAAAGAAACGCGCCCTTCGCAAGCTCAGGGAACGCTTCTCTTTAAGATTAAGCCCACAGTGGCGGGTGGGTTGATAAACAGTCACTGTTTTTCACATTCCCCCTGAATGAAGAAATTATACAAATAGATGAAAATTTATGACGAACACGTGCATCTGCGTGCCCATAGCGATGAACCGGAAGCACACAATCTGCGCCCATTTTTGCAAGTTGCACAGAAACGGCAGATCGCCATCAGCATAAAAGAGCATGGGCCCTTGCCGAAAAAATATCAGCGCGGGCCGCGAGGTGATTTTTATTTTGCCATGGCGCCCGAAGAACTCGTGCCCTTTCTCGATCAATTTATCGACACCGCTGTCCCGGTCGGCCTCGAGCTCGATTATTTCGCCGACGCCGAAGACGAAGTCCGCGAAATTGCCGGGAATTTCCTCGCACAGGCACAGCAGCGGAGACTAAAAATCGGCGCTTTGAACGGTTCCGTGCATCTGCTGCCACTTGATTTAAACAGCGATACAGATGATCCCGATATCGTCATGTGGGATGATAAAGAAGAAAGCTTCGCCAAATATTGTGATCTCTGCGGTATCGATCGGATTATCGAAGAATATCACAAAGCTTTGTGCGGACTTGTTAAAATGCAGCTTTTCGACGTGGTTTCACATGTGGATTTATTGCGTAAATTTGACCGCATCGATGTGCACGGCAAAAGTTTTTATCTCAACGGCCACGAAACATTTTATCAGGAGGCTATTTTTGATGTTCTGCAACAGGCGGGCGAAAACGGGATTGCAGTTGAACTCAACACCCAGGGCATCGATCGGCCGTATGGCAGGCCATTTTTAACACCGCAGGCGATCAAATTTTGCCGGGAGAAAAAAATCAGGCTCACGTTTGCTTCAGACGCACACAAGCCCGAAACTATAGGCCGGCATTTTGCAATTGCCGGAGAGATGTTTGCTGCCGCCGGAGTGGAAAAATTAACCTGTTTCCGTGAGCGAAAACCGCATTTTTACGACTTCCGGTAGATGCAGCCTGCACACATTAACCCCGATGAATAGATCAGATATTTATCATACACTGCCATTTTCATGCTGCCGCAAAACGAATTTATCCAGCGATTAAAAAATTGAATGTTTCGCTCTCGATCTCGATGGCACAGCATATCTCGGGAGCCGGATTTTTCCTTTCACCGGGCGCTTCATCGATTGCCTGCAGGCAAAGCGGAAATCATTCCTGTTTATCACCAATAATTCATCGAAGGCGCCTGCGGATTACAGCCTGAAATTTAAAAATTTCGGCATCGATGTTCCGGCCGGGTTGATCTATACCTCGGCAGATGCAACGATCGAGTTTTTTCACAAAATCGGGCTGGGTAAAAAATTGTATATTCTCGGCAGCACGGAATTGATCAGTTATTTCTCCGCCCATGGTTTTCGGCTGGAAATGAAAAACCCTGATGCCGTCGTTGCCGGCTTTGATCTCGATTTTAACTATCAGCGTCTGCATCAGGCGACCAATCTTCTGCGCCGGGGAGTGCCTTTTTATGCCACCCATCCCGACTTTACCTGTCCGATGGAAAATGGCCACGTTCTGCCCGACTGCGGCGCCATTTGCGCAGCTTTGACGGCGGCCAGCGGCGTCGAGCCGCAATATCTCGGCAAACCGTTCAAACCTATGTTCGAAGGTATTTTGCGCCGCAGCGGCTGTGTGCCGCAAAAAATTGCCGTCGTGGGCGATCGGCTGATGACTGACATTCAAATCGGTCGGCAAAATAATCTTTTGTCGATTCTCGTACTCACCGGCGAAACAGATCCTGCGATGCTGCATGGCTCAAAACTTCAGCCTGATTTTGTCGTCGAATCACTGGAAAACCTCATCAGGTTTCTGGAAACCGACTGTTAAAAAAAGAAAGTGAAGGCAAACTTGAACAAGTTTTGCAGAACAGGCCCCGTCTATTTCATCTTTTTCCTGGCGATGCTGCAAGCGGCTGCGCCGGATTCCGTTCTCAATATAATCTATACTTCAGGCGCAGGGCTTGGCCAGGAGAAATCAACGCTGGATTTTCATAAAGTGCAGCAGGAAATTCAGCAGTTGCAATCGCAAAAATATCCCTTGCTCATTTTTAAAACCGGTCATGTGTGTTGCAATTCCCACATAACGCCAAATGAACAACTCGCAAACGTGGCGTCACAATTTAAAATTGATGCAATGATGCCGGATTTCGATGACCTTTATGGCGGGGCGCAGCGATTTGCTGCTTGCGTTCGGGCACAAAAAAACTTGCCGGCTCTTATTTTAACGAACTTTGAGATGGATTCATCTGCTGCTCCGGATGATCCGCTGCTAAAACTTTATAGGGAAAATTTGCTGCAGGAATACATCATTGTGCATAAAGGTGGTTATAAAATCGGTATATTCGCTGTGCTTGGTAATGAAGTCATATTCAAATTGCGGCAGAGTCCCGGTTACAAATTCAAAGACCCGGAATTAGCGGCACAGCAGGCATCACGATTTCTCAAATTTTATGAGAAAGTGGATTTCGTCATCTGTCTGACCTCTTCCGGAATGAGCGTGAAACCGGGTGGCGAACAATGGAGCGGCGAAACCCAGTATCTCGGTGTCAAAGCCCCGGATATCGACGTGATCATCAGCGGCGGCACCAACTGTCAGCACGCTGATTCGATTCTTTCCAAAAACACCCCGGTTTTACAGGCTGCGGATAACACAACCGAGATCAGCTTTGCTTCGGTTTCCATCGACGGGTCGCAGCGGAAAATTGTCGATCGTGCACACTGGTTATTCCCCGATGATGCAAGCTCAGGTTCGCTGATCATCGGCAAGGATCTCCCGGCTTCCGGCCTGGGACAATTGCTCTCCGATGCCATGTTGCAGGCAATACGCCGTCAAGGTAAAACCGTCGATTTTGCTTTATTATTGAATGAAAATATCCGTGGTATTTTGTCTGTTGGGCGTAGCGTGGCCATCGAAGAGGCACAAATTGCAAAAGTTTTGCCTGACCTGAAAATAGCCGGCCTAGCAAATTCCGGCCTGCCGTTGTTGCGTTTTTATCTCGATGGCAAAGATTTGCAGAAAACGCTGGAAGTCACCTCCTCGGTTTATCCTTTGAAAGGGGATAATTATTTTATTCACAGTGCGGGATTAAAAGCGCGCTACAATACCAGCCGCATCATTTTCAATCGCGTGGTGCAAGCGGAATTGCAGCGTGGCAAAAACAGGGGAGAGCCGGTCGTTTTTGAGAAGGAGCGTCTGTACGCCGTAGTCAGCGACTGGGTAACGGCACAGCGCCTGCAGATAATGCACGGAATGACCTCTGGGTTTCTGCGTATCACTCTGCGCGATGCACAGGGGAAAGCAGTGCGCCATCTTGCACAGGCATTGATTCAGCCGCCGCTCAGCCTGCGCCAGGCGACGCTCCAATATTGTGATCGTTTTGTCGACCGCAACGGTGATGCGATACCTGATATCCCGAAAATATATCTCAATCCTCAACCGCGCATTGAGGTGATTTCAAGTATGAAACCGCAGGATTTTCTCAGGAATCCCAATATTGTCATGATCGCGCTGATTGTCATTTCCCTGTTGATGGTCGCCGGCGTGGCGGCAGTCATCGTCGTTCTCATCAGGAGAATTCGAGCCTGAGCTGATGAAATTTTCCAGCGTTTTATTATTTTGTTTTGTTCAAATCCCAGTTATAATCCATAAATTTGAGCGATTTTTTTTCGTCGAGGATCGTCTCCCGCAGGTCTGGCCGGTAGCGGGCGAGGTATTGGCGTACCGAACCGGAATAGTCGATAAAATCCTGCCCGTACCAGTTAAATATTTTGCTCACCCTGATCGATTTATCGATTTTTAGCCAGTTTTCTTGTGACAGAGCAATTTTTGAAGCCTTGTCCAATTGCCGGTCTAATGAACCGGCCTGATAGGCATGTGCAGCCAGTGGCGGACAGCCAATGGAAGCACAATTCAGAGCAAAATGGATACGTGCATCTTTAAATTTTGGCCGAATGATCTCATTTTCAATTTGGTTCAACGTCAGGTTTTTACCGTTCACAATGACCAGTTTTTTCTTCCACGGGCTGGAAAAAATACCACCGATATCTTTGATGCTGCCGACGGGATAATTATCGATAATCAGACGCAGGGTCACAGCATTGTAGAGGTTGATCCAGTAAGCGAGCGCCTCTTTTTTGTTCATTTTTTCGGGGTTGATCTGTTCCAGCGAGTGCACATAATCTCGCAAAAGAGCGACATCTTTTTTTGCCCGGTGCAGATCATCATATTTGACCAGACCGTTGACAACATATTTTTGCAAAAGCTGATCGAACGGCTGATGCAGCTCGCCGGCGCTTGCCTGTTGGTTGAGGGCAAAAACTAGCACCGCCAATAAAAAAAATCTGTTTATGAATTTCATTTGAGCTCCTGTTTTTGATCAGCCGGAATATCGATTAAACTCAGCTCGACTGTAGATTTGGTAACCGGGTGGTCAAAAACCTTTTTTGCCAAAATAAGCGATAATTGCGGCCACAACTTTTCCACGGGTATGTGTACTGCAACAAGCAGAATACGTCCCTTTATTTTTCGCCGTGCTTTGATGTTTGCCCGGTTGAAAATACCGTCGGCAGGGATAACCAGCCGGATTTTACTTTTATTCCATTGAAAAACAAGCTGTGCCGCGAGACCATAGTCGTCACAGATGAGCCACAGTGGAGGCCTGTCTGTGGAATTGTTCTCCCGCCAGAATCTTGTGACTTCGTTAAAAAATTTCCCCAACGGCTGGTATTCCGCTACCCGCTCCTGCCACGAAGCGGTGGCTGAAATCCTGTCTTCGCGCACACCCGCCTGGGCTGCATAGGTGCGGTCGAGAAAATACATGGAATTTTCAACGAATGACAATACGCCGGGAAAAACGAAAAAGACCGTCATGCCGGTGCTAAGCGCTATTGAGAAAAACAGGTTACTGCGGACAAGGTGATCGCGCAAAGGCATCCGGCAAAGCGGTAGCAGCAGGATAAATGCGGGCAGCAGCCAGTTCCCCTTGATTTGATTGCGAAACAAAGCTGCGGTGATAAAAGTGAGCATCAGCGCCGCAGCAAACCACAGGGACAGGCTGTTTTCACCGGGTGAAATAAAATGCTGCCGGGCATTCCTCAACTCGGTTTTGATGACTTTGATGGCGGTCACGGGCAAGAGCAATGCACCAAGACCAAACAGGGAAAAAACAGCAATAAAAACAATTTGCATTTTGCCGATATTTCCCGAGATGCGACCAAACTCTGCTATCGCCGCAAGCATGGGTTTATTAAATGTCAGCAAGGCCGGGGATGCAGAAATAATGGCGAGTAAAATCAGCGCTGTTTTATTGGAATGCGTCAGTTTATTCAGGCGCAGAATATAAACTGCGCCGGTGGCGAGAATCACCAGCCCTGTGGGTTTGGTGAGAACGGACAGGCCAATCAGGATGGCAAAATAGCGATACTTACCGGCTTGCCCGGCGATGACCGCGAGCAATAATACACATAAAAAGATATTATCCGGATGCGAAATGCTGCCCACATAAATTTGCCACGGTGTAAAAGCGATTGCGATTAAAAGCACCTGCCGGCGTTGCAGTTTTACGTTTTGTTGTTGCAACAAATTATTGAAAAGAAAGAGCAGAAATATACCGCTGAAAAAGGAGGGAAATCGCAGAGTCAGCTCTTCAGAAAATGGCAGGAAACTGAACAGTTTTATCAGAATTTGCAGAAGAAAGGAATATGCCGGTTCAAAATGTTGTGACCAGTAAAAATACGTCGCCTCATCGCGTCCGGGCGCGGGCAGAGAAAGCATTGCTGCGCGCAGCAGAAATGCAAAGGCGAGTGCCAGAGCGAAGCGCCACTGTATCAATTTTTTCATCTCAAAGAATAATGATGATACGGGCCGATGATGTCATAATTGCGCCGTTCGAGAATGAATGCGCGTTTGTTAATCTGTGTGATGCGGCGAAAACCCAGCAGGTGAAAAATTTCGGGCACGAACCATTTAGCGATTCGCGAGTCGACGATAACGGTTTGCTTGCGGCCGGGGTGCATTTTCACGCCGGGCAGGAAAAGGAGCAAGCGCGAAAAATGCAAGTAGCGTAAAATCGTTGAAAGCATCAGCCAGAATTTGCTTATTTGCCGAGTGAGAAAAAAACCATCGTTGCCGAGCCCCTGATAGAGCGGCATGAGGATGTGTCCCATTTCAGCAGCATAGATACTGCCGTTTTTGTCAAATGCCAGGATTTCGCCTCGTTCGACGGGCTGAAAATTACGGTAGCCTGGCTGCATCTTGAAATCATCATCATTTTCTAACGCATGGCGGTAGCGCACCTCCAGCAATGCGGGCACATTGCCGGAGGGTTCTTTCAACAACGCTGCACTTCTGGCGATTTCTTCGGCAAAATCGCTGCGGCGAATGCATCCTGCAACATGCAGAAGCGTCCAGATCGCTGCCTCATGAATATCAACAGAAGCTGGTTCATCATGTTTTCCGGCTTCGAATGAAATGCCGATATGGCCGCAATCCGTGACATATTCCATCAATGTCCCCGGGATTGCTTCTTCGAGACCGAGCACACAAGGAACCTTGAATTTCGCTGCGATGCGCCGGTTGCGCAATGTATCGCCGAAGATGATAAATGGTTTGCTTGCTGCCGATGTCGTGTGTAAATCGAGGAAAATGGATGAGCCGTTGGAATGGTCGATATCGCTTTCGATTTGTTTGATCAGGGCGACCGCCTCGCGTTCTTCTACGCTGGCGGGATGGCCGTTGAAACCTTGCCGAAAAATATCGACTTTATGCGCATGCCAGAGGCGGTTCAGGTCCTCATCGATAAAACGGATATTTTTTCGCAGGGCCGGCAGATTGCCCGCGATGGCGATAAAGCGCCCGGCAAAAGGTTTGTTTCGTTTCTCAAGTTGGGAAAAAACACGGTGTACCGCATCGATGCTTGCCTGCTCATTGCCGTGGATGCCGCAGATACAATAGACATTCCGGCCTTTTTTGTTCCCCGTATATTTTTGAATCACCCGTTTCAGTTCCCGGCCGCTTTCGTTTCCCGATGTGACTGATTTCATGCCGATTTCTTCTTCTGCTTAAATACTGTTCCAGTTCGGTTTATCGCTTCTTTTGTGTGATAAATCGTAAAATTATGCTGTTTTTGGCAATCTGGAATATAAGCATTTCATTTTAAAAAATCAAATATAACTATGAATACCATCAAATACTTCCAGCTGCAAAACATAGATTTTTATGATAGTTCCTAAATCGGATGGATGGCACAGGATCCGCATTTCTGACAATAATTTTATTCAATTTTTAATCAAGAGTGATTTTGCTGTATTGAATCAATTGAATGATGCAGAGTTGTTCGCACGATTCGGCAGTGGTTAAAGCTGCGGTTTTTCAGACTAATTTTGCAGCCATTTCTCGCGCAACCGGAGCTGGCGTGGAGAAGCCTGCGGCTTGAGTTTAAATGCAAAAGAACCCTGTATGGTGAGTTTGCGAAAATTGTTGACAAACTTTTGCAGCAGTGCGATGAATTTTTTATCAGCAGATTCGATCGTGATCATTTTGCCGTCACGCTCAATCTGCAATTTATGGGTTTTGCCGTTGTCGGCTTTTTGCAGTTTTTTCTTTAAACGTCGCATGCTCGTACTGCGGATTGTCTTGCCGTCAATTTTAACGATAAAATCGCCGTTTCTAATGTTGAGGTGGCTTAGTTCTTCCGCAGAATTGAAGATATAAAACCTTCCATCTTTGCTGCCGAATCCGGATTCTGCATCGACGAAATCGGCTTGCTCGTGGTAGGAAATGCCGATTTTTTCATAGTATTCAGTCAGGGGAAGGGGGTTGGCATTTTCTACATAATTGTTAAAAAAGTCAGCAATTTGCGGGTAAGTTCGCCGGGTGATCTCTTGAAATAAACCATCTTCCGGGAAAGGCCGGGAAGGCCCATAGTCGCGTGCCAGTTCATTTAAAACATCGCGCAGGCCTCGTTGTCCATCAGACAAATCCAGCAAGAGAATATCCAGCAAACCGGCGACCACGGCGCCGCGCATATAAATATTGCCGTATTGCCTGGCACCCTTCTCGGAAAAGGAATTTTGCGCCAGATCTGTGAGAGAATAATCCTTTTGGTAATACATTTGATCGATAGCCACTTTACGGCGCAGGATTTTAAAGTAATCGTCGAGTGTGCGCAATTTCCCCCGCAAAAGCATGATCTGTGCCGCCCATTCGGTCGTGCCTTCGTATAGCCATAAATGCTTCGAAACGGTGGGTTCGGAAAAATTATAATTTTCGATGACTTCACTGTGGATATTCAAAGGTGTGATGATGTGAAAAAATTCATGTGCCGCGGTTTTGAGAATCGAATCTTTCAGCTTTTCAAACTCTCTTTCCTGATAAACATATCCGGAACTGTAGGAATGCTCCCAGGCGCCGTGGCTGGCGTCTTCAAAATGATAGAGAAAAGTGTAGTGAGGCACCGGCAGGTCGCCGATGAACGCCTCGGCTGCGTACAACATTTTTTCCATCGCCAGCAAGACTTCATCTGCCTGCACCATATCGGTTTTTGAGTAGCAATAGACGTCGATTTTGG
This sequence comes from bacterium, assembly GCA_024275575.1. GTDB lineage: Bacteria > Zhuqueibacterota > Zhuqueibacteria > Zhuqueibacterales > Geothermadaptataceae > Bioreactorimicrobium. The sequence goes on from JAJRYV010000093.1 coordinate 55,732, forward strand.
TCTTGCTTATCGTCGTTGACGCCTTGCTCATCCGGCCCAGTTGAATGGGCGAATCAACCAGGTGGTCATAACTTTTTGCAATGTAGGCGCCGCCGGCATTTTGCATTAATGCGGTACCTGCAAGCCAGGTCTGAGGATATTGAAGTTTGACATGAATTTCATCGTGCTGCTTGCCGGCAAAAAAACCGAACACTGCCTGCCCGTTGATCAATGCATGATCATTTTCCAGCGAGCTGCCACACATGTTGTAGATGCGGTTGCTATCAACCGGCGTGTCCCAGGTTTCTGCAATTTGATATTCTATTCGTCTTATTTTTTCCGGATGTGTCAATTCCCAGCGATTTATCGATATTCGTTCCACGGCAACAGGATTATTATTTCTGTCAAATGCTTTGAACGTACGTACAAATCGTCCGATATCCATCGTTTGGTATGTGCCGGGGGCGGTGGCGGCAAATTGAAAATATGAATTCTCCGGCCCAAGCCCGGCAACGCTGACGCTGACTTTAAACAGGTCATCGGCGCGGTCGTTTAAATTGATGCTGAAAGTCGTAACCTCTTGCACGCTCGATAACTGGGGATGCGGCGTACAGGCGTTACAAATGGCGACAATAGCGATAATTGAATAAAATCTGATTTTCATGAGTTTCCTTTGGTTAAAAAAATAAAACAGGCAAATAATATCTGTTTTAAGACGTGGCAAATGATAAAACGTTATCCGGAGAATGATGACCACGCTATAGCTGCCGCTGCAGCATTTAAAAATCACTTGCAATTTATTTTACGGTTGTGTACTGTCAATGCGTTACATATTCGTTATTTCCAGAGTATGGATGCGCGCCATGCTTCATTAGCCTGCACAATATTGCATTTCGAAAACTGGACACGCTGCAGTCGTTTTTATGGAACATCGAATAAAGTGTCTTAGATTCAGCGCTGGGAACCTATTAAAAACAAATGAAATATTCAAATTATATCGTAATTTTTGCTCTTGCGAAGTTTATCGTTTTCGGCAGATGCGTATTATGATTCGCCGTTCAATCTGTAATGATTTTTCAGGATAGCACAGGCTAAAAATGGAATTTGATTCATCCAACCACCCTCACAGGCGCTATAACCCACTTACCGGTGAGTGGCTTCTTGTTTCACCCAACCGTACAAAACGTCCCTGGCAGGGTAAGACGGAGACACTGCCCTCGTTAGCACTACCTGCCTATGATAAAAAATGCTATCTTTGCCCTGGAAATACGCGCTCTAATGGTACGGTAAACGACGATTATAAAGGGACTTATGCTTTTGAGAACGATTATCCTGCCCTGATTGATGATATCCCCAAAAACCGTGATTTTGAGCACCCTTTGTTTCAAATTGAAAGTGTGCAGGGAACGAGTCGGGTCATTTGCTACTCTCCAAAGCATAATGTGACACTGCCGGAAATGTCGGAGGAGGAAGTCAGGCAAGTCATCGAAATGTGGTCTGACCAGGTGCTTGATCTCGGCGTTGATTATCGCTGGGTGCAGGTTTTTGAAAATAAAGGGGATATGATGGGTTGTTCAAACCCCCATCCGCATGGTCAGATCTGGGCATTGAATTCGTTACCCAATGAGATATTTAAGGAAAACAGCAGGCAGGCTGATTATTATATTGAAAGCGAATCGGTGCTGCTTCTGGATTATCTCACGGCAGAGCTGGAGAAAAAAGAGCGTATTGTTCTGGAAAATGATGATTGGGTCTTTCTAGTGCCGTTCTGGGCCGTCTGGCCGTTTGAAACGCTGCTACTGCCGCGAAACCCTGTTTTGCGCATTCCCGAACTCAATGCCATTCAAATGGATAGCCTCGCCGTGATTTTGAAACGTATGCTCACGAAATATGATAACCTTTTTAATATTTCTTTTCCCTATACTATGGGTTGGCACGGTGCGCCGATGGATCATTCCGATAATTCCCATTGGCAATTACATGCACATTTCTACCCGCCGCTGCTGCGCTCGAGCGCTGTGAAAAAATTTATGGTAGGTTTTGAACTCCTCGCCGAATCCCAGCGTGATATTACGCCGGAGGAAGCAGCCGAACGACTGCGCAACTGTTCAGATATCCATTATAAGAATAATGTACATCATTAGGCAAATCTCAATTTCAATATGAGTGCCCGAGCACATTAGTGAAATAACAACTAAATGCGTAGGGTTCGACAGGGTCGTGTGCAGGAGTCATAATTTGTTTGAAATTTTGAAAAATGAGTTTGCGGGTTTTGCCGGATTGCAGATATGCAATAAAAAAACGGGTGAATCCATCACGGTTTTTCCCGGCTTTGGAGGTATGCTGCACCAAATCACCCTGCAGAAACATGGGACACTGCGGCATCTTCTCGACAGTTGTGCCGATGCTGCTGAAATGCGGCACAATAAAAAAGCCCGGGGAGCAAAGCTGTTCCCCTTCGCCAACCGTGTGCGCGACGGGCGGTATAGCTTTGCCGGGAAAATCCGGCAACTACCACTAAACTGGCCGCAGGAGGGCCACGCCATCCACGGCTTCATTCGTGACAAAAGCCTCGATATCGTTGCTGAAACAATTTTTGATGAATATGCGGAAATCATCCTGAGCCATGCGTTTGATGGTCAATACGAGGGTTATCCTTTCCCCTTTTTTCTTGAAATCAGCTATCGCCTGACCTCCAAACCAGAAGTTATCATTTCGACCAAAGTCACCAACACCGGCAGTGATGAAATGCCGTGCACTGACGGTTGGCATTGCTATTTTAAATCCGGCGCTACCGTGGATGTTCTGGAAATGCAACTACCACCAGCGATCAGCATCGGGACGGACGGCCGAGGCATACCAAATGGAACCAAAACAACGGATTCAGGTTGGCGCCGCTTCAAACTAATCGGCAACACTTTTATCGATAACGGATTCCGTATTTTGGAAAACACGGGAAAAGTGACGACCAAGCTGTTTGACCGGAAAAATGATATGATGATTAATATATGGCAGGAAACGGGAGCGGCTAAATATAATTATCTGCAGCTCTACACACAACCTGCCCGCAAATCGATCGCAGTCGAACCGATGACTTCTGCAACTGATGCATTCAACAATGGCGAAGGATTGCTCGTTTTGCAACCGGAGCATGCTTTTCAGGCAGCCTGGGGGGTTTATATTTCGTAGGATGTGCAAGCGGGTGAGATAATTACAGGAGAAGTTTAGCGATGGCTGCAATAAACGAAATCCAAAATGAACTGAATCAGGAATCTGTGCGTGCGCTGTTTCGCAAACTTTACGCAAATGACGAAGCCATTGTTCAACAGCAAATCAGGCGCTATGCTAATTTGACCGATCGCATCCCCGACCTATTTTCCTCTGCCGACGATATCCGATTCATCTCCACACCGGGGCGTACCGAGCTTGGCGGCAATCATACCGATCATAACAATGGTTGTGTGCTGGCAGCCGCGGTAAATATCGACGCTGTTGCCGCCGTGGCAAAAACTGATGATATGCAAGCTGTGCTGTATTCTGATGCTTTTGCCGAGCCTTTTATCGTCGACTTGCAAAACCTTGAATTTCACCGTGAGGAAAAAGGCACAACCCACGCATTGATCCGTGGGATTGCGGCCATTCTGCGAATGCACGGCTATGAAATCGGCGGATTTAAAGCTGTGATGAGCAGCGATGTCGCACTCGGCTGCGGTTTGAGTTCCTCCGCGGTGATCGAGCTCATCGTTGCGACGATTTTAAACCGCCTCTATAATCATGGGATTCTGTCGCGCATGCAAATGGCATCCTTTGGCCGGTTTGCCGAAAATAACTATTTCGGCAAACCCTGCGGACTGATGGACCAGATCGCCTGTGCATTTGGTGGTATTGTGGCTATCGATTTTAAGAAGCCGGCCAACCCGGAAGTCAAACGTGTACGGACGACTTTTCCGCCGGAGCAGACGAGCATGCTGATCGTCGATACTGGTGAGGACCATGCTGATTTGACCGGCCATTACGCAGCCGTGCCGGCAGAAATGTTTGCCGTGGCTCAATTTTTCAATAAAGAATCGGGGCGGGAGCTGGACTGGCAAAGTCTGCAAAAATATCTTCCTGATTTACGGGAAAAAACCGGTGACCGGGCTGTCTTGCGGATGCTGCATTTTTTACAGGAAAACGAACGTGTCAGCAAACAGACACAAGCTCTCGAATGCGGCGAGTTTGCTACATTTTTCAAACTGGTTAATGATTCCGGTGATTCATCATGGCGGCAACTGCAAAATGTCAGTGCAGGCGAAAATCCGCAAAAGCAGAGTTTGGCACTCGGCCTGGCACTTACGGCGCAGTTCTTGCAGAATATGGCAAATAGTGCCTGCCGGGTGCATGGCGGCGGGTTTGCCGGAACGATGCAAGTGTTTCTTCCCCGTGAGCATGTCAGCGATTATAAATAAATGATTGAGCCGATATTTGGAAAGGGCGCTGTAAAAAATATCGGTATCCGCAGTTCAGGTACGGTGGAAGTGAAGTTGTAAAAAATCATCGTGCCTGAACAGAAACTGCATTTTTTCAGTCAGGCACGACAGAGTTCAGGATGCTATTCGGGGGGTTCAGCAGTGCGCCTGAGGATTGCGATTGAAATATCATCGAAAAAAGGGGCTTCTTTTTTAAAATGCGCGATCTGCCGGATGATGGCTTCTCCCATTTTCGCTGCATTTTTGTGAGAGTTTTTTTGCAGGACTGTGGTGAACCTGCCCTCACCAAAGAAAACCCCGTTATTGTTTATCGTCTCGGTAACGCCGTCGGAATATAAAATCAGAAAATCATCTTTTTCAACTTCGATCTCAACTGTGTCATATTGCACTTCCGCCATCAAACCGAAAGCCGCTGCGTGTGAATCGAGCTCTTCAAAGGAATTTTCATGTAAATGGATGGGCGGCATATGTCCGGCATTGAGCAATTTAATGACATTGGTTTCAGCGCGAAATTCGGTAAAAACGATGGAGGCAAATTTATTCGGCAAACTGTCCCGGTGGAAAATTCGATTGATTTTGCCGGCGATTTGCGCAAGCGAAGTAAACTCATTGATGAATGCACGGATCGTGGCTTGCAGTTTGGCCATGAATAGCGCCGCTTCCAGCCCTTTGCCTGAAACATCGCCCAGTACGACACCGTAAGTTTCAGTGTCGGTTTTGTAAAAATCTATGAGATCGCCACCAACTTCATTGGCAGGTCGTGTGTACAACCAGATATCCCAGCCGGGAACTGCCGGAGAACGATCCGGCATCAATGCTGATTGCACGCGCTGCCCGGCTTCGAGCTCATCGCGAGCGAGCAATTTATCTTTCAGTTCGAGCATGAGCACAAACAGCAAAATAAGCGGTCCAATAATATGTGAATCGATGCCAAAACCGCCGGAATTCCCTTCACCGCCGCCGAAGGTCGATGAAATCGTGAGAACCAGACCGATGAGCAGTATCAGCCGTCGTAACGGATTGAGTTTCAAAAACATCAATTTAAGCAGCCAGATAACAGTCCAGAAACTGCGTTTGAGCATCCTCATCTGACTCAGACGGGCCCGGCGATCCTCATCGAGATAGAAGTTTTGCAGCTCCCGAAATTCTCGCTTGACAGATCGAAAAAAGTTTTCCTGCTTAAATCCTTCCTTGAAAGCGTCGCTCAGTTTCGCCTCTGGAGAATTGCCATCGCTCATTTTAAACTCACTTTAAATAAGGTGGTGAAGTGTTGTTTAGACCATGCCGGCAAATTAAACCGGCGCCTGAGACCATTTTCTTTTGCAATAAATATTTAAAAATATGTATTTTATCTTCGTGAAAAATACGCATTTGTTTCCCGATGTTTACCAGGGTTGAATTTTAATGTAAGGAGAGCTAAAATGCAAGCACGCCGTGATTTTTTGAAAAATATGACACTACTCACCATTGCACCACCGTCGTTGTTCAATCTATTCCCATCGTCGAAAGAAAAACTATTTAAAATTTCCCTGGCCCAATGGTCTTTGCATCGCCGGTTTTTTACAGAAAAAATCGATAACCTCGATTTCGCCCGCATCGCCAAAGAAGATTTTGCTATCGATGCTGTCGAATACGTCAATCAGTTTTTCAAAGATAAAGCCAAAGACAGGAAATATATTGATGAAATGAAAAAAAGTGCACAGAATGCTGGTGTTAAAAACCTGTTGATTATGTGCGATGGCGAAGGGCGCCTCGGTGATCCTGAAAAAAAAGCACGCCTGCAAGCAGTGGAGAATCATTATAAATGGGTTGAAGCCGCAAAAACCCTCGGTTGTCATTCCATCCGCGTGAATGCAGCGAGTGCTGGTTCATTTGCTGAACAGCAAAAGCTCGCCGTCGATGGATTGCGCCGTCTATCCGAGTTTGCACAGCCGTTTGGAATCAACGTCATCGTGGAAAATCATGGCGGATTATCGAGTGACGGCCGGTGGCTTAGTGCTGTGATCAAACGGGTTGATTTGCCCGCATGCGGCACCCTGCCTGATTTTGGCAATTTCCGTTTGAAAGATGACCAATGGTACGACCGCTACAAAGGCGTGCAGGAGTTGATGCCCTTTGCCAAAGCCGTGAGCGCAAAAACCAATCGTTTCGATGCCGACGGCAATGAGATCGACAGCGATTATTACCGGTTGCTGAAAATCGTCATCGATGCCGGATATCACGGTTATGTCGGTATCGAATATGAGGGTGATGAACTGAGTGAATACGATGGCATTCTGGCTACGAAAAGACTGCTCGAAAAAGTTCGTCGTAAACTGGCAGGATGAACCGGCCTCTTTTCAGCGATGAAAGTGTTCAGCTCATTTAGCTGTCTCGAAATGATTGCATTTTAAAACAGGGACCGAAGTGTATATACAAAACAACACCGGTTCGGTGAAACCCCACAAAGCGGCCGATTCGTGATACAGGGGTATTCTGTGATACGTGTGAACTGATCATAATGGCAGGTGATTTTGACTTGTAACTTTGAGTATATTATCGTTTATAACCGTAATATTATTGATATTGACAGTGCTATCTGTTATCCCTGTTCTCATGACTCCCCAATAAGATTTAAAACCCCCAAATCCATTCTTGTACCTAAAACAATAACTATACTTCTCAATAAACTACAAATTTTTAAATAAAAATATTAGTTCCTGTTTGCAATTTATACTGAATATAACTACGTTTATTACTTTGAAAAACTAACTAAATACAAAATTAAATATATTTTGGAGGTTATTTATGGCAATGGTCGCTGCCCGACGTGGTGCTCGTCCGAGTGCGATAAAAATATCGATTCGAAAAGCACAAAAAAGTATCATGTTTTCCACCGGTTTCTTCCGTGCTCATAATATCAGCGCTGAGAACTCAAAATTTATCCGTCTGGGTTATGATAGTGAAAAGAAAATTATCGGATTAGAATTCCTGAAATCCGATGACAAAAGCGGGGAAGCACTGAAATTAGCCTATTCAAAACCAGGGACTTCAGCTTCTTGTCCGGTCAACCCGATACTCATTTCGTTTGATATAAATGTTGATCTGATCGCCGGGGATTATCTTGAAAATGCTATTTCAGGGCCACAGAAAATCGATGGTTTTTCCAAAAATGGATTTCTTTTGAACGTGGCCAAACGCATCAAAAAGTAGTTTTATTTTATTTGAAGACAGGTTGTTAAATTAAAAAGAAAGAGGACGATAGCATGTTGTCCTCTTTCTTTTGCTGTCATTTATAATGTGTGTTTAAAACAGAATGGGAGTTATTGATCGATTCCTGACATGAGTTCTTCCGAATGGTCGATGACAAACTCCCGGTCATTAACCAGTGATTCCGACTGGCCTGTCGCTTCCAAAACGCCAAACCATAATTTGCTCGACGGACTGATTTTTTTGCGCTCAGCCGTAGCGATGCCGATTGGGATATGGGTAAATACATTATGCCATAAACCGATAACCACGTCTGTTTTGCCCGCCATTGCTGCATGCACCGCATAGCGGCTTAAATTATCACAAAACACACTATCGTTGGCCGTTGGCAAAACGCTGCGAATTTGGTATGTCGGTGTGATGTATTTCAAATTGATGGCAAAATCCTGCTCCTGAAAATATTCGATGATGCCGTCGCGCAAAAATATACCGATATCATTGTGCAGCAGGTTGCCTGAAGCATCACGTTTGGTACGATCAGCCTGAATCAGGTCCTGACCGGCGCCTTCAGAAACGACGATTACTGCATGATTGCGGCGTTCCAGCCGTTCCTGCAAGCGGCGCAGGAAACCGTTTGGACCGATCATTTCGAAGGGGATTTCCGGCACGAGACAGAAATTGACCTCCCGGCTGGCGATGGTCGCATGTGCCGCGATAAATCCTGCATCCCGCCCCATCACTTTTACCAGACCAATGCCGTTGCGATGGCTGTGCGCCTCGGCATGGGCGCATTCGAGAACTTTGCGCGCTTCTTCCACAGCCGTGTCAAAACCGAATGTTTTATAGACAAAATTGATGTCGTTATCGATCGTTTTCGGCACCCCCACAATGGCGAGATCGAGCCCTCTTTTCTCGACTTCGAGATAGATTTCATGCGCTGCTTTCAATGTACCGTCGCCGCCGATAGTGAACAAAATATTGATGCCCTCATTTTCGAGACAGTCGGCCATGATTTTGGGGTCAGTGCTGCCACGGGAAGAACCGAGAAAAGTGCCCGGTGTGCGTTGAATACCGGAAACGAGTTCCGGCGTCAGTTGGATGGGTTTCAAACCATTCGCCGGATTCAAGCCGGCATATCCATAGGGCATGCCGACAATGTTTTTAACACCATAACGATAATAAAGCTGCATGAAAATCGAACGGATAACATGGTTCAGACCCGGTGAAAGTCCCCCGCATGTGACTAAAGCGGCTTTTGTGTAGGCCGGCCGGAAGTAGATTTTTTCACGCGGTCCGGCTTTTTCAATCGTCGGACAGGAAGCCTCGCGAGTACTCTCAATTTCCGAAAATATGCGAACATGGTCCGGGGTAAATCCGGCGCTGCGGCCATCTTTACTCGTTGATAAATTCAACGGACTTTCAAACCGGCACTCTCCGAGCGTTTGTACGCTATATTCTTCCTGGGTATACTTACGACTCATCTATTGCTACTCCTTTATTGACTGTTTTTCAAACTGTATTTCCGCCTGCTTCATCGAATCATAGCGCGAAAGCATCCCCTTGGATGTGCCGCCCGATGCGGACGCTTTTGCCCTGTATCCGGGAATTGAGCCAAAACCCCTGCTGAAACCTCTAAATTATAATTTCTATTCCTATTTACTATGATTATTTTGAATATAATTCGTTCACGAGAGTCAGGAATCTTTCCGGTTTTGATTGTAAATGTAGCATAAAATATTTTAAAATCCAATTTCTGCGAATGAATGCGGGGAGTCATCTGTTAATTTAAGAACTTGCAATAGGTGCGAATCTTCTCTATTTTATTCGGCCTGAGAACAGAATATTTCTGTGAATTTCTAATTTTAAATAAATGAAGTCAATTAAAAAAATTAAAATTTTGCCTACTGAGGTCGCGAACAAAATCGCCGCCGGTGAAGTTGTGGAACGGCCGGCTTCAGTAGTGAAGGAGATGGTCGAAAATGCCATTGATGCCGGGGCAATGGCGATCACGGTCATTTTAAAAGAAGGCGGCAAAGAGCTCATTCAGGTCGTCGACGATGGCCACGGCATGAGTGAAGCAGACCTGAAACTGGCCTTTGAGCGCCATGCTACCAGCAAAATCATCTCTGCTGATGATCTCGAATCCATCGATACGCTGGGTTTTCGTGGCGAGGCGCTGGCTAGCATCGCTTCAATTTCGCGCATCGAGGCAAAGAGTATCGAGCAAGGTTTGCCCTCGGGTATCAGTTTGAGCCTTGAAGGTGGTTTTATCACCGAGCAAAAACCGACTGGCGGCACCCCGGGCACGACAATCGCCGTTAAAAATATTTTTTTTAACACCCCGGCGCGGCGCAAATTTTTAAGAGCCACTTCCACTGAATACCGTCGTTGTCTCATTATGGCCAACCGCATTGCTCTCGCCTATCCTGAAATTCATTTTACCCTCGTACACAACGGTGTCATCATCTGGGAGGTCAAAGAACAAAGCATGCTCGACCGCGTATGTGCGATTTTGGGGAAACGTGTTCGTGAAAAACTCATCGAACTCGACGATGATGCGGGTGTAGCTAAAATCTCCGGTGTTATCGGTACAGCCGAATTATTGCGCAAAACCGGCGGCGAGCAATATCTTTACCTTAATCGAAGATACATCACCGACCGCTCGCTCAATCATGCGGTGAGTTCCGCATACGGTGAGATTCTGCATCACGGCGGTTATCCGCTTGATGTCTTAAATTTGAAGATCGATCCCACGCGTGTGGATGTCAATGTGCATCCGACGAAAATGGAGGTGAAATTTCTTGATGACCGCATGATCTATTCGCTGCTGCGCGGGGCGGTTCGCCGGCACTTGATGACAGCCCACAGTATTCCTGATTTGGCATCGCCGTCGTCAGACAATTTAAACCGCGGGCAAGAGGGAGCGGCCACGAAAAGTCCATTTTCACAAACGCCGACCGATTTCAGCAGCAATAAAGAATTTCTCGATCCGCAATCCATGCCGGTGACGAAACAAGGGTTTTTCGACCCGCCTTCACGTAAAATCGATCGTCGGCAGCTTAATTTTGATATGCCCGCACAGTATAATAAAAATTTGCCGATAGCGGAAAGCGACACCTCACAACCGATGATGCCATTTGAGAAATCCAATGTTTTTCAATTGCATAAAAAATATATTCTTTCGCAGACCGGCAACGGACTGGTCATCATCGATCAGCATGCGGCGCATGAACGCATTCTTTATGAGCGCGCATTGAAAAATTTTGATAATTTGCAGCCGCATTCGCAAAAGCTGCTTTTTCCCAAAATGCTTGAGCTTTCTACAGAAGATTTCGAAACACTGCAGGAGATGGTGCCGTTCCTGCAAAAACTGGGTTTCATGCTGGGAGAATTTGGCAGGAATACTGTAGTTGTCGACGGTATCCCGGCGCGGCTGCGGGTGAAAAATTACGATACTTTGCTGCAGAATATGATCGATGATTTTCGCCGCGGCAAACGCAGCAATCTGGAGATTCGCGACAATGTCGCCAAAATCTGGGCCTGCCACAGTTCCATTCGTTCCGGAGATGCACTAACGGCGAATGAAATAAATACGCTGATTGCGCAACTATTTGAAACGGAGACGCCCTATTTTTGCCCCCATGGGCGACCGGTGATCGTCAGGGTTTCCGTGGAAGAACTGGATAAACGTTTTAACAGAACTTGAGGCGGTATTCAAAATTGAAGGTTGAAAATTGAAAGGTGGCGGAGTTGATAAATTATTACCAGTGATCGTTATTGCCGGGCCAACGGCTGCGGCTAAGACAGAGGTGGCAATTGCACTGGCTTTGCAAATCGGCGCCGAGATCATTTCTGCCGATAGCCGGCAAATTTACCGCGATTTAACCATCGGAACGGCAAAACCAACGGTGGAAGAGCTCGCTTGCGTACCGCACCATTTTATCGATATATTGCCGTTAACCGCTGAATACAGCGCCGGTCAATTCTGTCGTGAAGCGCGTGTGAAAATCGACGAATTACGCAGCAAAGAAAAAAATATCATCATCGCCGGCGGTTCCGGTCTGTATATCGACGCCTTGCTCAATGGTTTTTTTCAGCCGGTTGCAGGCAATAAAAAACTGCAACAGGAACTCAAAGAACGCGCCCGGAGGCAGGGCAGCGAGGCCTTGCATGCCGAGCTCACGAAAGTTGACCCCGAACGTGCTGCTGAATTGCCCAAACTGGATGCTCACCGCATCGTGCGTTCTCTTGAGGTCTATCTCGAAACGGGGCGGAAACACAGTGAGCTGCTTAAGCAGCCGCGGGTCGCCGCGAAATTTCCGTTCCGGCAATTTGCATTTAACTGGCCGCGGCAAACCTTATACGAACGCATTGAAAAACGGGTCGATATGATGCTGGAGAGTGGCCTGCTCGATGAAGTCGATCATATTTTGCATAGCGGAGTACCCAAAACGACAAATGCCTTGATGACAGTGGGTTATCGTGAAGTCATTCAATACCGTGATAACGAGTTGACATTTGATGAAATGGTCGACAAAATCAAACAACACACACGAAATTATGCCAAACGGCAAATGACCTGGTTCAGGCGCGACAGCCGGATTAAATGGATCGACTGTGCACCTGTTGGAGTGCCGGGTGTCATCAAGTCTGTTTTAGCCCAAATCTTGTGAATCTCTCATTTTCCAATCCTCATCAATGATGTCCGGTTATCAGAAAATCAAAAAGATGCCTCGCTGGCGCCTGCTGCGGGAAAAAATCGAAAAAATAATTTTTGCCGGGAGCTGGCCTTCCCGGTTAGGCATATTAACCGGTTATCAGGGGGAAATACGCGTAACATACTATCGCATTAGCGTGAAGAATTTTCCAGCGGCAAAACAGCCGTTGCACTTCGTTTTTGCCTCGGATTTCCATATGGGGCCGACGACTCATGCACAACATATCAAAAATGCTTTGCAAAAAATCAGAGCACTGCAGCCGGATATCCTGCTGCTCGGCGGTGATTTTGTCTATCTCGAGGCGAAAAATATCGATGCTTTTGTCGAGCTGCTCGATACGCAAATTCCGACAACGGTCGATAAATTTGCGGTCCCGGGCAATCATGATAATCACCTCGATGCGAACTATATTTCAGATGTTTTGCAAAAACATGGCGTCCGCATGCTCACCAATAAATGGCATTGCCTGTCGCCGCCATATGATTTTATCAGCCTGCACGGATTAGACGACTGGTTGTCCGGAGAGCCGGATGTGTCGTCAGCCTTTGAAAATTCGGCTGCGATCAAAATTGTACTCATGCATTCGCCGTCGAATTATCTCGATTTGCAGGATATCGATTTCGATCTCGCCTTCTGCGGCCATACCCATGGCGGCCAGATCGCTTTCGCCGACGGTTCACCGTTGCGTGCCGGCTCCGGCCCGCTTTCACGGCTGTATAATTTTGGCCTGTTCCGGCCTGATGTGCATCTGCAGAAAACACTGATCGTCAGCCGGGGCGTGGGTTTTGGTTCGCTGCCTTTTCGTATCAATTCGAGGCCGGAAATCATATCCTGCCGGCTGCTGCCTGATGAGGCAAATTAAAGCTATGAAAGTATTCACAACCTTTGATGGAATTGCTGGTGAAAATTCTTTTTTCTTGTTTTTTATGGTGGAAAGTATAGTTTTTACATCGATTTATTTAAGCGAATGTAGCTCAGTTGGTAGAGCATCGGCTTCCCAAGCCGAGGGTCGCGAGTTCGAATCTCGTCATTCGCTCTTTTTGTTTTGTGCCTGATTTGTTCAAAACCGGGATCGTATTCAAGCGCCTGTATAATTTCCGTTGAAATAAAAGGCGCTTTTCATGCGTAACTTGTTTTCCTGTTTTCTATTGTCGTTTTTTATTAACGATAAATAATTTTCAAACAATTCAGATAATCCCGTGGTCAACATGGAAATTGTATCGATCGCATGTACCACATCGATTTTCTTCTCACCACATAACAACAAAAACTGGCCTGCATGTTTTCCTGCTCAAACTGACTGAATTAAAAGCAACTTTGTCCACCAGATTGGAATATAAAATGAAATTTCAGACGATACTACCTGTGTTATTTACTTTATTTGTTTGCACCAGCTCATCCATTGTCCGGGCGCAGAACGATTCGTTGGCAGTCGAATTTGAAATGAAGCTCAGCGAAGGTCTGGATAGTCCTTTAAAACTGGCAATCGACAGGAATGATAATATTTATGTTACCGACGCCAGTGCACGGCAAGTTGTAAGGTATGCTGGCAACGGCCGCTTTATCGGGCGCTTTTCATCGGGCGCTACACCTCTCGCGATTGTTGCTGCTGCAGATGGCCGGCTCTTTGTCAGCGATCGTCAAAGTGGTGACATTTACAAAATAGATACCAGCGGTGCCGTCATCGAGAAGTTTGCCAACGAGTTTGTCCTGCCGGTCGATGCGACATTTGATGATGAAGACAGACTTTATATCGCCGATGCACTTGCGAAAAAAGTGCGCATTTTTCAACCGAATGGTGATGAACTGCCATCGATTGGTGATAGTCTGCTGTCATTTCCCACCGCTGTTGCTTTCGACATAAAAAATCAACGCCTGCTCGTCTCTGAACACGGCGGTCTGGATGTCGCGAAAGTGCAGCTGCTTATCCATGTTTTTGATAAACAGGGTGTCTGGTTGGGCAGCTTCGGCCAGTACGGATACCAGGCTGGAAAAATCACCCGGATTCAGGGATTAGCAGTGGATGATCAGGGCCGCATTTACATCGCTGATACTTTTTTGGGTGTGGTCACTGTGCTGGATGAAAACGGCAATTACCTTACGACAATCGGCAATTACGGTACCGGGCAAGGTGAATTGCGGGCGCCGATGGATGTCGCCATCGATTCGCAAAAGCGTATCTGGATCGCTTCCCGGAATAATGGCAGCTTAGAAGTTTACCGCACCGGAGGCGCACCGACGATGGTGCGGGAATCGCGGCCGGCGCCTTTGGCGAATGGTTTTCAATTGTTACAAAACTTCCCTAATCCTTTCAACCCACAGACGGAAATCCCCTTTATTTTGGAAAAAGCGGGACAAGTCGTGCTCAGAATTTACAACCAAAGAGGACAATTAATTCGAAAGTTTGCAATAGGTTCCCGTGAAAGGGGTGAGGGGGCTATCATTTGGGATGCCACGAATACAGCAGGCCGGAAAGTGGCCAGCGGAATCTATGTCTACGAATTTCGTGTCGATGATTCAGTTGCCTTTCGCCGGATGTTATTGCTCAAATAAAGAAATTTTTACAAAAAATCGCGCCGCTTTTCTTTTATGAAAGCAGCTCTTTGAACGGAAAGTGACTTGCTCATGAAATTAGTGACCTGGTTCTACAAAATAATTATTATCATTTTGTTTTTTAGCAGTACCCGTCTGCTTTTTGCCCAGATCCCTTATCCGACTGATTTGCCGCACTGGGGGCGGGGAATCGATTGCGGGACCTGCCACGCACCCCATCGCAACCCCGACGTGCTGATGAATAATTTAAAAGGAAACGCCAACGTTTGTCTCAGTTGCCACAATGAGGGCAGCATCGCCAACAAACATTCGTTTTCATATGCACAGCGGGCTGTTCCCGGTGTTTCCGGCACCTCGCACGCCTGGGATGTCCTTGCGGAAAATTTTGCCCGCGGGGCGCAATTGCCGCAAAATCCGGAGATGGCCGGGCAGGTACGGGAGGGTTTTATCGCCTGTTCCACATGCCACGATCAGCACCGGCAGCGCTATAAACCGTTTCTGCGAACATCAAATGAACAAAACGCCATGTGCAAAGATTGCCACCGTGTGCGTGATGTCGGTCTGTTCCGCGATGCTGCTGAAAATCGTGGCAGCCACCCGGTGGGTATCGAATATCCGCTTGATGATCCACGTTTTCGTACGGCACCGGCTGATACCTCGCTGCAACTGGTGGATGGCAACCGGGTTGAATGTACGAGCTGCCATGCTGTCCATGATGCAGATTCCGGCGGTGCCAATGAAGGCCTGGGCGATGGCAATTTGTTGCGGGCAAAAAATGACAGCAATTTATGTAAAACTTGCCATGCGTACAATGATCACATGGGCCGCGACTGTCTGAGCTGTCATCAGGTACACAAAACCAGTCCGGAGAATATTTATTTAGTGAGCGATTCGATCTCGACGGGTGAAGATTTATTAAATCCTGTGGTTTTTACAGCACAAAGCGGCCAGAATTCCTTTGCCGATGGCAGCGACCAGGGCACCAGCATCTGTGCAGTTTGCCATATGAGCACGCTCTACCATCGTGCAGACGGTGCAAGTATCACAAACCATCATCCGGGTGAGAATTGCACGGATTGCCATAAACACGAAGATGCGTTTATGCCGACCGGCAAGAAGCATCCGCAGGGTTGGGTAAATTCATCTTCGCCTGTTTCCCATGGCAAATTTATTCGATCGACAGACTGGGACTTGCAGCAATGCCGGGCATGCCACGGCCAGGATTATGCCGGTGGATTCGTCAATGTTTCTTGCCTGACTTGCCATCCTTCGACGCCGGAGGGCTGTAACGTCTGCCACGGCGGCGTCGGGAACAATAGTGGTGCACCGCCTGAAGATATCGATGGCAACCATCTGACAAGCGCCCGGGGCGTCGGTGCTCACGCAAAACACCTCAGCGGTGGCAATTTGAGTGAGGGATTTAGCTGCAAAACCTGTCACACGGTGCCGGAAGCCTTTGACGACACAGGCCATGTTGATTCCAATTTACCGGCGGAACTCAACTTCACCGGTCTTGCAGTGCAAGACGGCGCCACCCCTCAGTTTGACGGTCAGACCTGTCAGAATTCCTACTGCCACGGTAATTTTTCCTATGGCAACAATTCCAATGCACCGCAATGGACAAAAGTCGACGGCACTCAGGCTGCCTGCGGGACCTGCCATACCTTGCCGCCCGGCGGCAATCATCCGAATAATGACCAGTGCTCGGTTTGCCACGGCGTCGTCGTCGATACTGGCAACAATATTATCAACAAAGCGTTACACATCAACGGCAAGGTTGATGTTTCCACCGAAGATTGCCTAGCTTGCCATAATCAGTCGCCACCGGTTTCATCCACCGATTCACGCCGACGACAAATTGTCGAGCAATTTGCCGGGCAGGGTGGTGGTGATTTCGTTAAACCATCTCACCATGTCACCAATAATTTGCAGATACAAATTGTGCAAAATGCTGATTGTAAAACCTGCCATGATCAGGCACAACACACGACGTTTGGTGATGGCGTCAGTGTTCTTTTGAAAAATGTTGACGGTGGCAGTTCGATTCAGTTCAATGGCAGCCCTGCAAGTGCTGAATCCTTTTGTACCGCTTGCCATGACAGCGCCGGAGATTCATTTCCTTCCAGCAATGCTAGTGCGCCTGTTGTTGCGCAAAACTGGGACGGTTCGAGCCACGCCCAATCGAACAAAGCCAGTTGCCTCGATTGCCACGCCCAGGGGCATGGTTCGGCTTTCAGCAATTTGCTCGCGGCAACCGTGGCTGGGAATTCGGTTGCAAATCCGCAGGAGGCGCTTTGCTTTGCCTGCCATAAATCCGACGGCCGGGCAAGCAGCAATATTCAAAGTCAATTCAGCTTGGCAAGCCGGCATAATGTGAGTTCGGCAGATCAAAATGACGGCTCAAAGGTCGAATGCAACAACTGCCACAATCCTCATTTCGCGACCAGCACCAACACACTTGCCGACCCCAATACCGGCGGCAACGCCTCGTGGAACTGCTCGAAAACGGCATTTTGCAGTACCTGTCATGATGGTTCGGCGCCTGCGGGTGTTCAATTTCCGGCAAGTTCTCCGGGCACGGGTTTAAATAAATCCACATTTCCCGGAACAAGACATGCAAACAGCCTAGGTGGCGATGCCTGTATCCGCTGCCATGAACCGCATGGTTCTTCCTATTTTGCCTTGACAAAAGCGAATTACGTGCGCAGTGATAATAATTCCTTTCAAAGTGGTGATTATCTGGCGTGCTGGCAATGCCATTCGGAAAATTATATCATGAATCAGATAAATGCCTTTTCTAAATATCATGACAAACACGTCAACAAAGAAAAAACGCCCTGCATCACCTGCCATGATACACATGCACCGTATGATAATGGGGAGAGCGGGCTGATCAATTTCAATTATGCGTTGCAGCACGGGTTTGATTTGCAATTGGCGAATGGCCGTAATTTGAGTACTGTGTTTGAAATCAGCGGCAACAAAGGCAGTTGTTATCTCACCTGTCACGGCGAAAAACACAAGCCGGAGACTTACACGCGTTATGGCAATGGCGGGGACGTTGCAGAGAAACTTAAGACTGTGGCAGAAGAATAGAAACTCGATGAGCAAACATGGTTTGTCGTTTTGACACGGCAAAACATGGCCGGCGCCGGGTATAAAAAAACCAGCTGAAGCAAAGCGAAAATTCTTCTGGTCTCATATTTTTTCAAAACAGAAAAAGCGGGTACAAGTTGACCCGCTTTTTCTGTTTTGTATTTCCGATCGGTATAATATAATATAGTTTAATATTGCAAATCATGAATAAATTCATACTTAAAAAGTGTTAATCAGAATTAAAACTTATTAATTTTGAATTTCATCGGTTAATATGGTATAATAGCACCTGTAAAACAAGACAAGTGCGCTGCACATTTTCATCAGGCAAATTAAAAAAAGTGAATTGGACTGTGCTATGAAAATTCTCATCGTGGAAGATGAACGTCGGGTCGTCAATTTTCTTCAGAAAGGTTTGAAGAACGAGGATAATCAAGTCGATATCGCTGAAGACGCAGCGACAGCAGAGAAATTGGTATGTGAAAACGACTATAATTTTATTCTTCTCGACTGGATGCTGCCGGACAAAAGCGGTCTGGAGCTCTGCAGGGGCTGGCGCGCTGAAAACATCACCGTACCAATCATCGTGCTGACAGCCAGGGATGCCACCAAAGATATCGTCACCGCACTCGATAGCGGCGCTGATGATTATATTGTCAAGCCGTTTTCATTTTCAGAGCTGCTGGCACGCATGCGGGCATTGCAGCGTCGCGCTGCAGAAAACAACAACAATAACGAACTGACCATCGAAGACCTGACGCTGAATATTCATCGTCGGGAAGCTGTCCGTGGCGATACAATAATCTATCTGTCGACACGTGAATTCGCCTTGCTTGAATTTTTGATGCAAAATAAAGGCAATGTTATTTCCAAGGCCAAAATATCCGAGCATGTCTGGGGTTTTGCTTTTGAAACACGCACTAATTTGATCGAAGTGTATATTAATCATCTGCGCAATAAATTGAACTGCGGCTCAAAAACACCGCTTATTCATACGGTAAAAGGCGCTGGTTATGTCATGAAAAATTTTGAAACCGAAATAAAATGAAAAAATATTTTTTCACCGGACTGATTTTGTCCAGCCTCAATCTGCTGCTCGCCCAGGAAATCATCGGCCCCCATGGATATTTGACTTTTGAGGCTGAAATCAGCAACCGTGATTCAATCTCCGGCAACGGCACATTCGATCTGCATCATTTTAATGTCTTTTCCAACTTTTTGCTCACTGCGAAAGCGCGTGTTTTTGCAGAAGTGGAGTGGGAGCACGGCACTGATCTCACCAGCGATGAAACGGCGGATATCTATGACGCAGAACAAACCGCCGGTTCACTTCGGCTTGAAAGAGCGTGGTTCGAGTATGTCTTCTCGCAGAAATTTAAACTGCGTTTTGGCAAATATTTAAGCCCGTACGGAATTTATAATGAAATCCATGATGCGGCGCCTGCTTATGATACCTCGATACTGCCATATTCACTTTACGGCAAACATCACAATAATCTGGGGGCATTTCAGCTAAACTATGCCAAGTTTTTAACCGGTTTTGTTCTCCTCGGGCAAATGGAGTCTAAAAGCTATTCTTTTGAATATAAAGTATTTGTGGGAAATGGCCGGGGGGATAATCAGTTTGAGCAAGATGATAACCGGGATAAAGGCCTGGGGTTACGCGGTCTGCTCGATTTTCCGGCGCAAGGATTAAAATTCGGTTATTCGTTTTACAGCGATAAAAACGGGTTTGCCTATGATGCCCGCCACATGTCAAATGCTTTTGATATACGTTTCGAAAAAAAACGCTGGCGCCTCACCGGCGAATATGCACATTCCCGACAGGCGGCCATCGACGGAATGGCTGCTCAATTGAAGATCGATGCCGGTTACGGCGAAATTGCCTGTCTTTTATTCGATCATCAAACGTTTTTACTGCGCTATGATGTATTTAACACGGATAGAACGGGTGGCAGTGATTCGGTGAGAGATTTCACGGTTGCGACAAATTTTCAAATCATTAAGAATTCGCTGATCAAAGCAGAAGTCCATTTTTATCGTGATAAACTGGCAAAAAAACAGAATTATGCCCTGGGCATTGCATCTCTTGCCATCGTTTTTTAAACCGGCTATTTGTGAATATTTTAATCGAGATTGGGCTGTGAGGATTACATTTATTTTATTTATGCTGATTGCCCCTGCCAATATGTGGGCGCAGTTTGTCATCGTTGTGCCGCAAAACAGTTCGATCGACAGCTTATCACATGAACAATTATACAAAGCATTCAAGGGGCAGCATCTCGACGAAAAAATCCCACAGCCGTTACAAATTGTTGAATTTGAACCAGAGAGTGATGACTTTTACGAACAGTTGTATGGGATGAATGCCTTTGCCGTAGGCAAACTCTGGCTGCGCAAAATTTTCGCCGGCGATAGGGTTTTTCCGCCGAAGAATTTTTCCGATTTAGACAAATATGTTGATTTCATCAAGAAAAACAGACGTGCGGTGGGTTTTCTGAGCAAGGGGAAGTTTCTTAAAATAAAACAGGGCTCGCTTAAAGCCATCGTCATCGATATGATGAGTTACAATCAACCCGGATATCGTCTTAAATGAGGAGTCAATCGTTCAAATCATAGCTGGTGAAGAGCCCATTTGTTAAAGGCTGATTCTAATGTTGCATAAAAGGCATTTTTTCTCACTGCGAAAAAAATTCATGGCGCCCCTGGTGATCACCCTGGCGACCATGATCACGCTCAGTTCCTTTTATTTTTCCCACGAATACAAACACACATTGTTGCGCGCTTTCGAACAAAGTGCGAATAAAACCGCAGAGTTCACCTCTTTTGCCATCGCACGGGCACTGGAAGAGCACCGCTTTGAGTTTATTAAACGCATTTTTGCCGGGGCGACGATCGATACCAACGTCGTATTTATCGTGCTGTTCGATGAAGATGAGACACAATTTGCCGTGTATAATCCGAAATCCATTGCGATTCCGCAACAGCTTGCTGCTGCGAATGAGGTATTTGCCTTGTTTGATGAAAAATACATCATCGTTAAAAGTGATGTTTTCAGCGGTGATCGCGGGGAAATTCTGGCGCATCTGGTACTGGCTTACAGTTTCACCGGTTTGCAAACTCAACTTGCAATATTTCGATCAGCGTTGGTGCTGTTTTCCGTGATTTCTTTTTTGACTGGTTATCTGATCATCAATTTTATTTCAAAACGCATCACCAATTCAATCCATCAACTGCAAAAACGCATGCAGGCAATAATTGACACGGGCAGTTATAGTGGACATATCGATATCCCCTCCGATGATGAAGTCGGCCTGATGGCGCAAAACTTTGTCGCCATGATGCAGGAGATCCAAAAAAGGCACGAGCAGATCAGGCAATCCGAATTAAACCTGAAAAAAGTCAACGCAAAGTTAGAGAAAATAAATCGTTTGAAAACAGCCCTGGTGAATGATGCATCACACCAGTTGCGCACTCCTCTGACGGTGATCGTCGGAGAAGCCGAGGTTGCCCTCGGACAGAAAAATGATGATAAATCATGCCGGGAGGCGCTCATCATTATCAGCGAGGAAGCTGGGCGGCTGGGCAAAACGGTGGATAATTTGCTCAGCCTGGCGCAAGCCGACGCTGGTAATCTCGTTTATATGCAGAAAGGTGTTGATTTCTCAGATTTGTGCTGGCAACAAGTCGAGTTGGCAAAACGGCAAGCGGCTGTAAAAAATATTGATATCAAGTGGGAAATTGATGATAATTGTATTTTGACCGGTGATCCCAACAGACTGAATGAACTCATGGGCAATCTGCTGGAAAACGCTATTAAATATACGAAAGAAGCTGGCGAAGTAAGTCTGGCTCTTCAAAATTGCGGGCAATTCGCAATACTGTCGATCCGTGATAACGGCAGGGGAATTTTACCGGAGGATATGGATCAAATATTTTCACGATTTTACCGGGGAAAAAATGTAAGCAAATCTGAAGATGGAACCGGGCTTGGACTGGCCATCTGCCGCAGCATTATCGATGCACATGCTGGTGAAATTAATTTCACCAGCACAGTTGGGGAAGGAACCGAAGTCGAAGTGAAATTGAATCTTGAAAAAAACACCCGGTCTGAAATCCTGCAATAAAATTGCCGGAAGTGCTGCTGCACAGGTGTGAAAAGTTCGCCAGTTGCAGTGCATTGTGTTCGCAGTTGCTCTTTGTGCCATTCTTTTTAATCGTGTTTTTATCCTGCTTCATCCATAAACATAGTCTCCCGGCCAAAGATGACCGGCAAAAAAACTGCAGGCACTAAAGTGCCCTTCCGCATACTTTCCGAGAGTTGATGACAACATATTTGTAATAGAAAATTCAGTGATGAATTTTACTGCAAGACTTTACGATATTTTAGAGTAGTTGCAGGTTAATCTCTGTTTTTTTGATTTTTCATCTTTGTTCAGCGAGTCGTTAAATAGTGCCCATCCGGCGGTTCACTCTTTTTCGTCATTCCCACATGCTTTTGGTGGGAATCCACGCCTGGTTGAGGCTAATAAAAATGGATTTTACTTCGTGGTTGCTGAGAAACGCAATTGCTTCGCCGAACTTCGTTTCGTCTAAAAGCATGACGGAATGACGCTTGTTCGGTGCATTTCCGGGTCGACACTAAACAGGATGGATTTAGTATCAGGAGAAACGCTCTCTGAGCTTGAAGAAAGTCGCCGTTCCCGCTTCGGCAGGCTCAGCGTCCTTTTGGTGGGCTGAATAGATCCGGACTGGAAATCGCTGTTGCAACTGCTGCTTATTTCTGCCTGAACGTAATTTAATGTTGAAATTCAGTCGGAATGAATCGGTGGTCTGATATTTGTATAAAGCGCCGAAAGCTCAAATCGTTACTGACGAGCAGACGTGTTAAATGTTCATTTATAAAAGAATATAATGATTTTTTAAATATACATTTTTTGTTTCTCTTGCAGTTTGCCTGGCTTCGGGATGCACTAAGCAAATAAAAATAATTAAATTGGCTGATCCGGACCACTTCATTCAGGAATATGTTTTCTGCAGATTTAGTGGGACTGAAATTAAAGGGTGGGAATTTGAGTAACCAAACTAAAAAAAAGAGGAAAACCACGTTTTTTGACGTGATTCTCTTTCTGATGTATGCTGTCTCATTATCGTTTTTTGTCTATTTTTTATACACTGGATTATCCTTTTATCTTACATCGCTCGTCGAACGGCCACACCATGAGGAATACCGGCTGCTGCGGCCCGCAGGATTCCGCGGCCACGGTTTCGGAATTCTCGGCACGGCGATGCTGCTGCTCCTGTTTCTTTATTCCGCCCGCAAAAGGCTGCGTATTTTCCGTGCTTTTGGTCACGTTTCAAAATGGCTGAAGGTGCATATTTTCTTTGGCGTAATGGGGCCGTTATTCATTATTCTCCACTCGACTTTTAAGGTCAACGGCTTGATCTCTGTGAGTTTCTGGTCGATGATTGCGGTGGCACTGAGCGGTGTCATGGGCCGCTATCTTTATATGAAGATCCCGCATAATATTCTCGGTCGGGAACTCAGTTATGATGAATTGACTCAAAAAAAGGCGCTTCTGAACAGATACTTAAAGAAGCATTACAAAATTCCGGAGAAATTGCTGCAGGAAATCGAACAGATCAGCGAGCGCCGGGAACTTGAAAGCGTGGGCATCATGATGGTTTTGTTTTATTTAATCAAAGATGATTTAACCCGCAGAAACAAGCTGAAAAAAA
>JAJRYV010000094.1 GCA_024275575.1 bacterium
ACTGCACCTGTGGTACGGCCGCAATCGTGGCAAAGCTCTGGAAAAAGAATTTCTTCATCTTATATCATGACATCTTGAAAGCCCGGTTGTAAAAACCGGGCTTTCAAATTTATGTCGGATTTTTTTCCGGCGCCACACTGCCTGCTGAACACTTTATATCCATCACAGTCTTCCCTGATAATTTCTTCAACCCCCCAAAAATCGTTTTACAGAGAAATACCAAACAGAGCGTTAAATCGATGAAAGTTGAAACGAAGGCCTGAAATCCTTTGCTTCTTTGCTTTGCAAGTTTTAAGTTTGCCCCTTGTAAAAAAAAACACTCAACTGCTGAATTAGCGTGGGAGATTTATTATGTCGGACGTGTCATTGGCCAATGAAAGTCATCCCAAGGGCCTGTATGTATTGTTTTTCTCAGAGATGTGGGAACGTTTTTGTTACTATGGAATGCGCACCCTGTTAACTCTCTATCTGGTGAAATCACTTTTAAAAGGTGACGGCGAGGCAGCGCTTATTTATGGTGCTTACACCGGGCTTATATATGCCGCCCCACTACTCGGCGGCAAAATGGCGGATAATTTTTTAGGCTACCGCTATGCTGTTATTTTGGGCGGAATATTGATGTCAATCGGTGAATTCCTCATTCTCGGTGGCACAGAACAATTCCTGCTTATCGGCATGGGTGCTCTTATCATTGGAAATGGCTACTTCAAGGCAAATATTTCTACCATCGTCGGCAAACTCTATAAAGACGGCGATCCACGACGCGATTCAGGATTCACGATTTTCTACATCGGCATCAATATTGGCGCGCTCATGGCAACGACCATCGTCGCTTATATCGGAGAGACATATGGTTTCGACAAAGGATTCGCCCTCGCCGGTATCGGCATGCTCCTGGGTGTATTCATCTTCTGGAGCGGTCGGAAAAAATATGAAGATGCGCCGGGTGTGACCATCCCCGAAGCCGGGAAAAAGAAATTCTGGGGCCCTTTAAACGTTGCACACGCTATCAGCATTGGTTCGCTTCTGCTCATTCCTGCATGCTACTTCCTGATTTTTCAAAACAGCTACATGTCTTATCTTCTGACAGGTCTATTCTTCTGGATAGCCTATAATATGATTGCTGCCGGTGCAAACCAGGATAAGATTGACAATAACGGTGGCAAAATCTGGCGAGACCGCATGATCGCGCTGGTAATTTTCATGGTCATCAATATCGTCTTCTGGGCCTGTTTTGAGCAAGCGGGCACCTCGCTGACGCTTTTTGCCGATCGAAATGTGAATAGAGCCATCTTTGGCTGGATCATGCCCGCTTCAATGACACAGTTCTTCAACCCGGCGTTCATCATAATTTTTGGTTCACTCTTTTCGGTTATGTGGATCAAACTTTCAAAAATCGGCCGCAATCCGAGTATCCCTTTGAAGTTTTCATTAGGTATCTTCCAACTTGGTCTGGGATTTTTGGTGACACTCGTTGGGCTGCAATTTGTCAATGCAAGCTTTCAGGTACCGCTTCTCACTCTTGTCTTCCTGTATATGCTGCACACCACCGGTGAATTGTTTCTATCACCGATTGGTTTATCCATGGTGACAAAACTTGCACCAAAACCTGTTGCTGGCACGGCCATGGGAGCCTGGTTTTTAAGTTTTGCGATCGCCAATTACCTAGGCGGTATTATCGCATCCTTTACCGGTGGACATGGCGGCGAAGAAAAACTTTCATTAGCAGACGGGCTTGAAAAATACACCTCGGTATTCTCAAACCTCGGGTTCGTCCTCTTAGGCATTGCCATACTCATCGCCTTGCTGAACAAACCGCTGAAAAAGCTTATGCACGGTGTTGAATGATTTCTATATAATGACTGGTTATATTCTGATTCTCATTCAAAAAAATAAAGCTTTGAAAAAAATATCACAGGTTATTCTGTCGTAACTTTATAAATTGTTTAGCGATTTGCTTAAAATGAGGAATTATATGAAACACCACCCCAAGGGCCTCTACATTCTCTTTTTCACCGAACTGTTGGAGCGTTTTAGCTACTATGGCATGCGCGCTATTCTCGTGCTCTATGTTATCGCCAACGCGCAGGGGGCCAACCCCGGCCTCGGCTGGGCTGAAGGTGACGCGCTCGCGCTTTACGGCTGGTATACCATGCTGGTCTACGTGATGTCCATTCCCGGCGGCATTCTGGCCGACAAATGGCTCGGACAGAAGAAAATGGTGTTCATTGGCGGTTTGCTCATCATCGCCGGGCAGTTTGTTCTCGCGGTCGATTCACTCATCGCTTTTTATTGTGGTCTAGCGCTCATCGTGCTCGGCGTCGGCGGTCTGAAACCCAACATATCTACCATGGTTGGCGGTCTCTATAAAAAAGGCGATTTGTTGCGCGACAAGGGTTTTACTATTTTTTATATCGGCATCAATATCGGCGCGGCAACCGCTCCCCTGCTCGTTGGTTATATTGGTGAAACAATCGGCTGGCATATCGGTTTTAGTTTGGCGGGCTTCGGCATGATTCTCGGCCAGGGCGTCTACATTTGGGGACAAAAACACCTCAAAGGCATCGGTGAGTACGTCGCTCCGGTGAAAATTGCCGGTTCCGATAAACGCAGCCACGCCCCGCTGACGAAAATCGAAAAAGACCGGGTGTTTGTGCTGCTCATTTCTTTTCTCGTCATCATCATGTTCTGGGGCGCTTATGAGCAGGCGGGTGGCCTGTTGAATATCTACACCAAGGAAAAGCTCAATCGTTTTGTTATGGGCTGGGAAATACCGGCCAGTGTTTTTCAATCGCTGCCGGCCATTTATGTCATTCTTCTCGGAACCGTTGTCGCCGGTTTCTGGGCCAAATGGCAGGCCAAAGGCAAAGAAGCCTCATCGATTTTTAAAATGGCTGTCGGCATCATGATTATGGGCTGCGGTTTTCTCTTCATGGTCGGCGCTTCCATCGACGCCGCGGCTTCCGCAGACGGCAAAGCGGCGCTTTACTGGTTGTTCGGTGCTTATTTTCTGCACGTGGTGGGTGAGCTCTGCGCCTCGCCGGTGGCGCTTTCTTTTATCACAAAGCTGGCGCCGGTAAAATACGCTTCCATCATGATGGGCATCTATTTCGCTATGACCGGCCTGGGCAACAAACTGGCCGGTTTGATCGGCGAAGCAGCGGCCGACGCCGGTGAGAAAACGGTCTTTTTCGGGATTACATTTTTCACCGTTGGTTTCGGAGCACTGCTCCTCGTATTCCTGAAACGCCTGAAGGCATTGACCCACGGCGCCGAGGATGTGGTTTTGCAGTGAGCACCGATTTATTCGTTGTCATCGCACATACTGAAATGGATGAAGAAATTCGTATTATTTCGATGAGAAAGGCAACTAATAATGAGCAAAAAATATACTTCGCAGGCTTTTCAAGCTGATTGGCAAAAAATTACTGCTATGCGAGACAGAGATATAGACCTTTCCGATATTCCGGAAATCACTCATGATCAAATCGCCGGCGCATAATTGCGCGTTGGCGGGAAACTTGTTCCAAAAGGAAAAGTGCGTGTCAATATATTTCTTGACGCCAATATTGTTGCATATTTTAAGACACAAGCAGGAGGGAGAGGGTATCAAACCCTCATCAATGAAACGTTAAAAGATAGTATACGAACTCATGATCTGGAGCATATCATTCGTCGCGTCATTCGTGAAGAATTGCATGCCCGCAAATAGTTTTCTCTTACTACCACAAAAAGGGGCAGGCAATGAAACAATGGTATGAAATTCTATTTGCTAATTACGGTATAAAATACGATAACGAAAATTTCCCAAAAGGAAGACGCCAGGAATTTGCCTTTTACAGGTGAATTTGACCTGGCCATCATGCTGTGCGAAGGGGCATTTCAGCCGCAACGATACGCTGACGACAAAAGATTTTGAAATGTTGGTGATTACTGAATGCTGTGTTTAGCAACCCACCCGCACCACTGCGGGCTTAATCTAAAAGTAACTTGGCATTTTGGAAAATGCTATTGGCTGTTTGCTTTTAGCTTTTGGCAAAAAGCCAATAGCACAACTCTGGCTGGTATTTCAACCTTTTTATTATCAATATATTATGCTGTTAAATCCACAAAAGAGTTACTTTAAAGCCTGCAAAAGGTCTCAAACCCGACTGTATGAACAGTGCAGCAGCCCAGGAACAAAACAAAAGGAATTGAAATGATATCCCGGCTTCGTTTTATCCAAATAATATTGTCCATCCTTTTTATTGCTTCAGGGGGGTGTAAAAATGACAACCCAATTAAAACTGACGAGGTTAAGTATAAATCCGAAGAGGTGAGCTTTGCAAGTGATGGTTTAACACTTGCGGGAACGATTTATTTGCCCGAAAAAACGGCAAAAGTGCCGGCAGTTGTCATTGTCCATGGTTCCGGACCTGTTGACCGGGACGGAATTTATGTGGCCGCTCCCAATATATCGCCGCCTGTTTATAAAAATTGGGCTGACCGGATCACTGCGCACGGAATTGGGGTTTTGAGGTATGACAAGCGATTTATCACCCACCCGAATTTAAATCCTTTAGAACTTTCCCAGGAAGATCAAATCACCGACATCATATCAGCGCTTAATTATCTGAAATCCCGCACAGAGATTGACACCACTAAAATAATGCTTATCGGGCATAGCGAAGGCGGGAATAACGTTCCTGTGGCAGCACAAAGAAAAAGCAGCGTTGCAGGTGTCGTCATCATTGCTGCGCCTGCATTTGCAGTAGATACCTTGCTCATGGAGCAATTAAAAGCAAATTCCCAAACACCCCAGGAAGTGATAACTCAGGTCGAGGCAGCTTTCGAACTTTTGCGCAACCAGCAGTTTCCACCCGGCGGGCACATCTTTGGTGCAGGAGAGACCTATTGGCGGGAATGGATTGAATATAGTGAAAAAGCATGCAGTATCGCTGCCGGTTTAGGAAAACCGGTTTTAGTACTTCAGGGGGAGAAAGACGAAAACTTCCCCGGCCTTACCTTACAAAAAAACAAAACTTTGTGGGAAAATACAGCGAGTCAGTCCAATTTAATAGATTTTAAAATGTATGCCGGGGTCACACATTTAATTCTCAAAGACGGCACACAGGACATGGCGACGGATGTTTTAGATGATATAATGGACTGGATAAATGCCAATTAATCCGAGCCAAATTTAATCCCCATCTTTTTCAATAATTTAAAAGGCGGTTCTCCGCCGGCAAAGATAAAAACATAGTCATTACTCAGTTTTGCTTTTTGTCCTTTGATATCAAGACGCACATGATCGTCTTCGATCTGGATGATATTCGATTCCATAATCGTGCGTACCTGTCCGGTTTTCACCAATTTTTCGATGAGTTCGGCATTTTTACGTTTCAAACGAAAAAACTTGTTTTTGCGATAGGAAATCGTCACCTGGTTGCTGCCCTGCGACGCCAGTCCGTACGCCACCTCGATGGCGCTGTCGCCGCCACCGACGATTAAAATTTTCTCATTCTGATAGGCTTCCACATCGATGAGTTTGTACATGACCTTTGCTTTTTCCTCACCCGGCACGCCCAGTTTTCGCGGTGTGCCGCGGCGGCCCAATGCGAGAATGACGTTTCTGGCTTTAAAAGTTTCACCCGTGCCTTCGACGGTCAGATAACCCTCGCTGCGATAAACATTGCTTACTTTCGCACCAACCTGAATATTGAGTTTGTATTTATCTTTTAAACCAAGCCAGATATCCAGCAGTTCTTCTTTGGTGTATTCAGATTTTTTCAGATAGCCATAAAGTGGTATCTCTACAGGTTGAACGAGCACAATTTTTTTGCGCGGATATTGCAATATCGTGCCGCCTGCCCCTTGCTGATCCAGCACAAGATAGGATAATTTATGTTTCACTGCGTTCAGCGCAGCGCTCATTCCCGTCGGTCCGGCACCTACGATAATTACATCATATATTTCCGCATCCGTGCTGCGTTGCGGCAGTGACGCGATATGTTCCACAACCTGCGCACCCTGAGCAATGGCGTTTTTGATCAGCGCAAATCCACCAAGTTCTCCGGCGATATACAGGTTTGGCACCACCGTTTCATTATATTCATTCATCAGCGGAATATCATCGCGGTCTTCGATATCACCCAGGCCGACCTGAATGGCGCCGACCGGGCACACCTCGGCACATTTCCCGTGCCCGATGCATTTCAGCCCGTTGATAACCGTGGATTTGCCGAAAACGATGCCTAGTACTTCCTGCTCGGGACAGGCTTTAACACAGGTCGCGCAACCGATGCAGCGGGTTTCATCGATGACCGGAAATTGCGCAACGGGTTTATCCGCACCGAGAAAAACCGCTTCCTGTTTGCGTGATAAATCGACTTTTTGCTGCCGGCGAAATTTGACATAATACGGTAGAAAAATCACACTGCAAACAGTAAGAGCAACAGTCCAAAGATAGTAAGATTCCATTTTATCCATCCCATATCGCTATTTTTTCAAGGTTTACCAGGTTTATTAAAATCGATAGCCCAGTTCGGTTAATATCCGCTGATCGATCGAATCGTCGCCCCAGTTATAGCCGAATTCACCGGACAGAAAAAGGTGGTATTTCAGTTCAAACAAAGCATCGATGCGCATCCATTGATTAAATCGGTTTTTATTTGTCGAATCGAGAATATAGTTATAATTACCATAACTCACGTTTAAAGTATGCCCCTGGCGAAATGATTTACCGAGGCGCACGGAGGGATTGAAACCACGCGCATATAAATTTGAAAAGCCGGAAAAACGAAGGTTTAAATTGAGCCGACGAAAAATAAAATTGTATTTATTCAGGCTGCCGGAATAGGAAACCGTTGCCGCTTTATCCGATGTGCGTTTACGAATCCCAACATTCGTATAAAAACGCATCGTTTTGTTCAGCCTGAGGCTGAAGGTCGAACGGACACCATGTCGAAATGCGTCATCGAAGAGGCTGTCGGCGAGAGAACGCGTTTCATAAGAATAATGATTTTTCCGGTTATCATACGAAAGTGAAGTCGTTGCGCTGCGGGAAATCCGCAAGCGGGCGGAAAAATAGAAACTGCTCAACGAAAAATTGCGCTGCACCAGATTTTTGCGCCAGGCACGATTGATATCCAGCTCCATGCTTTGATAAAAATTCCAGCGCTGGTTACTGCTATAAGAATTCTGCCAATAAAGAAATTCGCGGCTCACAGTGGCACCGTGGTATTCACCCGCTGCTGCCAGCGTGCTTTCAAAACGACGGCCGCTGTAGGTTCCACTGGTATAATTGAGAAATCCGCCGTATTTCTCCATCGAAGTCTGGAAATTGGAGAATTGCCACTGCGGCTGCGTTCCGGCGAAGATGCCGGTTTTCATCTTGCCGTTCAAATTCATCTGCACCAGCGCGCCATCGATATAACCGATACCGCTGAACTTGTTGGAAATAATTCGCCCGAACTGATAATTGAAAAATGAAGATTTATCGCTGTAATCAAACGAAACTTCGTAGATACGATTGCGCCAGGTATCTTTTGGAATGCTGTTATAGCTCGTCCGGCGCTGGTAATATCTCGAACGTGTACGAATGTTTAAGTTGTAATCCTTGCCGGCAATTTTCTTCACCCGCAGACGGAGACGAAAAGTGGGCTGATCGAAATTCATATTTCGCGCCGAATGATCGATGAGCTGATAATATTGCAGCGAGGCGCTGCCACTGACACGTGTTCTGTTGCGTTTCTTTTTGCCCACTTTAACTTTTCTCGCCGGCGCTTTGCGTGAGGGCGCTCTCTGTTTTGGCTGTGCTTTGCTTTCTGTCTTGCCGCGCATCGTGTTGCTTTTCCTCGCAGGATTCCGCTTGATCAGAAAAACAGAATCCCCCTTAAAAATCATACCCTGTTTTGAGATGATTTCACAGGATGCGGATTGCCGGGAGATAAAAACGATGGCCAGTGTGGCGACGACTTTATCGTTTTTTCGCACGATGAGCACGTCGCCTTTTCCTAACCCGGCGTCACTTCCAGCGTCGAGATAGACATTTTCATTGGAGATGTATCGCACATGAAAAACGCTTTTTTGTGATTGCGCCATGCTGCCAGGCGTCAATAGAAAAACCGTGATACCGATCCATAAACCGCGAGAGATTTGTGCCCACAGTGTAAAGTTTAAAATTCTCCCCAAATTATCGTTTTTATTCATCTTTATTCCTTACCCTGTGGGTGGCAGTTTAAACAAGCAGCGCTTTCCCAGGCATAACCTCTTTCACCTCTATGCTTATCATCCATTTTTGCCTTGTTGTGCGCATGGCAATCGATGCATGAGAAAGTTTGAAAATTATTGGGATCGCGGTGACAATCGAGGCAGGTCTTCCACTCATTGCGGTGTTTACCACTGTAAATCGGAAAATACTGATTGTCGTGATCCCAGGTCGTATCCTCCCAACGTGTGGTTTTGTGACAATCTTCACAAGTTGTCGGGAAAGAAGCAGCACGATGATTCGGATTTGTAGTTTTGTCATAATCCGGCTTGTGGCAAGCGTTGCAATCCATCGCGGTGTTGGCATAACCGTTGGCGTGACAATCGGCGCAAGGGACATTGGCATGGCCTCCGGTAAGCGGAAATTGGGTCGTATTGTGGTCAAATGTTGCCGGTGTCCATTTGTTTTGATCGTGGCAGACCGTGCAGTCGTGATCAAATTTATTGGAAACGTGGTTCGGATCTTTAACAGCGTTAAAATCCGGTTGATGACAGGAGAAACAATCCGTTGCCGTATTGCTGTAGCCCTGCACGTGACAATCTGCGCAGGCCGCGTTTTTGTGAGCACCGAGCAACGGGAATCGGGTATTGTTGTGATCATAAAATGCCGGCGTCCATTTGCTCTGATCATGACAAACGAGACAATCATGATCGAAATTATTGTCGAGATGATTGGGGTCGGTGACTCCGGTAAAATCTGTTTCGTGGCAGGAAAAGCAATCCTGCGGTAGTGAAATACGGTAATCTGTTGTATGGCAGCCAATACAATCTACCGTACGGTGCGCCCCGATGAGCGGGAATTGAGTATTGTTGTGATCAAAAGTTGAAGGCGTCCAGACAAATTCCGTATGACACTGCAAACATTCATGATCAAAATTATTGGTTTTATGCGAAGGATCAGCGACTGCGTTAAAATCGGTTGCATGGCAGCCGAAACAATCACGCGGCAGATTGGTCACTTTATTATTTTTATGGCACTGCCCGCACCTGGCTTTGGCATGAGCGCCGCGCAGCTCGAAATTCGCCCGTTCCAAATGCTTGAATAGTGCATCTTCCCAACGCACTTCATTATGACATAAAACGCAATCGGTCAAGATACCAAACACAGCATGTGCGGGTTCCGTCGTATTATTATAATTATCTTCATGACAGAAAAAACAATCAGATGAGATCTCGGCGAAATTTTCCGAGTGGCAAGCCGTACATTCAAGAGAAGCGTGCGCACCACGATCGATAAATGGCGACTGATGTTGGAATGTTGCCCTGTCCCAGGCCACGGCTGTGGGCATATGGCAACGCTGGCAATCCGCGGTCAGGCCTTTTGCCTTGTGATTTGGGTTTACCGTTCTGGCCATTTCAGGTTGATGGCAAAACTCACAGTCAGTCGGTGTATTGGCAAACTCATTCTGCTGCTGGTTGACATGGCAGGCCTCACAATCGGTAATCGAATGCATGCCGAGTAAAGGAAATGATGAGGTATTATGCTGTTCAAAAATTTTGCTGCGATTTTCCCAACTTACCGAAGAGTGACAATCACTACAGTTGATTCCCAATTGCCCGCGATGCACATCGAGATGACAATCAACACAGGATGAACCGACATGGGAAAAAACCAGACTCTCATGGCAGCTCATACATTTCACCATACGGTGGCTGCCGCGCAGTATAAAACCGGTGCGGTTGTGGCGAAATGGAATTTTCGCAGTATCAATTTTCCAGGTCGCTGTAGTATGGCATTGCTTACAATCAATCTTCAACTTGCCGTGCGGGTTTTTCGCCGGAGCTTTTACAAAAGCAATCGATGAAATAATCAACGAGACGAGGAGTACAAAAAAGGAAATAGATTTAGTCATGTTATCGCTTCAGTTTTCCTGGTTTTTGATCATGACACGACCGGCATTCATGGCTCAACGGTTTGTATTTCACGATAAACTTGCCATTCTTTTTCATTTTTTTATGACAATCACCGCAAGAAACATAACGGTGCTGCCCGTCGAGCTTGAATGATGAATCACGGTTATGGATAAATTTATCAGCGCGCCAGTTTTCCACGCTGTGACAACGCTCACAGCGGGTAAACTTCCTGTTTATTTTGGCAAAAATTTTCTTCTCATAAAATTGCCCCGCATGGTTATCGCGATGACATGACTGACATTGCTTACTTAAACCGACCAGTTTCAAGCGGTTTCTGTTGCGACCGGTGCGCACGGGTTTGTGGCAATCACGGCAAGAAATTTTTCCGTGTTTGCCCTGCAAAACGAACTGTGTTTGTTCATGGTCGAAAGCGATTCGCCCCCAGTCCGTGGTTGCGTGGCAATATTCACAACCCGACTTCACCACATATTTATTCAGCTCACCGCGATGATAATCTTCGTGGCACTGCGCACATTTCGTCGATTTAAAACGGAAGCGGATTGTCTCAGTTTTACGCTGCACGAGTACCTTTTTGTGGCAGGCAACACAGGGCACAGCGAGGTGGCTACCGGTTAGCGGATAATCGGTTTTTGCATGCATTTTCAGCGTAAAGCGGGAGGGTAAAAACCCCTGCACGCTATGGCACTCTTCACATCCGCCTTTTTGCTTCCGGTGCACAAACTGCCTGCGGTGATAATCGCTGTGACAATCGGTGCAAAATTGGAATTTGACATCGGTAATCGAACGATTCGGCAGGTGGCATTGTTCGCAACGCAAAGTTTCATGCCGGCCACGCAAGGGATAGCGGGTGGCATCGTGGTCGAAATTATTGCGTTTGATGTTAGTCCAGCCTTGCGTATTGTGGCATTTGCCGCAATCCCGGCCAAATTTATTTTTGTGAACATCTTCATGACAGGCGACGCACGAGTTAAAACGGAGGCCGGTAAATTTCATATAGCCTGGGTCTTGCCTGTTCTTGTGATCACGAATGATGGGATGGCATTTTCGGCAGGTTACTTTTATATGTCTTCCGGTTAACCTGAAACGTGCCCGTTTATGGTTAAACCTGGAAGCCGGTTTCCAGGAATTCATCGTGTGGCAATCGAGGCAAGATCGTTTCAATTGCTTTCGGTGTTCATCAAAATGGCAGCTTAAGCAAGCAGCATCCAAACCCAACAATGTTCGGTTTAGATCCTTTTTTTTCTCTATAAATAATTTCTTTGTGTTGATGTTTTTTGCCTGATGGCAATCCTTGCATTTCAATTCCATATGTTTGCCAAGCAGCGTATATCCGGTTTTTTTATGATCGAAATTTTTTCTGCCTTCTTTCCAGTAAATCAATTTAAACTCACGCCCATGGTGCTCCGAATGGCAGAGCACACAATCCCTGAACTCCTTGTCGGCATGCAGTCCGTTGCCGCCTTTTATACGTTCATCCAATATTTCATGACAATCGAGACAAAGCCCGGAGGTAACGCTTTTGCCGAGCTGATGGCATTTTACACATTTATTTAAATGATCGATTTCTGCATGTGCTTGCACCAGTTTCCCTGGTGAAAGCTGAGCCGACGCATGACACGTCAAGCCTAACAATAAAACGATAAGTGTTATTATCCGCCCAAAATTCAACAACTTTTTTCACCATCCCATTTTTACAACCAGGTATAACCCATCAATACTGTGACGACTACATGTATAAGCATAATCAGCAACATAATGTAAGCAAAGGGTTTATGGACTACATGCCAATAGTGGAAAAGGCTATGGATCCTTTTCCACAAAAAGGTTTCACCATCCATCTTCACCTTCATTTGAATTGCCTGGATGAAATTGCGCATCTCTTTTCCCGACAACTGCAGTTCGTCACTGTAATCGTCAATTATTTTTTTCAGCTTGTTTCTGCGGGTTAAATCATCTTTGATTAAATAAAACAAAACCATCATGATGCCCACGCTTTCAAGTTCCCGGCGCTCGCTGATCTGTTCGATTTCCTGCAGCAATTTCTCCGGAATTTTGTAATG
>JAJRYV010000095.1 GCA_024275575.1 bacterium
CGCAAATGCTAAAATCGATGGTCGACAACCCCCGGCCAACACGGGCGGAAGCCGCCGATGTCGCCAATGCCATGCTCGATGGTTCTGATGCGGTGATGCTTTCCGAAGAGACAGCCATCGGCGACAATCCGATTGAAACCGTGCGAACTATGCATAAAATTTTATGTACGGCGGAACGTGCACACCATTCAAACTGGTCTCTAGCGACACAGAAAACATTCGGTGAAATCACCGTTGCAGCAGCCGTAAGTCATGCGGCGGTTATGATGGCGGAAGATTTGAACGCCTGTGCAATCGTTACGCCGACTTCGAGTGGTTCCACCACCCGTATGATTGCCCGTTTTCGGCCGCAGCGGCCGGTCGTTGCTCTCTGCACCAATCGCCAGGTTCAAATGAAACTTTGTGTGGTTTGGGGAGTTTTTCCAATTCTGACCGAAGATTTAAAAACCAGCGGCAATTTTTTTGAGCTGGTGAAAAAGAAAGTTAAAGAATTCAAGTTTGTCAAACCGGGAGACCGCATCATCATCACTGCCGGGTTGCCGGCCGGTTCGTCGGGCAAGACAAATGTCATCAAAGTCGAGGAAATACTTTCCTGATTATTTAAGTGAATAAATGCAAAATAGAAGGAGGCTGTAATGCTATCAATTACTGAAGTGCACGGACGCGAAATTCTCGATTCCCGTGGCAATCCTACGGTTGAAGTCGATGTCGTTTTGGAAGATGGAACTGTCGGCCGCGCTGCCGTCCCCTCGGGCGCTTCCACCGGCATACATGAAGCTGTAGAACTTCGAGACGGTGACGAACTGCGCTACATCGGCAAAGGAGTCACTAAAGCGGTGCACAACATAAATGAAATTATCGCACCGGAGATTGTCGGTCAACTGGTTACCAATCAAATCAGCATCGATCAAACGATGATCGATCTCGACGGCACAACGAACAAAAACAAACTCGGCGCAAACGCAATTCTCGGAGTTTCCCTCGCGGTTGCCAAAGCTGCGTCATCAGTGAGCGGATTGCCTTTGTATCAATATATCGGCGGTGTTTACGCACACAAATTGCCGGTGCCGATGATGAACATTTTAAACGGCGGCTCCCATGCCGACAACAATGTCGATTTGCAGGAATTTATGGTGATGCCCGCCGGCGTCAAATCTTTTAGTGACGCCTTGCGTACCGGTGCGGAAATTTTTCATGCCCTGAAAGCGGTTTTAAAAGTCAAAGGTCTCAACACCTCGGTTGGCGATGAAGGCGGCTTTGCACCGGATTTAAAATCGAACTCGGAGGCGCTCGATGTCATCATGGACGCCATTGAGAAAGCGGGTTATAAAGCCGGCGAAGATGTTTATATCGCTCTCGATCCGGCTGCAAGTGAATTTTATAATAAAGAAACCGGCAAATACGAATTAAAATCAGAAGACCGGGCGTTGACTTCCGAAGAAATGGTTGACTATTACAGTGGGCTGGTTGAAAAGTATCCCATTATTTCTCTTGAAGACGGCCTTGCAGAAGATGACTGGGATGGCTGGAGAATTCTCACCGAAAAACTCGGTGAAAAAGTGCAGCTCGTCGGCGATGACCTGTTCGTCACCAATACCAATCGCCTGGCTAAAGGTATTGCAGGCAATATCAGCAATTCGATTCTCATCAAAGTCAACCAGATCGGCACGCTGACGGAAACCCTGGCCGCAATCGAAATGGCGCACAAAGCGGGTTACACCACCGTTATTTCCCACCGCTCCGGTGAAACCGAAGATACGACGATTGCCGATATCGCAGTGGCGACCGGCGCCTGCCAGATCAAAACAGGTTCTGCCTCGCGCACCGATCGCATCGCCAAATATAATCAGCTTTTGCGTATTGAAGAAGAATTGGACGAGTCGGCACATTACCCCGGATTAAAAGCATTTAATTATTTGAAATAATTTCGCCCTGTCGGCTGCAGTAAAATCTGCAGCCGACATATTTTGTTGAACAGGAATTGATTGATGAAAAAAAAACTTGTGATGGTGGTTCTCGACGGGTTTGGGATCAATCCCACCCGCGAAGGCAATGCCATCAATTTAGCCAATACGCCGACTTTTGATAAACTCTGGCACACCTATCCGCATACCCTGCTCGATGCCTCGGCCGAGGCGGTCGGTCTGCCTACCTGGCAAATCGGCGGTTCGGAAGTCGGACACGTCCATCTGAGCTCGGGCAGAATCATTCAGTCGGATCTTGCCTACATCGACGCCCAAATTGAAAAGGGTGATTTTTTCGATAATACAGTGCTGCAACAAGCAATGCGCACAGGCAGAGAGAATAACAAAAAAGTGCACCTACTAGGCCTTTTGTCTGATGGCGGTGTGCACAGTTCCATCGAACATTTGCTGGCACTGCTGGAAATGGCTAAAAAGATGGAGATCAAGAACGTCCTGATACACTGTATTTTGGATGGCCGCGATGTGCCGCCGAAATGCGCCGGAAAATATATCGCACAAGTGCAGAAAAAAATCGATACCCTGGGTGTTGGTAAAATCGCCTCGGTTTGCGGCCGCTATTATTCGATGGACCGTGATAACCGCTGGGAACGCAGTCAAAAGGGCCTCGATGCGATCGTCAAAGGCAAGGGTCGGCACGTTCGCAACCCGCTGGAAGTGACTAAACTGGCTTACGAAAATGGTGAATCAGACGAATTTGTTCTGCCCTCGGTAATCGTCGAAAATGATGAACAAGCCGTCGGTGTGATCGAAGAAGGTGATGCACTCATCGGCTTTAATTTTCGCGGCGACCGCATGCGGCAATTTTATAAGGTTTTTCTGAAAACTGAGGAGGGCCAGGAAAGATATCCGGATTTTCCCAATATTCACGTGTGTGCTTTCATGCAATATGCCGACGAACTCCATTATGCGGCTGCGTTTGCACGCAAGA
Organism: bacterium; assembly: GCA_024275575.1. Taxonomy (GTDB): domain Bacteria; phylum Zhuqueibacterota; class Zhuqueibacteria; order Zhuqueibacterales; family Geothermadaptataceae; genus Bioreactorimicrobium. The sequence continues at coordinate 2,914 of JAJRYV010000095.1, forward strand.
AAAGCAAGCAGGGATTGGGGCAATACATCAGCGAAATGGGCATGACTCAATTGCGCATTTCGGAAAGTGAAAAACATCCACACGTGAGTTTCTTTTTTAATATTCAATCGGACGAGGTGCTGCGCGGCGAAGAACGAATAAAAATTCCATCGCCGGGGGTAAGCGTTTATAACGAAAAACCGGAGATGAGTGCAAATGAGGTCACCGACGCGTTTATCCGGGAATACCAGAAAGACAGCTACGATTTCATGCTGGTGAATTATGCCAACTCCGACATGGTCGGCCACACGGGTATTTTGGATGCGGCCATCAAAGCTGTGGAAACAGTTGACTTGCAACTCAAACGACTTCTTGAAAATGCGTTTGAACCGGAGACGACCCTGGTCATTACCGCCGACCATGGCAATAGTGAGGAAATGATCGATTTTCTCACCGGCGCGCCACATACGGCACATACGTTGAATTGTGTCCCTTTTATCGTCGCCAACCATAAACTTCGGCCGTGGATGCATGTGGGCGGGCTGTCCAACGTGGCGCCGACTCTTTTACAGCTCATGCATAAACCACAGCCGGCCTACATGGACAAAGCATCGCTGATCACGAAAATGTAGTACTGTTGTGCTCTTTTTTTTTATTGGGAAATTTAAGTATTGCCAAATCTCGGAGGAATTTATATATTGCCCCAACATTAAAATAAAGAGAACTAAATCTGATCTCTGGAAATTGTTTTATAATGAATGAGCAAAAAAAGAAACAGGACCATAAAACAATTGTTTATCGCCTTTTGGTCGCCTCGTACCGTTTCAGGGGGGTGAACTGAAAAATGAAGTTATTCGCCAACAATTTCGTATAGTGATAAAAAGGGCAGCCGGGCCTCGGCGAGCCCTTTTTTTATTCATCTTTTTTGAACAGGATCGGTGTGACATGCAGTTCAAAAAACAAATAAGAGAAGTTTGATAGCCCGCTTTTTGCTCCTGCAAATCATTGCGGGTTTTTTTATGGATATTGTTGAACCCGGGTATTGATATTTTCCGGTTTAAACAGAAACTTGTGAATCTTTTAATTTTATAATCAGGAGGCGTGATAATGTGGCATGATTATTTGATCGAAGATGACGAAAATATTCGGAAAATTTTGCGCAACGTCAAACGAATTGCAGTGATCGGAATGAAAGATGAATCACATGAACAAGAAGCATCGCACACGGTGCCCCGCTACCTGGTAGAACACGGTTATGATGTCATTCCCGTCAATCCGCAGTGCGAGCAGATTCTCGGTAAGGCATGTTATGAGACATTGTCATCAGTCACCGAACCTGTCGATGCGGTCCTGGTATTTCGCGCCCCGGGCAAGGTACCGCCGCACGCCGATGAAGCGATAAATCTCGAGAAAAAACCAGCCGTTTTCTGGATGCAAACCGGTGTTCGCAACCAGGGTGCGGCACGCCGACTTGCAAACGCCGGCATCAAAGTCGTGCAGGACCATTGCATATACGCCGAGCATTTGCGGCTTATTCGCCCCAATTAATACGGTCGTGGCATTCATCTGCTTGCTAATTCATTTTTGATGATGTATATTGCGTGACTTTATTGTAAAATGAGCAGGAAACAGGCGCCTGGTTTGAGCTTCAGAAAAACCGTCCTGCGACCTTCGATCGGGCAATGCCGGGGGAGTGATTTGATCACTTTTTCCAGATTAAAAGATATGCGGACAAACTGCCGTCGGCGTAAAATGAGCTGCATTGCTTTGTCGCCGGGGGCCGAAGTGATGGTTTGCAGTCTCACGGACAGCATCGGTCCCGAGGGGAAAGAAAGTAGAATAACATAAACTGTTCAGTCGTGCAGAGCCTGTTTCTTTGCAAAAATCACTCTTTCCTGCAATAAAAACTTGATAAATGATGACTCGTATGGTGATGTGACAAACGGCTGTTTAAAATATGCTTGCGGCGCTTAAAGGAACTAAGCCGCCGGATATGGTAACCAGGAAGGGTGGAGATGATTAGATCAGAAAGGGATGATTGATGAACTGGATGAATCGCTTTATTGCAACAACGCTGCCAGCGGTTCCGAAACCCATAGTCCGTTTTTTTTCCAAAAGATACATCGCCGGTAACACCGTCAGTGATGCCGTGCGAGTGGTGCAGGATTTGGCCGGCCAGGGATGCATTGCAACTGTTGATGTGCTCGGCGAATTTATCAAAAATTTGAAGGAAGCAGATAGAACTGTCAATGAATATCTGAAGATTTTGCAACGCCTCGAACAGGAAAAACTCGAGTGCAATATTTCGATCAAATTAACCCAGTTCGGTCTGTTGATCGATCAGGAAAAATGTTATGAAAATGTCCGCAAAATTGTTGAATCCGTACATGAAAAGAACAATTTTGTACGCATTGATATGGAAGATTCTGCGTGTACGAGCGATACGATTGCCTTGTTTTCACGGTTTGCACAAGAATATCCTGAAAATGTCGGCATCGTGATTCAGTCTTATTTGCGCCGTTCCATGAATGACATCACTACAATGCTGGAAGAAATTAAAAACCTCAATGTACGTATTTGCAAGGGTATTTATATCGAACCGCGGGAGATCGCTTATAAAGACCCGGCCATCATCAATTATAATTATATGGCCTTGCTGGAAAAACTATTTAGCGGCGGCGCTTATGTCGGTATTGCGACACACGATGAAAAGCTGGTATTTCACGCTCAGGAACTCATCCGCAAGATGAATATACCGCGGAATCGTTATGAGTTTCAGATGCTGCTTGGCGTCGATCAGGAATTGCGCCGAAGCATCGTGGCCAACGGGCACCGGTTGCGGGTTTATGTCCCCTTCGGTCAGAAATGGTATGCCTACTCTCTGCGGCGATTGAAAGAAAATCCGCAAATTGCCGGCTATGTGCTGCGCGGCATACTGCAACAGTAAAGCTGCAGAATATAGTGATAACCAATTTACTTTTTTGTCATTTCTGTTTAAAACCGCTGCTTCATCATGACCAATTTCACCTGGCTCGAAGAAATCGATCACACCGGTGATTGTGGTGTGTGCATTACGGCTGAAAGTGAAGCGCAACTCTTTGCCCGCGCGGCGCTGGCGATGATGCATATCATCACAGACATCACCTGTGTATCAGCTCAGGAAAAAACATTGTTCTCACTCGAAGCTGCCGACCGTGCGGCATTGTTACGCAAGTGGCTGAATCAGCTCAATTATTACCATATTACCGAGGAATTTCTTTTTTGCGATTTTAAGATCAGAGAAATCGCTGAAACCCGGCTCATCGGTGCGGCGTTGGGTGAAAAAATCGATACCGGCAAGCATCAAATTTTCACTGAAATTAAAGCCGTAACCTACCACGAGCTTGAAATTGAACAAACGTCCATGGGTTGGAGCGCACAAATAATTTTCGATTTATAAAATGGAAAAAAGTAAGCTGCGAAAAATTTCGGACGCGATCTGGGAAATACCCAAAAGTGGAAATATGCGCGTACCGGCACGTATTTATGCAACGGAAAAACTGCTCGACGCCATTTTGCAGGACAATGGGCCGCAGCAAGCCGTCAACGTCGCGCATTTGCCGGGTATTGTCGGATACTCCCTCGCCATGCCCGACATGCACTGGGGGTATGGATTTCCCATTGGCGGTGTGGCGGCGTTTGATGCGCAAGATGGCATAATTTCACCCGGTGGTGTGGGATACGATATCAATTGCGGTGTGCGTTTGATGGCCGGGAAATTATCACGAGGTCAGGTGCAGCCCAAATTATCACAGCTTGTCGATGCGCTTTTCCGGGCGGTGCCGACGGGTGTCGGTAAGGGTGGTGATATCAAGATTTCACGGGAGGGGCTGCGCAAAGTTACAGAAAACGGGGCGCGCTGGGCAGTGGAAAGAGGATATGGCTCCGAATCAGACCTTGAGTATATCGAAGAGAATGGTTGTATCGGTATAGCCGATTCACAAGCAGTTTCAGCACAGGCCTGGGAGCGCGGAAAAAAACAATTGGGCACGCTCGGCTCCGGCAATCATTTTCTCGAAATCGGTTATGTCGCGGAAATATTCGACGAGGAAGCAGCGCGTATTATGGGACTGCAGAAAGATCAGATTACCGTGATCATTCACTGCGGCTCGCGTGGTTTCGGTTATCAGGTCTGTGACGATTATCTGGAAATTATGGACCGGACGATTGCAAAATACCGGATTGCAGTGCCGGACCGTCAACTGGCCTGCGCACCGCTCAAATCTGCAGAAGGCCGGGCCTATCTCGGTGCCATGGGTTGTGCTATTAACTACGCCTTTGCAAATCGCCAGATTATTGCAGCGCAGACCAGTAAGGTTTTCAAAAAGGTATTCGGCATGTCAGCGACAGACATTGGCCTGCGCCTCATTTATGAAATTGCCCATAATATCGCCAAATTTGAAAATCATAAAGTCGCCGGGAAAATGACAAAAGTCTGTGTGCACCGCAAAGGCGCCACCCGTGCTTTTGGCCCCGGGGCGCAAGAGATTCCGGAACAATTTAAACATATCGGCCAGCCGGTTTTGATCCCCGGTGATATGGGGCGTTATTCCTATGTTTTAGTGGGCACGGAACAAGCTATGGCGGAAACCTTCGGCAGCACCTGCCACGGCGCCGGACGGGCTTTGAGTCGGACAAAAGCGAAAAAAGCCGCTCATGGCCGCAATATTCAAAATGAGTTGCTGCAAAGCGGAATTCATGTTCGCAGCGCCGGCAGACGCACACTCGATGAAGAAATCCCGGAAGCATATAAAGACGTTTCACAGGTCGTTGAAGTCTGTGTCGCTGCCGGCATTTCCAAAAAAGTGGCCAAACTCCGTCCATTGGGATGCATCAAAGGTTGAGAAATTTGATTGAGAAGAAAATGAACGCAATCGAAAAAGAAATCAGAAATTTACGTGAGCAACTCGACTTTCACAGCCACCAATACTATGTGCTCGACGATCCGCAGATTAGCGATGCTGAATACGACCGCCTGTTTCGTCGATTGCTCGATCTGGAAACCCGGCATCCGGAGCTGGTCACAGCCGATTCCCCGACACAGCGCGTCGGCGGCGCCCCTCTCGAAGGATTTTCCACCGTACGGCATAATGTGCCCATGCTCAGCCTCGACAACGCTTTTGATGATGAGGAAATGCAAGTGTTCGATGACCGGCTGCATCGCTTATTGCCGGAAGAAAAGGAATTTGAATATATCGTCGAGCCGAAAATGGATGGCATCGCCGTGGAACTGGTTTATGCCGATGGCATTTTTGTGCAGGGATCCACTCGCGGCGACGGGACTCAGGGCGAAGATATCACTGCAAATTTAAAAACGATTGCCTCAATTCCGCTTAAATTGCGTCCAACAGCGCGGGAAATTCCTTCGCGATTGGAAGTCCGCGGGGAGGTTTTTTATCCCATAGCAGCTTTTCGCCGGTTTAACAAAGAGCGCGAGGCTGCGGGTGAACCGGTATTTGTCAATCCGCGCAATTCGGCGGCAGGCACCTTGCGCCAGCTCGATCCGCGTATCACCGCCAGGCGCCCGCTCGATATTTTTATCCACGGCATCGGCATTGTCGAAGGTATAAATTTTCTGCAGCAGGACGAGCTCTATTCGGCTTTGCGTGAGTGGGGGCTGAAAACCAATCCGCTCACTGAAGTCCGGCGAGGAATTAAATCAGCGATAGCTGTATATTATGATTTTCTGCAAAAGCGCGATAGTTTGCCTTATGAGATCGACGGTGTCGTTTTTAAGTTGAATCATCTTGAATTACAGCAGAGGGCGGGTATCCGTTCACGCAGTCCTCGCTGGGCGATCGCCTACAAATTTCCGGCACAGCAGGAAACGACGGTCATCGAGGATATCATCGCCCAGGTCGGTCGCACGGGTGCTGTAACACCGGTTGCGCTGTTGCAGCCGGTTTTCGTCGGCGGTGTCGAGGTGCGGCGGGCAACACTGCACAATCAGGATGAAATCGACCGTAAGGATGTGCGCGTCGGCGATACAGTCGTGGTGCAACGCGCCGGTGATGTCATCCCGGAAATTGTTAAAGTGGTGCCGGCAAAGAGAGTGAAATCGAGTAAAAAATACCAGTTGCCACGGCATTGCCCGGCCTGCGGTAACAGCCTTTTCCGGCTGCCGGATGAAGCGGTCTTGCGCTGCGATAACAGCGCTTGTCCGGCGCAACTGCGACAATCGATCATCCATTTTGCCGGCAAAGGTGCGATGGATATCGAAGGTTTGGGCGAAAAACTGGTGGCGCTGCTGTTGCAGGAAAATCTTATTTCCAGCATCGCTGATCTTTATTATCTGCGCAAAGAAGATGTTGCCAGGCTTGAACGAATGGGCGAAAAATCAGCAGAAAATCTGATGGCCGCGATCGAAAAGAGCCGACATATGCCGCTGGAACGATTTCTCTTCGCCCTGGGGATTCGCCATGTTGGCGAGCATGTCGCACGGCTCATCGCGCGGTATTTTCAATCGCTGGAACAAATTACAGCCGCCGGCGAAGAAGAATTGTTGAACATTCACGAAGTCGGACCACAGGTTGCCGCCAGCCTGCGCCATTTTTTCGAACAGGAGAAAAATCGGGCGCTGATTGAAAAAATGCTTGCCGCCGGGCTGAGTCCGGTCAGTGGCGAAGCTCGGGTTCAGAGCGATGAAAAATTTAGCGGTATGACTTTCGTCTTCACCGGAGCGCTGAAAAAATTTACCCGCAAGGAAGCAGAGAAATATGTCATCGATCGCGGTGGCCGGGCTGCTTCATCGGTCAGCAAAAAAACTGATTATCTCGTCGCCGGCCCAGGTGCAGGCTCAAAATTGCAGAAAGCGCGGCACCACGGCGTTACCGTGCTGACGGAAGATGAATTTCTGGCGCTTTTAGATTAAAAAGCAGCAAATTACACAGTTATTTTGAGGCTGTGTCAGCCTCAAAATAGCACTTTTCGGGGACATTTTTCACATCAAGAAGATCGGGCAATTGCCGAATTTTAGCAACAGAGGCGATGGTGAAATATCCGTAATAATCGTTGCTGAGGTTTTCCGCCTTTTCAGTCGAAAAATCGGCTGCTTCAACTTCAACAGCCAAAATGCTACAAGCGACGCGTAATGCGATTAAAAAAGAAAAATTTCCGGCGGTGGAAACCATGCCTGTACCACTGTTTTCTGCTTTTTTCCCCGGTCAGTATTTTCTCTCCGGCATTGGCGCAGGAATTGTTAAGCCAAACAGCGATTGCCGCTGAAAAACAACCCGAAGATAAAAAACCGTTATCCGTTGAAGTGCGCATGAAAAGAGTCATTCTGCGCTATAGAAGCGAGGTTTCATTTTTGATGCCCGAAGGTGAATTCAATGCTTCGCTGGCAAAAAAAATCGGCCAGTTTTCATCGATCGCCAATGCGAAATATAATTTTATGCGCGGTGAAATGGGATTTTCTTCAACCAACATTTTCACCCGCTTCCGCATCGTACCGCAACTTGGTGTTTATGATAAACTCAATTTTGTCCCCATTTTTGATGACGGCAAAACCTGGCAACGCGAGCAGGGCCTGACCCTTGGCGGCCGACTCTTGTTCAAACTTCCGGCAAATACTTTGACCAGCATTCGCTATATTCGCTATTCAACGCCTTCCGAAGAAAATTTGCAAACTATCAAACTGGAAAAAGCGACAATGTTATCGCAGACATTTGGCGGCGAGGTGGATTCAGTGAGCTTTCTCTCATTTGTGCACAGCGGTGTTTTTGAGCTGCAATTAGACAAAGCCTTCCCGTTCCGTAACAGTAATTTAAATTATGCACAAATGCATCTGCGCAGTCACGGTCAAGCGACCAATTCGATTATCGCATTCGAGGGCGAATTCGATTGGACGACTTTGCTCAAAGGCAATTATGCACCACCGCGTTATCTCGGCGGGCGCCGGCGTTTATCAGGTTATGAACACAACGAATTCTCCGGCTTGAATTCTCTGCTTTTGCGCATCAATTCGACAATCATGTTGTCGCGAAACCAGCACCACATATGGGGAGGATTGAGTTTTTGTGATATCGCCTGGCGGTTTTATTACGCGACTGGTCAGGTGGGAGGGGATGAAGCAATGACGAATTTTAAAACCTACCGCCATTCTCTCGGAAGCGGATTTGTCCTTGGCAATCTCTTCCGTGATCAGCATTTGTGGGAATTGTTTTTCTCTTTGCACAAAGCGCTCGAACCCGGGCGTTCTTTGAAATTCTATTTTGGCGTTAAAATGTGAACACCACCGGGCGACAAAAGCAGAAAAAAATCCAAATAAGTCTCTGTTTTTATGAATTTTCTGAAAATTAAGTTCATTATTAATTTGAACTTGACTATTTTCAAAGGTGTTGAATGCGCTTTGAAAGTGTGATGCCGGGTGAAAAATCACTGCAAGCAGCACTGGATTTTTCTGCACCAAACGGGTTAAAATAGTTTGGCATTTCATGTTCATAACAGAATCCAGAAATAAGTATGCCGGTCCATAATAAAATACATTTCTTTTTCTTTCTGCTCGTCTTCGGGTTTGCCTCTCCAGCTCTAGCACAGGAAGGCCTGACTATCAGCAAGATCAATTTTAAGGGGAACCAAACCTTTAGCTCCACGGAATTGATGATTCTGATGGAGCTTTCTCAAAAGAAACATTTTGTAACACGCCTGTTTTCCGGCGCTGCAGAATCCTCTCGCTATAGTGAATATGTTTTGCAACGTGACCTCAACCGCATCATTAATTTTTACAAAACCGAAGGATTTTTACATGCAAAAATCGATAGTTTTCATCTTGATTTTAAAGAAAATGAAGCTGATGATGGTTATTCCGGCATAGTAAAAGTCGATATTTTTCTTACCGAGGGTGAGCCGGTTTTTATCGATAGGGTGCAACTGATGATCCACAAACACGAGTTCGATGCGAACAACGGGTTCAGCCATATTCTCCGGCTCCTGAAAAAAGAAGCCCGGCGATTGACTAAAAAACGCTTCCGTGACCAGGATTTAATCAAGCTTAAATCGAATATCATCAATGCTTTTAATAATCGAGGTTATCCATTTGCTTCGGTTGCGCCGGATGCAGTTTTGGACCCGGCAGAAAATGCTGTTACTGTCAAAATGCTGATTTCCCCCGGGCAACTGGTCACTTTCGGAGAAGTTGAAATAATTGGCAATAAAAAGGTGACAACATCATTAATTCGTAAACAGCTCACGATAAAGCCAGGCCGGAAATATCAAATAAAACGCATCCGAAAATCGCGCCAACAGGTTTATAACCTCGGTGTTTTCAGTATCGTTACCTTCAAAATTCTCACCGAAAAAATGCAAAACAACAGCCTGCCGGTACAGGTTATCGTCAAAGAAGCGCCACGATTGACCACGCGGTTCGGTGCGGGTTGGGGACGTGACGACCGCTTCCGGGGTTTTTTTGAGCAGAGCCAGCTGGGTTTTCTCGGCGGCGCCCGCAAGCAGAGGTTGTTTGTCAAGCATTCGTTTCGTGAACCGGTTACCATCGACTGGGAGATGATCCAACCGGCGGTTTGGGGGCCGCGCAACAACCTCAGTATCAAACCTTTTTACCGACGTCAACGGGAGGAGTCGTTCGATGCTGAACGTATCGGGCAAATGGCTTCACTATTTCGCATCATGGCGGGATATACGCGAGGTTCCTTGGCCTATACTTTGGAACGTGTGCGCACGCAATTTCAGGATTTTGACGAACTATACACCAAATCGAGCGTGACGATGCATATTTATCGCGACAACGCCAAACCGATGTTTACGCCCAATCGCGGTATGTACAGCTCTGTGATTTTCACCCTTTCGGGGCTCGGTTTTAACAGCCGTACTTTTGGCAAAATTCAGCTGGAAGCGAAACGCTACCGGGAAGTTTTTTCACGAGTGGTTTTCGCCTATAAAGCCCGCGCCGGTTATGGGTTTGTTTATGGAAAAAACCGCGAGTTTCCCCAGGAAGAACTTTTTTATGCCGGCGGCAGCACTTCGGTGCGCGGCTGGTATCGTTCGCGGCTCGGCCCTTATTTCCCCGGCACGACGAAACCGCGCGGCGGAGTGAATCTTTTTGAAGGCAGCACCGAAGTGCGCTTTCCCGTCTGGAAAGAATTTGGCGCTGTGATTTTTCTCGATTTCGGCAATGTCTGGAACGACAAATACAGCGATATCCTGAAAAATAATGACGAACATAAAATACGTTTTGCTGCAGGCCTGGGTCTGCGCTACCTCACGCCTATCGGCCCTATCCGTTTTGATTTCGGACGTGAAGTTTTTAACACCAGCGGCAACAATCGTGAAATCGCTTTTCACATCAGTATCGGTCAGGCTTTTTGAGAATGCCGGATGAAAACGAAAATTAAAAAAATAATCCTGTGGTTTTTCGCTCTGCTTTTGGGGACTTTGCTCGCGGCGATGCTGGTGACTCAGAGCCGTTTTTTTAAAGATTGGCTGCGACTTGAAATACAGGATATCGCTGCGGAAAAACTTGCCGCAGAAGTGCGAATCGGGCAAATCGGTGGTAATCTCATTTCTGATTTTCAACTGAAGAGTTTGCTCATCGCGCAAGCTGCCGATACCGTGCTTTATTTACCCGGGTTAAGTTTTCGTATCATACCGGGAAGATTACTGCATAATGAGCTGCAACTGAAAGTGCTGACAGTCGATTCATTGCTTCTTTTTTTGAGGCAGAAAACCGATAGCAGTTGGAATTTTCAAAACCTGATCAAAGCCGATTCTTCAGTGACTTCCGCCGATGAGCAGGAAGGATGGCGCTGTAAAATCAATCTGCAAAATATCGGATTTAAAGCGGCCTCAATTAATTTTCTTCCTCTGACCAAATTGCGCGGGCTACCAGATAAAATTTTGAATTGTAATCTCGAGCTCGATGTATTGTTTGAAAACGAAGCTGTTGAAATCGAGCTGCACAAATTATACTTTAGCACCAGCGATCCGCAACTGGCGTTGGAAAGATTTTCCTGTAAATTGCGTTATGTCGACAGTAAAATCAGTGTCGAAGCCATCGATTTGCAGACACGCGATAGTGAATTTAGCGGCAGTATTCTCTACGACATGCATCCTCCCGGTTCTATCGAATTTGATCTTTCCGCCGCAAAACTTACGCTGCACGAGTTAAATCCGTTCATCGAAAAGCAGATCATTTTTGGTTATCCAAAGATTCAATTGCAGGGGAAACTGATTGGCGACAGTCTCGGCCTGAATTTCTTTATCCATGAAAAAGAACAGCAAATCCGGATCAGTTCATCGATTTCAGATATTAATAATTTTGAAAATCATGAAAGTGTGGTAAAATTACAGAATTTTGAACCGGGTTACTGGTTGAATAATGATTCTCTATCACTTAAACTTGATGGAGACTTGCTGTTTTATGGGCACGGTCTTGTGGCGGATAGTGCCTCGTTTCAGGTGAAAACAACACTGCACAAAATTAATTTTATGGGCAGGATAATCGATTCATTGCGCGCTGATTTATCTCTCGAATCCGGAAACATGAATGGTGCGGTGGAAATTTCCGGGCCGATGGGAGATATTTTACTGCGTGGGAAATGTGATGATATATTACGGCAGCAATTCTTTTCTCTCAACCTGCAGGCGAAAAATGTCGATTTGAATCCGCTGCTGTCATCCGACAGCCTGCAGTCGGATCTCAATTTTGATGTGGGAGTCGCAGGGCGAAATTTAAATCCGGATTCCCTTCGCTGCTCGTTCGATTTCGCCATGCGGCAGTCATCGATTTTTGGCGTCGATATCGACACCCTGTTTTCGTGGGGAAGCTGGAGCGGGGATGCGGGCTACGTAGATAGCCTGCATATCGAAAGCCCGCTCGGCCGTTTTTTCCTTTCTGGGGATTTTGCTTTACAAAGCCGAAACGATATTCGGTTTCACGGCGATCTCGGCAATTTACAGTGGGTAAAAACACGGCTACAAGCCGACACGCTTCAGGCAGCAGGATTTTTTTCCGGGCGGATTTACGGCCAGGCAGAATCATTGGCACTAACCGGCAAATACCAATTGGATGAGTTGAGTTTTAATGAATTCACCACCGGGAATATTATCGGCGATTATTCCGGTTTGCTGGTATCGGGCAACTTTTCAGCTGGCGGCAGGGTCGATTTGCAAAAACCGGCGTACGCAAACACGGCGATGGATACAGCAAGCATCAACTGGCAATTTGCCGACTCGGTTTTTACCGTGAAATTCAATTTTGCACGGCAGGACAGCATCGATGGCCATCTTGAACTCTCTTATCATATCGCAGAAATTTCTTCGATTCAGCTTGCGAAATTTACGGTGCGAATTAAAAACTTATACTGGGAAAAATCTGATGAAATGACTGAATTGCGAATCGGGCCGGATTATTATGAGATTTACGGCGCCAATTTTCGATCGGGAGTACAGAACGTTCGCATTGCAGGGTTTCTGCGCAATCGGGAAGGCAATGATCTCAAAATTCAAATACGTCGCCTGGAGGTCGGACCCATTGCCCGGTTTTTGCAGATTGATGAAACCCTGGCAGGGCAAATCTCTGCTGATATTCTTCTCACGGGCAACGCTCAGGTGCCGCAATTTCTGGGAGATGTCAAAGTTATGAACGGCCGTATTATGGAATTCATTTTTGAAAAATACACAGGAAAATTTTCTCTCGTGGAAAAAAAACTGAACTGGAATTTTATCCTGAAACAGGACAGTTTACGCGGTATGCAATTCGACGGGTTTCTGCCGGTAAATCTGGCAGCAAAAGATGATGAAGCATTTATTCCGGAAAATGCACCGCTGCGTTTCCACATGATTAATACCAAACGAGGTGGCCTCGATCTGGCATTTTTGCAGACATTTTTCCCGGATATGAAAAATGTCGAAGGGCGCTTTCTCGCGAATGTCAAAGTGACGAATACCTGGGCCAATCCGCTACCGGCAGGGAGCGTGCGCATTTTCGACGGCAAATTTGACATACCGCGATATGGTGTGCGCTATAAAAATTTACAGCTTGCCATCATGCTGGATTCGACGGAAGTTGAAGTCCGTCAGCTCGAGCTGCATGGCGGCAAAGGCCTGTTAAGCATTTCGGGCAGGCTTTCTTTTGCCGATGGCCTGCAAGCCGGTCTGCAGGCGGCTGATTTAAATATTGCAGCAAATGAATTTCAAATTGCAAAAAACCGTGATATATTCATGGTTATCGATGCCAAGGCACGTTTATTTGGTGATATCAGTGCTCCGGTATTCGATGGTGATATCAAATTGCGTCGCTCGACAATCAATTTGAGTGCCCTGGAGAATTCCCGCTATGTTGAGTTCGAGCAAATGCAGCCGCTTCTCGAACAAGCGCGTTTGGATACTGCTGCCGGCAAGAGTGCCAACATGCCGGAAGTGGCACACAAAAAAATAGCCACCACAGATGATGTCAGTCATTATTATAAAAATCTCAAAGGTGAGCTGCGCATTGAGATTGGCCGCAATACCTGGCTGCGCAGTCCGGCATTGAATGTGGAAGTCAATGGCCAGCTTTTGCAGGCAAAGCAGGGTGCGGAATTCGAAATGCCGGTGGGTGTCGTTTCTGTGGTGCGCGGAAGTTATGATTTCCTCGGGAAAAGTTTTAAAATCGAGAATGGCGAGTTTACCTTTGATGGTGGTGATGAAATCAACCCCTTAATCAAACTCGAGGCAGTTTATTCAATCCGTGATGCGGACAGAAACAGAATTCGCATCGTGGTTTCTGGCCGTGTGCTCGATCCGAAAATCAAGTTTTATTTTAACAATGAAGAAATCGAAGAATCCAATGCTGTGAGCTACATCGTTTTCGGGCGCAATCTGGAGCAGGTCTCCGGCGGGGAGCGGCGGGATTTGCAGAGCGGCCAATTGCTGACACAACTGGCTGCCGCCCAGCTCAGCAAAACGCTCGGCAAAAAACTCTCCCTGGATGTCATCGAGTTTCAGGGGAAGAGTGAGGGCGATGAAGCCTCATCGATTACCGTCGGCCGCTACATCAGCGATCACATTTTTATCAGTATCCAACAGTTGATCGGTGGTGAAAACTGGGAGACGATGGCGGGGTTGCGGGCTACACTTGAGCTGGAATTGCGAAAAAATATTTTCATGCAGTTTACCAAAGGGGATGAAAAATCAACCGGCTTTGACCTGATCTGGAAATATCAAAAATAACCGGCCCCGAGCTCAGGGTGGGCGGGTATTAAAATTTTTAAACTGTGCAGAGTTGTTCATTGTACAACCATTTTATCCGCTGCAACGTTTTAATATTTCTTGACAATCCATTTATTTATGTGTACCATTTTATGCATTTTTCAAATCACAATTTCCCATTAACCCTTTTAAAGAATGGGGGTCGAACATGGCTCGCGGAGTAAACAAAGTCATTTTAATCGGCAGGCTCGGACAGGATCCCGAGTTGCGCTATACGCCATCGGGGCAGCCCGTCGCATCGTTCAGTATTGCAACGAATGAGGCCTGGAAAGGCAAGGATGGAACGATGCAGGAGAGAACGGAATGGCATAATATCGTTCTCTGGGCTCGTCTCGCTGAATTGGCGAATGAATATTTGAAAAAGGGCAGCATGGTCTATCTCGAAGGCCGCTTGCAAACGCGCAACTGGGATGATAAAGACGGCATCAAGCATTATCGAACTGAAATCGTAGTGCAGAATATGCAGTTTCTCGACAGCCGCGACCAGGCCGGAGCTGCGGGTACGCGTCAATCTGCGCCACCACCATCCGGACCGCCGGAGGATGAGAACATGGGACCAGCGAATGGAAATGATTTACCGTTTTAGCGGGTAAAAAAACGGAAGGACACCAACCTGCTCTATTCATAAACTTTGTTGTTTGCCTCCGGAGTGCAGCCCCTTTAGGGGCTGCACTCCGGCATTTACAAATTGTTTATTAAATGCAGATTTAAATGTTATAAATTTATGAACAATGCAGGTGAAAACACCCTTCAGCATATTTTTCCTGTTCAGACCCGTGATTTATCGCAGGGAATAAGTGATTTTTATGAAGAGGGCAGGTTAGAATAATTATTTTTCAATCCAATATCCGGATTTTAAATCCGGATTTTTTTTGGTGAGATTTCTCATTCTCTGCAGAGTTTTAATTTGGACATTCAGGGAAGTTTGGCTATATTTAGCGCGCTTAAATATCAATTTTTATTGTTGCCATCTATTGATGCAGAATTTGTTATTTATGTCACCGGACCAGCCGCGTATAAAAACTATGACTATTGAAACCTTACCTCCAGATTTGCAAAAAATGGCCCGACTTGCGGTCAAAGCCAAAAAAAATGCATTGCCATTTTATTCAAAATTTCATGTGGGCTCGGCCCTGCGCACAACTGATGGTAAAATATTTACTGCCGGTAATATTGAATGCAGCAGCTATAGTTTGACAATTTGCGCTGAACGTGTTGCCATTTTCAAGGCCATGTCTGAAGGCGAGCGAAGTTTTGAGACGATTTTCATCGCCACGGATACCGATGAATTTTGCCCGCCCTGCGGCGCCTGCCGGCAAGTGTTGTGGGATTTTGCGCCGGGCCTGCGCATTTATTATGTCAACAAAAATGGGAAAATCAAAAACGAATACTTAAAGCAATTATTGCCCAACGCCTTCGGCGCAAACCTTCTTTGAGTGACGATTTAAAATATGGCTGCAAACGGAATCTTAATTGGCATGGCCGGCGGCACCGGCTCCGGAAAATCGCTGGTCTCCCAACGCATCGTGCAAAACCTCGGTTCGGATGATGTCGCAGTTATCGAGCAAGATGCCTATTATAAAGACTTAACATATCTGTCCGTCGAGGAGCGGGCGCGCTACAATTTCGATCACCCGGATTCGATCGACCATGAAATGCTACTGCATCAGGTCAGGGAATTGCTCGCCGGGCGCGCCGTCGAACAGCCCATTTATGATTTTACCAAACATACGCATAAAAAAGAAACCAAGCGTTTCGGCCCACACCACATTATTATTCTCGAAGGTATTCTCATTTTATACTATCCACGTTTGCGTGAACTCATGGATATCAAAGTCTTCGTCGATACGGACGCCGATATTCGTCTTCTACGCCGGTTGAGACGCGATGTAAAAGAGAGAGGGCGGTCGGTTGAATCGGTGCTCGACCAGTATGAAAACAGCGTGCGTCCCATGCATCAGCAGTTTGTCGAGCCGACGAAACGCTACGCTGACATCATCATTCCCCAGGGTGGGCATAACATGGTGGCCATCAATTTATTTCAGACAAAAATAGAATCGTTGCTGCGTGAAAAAAACTAGAGCTTTCGTTGCTCGCGAAAATTTACCGATGGAGTAAAAATGTTACATGTTATTGACAAGGATTACGGCTGGATTGAAGTGATATGCGGCAGCATGTTTTCAGGAAAATCGGAAGAATTAATCCGGCGCTTGCGGCGGGCAAAAATTGCTCGGCAAACGGTGGCGATTTTTAAACCGGCTATCGATGACCGCTACTCCAGCGATCACATCGTTTCTCATAGTGAACAGCGCATCCCCTCTATTGCGGTGAAATCAGCACAAGAAATCGTCGGGAAAAGCCGTGCGGCACAGGTTATCGGTATCGATGAAGTACAATTTTTTGAAGCGGAAATCGTCGATGTTTGCAATAATCTGGCAAATGAAGGCAAGCGTGTGATCTGCGCCGGCCTCGATCAGGATTACAAAACAAAACCCTTCGGCCCGGTGCCTCAACTGCTGGCTGTTGCAGAATCGATCACCAAGACACTGGCGATCTGCATGCGTTGCGGTGCACCGGCCAACCGCACGCAGCGTCTTTCAAAAGATAGCGACCAGGTTATTGTCGGCGCAACCGAAATGTACGAGGCACGCTGCCGCATGTGCTACAGAGCACCGGAAGAATAAATGTTTTTTCGTGTAAAACGCCACAGAATTCGCAGCGGGATAATGGAACTGCAGCGATCGATAAATTCGGTTTGCAGGTTCCTTTCGCAAAACTGCTGAACGCAGCAATGAAATCCGGAGAGGAGGAAAAATGCGATTTATGGGTATTCTCGGGCTGGTCGTTTTGCTGGGTCTGGCCTGGCTGATGTCCAACAACAAAAAGAAGATCAAACCGCGTATTATTTTATGGGGTGTCGGTTTGCAGCTCCTTTTTGCAATGATCATTTTAAGCAAAAACCAGTTATCACAAGTGGGCATGTTCATCTTTCTCGGCCTCATACTGGTTTATATTTTCACCGAACGCATTGAGGTTGCCGGGTCGGCATTGAACAAAGCCGGCATGATTACGGGCATTATCGCCGCTGCTGCGCTGGTTTCACTCGTCGGTTATTTTTTACAGGGAACGCATCTCGATATCGTTCTATTGCTTTTAGCGCTGGCGCTGGCTTTCTGGGCCGGCTGGGTGCGGAAAGCCGATTTGGGAAAAGTCTTCACAAGCCTGTTTCTGATGATCGGATTCGGTATGATCTGCGCCCGTGGCATTCTTGGTTTGCATGTTTTCAAACTACTGAGTGAAAAAGTAGACGCATTTTTGAAACTCACCGATTTGGGAACGGCATTCCTGTTTGCAAACCTGGTTAATCCGGCTTATTTCGATACTTTCGGATTTCAATTCGCTTTTGCAGTGCTACCAACGATCATCTTTTTTGGCGCGTTCATGTCGCTTCTCTACTACCTGGGCATCATTCAGGTCGTGGTGCAGGAAATGGCCAGATTTATGCGGTGGACCATGGGCACCAGCGGTGCTGAGAGTCTTTCATGCTCGGCAAATGTTTTTGTCGGCCAGACGGAAGCCCCGCTTTTAATCAAACCCTTTTTAGCCAATATGACAAAATCCGAGCTGACGACGATCATGGTGGGCGGGTTTGCAACAATCGCTGGCGGTGTTTTGGCCGGCCTGATCCGCATTGGTGTCAACCCCGGCCATTTGATCGCTGCAAGCGTGATGTCGGCGCCCGCAGCACTGGTTATTGGCAAGATCATTTTTCCGGAGACCGAACATTCGGAAACTGCCGGTGATGTGGTGATCAAAACCCAAAAAACGGCTGGAAATATGCTCGAAGCTGTTTCGGCGGGTATCTCCGACGGCTTAAAACTGGCCGTCAATGTCGGTGCGATGCTGATCGGATTCATCGCTTTGATCGGATTGGTGGATGTCATTCTCAACTCACTCGATATGCTCATCGATGGAAAATTATTGGGCGGTGCCTATTTTGAAGTGAAAAAAAGTATTTTTTCTCCGGTGGTCGGGGAATACGCCGGTTTTTTCCCGGGCAGTCTGAAAACTTTTTTCGGCAGTACGTTTCGTTACCTGGCATTCCTCATGGGAACGCCCTGGCAGGATACCATTGAGATGGGCAACCTGCTGGGACTCAAAGTTACAGTGAATGAATTCGTCGCCTATTCTTCGTTGGCTGAACATATTAAAAATGCCACTATGTCGCCCAAAGCGATCATTATCGGCACCTATGCTTTATGTGGTTTCGCCAATTTTTCATCGATCGGTATTCAAATTGGCGGCATCGGTGCGCTGGCGCCGGAACGCCGTGGCGATTTGGCGAAAGTCGGCTTAAAAGCCATGTTCGGCGGCGCCCTCGCCAGTTGGATGACGGCGACCATCGCAGGAATGCTCATCGGCGGGTAATTTAACCTGGCAAATAGTATTGGAGTGAATAAAAAAAAGAGACACCTGATGCAGCAACCTTTAGAAAACAACATCGATCAGGAACAATTGGCCGAAGCAGTAGATGTGGTGCATGAAGAATTCGGTGAGCTATGCGAAACAGCGATCATTCTCGGTTCCGGTCTGGGGGTGCTCGCAGAGCAGTTGAAAAATGCACATTTTTTAGCGACCAAGGATATCCCCGGTTATCCACCATCCACAGTTGCAGGTCATCGTGGACGCTGGGTCGTGGGTGAATTGGAAGGGGAAAAAATTCTCGCTGTTCAGGGTCGCATTCATGGTTATGAAGGGCATGCTGCAACGGTCCTGGCGTTCCCGGTTCATATTCTGGCTTCCTGCGGCATTAAAAATCTGGTGATGACCAACGCAGCCGGAGCTATTAACCGGTTCTATGCGCCGGGGCATTTCATGGCCATCGACGATCAGATCAATTTGACCTTTGCCAATCCGTTGATCGGCAAAAATGATGAAGGCCTCGGCCCCCGGTTTCCAGACATGAGCGCGCCTTATGACCGGTCGCTGAGCCGGAAACTGGTGCATATCGGAACCAGACTGGGCATAAAAATGCACCGCGGTATTTATGTCGGCGTGCGTGGGCCATCCTACGAATCAGCGGCGGAAATTCGTATGTTTGAGCGCATTGGCGCTGATGCTGTGGGCATGTCAACCGTTGTTGAAGTGATTGCGGCAGTGCAGCGGGGAATGCGTGTCATCGGAATTTCCTGTATTTCAAACATGGCAACTGGCATCGCAAATCAGCCGTTAAGCCATGATGAAGTGACTGAGGCGGCGGAGAAAGTCAAAGATGATTTTCTGCTGCTGATCACAAAACTAGTGCATGAAATTTAGACGATTCGTTTTAATTCCTGCTTCGGGTGGCGCTCATTTCAGGCCACATGAGAAAAAAATCAAGCATAAGATTAGGTTAGGGTGAAAATGTCTGCGCGTGATTCAATCCTGCTGCAAAACGGTTTGATCGTCACTCTCGACAAGGACGATCGGCTATTTCGTGGGGATGTTTTGATTCAGGATGGCCGGATTGCACAGATCGGCCAATTTCTGTTTTCCGGAGTTTCGACAAAAATCGATTGCTCTCATCTCATTTTGCTGCCCGGATTTATCCAGACACACACCCACCTTTGCCAGACGCTGTTCCGCGGTCAGGCGGATGATTTGCAATTATTACCCTGGCTGCAGCAAAAAATCTGGCCGCTGGAAGCCGGTCACGATGCGGAAACCATGCGTATTTCAGCGCGTCTCGGCATTGCGGAAATGATAAAATCCGGCACCACAACGGCGCAGGATATGGGCTCGGTTCGCTATTACGACGAAGTTTTTGATGAGGCAAGGCGTGCAGGAATACGCTTTCACGGCGGTAAATGCATGATGGATTTGTCTGAAACTGTTCCTCCGTATTTACTGGAAGACACGAAGAGCAGCCTCGCTGAGACGGAACGGCTGATCCAATCCTGGCACGGCAGTGCCAAAAACCGGTTGCGTTACAGTGTGGCACCGCGGTTTGCCGTTTCCTGTACCAGCGAATTGCTCGCCGAAAGTGCGGCGATGGCGCGACACTTTGATTGCTCGTTGCACACGCATGCATCGGAAAATCGTGATGAAATCGCCTTGATTAAAAACCGGTCAGGTTTATCGAATATCGAATTTTTACAAAAATATGGTTATACCGGCGATGAGGTGACGCTAGCCCACTGCGTCTGGGTCAATGAAAAAGAAATGCAAACGCTGCGGCAGACGAAAACATCTGTGGCACATTGCCCGGCAAGCAATTTAAAACTGGCTTCCGGTATTGCGCCGATCGTCGAGATGTTGCGGCGTAAAATATGTGTCAGCCTCGGTACTGATGGGGCGCCGTGCAACAAC
>JAJRYV010000096.1 GCA_024275575.1 bacterium
CTCCCGCCGCCGTCGCGGCGGAAACAGGTGTGGGCTCGAATCGGGTATTTTTTCTGCGCACGAGTAAAATACGAAAAAAATTTAGCAAGGATAGGTGTGCTTGGCCGGATGCTTACCTAATTGCCGTGTTTTGGCGTTTCAATTCAAAACCTGACGAACGGTTGCATCGCATAAAAAAAGCCAGTTCAAAAGAACCGGCTTTTTTAAATGCCGAAGGTGGGACTCGAACCCACACGGGATTGCTCCCACACGGCCCTGAACCGTGCGCGTCTACCAATTTCACCACTTCGGCGAAACAGGTGCAAAAGATAATCGCTAAAGCATAAAAAGTCAAGCAGTTTCTTCGGCAGAAAAACAGAACTTATAAGCGCCAGGCCGGCAGGCGGAATTCGCTTTCTGTTTGTCATTCATGGCATCGCGCATTTTCTCTTTTTGGATAATGGATGGTGAAACCGGTATAAATCGCCTACGCATGCGCCACGTTAAATAGATCTAAAATACGTATCATATTCGCAGAAATAATTCATCGAGTACTTTTTCAGCAGCCACCGGCAGCACTGTTCCCGGGCCGAAGATTGCAGCAGCGCCGTTTTGTCGTAAGAATTCGTAATCCTGTGCCGGAATCACGCCACCGATCACCACCATGATATCTTCACGGTTGAGCTTTTTCAATTCCGCCACCAGTGCCGGCAGCAGGGTTTTGTGCCCGGCCGCCAGTGAGCTCATGCCGATGACATGCACGTCGTTTTCCACAGCCTGGCGCGCGGTTTCCTCCGGCGTCTGAAAAAGGGCGCCGATATCGACATCGAAACCGAGGTCGGCATAAGCCGTGGCGACGACTTTGGCGCCGCGATCATGCCCGTCCTGTCCCATTTTAGCGATGAGAATACGTGGCCGCCGGCCCTC
This sequence comes from bacterium, assembly GCA_024275575.1. Classification (GTDB taxonomy): domain Bacteria; phylum Zhuqueibacterota; class Zhuqueibacteria; order Zhuqueibacterales; family Geothermadaptataceae; genus Bioreactorimicrobium. The sequence continues at coordinate 907 of JAJRYV010000096.1, forward strand.
GACTTTCTCGAAATCTTTGATTTTTAGCAATACCTGCTGAATTTGCGCATCATCGCCAAAAGTGCTGCTGTAAACACCACTGATGGTACGAATCACTGCCCGGTGTCGCCCGAAAACCTTTTCCATCGCCAGGGAAATCTCACCGAGTGAGGCCCGCGCCCGCGCCGCTTCGATGGAGAGCTGTAGTAAATTTCCGTCACTGTTTTCCGCTGCGGCTGTTAACGCAGCCAAGACCTGCTGCAGCCGTGTCTCATCACGTTCGGCGCGTAATTTTTCCAGGCGCTGAACTTGTGCCTGCCGTACCGCACTGTTGTCGATCTCCAAAATATCGATGGGCTCTTCGTACTTCAGACGAAATTTATTCACCCCAACGATGGTTTCCTGCCCGGAATCGATAAACGCCTGCCGCCGTGCGGCCGCTTCTTCGATGCGCATTTTTGGGATGCCCGTTTCGATGGCTTTGGCCATGCCACCCAGTTTTTCCACTTCGGTTAGATGCTGCTGGCCACGTTTTAAAAGCGCATCCGTCAGCGCTTCGAGATAATATGAACCACCCCAGGGATCGATCACCCGGCAAATACCGGTTTCATCCTGCAGATAAAGCTGGGTATTGCGCGCAATGCGGGCAGAAAAATCCGTCGGCAGCGCAATAGCTTCATCAAGTGAATTGGTGTGCAGCGACTGCGTATGCCCCAGTGCCGCCGCCATACCTTCGAGGCAAGTGCGCGCCACGTTGTTGAACGGGTCCTGTTCAGTGAGCGACCAGCCGGAAGTTTGTGAATGCGTACGCAAGGCCATGGATTTGGGATTTTGCGGATTGAACTGCCTGATCAATTTCGCCCAGATCACCCGGGCTGCGCGCATTTTGGCGATTTCCATAAAATAGTTCATTCCCTGCGCCCAGAAAAACGACAGCCGTGGCGCAAAGGCATCCACTGCGATGCCGGCTGCGATGCCCGTACGTACGTATTCGAGCCCATCTGCGAGGGTATAGGCCATTTCCAGATCCGCCGTGGCGCCGGCTTCCTGCATGTGATAGCCGGAGATGCTGATGCTGTTAAATTTCGGCATGTATCGTGACGTGAAGGAAAAAATATCGGCGATGATGCGCATGCTCGGTTCGGGCGGATAAATGTAGGTGTTGCGCACCATATATTCTTTTAGAATATCGTTTTGGATAGTGCCGGCCAGTTGCTGCAAACTCACCCCCTGTTCTTCCGCCGCAGCGATGTAAAAAGCCAATACCGGCAGCACGGCGCCGTTCATGGTCATCGAAACGCTGATTTGATCGAGCGGAATGCTGTCGAAGAGAATTTGCATATCGAGAATGGAATCGATGGCGACGCCGGCTTTGCCCACATCACCGCGGACACGCGGATGATCGGAATCATAACCGCGATGGGTGGCGAGATCAAAAGCGACGGAGAGTCCCTTTTGCCCGGCCGCGAGATTACGGCGATAAAAAGCATTGCTTTCTTCGGCTGTGGAAAATCCGGCATATTGCCGCACGGTCCAGGGCCGCATAACGTACATCGTAGCGTAGGGCCCGCGTAAAAACGGCGCAATGCCGGCGACATAATCGAGGTGCTGCATCTTTTCGCAGTCTTTTTCCGTGTAGAGCGGTTTCACCCCGATTTGTTCGTTTGTCAGCCAATTGAGTTTGTCAAAGTTTTTGGCCACTGCTTTTTCTGCACGGATACGCCATTCTTTTTCGGAAACATGCGGAACATTTAAATCGAGATCTATTTTTGTAAAATCCGGCTGCCGGCTCATTTGATGACTCCTGTTTTTTGCAGCAAAACGGTGAGAATTTCAAGAGCATCAACCCGCAGGTGGATAAACTCATCGATACCAGCAGCTTTGAATTCTTCGATAAACTCATTGGGATCACCTGCAAGCACGAGGTGGGTTTCAGGGCTGGTCTGCCGGATTTTTTGACAAAATTCCGGCACCATATCGGGATAGGTTTTATCGCTGCCGCACAAGACGACCACGGGCGCCGCCGAATCCAGCGCTGCCGCTGCTGCCGCGGAAACGGAATCAAACCCCGGCGGGCTGATGACCTCAAATCCGGTAATTTGAAAAAATCCGGAGGCAAAATCTGCGCGCGCTTTATGCTGCGCCGGCAGCCCCATATTGGCGAGAAAAACTTTCACCGCTTCACTGTTTTGCGACTTAAAATCCGCCATCGCTGTGCGCAGTTTTTCAAAAGGCTGAGTATAACGTTCTGATTTCAGCGGCGTGATTTCAAGGCCATCAGCGCTTGCCTGCAATGCTTTTGTAATCGTTCCCAGCGTCGCACCGGACTGCGCAGCGGCAGCAATTTCTTCAATTGTTGCGTTGGAATTTAAATCCACAGGTTGGCTCTTGCTGCGCCATGCGGTGAGATATTTCGCGCGTGCAGCAGCAAATTTTTGCTGGTCGCTTTGCCGCGCTGCCAGGGGCTGTTCGCTGATGTTTGCATAAAAAGTCGTGCCGACCACGCGGTCTTTTCGCCTGGCGAGGTTTTCCCGCCGTTTCGCCGCTACTGCAGCGATTTCCGCCTGCAGAAATCCCTCCTGCAACGCGGCCAGCATGCCGCCTTTTCCCTCGATTTTCCGGAACAGCACCCAGGCCTTTTTCGCCAGCGCATGGGTGAGTTTTTCAATATACCACGAACCGCCCGCCGGGTCCACCACCTGTTCGAGATGGCTTTCTTCATCGAGAATAATCTGCGTATTGCGGGCGATGCGGCGGGAAAAATCGTCACTCTCGCGAATAACTTCATCAAACGGCCCTACATGCATGCTGTCGACCCCGGCGAGCACTGCCGAAAAAGCCTCGGTTGTCGTGCGCAACATATTGACATAGGGATCGAAAAGGGTTTTATTCCACCTCGCCGTTTTCGCATGGATGCATATTTTTTGCGAATTTTCCGCACCGCCGAAGGCGTGCACAACCCGGCTCCACAGCAAACGGGCAGCACGAAATTTAGCGATTTCCATAAAAAAATTGCCACCGACGGCAAATGTAAAAGACATACGCGGCGCTATTTCGTCAATTTTCAAACCCTCATCGATGAGTTCCCGCATGTATAAAACGCCGGTAGCGAGGGCCGCAGCTAATTCCTGAACCGCGTTGCCGCCGGCATTGAGCACCGGCGAAACATCGACGCCGATAGTGGCGAGATTTGCCGTATTATCGAGAGACCAGTGTGTGGTTGCGACCAAATCTTTTATTTTCATGGTCAATGGACTGGAAAGACGACCTGTTTTGAGCAATTCGGCGAGAGGATCGGCAGTGATACTGCCGCGCAGGTTTTGTAAATTAAAGTCGTTTTTCCGGCAAAATGCCAGCAGAAATCCGGCCAGCGCCAACGCCGATTCACCACAGGCGATGTGCAGTGGAAATTTATTCAAATCGACATTTTGCAGCGCCGATTCCAGGTCTCCGAGCGTGCTGATGGCCACGCCGGCACATCCGGCGTTGGCAGAATCATCGGAATCTTTACCGCAACGGGTCGCTCTATCGACGACGATGTTGACTGTGGTCTGCCCCGCCTGCAAATCGGTCAGCAGCGCCGCATTGAAACGCCGGGGATCGGGGTAGCGGATTTCCTGGGCGATTTCCCTTTTTTTCTCCAAATATCCCAGGCGGTGCGTACCGCGCACAAACGGCGCTTCTCCGGGTAGAGACTGCAGATGCGGCAGGCCGGTGAGGTCTTCCTTGCGATACATCGGCTCCAAGGTTAATCCCTCATAAGTATGCGTTGGCATAATTTTTTCATAGGGTGCACCCTTGAGCAATTTTGTCACCGCGGCGTGCCATTCATCTCGGCTCGGCGGCGGGAAATCATCCAGCAGATCGAGTGCATCCATCTTTCTATCCTTATCCATCGGTGGCTCCATTCTCGAATCAAAAAAATCAGGATTAGCGATTTAAAACAGGTAGCAAATATACTCAATTTTGCCCAAGGGAACAACAGGAAAGGCGAAGTATTCGATGAAATAAAATAAAGATTTACCACTTAAAACAGAGGCTATTTAACAAACTGCGCACCGCTGCGGGCCGGGTCTTAAAGTGACTGGGAATGCAGGGTGCGTATCCTGCCTGCTGGGAAACAAACAGACAAGATGCCAGCGCTACACGGCCGCGCTTTTTCAACTTAGATAAAAGCGTGCATCTATTCCTTGTCCTCTCTTTTTTTTGAATTTAGGCTGTTAGCATTTTGCTGCAAAATGCAGTGTTCGCAGGTAATTATTTTAAGTTTGAACGATTCTATTGACACAAAACTTAAGGAGATTTAAATGCGAGCCGCGCGGACAGGTATACTTTTTTTAATTCATTTTTTACTCGCACAGTCGCTCTCGGGCCAGAGCTGGACCGTTGAAAATTTTGAAGTTCAATCACATGGTTTGGGTGACTATGGTGGTTTATGGGGCGCGGCGCTGGTTTCCACAAAATGGAATTTCGATCCTTCGGGACAATCAAACGGGGTTATGGAAATGGCCTGCGACGCCAATTTAGGGCTCAAAGCCACTTTCGGTGCGGATTATATCAATGTCATCGTCGAAAGCGATACGGCCAGCTCTTTTTCAATGGACGTCTGGGTTCCCTCCGACTTTCCCACCAGTGGTTCTTTGCAGGTTTTCGGATTGACCAAAGCCAACGGGCAATTTCGTTCCGATAATGTCAGTGGCACAACTTTAAACAAGGGTGGCTGGACCACGGTCTCTTTTGATATCGCGAAACAATTGAATATGTCGGATGATTTCGACCTCTCTAGCGGCCTGACGATTGGTGTCGAGTTCATATTCATGGACAGTACGACCTGGGCAGGATCGGTTTACGGTGATAACGTCACCCTGTACGGCGTGCAAAATCCCATGGCCGGATTTGTACTCAGATCGCCGCTTATCACGGTTGAGCATGTGCAGGATCAGGTCAGCCCTTATGATGCGGCAGAAATCATTTACCACAATAAAATCACCTGGGAAAATCTGCCCAACGGCGGCACGGAAAAATATCATCTTTATGCCAGCAGCAAAAATCCCATCGTCAATAACTATGCCAATGATGTCATTCAGCTTTCCCCGGCTGCCGGATTTGACCGGGGTGTTTCAGAATTTCGTCACTGGCTGCAGGCAAAAGATCAAAACGATCAGACATGGTATTATGCCGTCACCGCGGCGGGGATCGATCCGGTAACGCGGGAATTTCGCGAAACCGAAGTCGGCGGTAGCGCCAGCGCCGGGCCGGTGTACGGCAAAACGGCTCTGCCCCATGTTATTCCGCTCGTCAGTGGTTTCAAATTTAACCCGGATGGCGATCTGACAGAATTTATCAAAATCAGTGAGCAGTTTAGCGGTTCACTCTTGCGCACCGAAGTTGCTGAAGGCCCGGCTGCAGCCGATTGGAACAGCAGTTCGCCCGATGCCAATTTCAGCATGTACGTGATCATGGATAATGCTAATTTGTATGTCGGCGCCGAGGTGATCGACGATGATCCCGACGGCCAGGGCGAGGTCTGGATTGGCGATGCCATCAATTTATTTATCGGTTTTTTTAATCCGCAATATGTGATCGAATTCGACTCCCAGCCCAGGTTTCAAGTTGGTTATGCCATCAATGCGCCTACGGCCGCCGAACGTGTTCAGGTAGACGGGTTCAAGAAAAATGTCGTACAGAAAACCTATCACGATGTGCACAAAAAAGAGAAAAGTTACATCGTTGAGCTCAAAATTCCATTTTCTTCCATCGGGCCGGCGCGTAGATTTATCCCGCAAAACGGCGAATTTATCCCCATGCGGGTCATGGTCAATGATAACGATGGCCAGAGTGACTATGGCGGCGGACGCTCGCTGATGCTGACCCATGGCGGTGGCGACAGTGAAAACTGGAATGCTGCCCTGTTGCCGCAAACCTGGCGCTGGCATCTGATTTCAAATGAACCGGACAATCCCTCGCGTATCGATGACCCGGACGATGCATTGCCGAAAAAGACCGGTTTACTGGGGAATTATCCCAATCCGTTCAATCCTGAAACAACCATCTCCTACACCCTTGCCCGGGCGGAAAAAGTGGAGATCAATATTTTCGATCTGCTCGGTAGACAAATATTGCAGCTGGTCGATGCCGAACGATCCGCCGGCGAACACCACCTCGTCTGGTCTGGTCGTGATGCACAAAACAGGCAGGTGGCCAGCGGTATTTATTTCGTCCGGTTTAAAGCCGGTCAATACCACGAAACCCGTCGTATGCTGCTGACGAAATAATCGACTGTTTTCGCTGTCAATTTCAACTTTGACGGAGGCCGGAAGCGAGACCTCCGTCAAAGTAAACACCCCATCATCGGTGAATAGTAAACAGATAAAACCATGATCTCTTCTCATGCAAAGAAAGACTGGCATTTCTTTGCGCGCTTTGCGTGAAACAAATAGTTTTAAACCGATGATAAACTAAAAAACGGGGGACATTCAGAAAAAGCCTTGTTGTTTGCCTGCAGCCTTTTATTTTATCCATCGATAAAATATGCACGAAAATAAATCTAAATCTTGCAGCAAAAAGATGATTGTCCTCACCGAACAGCATTTATCCACACTAAAAACGCATGCTGAGCAAAGCTATCCCGGTGAGTGTTGCGGCTTTATCTTAGGCGCTAAAAATAACGAAAAGTATTGGACGGTGGGCGAAATCCGTCCGGTGCCAAATCAGCGGCGCTGCCATAAGCGCTACGAAATCGACCCGCGCGATTGGCTGCGCTGCCGCAGGATCGCAGCAGATAAAAAGATGCAGATCATCGGCATTTACCATTCGCATCCCGACGCTGCGGCTACGCTCTCACAAAGCGATTTGAGCACTGCTTGGACTGAATATTTTTACGCTATCATCGCAGTTTCCCGGGGAAAAGCGCATGAGGTTTCTTTTTATCAATTTGGCCGGCAGCGAAAAAAGACCACAAAGCTGATACAGAAAAAAATGGAAAAGCAATGAAGTTAAATTGCGAAGAACGGGAGCGCTACAGCCGTCACCTTTTGCTGCCGGATATCGGTTTTGCCGGACAAAAAAAGCTTAAATCTGCACGTATATTATGCGTCGGCACCGGGGGCCTGGGATCGCCGGTTTTACAATATCTCGCAGCAGCCGGAGTCGGCCACCTCGGTATCATCGATTTTGATGTCGTCGATGCCGCCAATTTACACAGGCAGATTATTCACCGCACTTCCTCTGTCGGCAAAGCAAAAGTCGAAAGTGCGGCGGCAGCCATCAAAGAAATAAATCCGAATGTAAAAACAGAGCTTTTCCCTGCTCCGTTTACTTCGGCAAATGCCCTGGCGCTGGTTAATGATTATGATTTGATCATCGATTGCACCGACAATTTTCCCACGCGTTATCTGGTAAACGACGCCTGTGAGATCGCCGGAAAAGCATATATTTACGGTTCCATATTTCGCTTCGAGGGGCAGGCGAGCGTCTTTAATTATCAGCAAGGCCCAACCTATCGTGACCTTTATCCCGAACCACCCGACCCCGGGCTGGTGCCCAATTGTGCTGTCGCCGGCGTACTTGGTATTCTTCCGGGAATCATCGGTCTCATTCAGGCGACGGAAGCGATAAAATTGATTCTTGGCAAAGGGGAAAGTCTTTCCGGCCGTCTGCTGCTCTATGATGCCCTGAAAATGCGTTTTCGCGAACTCAAATTAAAAAAGAATCCGGCTCGCAAACCCATTATTAAATTCATCGATTACGATGCATTTTGCGGCATTAAAGCCCGGCAATCTGCAGCGGAAACCATCGATGCCCGTTTCGAACTGACGGCCCGGCAGCTCGCCGAAAAACTGAAAAATAGCGATCTTCAACTTCTCGATGTTCGCGAAATGGGGGAATGGGAAATCGGCCATCTGCAAAATGCTCTTCTCATTCCACTACGTGAACTCGCCGATCGCTTAGACGAACTCGACAAAAAGCGCGAGATTGTGGTCTATTGCCGAACCGGCATTCGTTCCATTGAAGCGCTGACGGTTTTGCATGCTGCCGATTTTTCCAACGCCAAGCATTTGCACGGCGGCCTTCACGCTTGGAGTGATGAAATCGATCCCAATATGCCCAAATATTAAATAAGCTCAGGCACTTCTGTAAACTTTATTATTCTTGCAGAGCTGCAGTGGTGCAGAGAAAAACAGTATAACATATTTAAAAACGCACCAGGCGGACGCTGAGCTTGCCGAAGCGGGAGCGACAACATAGTGAACACTCAGGCAGCTCGGAACGCACCCTGCGAGATCAGGGAGCGTTCCGTTCAGCGAGACGCTTTCGCTGCTATTGATTGCGAGTGAAGCTGAACGCGATACTATGCTTTCGAAGAACTGCAATGAAATCATTTATATATCAAGCCATTTTAAAAAATTTGTGAACAATGCAGATGTAAACTTGTCGCAAATAGTCTGCAGTTTTTGTCTCTCGTCTGCGTCCAGCATGGACACGATAGACAAATTTTACTTTTCTGAATCAGGTATTATCCTAACTTATCGGTTAAAAATTGATCCTCACCTTTCAGGAAAATACGCCATGCGCAGGATTTTGCCTTTTTTATTTATTTTTATTTTCCTCTCATCGAACTCTGCCGCACAGGAATTCAGTCCGCACTTTTACGACTTGCAACGCTATAAAAACACCCTCACAACACCGGTGCTCATCGGCGACCGATCGCAGCCGATTGTGTCGCTGAACCGGCGTATAGCGAAAACAGCCACGCTTTCGGCAACGGTTTTTGGTTTTCTGCCCTACTGGATTCGCAGTCAGGCTTATTCCCATTTACGTTTCGAACTGCTTTCACACATCGCCATTTTCGCCATCGAAGTCAATGCCGACGGGTCTCTGGGTAATGCGCACGGCTGGCCGTGGAACGACGTCATCAACCGGGCACATAGCGCCGGTACGAAAGTTATTCTCACAGCGACGCTTTTCAACGGCAATGATATTCTGACGCTGATCAGCACTCCGGTCTATAAACAACGTTTTTTCGAAAATGTTAAAACCCAAATGCTCGCCGGCAAGGCCGATGGCCTCAATATCGATTTTGAGGGTGGGCGCAGCAGTGGCTGGCCGGGAAAAATCAATGCTTTTATGTCGGAGCTGAGGGACTATCTGCAGCGGGAAATTCCGGGCTCCGAGGTCAGTTTCGCCGCCCCGGTGATCAACTGGAACCAGGATTTTGATCTGCCCGGTCTTGCCGCTTCCTGCGATTATCTTTTTATCATGGGTTATGCTTTTGCCGGCGCCTGGAGCACAAATTCCAGCCCCAACTCGCCGTTCACCGGGCCGGGGCACAATATCAGTTCATCGCTTAATTCCGACTACAGCATGGTGGTGCAAAACACTCCTGAACGACTGATTCTCGGCCTGCCCTATTATGGCCATCACTGGAAAACCGCTACAGCAAATGCCGGGGCAACGACACTGGAATTTCTTGCTTCGACGTTTTTTTCCTCAGCGCAATCCGGCGCACAGACCTATGGTTTGCGCTGGCACGAAAGCTCGCAAACGCCGTGGTATCGCTATCACGACGGCGATAACTGGCATCAAATCTGGTTTGATAATGATTCCAGCATGGGGCTGAAATACGATTTCGCCATGGGCAAAAATCTGCATGGCATTGGTATGTGGGCGCTGGGCTATGACGGCGCGCGGCCGGAATTGTGGAATCTCCTCGATCGCAAATTTGGCAGCGGGATACAGCCCACACCGGTGACGCCGCTGTCATTTCGTGTTTTGAATAAAGGCATGAATAGTGTGAAAATCGAATTCGAACCTGCCGCTCGTGCCGACGGCTATTTTGTCTATTCGAGCGCCGATGGTTTGGCCTTCGCCGATTCCCTTTATCAGGCTGAAAATAGTATTTTAATCGATAATCTCGCTGCCGATTCATTGTATTTTTTTCGGGTGCGGGCGGTCAATAGCGGTGGATTATCAGCGCCGACGGAAGTGCTGGCCGCGACGCCGGGAACCTTTGCTGTTCCGATTCTCGTGGTCAATGGATTCGACCGTAGCGCGGGCACGAACAATACTCTCGACTACATTCGGCAGCATGCGTCGGCGATCATCGCGGCCGGACACGGTCTTAGCAGCAGCAGTAACGAAGCGGTCTATCGCGATGAGCTTTCGCTGCGTCAATTCGCCATCGTCGACTGGATGCTGGGCGACGAAAGCACGGCTGATGACACCTTTAATGCCATCGAACAGGACAGCCTCAAAATTTTCCTCAACAGCGGCGGCGCGCTCTTCGTTTCCGGCTCGGAAATCGGTTGGGATTTGCAGGAAAAAGGCAGTTCTGCGGATCGTGAATTTTATCAAAAATACCTTAAAGCGGATTATGTTGATGATGCACCGATGGGGCGAAAAGCGACATATTACAGCTTGAGTCCGGTGGGGAACTCCGGTATTGGCGGGGCTGAATTTTTTGTTTTTGATAACGGTAGTCACGGTACATTCGACGTCGATTGGCCCGACGCCATTCGCCCGTTCGGCGGTAGCGAATTTTTCATGACGTACACCGGCGTTAACGATGCGGCCGGCGGTGCCGGTGTCTTGTTTAAAGGTCTGTTTCCCGGTGCGGCAGCCGATACCGGTGCAATCGTCAACCTGGCTGTGCCCTTTGAAACTATTTATCCGGCAGAAAAGAACGCCCGCCTGATGGCGGATATTCTCGACTTTCTCACCCTGGGCAAAGCAGGCGGAACAACAACACCGCTGGAATCTTTCACGCTTTTGCAGAATTATCCCAATCCATTTAGCAGCAGCACCGCCATCCCTTATTACCTGCCGCAAGCCGGACAGGTCAAGCTCACTATTTTGGATGCCCGCGGCCGTCATCTATGGCAAAATACACGCGAGCACAAGGCCGCCGGTGAATTTGAAATCGAATGGTGGGGGCAAGATAAAACAGGCATGCGTGTGAGCAGCGGTATCTATTTTTACCGGTTGCGATTCGAAGCGGAGAATGGCAAGGTTTTTCGCCGGAGCAGGAGAATGGTTTTTATAAAATAAACCCGGGGAAGTTGGGCCTTTCGGCTCCGTTCAGGAACGGCTTCGCCCAGACTCATTTTTTTGTAAAAGGCTAAGCCCTTGGTGCCGGTTCTATACTGGCGGCGTGATGGTGCTCAATAATTCACAGCTGCTTTCCCGATAAATTCCGTTCTTTCTGTCCTCGCATCGATCTGTGCTTTTGCCTGAATTCGGTATAAATAAATACCGTTTGCCAATCGATCGCCATCGGCATCACGGCCATCCCAGAAGATCTCATTATAACCGGAAATGCCGAAAATCCCCTCGATTTTGCGGATTTTTCTGCCCGAAACCGTATAGACAGCGATATCGATTTCTGCATCGCGGTTTAATAAAAATGTAAAAGTCGTACTCTCACGAAAAGGATTGGGATAATTGAGCACATCTCGTAGTACGAGTTCGCCCGCTTCGGTAATTTGAAAATCAAATGACAGTTTGGATGAGTTATTGGAATTATCCCAGGCTTTCAGTTCGGCTGTGTGAAACCCTACCGGCAGTGCCGGCAGTTGCGCGATGACTTTGCCGGCAAGGTGGTCGTTTTCAAAATAGATAAAATCATCAGTCAAGTCCCAGGGCTTTTCGCTGTCGCCGTCAATTGTGAGCACGATTTTATGACCGATTTCTCCGGTGACGTTGATTCCGGAAATTTCATCACGCAGGGTAGCGGCGAGCAGGGCATTCGCCGGAATAGGATCACCATTGCTGAATGACTGCCGTCCGGAAAAATTGATTTCGATTTCCGGCCCCTGGCTATCCTGAAGAACGGCGGAACGCAGGCTGATCGGCAAGCCGTTCACTGTACCGGCAGCTTCCCAGCTTTCACCGGTGCCGTAAATTTTAATACCGGCATTTCTGCCGCCATAAGTGATATCCTTGGGCACCAGGAAATCGATGGCAAAACGACCGTTTTCAACACTGCTGCGGCCGCGGAAGATGATATTGCCTGGCATGACATAATTGGCCGTCGCATTGATGGCGGAGACGTATTTGACGTCGCGGTCGTCATCAAAAACGAGCACCTGTACCTGTCCCGGTGTATCGATGCGCTCACCGGTGCCGAGAAAGAGATCACCGCTGACGGCTGTAGTGCTCAGAGAAAGCAAGGTGTCGGGGTTGACGGCATTGACGCGAGCGATGGAAGTTGGCACAGCCAAAATCATTGATGGGTCACCGATGATGGTAAACTTTTCATCATTTGTAATGGCATTTGTATACAAACGGGCATTCATCAGCGCTTCACCGACGGTCTGCAAATTTTGTTTTTCAAGGAAAAGCTGCTTATAGAACTGACTGTTGATGACCGCGTTGCTGCGAGCAAAAACCACCCTGCTTGAGGTGAGAAAACCGATGGCGCCGCCGGCCATATTGAGCAAGTCCTCGGTAAAACTCTGACGCCGCGGATCGTCGAAACGGCCGAAATCACAGGTTGCGGCGACGAAAAAAGCCTGCCGCGCACCGTTTGCCATTTTCGGAATATCCTCATTCTGTACGAAAATACGCTCGTGCGCCCAAACTGTCGGATTGCCGTGGCCGATATAATTGACGATGAGTGAGCCGGAATTAATCGCTTCAATCAGGTCGTTTTGCGCCTCCGGTTTGCGCACTCCGAGCACGGCTGAATTACGAATGGCGCGGTAGTTCATCAGATAAATTTTTTGCTGGATGAGATAGTCGGGAACGTTGGATTGCATCAATTCTTCCGCCTGTTCGACATGAATCATGTCGGGAAATGTCGGGGTGCCGTTTTCATAAAGTTCATCATCGGCGACCATGGTGATTTTATTGCGCCAGACACCATATTCCGGATCAGCTTCATACTGGATGATTTTGTCGACAAAAAGTGCGGCATCATCGACTGTCTGCACCGGCATCCTGCCGATGGCCAAATCCATCATTCGGTCATCTCCGGAAACATAAGTGAAATAGGCTTCGATATTACGGTTCGACAGTTCGGCCGATTCAGTCGTTTGGTAGGTGATGATGTGGTTGTCTGTTCCGGCAGACTCTATATTTTTATAATCGTAGGTGCCATCACCGAAAAGCACGACAAAACGGGGTGCTTTCTGCCAGTTCTCAAAGGTGAATTTGATAAAATCACGCAGCGCTGTTGGATCATTTAATCCCCAGCCAAATTCCTGCACGATGGTTGAAATATCGATGACTTCAACTTCAAAACCACGAAAGCTGCGTTTATGTGCCGCCAGCCGTTCGGCCTCTGCGATGAATATTTCCGGTGCCACGATGAGCATATCCGCCCGGTTCGTGCCGTCACGCAGATGTGAATAGGTATACTTGCTGAGATTCACCGGTTCTTTAAAACTAGTGGCGGCAAAATATCGATGGGCTGCGCTGTCTGCTAGGTCATCTGTAAATTGCCAGGCTAAATCAACCTGAGCTACTGCGAGAAGGCGTGGTGCCGTTGGATTTGAAATTTCCAGAATATAGGGTTCTGAACTGAAGCCGGACAAAGAAAAGGATTGTGCTGCATCGGTCGGCGTGGTTGCGAAACTCAGTTCGCCGTTTCTTGCTAATAATGAATCTTCGACGATAAATTCAATCCAGTCGACATAGGTTTTGGCGCTGCCGGTAGTGCTTTTGTATGAAACCTGCAAGGTATTGTTCCCTGAGGTTTCGCTTTCAAACTGGCTGAATCTCTGTGTGGTTGAGCCGATATTTTTGTAATCGCCGGTGCCGCTGCTATTAAAAGAAAAGAGACGCTCCGGACTATTATTCAGGCTGACACTCAAGGTATTTGGCCGGCCGTTGTTATCTGAAACGATGCGCAGGCGCAAATAGGAATTTGCGCTGTGTGGATTATTAAAACGGAAGGTGAAATTTTCACTGTCGCCAACCGAGAGAGGGTTGCCAAACCAGTCACGCCCGGAAGGATAGATTTTTTGCAACTCATTTTCGATCGCATGCAATTGCAGACCAAAACCGGCAACAACGGCATTTGCTGTTGCCGGTTCTGTATCTAATCGCAAGGCCGCCGGGGTTTGCGAATCCCAGGAAAGCCAGTAGACATTTCTGGTTTCATAATGGTTTATATAATGCAGCCAAGTCCCCGATGATTTCGAGAATTGCCAATCGTTTACCGATTGTCCGAAGAAGAGTATGGCATCGGTATTGTCGAAACGCCCGTCTTCAGCACCCAGCAGTATGATTGGGATTTCAATGAGCGATTGCGGCCTGGTTGCGGAGACCTTTTCCGGCAGGGCCCGGCCGCCACCGTTGTACATGCGAATTTGTCCCGGTTCCAGAGAGCTGAGGGAGATTCCGGCCTGGGTCAGCATGGCGCCAGAAATGCGGTATATCCCGTTGTCTTCAATTTCCAGGCGGATAAATTGCTTGCCACTTTGCTGCGATCTTTTTGCCAATCCACGCGCCGGGCGCCGTCGAATAAAAGCAGGAACATCCGCTGCGTTGAGGATATGTGCAATTTTAATTTGGGCTTGTGTTCGCTTTGTTGCTGCTGATTTTTCAACAGCAGGCCAGCGCAGTTGAATTTGCGCTTGCGCCAGATATTGCCATTCGCCGTTTTGCCATCGCAACGGAACAGTGCGAATTTGTGCGATACGCAAATCGCGCACCCAGCCGGTGCCGGCAAGGCTTACCACCCGGAGTTTTTCACTTGCCGGTAATTGTTGCGCAGCCTGAATGAGCGGCATGTCGGCATTGCACGGCAACCATTTCGCATTGAGCAGGCTGGTTTGAAGCGGATAATTTCCCGGCGGAATGGCTATAATCGTGGTTATTTCCGGGAATGACAGGCCGTTATGGTTGAAATTTCCACTCTGGTGTTGAAAGCGAATTAAAATTCGCGAATTGCCGGCGGTGAAAACAGTGTCGATCTGTGGATAATTATTGTCGATTCTGAATACCAGACCAGAACTGTTTTCACTCAGAATTGTCGCGTTATTTTCTGCATGAACCGTATTAAAAAATGGGGCACAGGATAGGCTTAAAAATAGCAGGAAAGACTTTTTTTTCATCGGCTAATCAATTTTAAACGTTCAAATAATTGTTACCTGAAACTGCTTGCAGTAACAGCAAATTCCCACGATGGGGTCGATTTTCTAAAGCGAGAAAGAGAATATAGAACTTCTCAAAACCATTCGCAATTAATATTCGGCGGCTGTATTACAGATTTGATTCGAGAAACAACGCAGAAATGCTGCAACAAATAATTGCAGACACTTAATCAGTCATCGCTCAGGAATTGTTTTGTATTATTGGAGCCACACTTGCTTTTTTGATTTATTTTGCTATAATTCTCATTCTGAATTTATAGCTAACTTGATTTTTTGTTTAATGTTCCGGCGATGATTTTCCGGGATTTCCGATGAAAACCACGACAGGACAGATTCATGTTGATCAGCAAATCATGAGTGAAAAAAATATCACCGTTAACCGCAAGGCGCAGCACGATTACGAAATTCTCGATACTTTTGAGGCAGGCATGGTACTGCTCGGTACGGAAGTCAAATCGCTGCGCAATGGTAAAGCCAATTTGAAAGACAGCTATGCGCGCATTCGCAATGGTGAATTATGGCTCTTTGGCATGCATATTAGTCAGTATTCTCATGGCAACTATAATAATCATGATCCTGAGCGCGACCGCAAACTGTTAATACATAAAAGAGAGATTCGCAAACTCATCGGCCGTGTTGAAGAAGCCGGGCTAACATTGGTGCCGCTCAAACTCTATTTTAAGCGCGGTAAAGCGAAAGTGCAAATTGCCCTTGCACGCGGAAAGCGGAAATATGACAAGCGGCAGGATATTGCCAAACGCGACGCTCAACGGGAAATTGCCAGAAAAATGAAACATAACTGAGCTGCTGTTGCTTGCAGCGAGAATGGAGAATTTTGGGAAATGTTTGAGAATATCTTCGACGAACTGAAATACCGTGGTTTTATCGAACAGTCTACTGATGAAACCGTGCTACGGAACCTGCTTGGCAAGGAGAAAGTCACCGCCTACATCGGCTTCGATCCAACAGCTGATTCGCTTCACGTGGGCAATCTCGTGCAAATCATGGCGCTATATCTCCTGCAGCGCTACGGGCATCATCCCATTGCGCTCATCGGAGGCGGCACAACGATGATCGGTGATCCCAGCGGGAAAACCGAATTGCGCCAAATGATGACCAGGGAAGAGATCGAGGCGAATGCTGCCCGCATTAAAAGTCAAATCGGCAAGTATATCGATTTCTCCGAAAACGGCCCGGCAACTGCGGTGAATAATGCCGATTGGCTTCTGGGTTTGAGTTATATCGGGTTTTTACGGGATATCGGTCGCAATTTCAGTGTTAATCGTATGCTCGCAGCCGAATCCTACAAAATGCGACTGGAGACCGGGCTCAATTTTATCGAATTTAATTACCAGATTTTGCAGGCCTACGATTACCTGGAACTGCATCGCCGTTACGGCTGTTTGCTGCAAATGGGGGGCAGCGATCAGTGGGGTAACATCGTCGCCGGCATCGATCTCATCCGGCGTATGGAGGGAAACGAAGTTTATGCGCTCACAACGCCTTTGGTGACGAATTCTGCCGGACAGAAGATGGGAAAAACTGCACAAGGTGCAGTCTGGCTTGATCCTGAGAGATTCAAACCCTATGATTTTTACCAGTACTGGATCAACGTTGACGACCAGGATGTTATCCGTTTTTTGAAGCTGTTTAC
This sequence comes from bacterium, assembly GCA_024275575.1. Taxonomy (GTDB): domain Bacteria; phylum Zhuqueibacterota; class Zhuqueibacteria; order Zhuqueibacterales; family Geothermadaptataceae; genus Bioreactorimicrobium. The sequence continues at coordinate 17,635 of JAJRYV010000096.1, forward strand.
AGTTTTGCATCCGGATCAAATTGCTGAATATGAACAGTTGCATGGCGCCGATTTGCGCAAGGCGAAACAGCGCCTGGCCTATGAACTGACGGCATTTATTCATGACAGGCAATCTGCTGAAGATGTGCAAAATGCTGCTGCCGCGCTTTTTGGTGCAGGCCATGCAAAATCGGGGATGCCGGAAACTATACTATCGAAAGCAGAGCTTGGCGAAGGCCTGCCGATCACCGTGCTCTGTAGCAAGGTGGGACTGACCGCATCGTCAAGTGAAGCGCGGCGCATGATTCGGCAAGGCGGGTTATATTTTAAAGACGAGCGGATCATCAATGAGAAATACCTTGTCACCGTTGATGATTTTGAATCCGGTGAGGTGCTATTGCGCGCAGGGAAAAAACGCTTTCATCTCGTCAGGATTCAGTGATTTTATTTTTTTCAAAAAATCGAATATTTTATTTGCATGAAATTGAAAAAGGTTTATATTTGTGCTGCTTTTTTACGAAGGTTTTGCAGGTTTGCTAAAGAGCAAATTAAATGCGAAAAAAAGTAAAAAATATTTGATAGAAGACGATTGAAATGTTATATTCGATGTCCTGCTTTGAATCGCGTGTTAGCGGTTCAATAGCAATTTGAGTTCTTTGAAAAAGAAGTGTACATAATGCCACAAGAGAAATGAGCTTGGTGGGTCTTTGTTTTCGGACAAAAGAAGAGACGAA
>JAJRYV010000097.1 GCA_024275575.1 bacterium
GATGTTCTCCCTGCATATGCGAAGTTTCCTGCCCGTGGTTTTCATGCATTCCCTGGCCTTGCATCATACTGCCCATCTGCTGGTTCATCTGTTGCATGTGCTGTACCATCTGATCCATGTTCATCATCATATTTTGCTGATTCATGTGTTCCATGCCGTTGTGCTGTGTGTTCTGCATTGCCTGGTTCATATGTTCACCACCCTGATGATCACCGCCCATGTGCTGTGCCTGTATTTTGCCGGTCATTAGAAGAGTGAAAACGGCAACCAAAGTTGCTGCTGTGGAAATAACTTTTGATAATCTCATGATTAAACTCCTTTTTAAATTGCTTATTACGATCATATTTTTTTCGTTCAATCGTTATGAACGAGGTATTTTCTTTTAATAAATCAAGACTTTAAAACAGCACTGAAGCCAAACAGGGAAAATGAGTGCCTGAAATTGTTTTCAAATCAGGAATACGTTATTGGTGATGTAGAGGTCGGAAAGTGGCGGTGGGAGAAAATAAATTTTATAAATTTCCGTTTGAAATCGTTTCGGCGACCGGGCCGAATAATCGATGCCGGCGGCTATCGGCAATGGATTAATACGGGTGACAATCTTCGGAGTGCGGTCAAAAAAAGCGAGAGTGCTTTCCAGAGCGCTAAAGCAACATTCTTCATTTTGCAATGCTACAGAACTGTGTGATTCTGAAGTGCATTGTCTGTTTTCTACTGATATGTCACAACCGGGAAAACGGGACGTCATCATTAATTCCGCTTTGACGACCCGCCCGTCGCAATAATGCTTTGCCAAGATTAATCCCGTGTTGCAAGTCAGTAAGAGTGTGGATAAAAAATATGCAAAAACGCGTTTCATCATGATCTGAATATCATCAATTAATTAGCCAAAGTCAATTGTATCTGTTCATCCTTGCAAAGATTCTCCGCTAACTTCACAAGGGTGGTTGGTGTATTTGAATGAAGGTTTAACGGCTAATAATTATTCCAACTATTCTATCCATTTTTGTATTAAAAGATTAAACGAATGTATAGTTGTATTTTCAGTTTGATGCCGCAAAAGTCTTAATTGGCCACTTTTAAAAATCCGACGATTTTTTCCGCTTCGTTTGCCGTCAGATTTGCCCGTGTTCGCATGTGGGAAACCACAACATCCCACTGGGCATCTTCAAATTCCGAGGGTGTACGGACATTGTGGCAGCGGTTGCAGTTTTCGCCCCATAACATGGCGCCGGTTTTTTGTTTCTGCGGCATCGTCGTTGCACAGCCAATGATAAACAATATAAAAATCAGAAATATGCCGCCCGCAATCAAGCTTGAAGATTTCAGGCGTCGCTCTGTTTTACCGTTCATTTTATCTCTCCAAAAAGGTTAAAATCCAAGAGCAAACTGTGTGATAAACATGGATTCCGTTTCTTCCTCGTGTCCTTTAATCGTTTTGTTCTCGAAGGCAAATTTAATCGCACTGTTGGGCGCCAGCCAATAGTTCAGGCCAAAAGTCGTCCGTTGCAGATCGCTATTGAGATACGCAAATTCCGGTAAGTCGAGGTAGTCGTAACGAAAGACAAATTCGCAATTTTTCAGTAGACGATTTGCAATTTTGTTGGGGCGATAGGCGATTTGGCCATAACCTGAACTGCTCTCATTTTTGTAGTTGAGCTGCTCTTCGTCACTTTTGTCGATGGTCAGCGAGATAAACTGACTGCGGATATCGAACTGCCCTTTCAAGAGCGAGGACGCGCGTGTGTAGGAAAGATCGAAAACATTGGTGATCGCCTGCAAATCGACCAGAGGGCTTGCTTCGCCGCCGACATTGGCGATCTCAAAACCCAGGCCGATTTCAAGTTGTGGCAAAGGGAAAAGACCGATGCGACCGCCGAAGGCTTTGTTATTATTATTATCGTTATAATTGCTGAAATCCAACGTGCCCGGGGCCGCAGCGCTTTCCCCATGGCCGTCGGCAACTGCACCACTATCCCTCGCGGCTTCGGAGATGTTGATCGCCGGGCCGTTCGAGATGTAGAGTGCGTAGGTGAATTTCGATGATTTGAGCGGAACTGCGCCTTTAATTTGCATCCCGAGTTGTGCTGTTGCCAGCAGGGCTACGCCACCATGGCCGGAAACACCGAGAGGATTATTGGGTAGCCTGTTGATCCAGGTCGGATGCAAGCGCTCCATAAAAAGGTTGTTTGGGTTGAGAAATTTACCAACCCCCACCTGCATGTTGTTGTTGAGAGAATAAAACATTTGCGCATATTCCAGGCCGGCGTTGGTGGCACCATCTTCCAGCTCGAATTCGGCTTCGCCCTCAAAAAACAGGCGCTCGCCGGATTTCCACAGGAAGATCGGACTGAATCCCGAGTTGAAACTCGAGATTCCATCCTGAGCTTTTTCAAAATTGGTATAACCGAATCCAGAAAGTAGAAAATTCGTTCTTTGTTTTGAATTCTGAGCTTGCGCAATGGAAACGGAAAAGATTATTAAAAGCGCACTGACGAGTACAAACCGTAGTTTTGACACGTTCATTCTCCTCATTTTTTAGATTTATCTAAAGATCGGATATAGGTGATGATTTGCCATCTTTGTTCATCTGAAAGTATCGTGTTAAACGCCGGCATGGGGGTTTTGCCGTTAGACATTTTCCAGAAGATTTCACCGTCGGCCTGTTTCTGGAAATCTGCTTTGGTTAAGTTCGGTACTGTTTTGCCGAGAAATTGACTTGCCGGGCCGTCGCCTTTGCCCAGGGCGCCGTGGCAGGGTGTACATTGCTGGGCGAATAAATGCTTTCCGGCAGCGAGAGCGTCAGCCTTGCCTTTTGTGGGGTTCGCTAATTTTTTTGTTTCGACCGGCGCCCGCCAGACATCTTTTTTTGTGGCGGTTTCGTCCGAATTGCCATTTGTAAATGCAAAAAGAAATGCGCCGGATACAATCAAAAACATGAAAGATGTTCGGGTTCTCATGACGATTCTCCTTATTTTTATTTAAAGTGGCTGAAAATTTGTGATTAGTTTTATTTGTTGACCTTACCAGGGTTTAATCAAGAACGATGCCAGGGGGAAGTGACTATGATATACATAACTGTTTTTATTTAGAATAGGTGGGATTCAAAGCTGGGGGTGATATCTGTTTTTTTGCAGAACTGCAAGACTCTGGCAGAAGGAAATTCTCGCTTTTGCAAGACCCTGTCCAGAGCTGTATCGAAACCTGGAGGATAGAATCAGGTTTTTTTATCTTGAAGCGCCATCACCCCTGATCAATCCTTTTTATCGATGCCGAGATCGGCCATTTTGCGGTAGAGTGTGGAAGCGTTGATCTCGAGTTTGCGGGCGGCATTTTCCTTGTTCCAGCCGCAGTCAGCGAGTATTTGCAAGATGAATGTGCGTTCGAATTGACGCATAACATCGCGCAAGTTGCCCGATTCGATCCGCGGGCCTGTCTGTTGTGAAATTTGTGGTGGCAGTCCCTCGATGCTAATCCGGATGCCATCGCATAAAATCATCGCCCTTTCCAGCACATTGCGCAGCTCCCTGATGTTGCCTGGCCAGACATAATTGATCAGCGCCTGCATAGCTTCGGGAGAGGCGTTGCGGTAATTTTTCTTCATTTCTTCATTAAACTTCCGGATAAAATAATCCACCAGCAGCGGGATATCCGAACGCCGTTCGCGCAGAGGCGGCAGTTGCAGTTCAAAAACCGCAATGCGATAATATAAATCTTTGCGAAAGCTGCCGTCTTGCACGGCTTGCGAAAGGTTTTTATTAGTCGCGGCGATCAGGCGGGCGTTCAAAGGCATGGTCCTGGTGCTGCCGACTTTTTGGAACTCCCGCTGTTCCAGGACGCGCAATAGTTTGCTTTGCAGCGATAGAGGAATTTCGGAAATCTCATCGAGCAGAATCGTGCCTTCGCGGGCAATTTCGAAATAACCGTCTTTGTCCCGTATCGCACCGGTGAAAGCGCCTTTCACATGCCCGAATAGTTCGCTCTCAAGCAGATTTTCCTGCAATGCGGAGCAGTTGATGGCGACGAAGGGTCTTTTGTTATTGGGGCTGAATTCGTGAATCGCTTTGGCAACGACCTCTTTGCCGGTCCCGGATTCGCCGCTGACGAGAACCATGCTGTTGGTCGGCGCCACTTTTTTGATGAGATAACTGATGTGCTGCATTGCTTCGCTTTTCCCCACAAGCGACAAGGAATCGACATCTTTCAGCGTATTCAGCCGCAGATATTTTATCTCGTGCAAAAGCTGCTTTTGTGCCAGAATACGCTCTAACTTGATCAGTAAATCATCGACGATCAGGGGTTTGAAAATATAATCGATCGCACCTTTGCGAAAGGCCTCCACCGCGGTTTCAATGGTGCCGAATGCGGTCATCATGATCAAAAAGCAGTCCGGATGGATCTTGTAGATCTCATCCATCGCATCGACGCCACTTTGATCCGGCAGCATGATATCGAGCAGGATAATATCCGGCAAAAACTCTTTGATGCGTCCTATCCCCTCGCCGGCCGTAGCGGCTGTTTGGCATTCATAATGTTGCTGGCGCAATAAAATCGCAATATCTTCACGGAACAGATTTTCATCATCGATGACTAATATTTTGGCTGCCATTTTTATTTTTCTCTTTATTCGAAATTCTGCCGGCGCCGTGCAGCGGCAATTGTATGTTAAATTTTGTGCCTGATTGCGCATTGCCGGTGACTCTGATATGCCCGCTATGCGCCTGGATAATGTGATTGACGATAAAAAGCCCCAGCCCGCCGCCTTCTTTTTTCGTGGAATAAAAAGGTTGAAAAATCTTTTCCCGGTCGACAGGAGGAATGCCACAACCATTATCTGTAAAATCTATCTGCAAATAACCCTGTTTTAAAGCGGTAATAATTTCAAGCTCGCCCCTGTTCTCCATCGCTTCTACTGCATTTAAACTGAGATTTAAAAAAACCTGTTTTATTTGATCACTCACCCCCAGGGCCATGGGCAAACCGGCTTGCAGCTCAGTGATAATTTTGCAATATTTAGCCGCTTTGTGGTATTTGAGAATCTCGATAGTTTCTCTGATAATTTCATTGATATCACAAATACCCCAGTTTGATTTTGAGGGCCTTCCGAGTTGTGATACACCGCGAACGATGCGCTCCATCCGACTGATCTCGTTTTGCAGCAAGCCGATGCTATCCTTTAAAAATTCGAGATTTTTATTGTTATCGAGCAAATGCAGGCGGGCTGATAGCGACGCCAAAGGATTGCCGATTTCATGGGCGATGCCGGCGGCCATCGTACCGAGGGTAACCATTTTGGCGGCGTGAATCATTTCCGCTTCAATTTTCTTTTTCCCAGTAATGTCCTGAATCAGCTCGACAACCTGGTATGTCGTGCCGTCCGGTTCCGTTAAAGGGGCGATCGTGACCTGAAAAAACTGTTTTTCACCACTGTCGGCTATTCTCTCGAATTCATCAGAGTGAGTGATGCCGGCGGCAAATGTTTGCTGCGCCATTTTGCCGGTGATTTCGATCCATTCGGCCAGGGCATTGGGATGGGATGATTTTTTTTCATCCTTTTTAGTCGAAAACCACTGTGTGATCAATTCATTATACTGAAAAGGTAAAAGATCTTTATCGAGAATGAGAAAACCTGCAGCCGTGGCTGTTAAAACATGTGCCAGCCTTTGTTGCCCCTCATTGGCAATTTTTTCTTCATAGCGCAGCCACTCCATGATATTCGTAATGAAATATGCCGCCAGGGACATGATGATAAGGGCGAGAAGGATAATACTCCAAACATAAACCGGATGATGTGAAGCATGGTTGAGATTATGTTCAGTCTCATGGGATTCTTCTCCCGCTGCCGCGTCATTTGCATGGGTTTCATCAGGCGCTGATTCGATATGATGGACTTGCGAGTGCGGAAAAATTTTCAGCGTATAATGTGGAATAATGCCGTATAACTCACTCAGTGCGAGACTGGTTAAAAGGACGAATGAAATCGCAACGATGGCATAACATTTCTTTTTGCTCAGCAAAATGCCACTGAGAATGACATGAAAAAGATAGAGAAAAAAGAGAGAGTTTTCAATGCCGCCGGAATAATGCAGCATAAAAGTCAGGATGACCAGATCGATGATGATCTGGCTTTCTTTGAGATACCGTCGAAAAATATTCTTCCTGATAAAAACAAAACAGATAATGTTGGAAACCCCTAAAATGGCGACGAGGACGAGCAAAGGTTGCAATGTTTCCTGATCGAGCCATTTTAACGTATTGATCACCAGTAGGATCAAAACTAAGGAGATTATCCAGGCGATCCAGCGCTGGCGCAGGAACCAGGAATCTAACTCATGATTTGCGAGGATGCTGATTTTCACAGCGCTCTTCCGTTATGGTTTGAACAATGAAATCGTTTATTTCCGGCACAATAATGTGGTGAGTAACGATTTGGTTTTACTGTTTTTTTCCTGCAGAATCTCAAATACAACTTATCCAAAATTAAACCAACAGGACAATTTTCAAACTTTTATCGCTATATATCGAATAATGCCATGTTCTGTATGGTTTACCGGATCTGGACAATTTGAATCTGTTCATCATTATCCCGGCGCTCGCACCCCTCGATATGTCCCGCCGAAAAAGCAGGCGGGATATCGGGATGCTACGTTGTAAAATTTTATGTTAAAAGCTTTCAGGTTTCAAAAACCTGAAAGCTTTAGCCCTGTGTTACTTTTAGATAGAACCCCGCCCGAAGTCGGCGGAATGAGGTGCTGATGATTATTTATTTAATATCCACTACTGTATTATTCCGGCCGAAATGGATCTGTCTTTTGCTGCGGCTGTGCTCATACCACCAGATGGTCGTGAACGCCCCGGGGCTGCTGTCGACATAAGTGCGCAACGGCTCGCCAAGAGCAATTTTAACCTGGGGCATGCTCATGCCTTTCGCGATCCTGCCCTGCCCGGCCAGGACATCGAGATCAGCCTGACGCTGTGTTTCCGCCTGCTGCATGACAGCTTTTTGCGGGATTGATTTTCGATCGGCGGCATGATCACCAGTTGTATCGAGATAGGCCATAAAACGCCAGCCGATGAACAATAGCAGCGCACAGGTAAAAATAAGAGTGGTCAGCGTTTGTTTATGAATGTGCACGATTATTTTCCTTGTTTTATATACTGACATCAATCTTCGATGATTGTGTCCAGTTCCATGACCTGTTCGATCAATTTTTCCCGTTCTGCGAGATAAATCTCTTTTTCAAGCGCACCAGTTTCAAATTCATGATTCAGCACGATGATTTTTTCCATCAACGTCTGCCGTTTCGCAACCGGGTCATCTGATTTTTCAACTTGCTCTGCCGGCACAGTTTCGCTTTTCAATTTCATCCGATAAAAAACATAACCTGCGAGGATTATTGAAAGGAGAGCGGCAGGTGCGAACCAGCGCAAATCCATTGGCGGCGTTGGCAATCGTCTTAAGCCGAGCGTGAGCATACCGGCTTTTTTCACATTCGCAAGAACGTACCGGTTGTAATTTTTTCCGCGCAACTGAAAGGGTTTTCCAACGGGTTTTTCGACGGGCGAACTTCCGTTTGCAATACTCAGACGGGCAAGCTCGAACTGCGCCGGCAGGTAAACATCGAGCAAATCGGTTGGGCTTTTAATGGTTTTGCGCATGTCGGTTGTGCTGCCGGAATAGGGCAAGTTATAGTTGAGCACCACCTGTTTATTGCCGGGTTTGAATTCCATCGTGTCGTATATTTTGTTTTCTTCGACAATGGCGCAACAGCTCATCAAATTGCCGCCGACTTGCAGGTCTTTTGCTTGTTGCGGAATTTCGAATTGTAGACCTATTTTGGTTTTTTTGTCGGCAGGGGAATGATCCACATAGGTGTATTTACCGCGGTTCAGGTATTGGTAGACTTCGCGCACAGCGAGCATACCCGCCGCCGGTTCAATGATGATGTGATGCATGCGTGCAACAATGGCGGAATCCGAATTTGTCGTTTCGAACACCGTGATATCGCTTTGCTGTTGCAACGAATCCTGACCCAGCTGCACAACAGGGCCGCTATACTGGAAACCTCGAAACAGGGTTTTGGGATAGTAAGCCCGTTTTGCACCGGGCACCAGATTCTTAAAGATAAAACGTCCGCGGCTATCCGTCATCGTATGGGGACGCGGTTTGTCGATTTCCCTGCCGTTTTCGAGGGCATAGAGAACAACTTCAACACCTGCGGCCGGAGCAGTCAAACTACCGTTGATAACAGAGCCGGAAACGGTAGCGTTTTTTTGAATTGTCTGCCCCGCAACGAATGACGGCAGCAGTATGAGGCAGAGCAGGTTATACTTCAGTATTTTTCCCATTTCAAACCTCCGTGCCGCAGTGATTGCAGAAAAGATCGTCGATCGCAACCGTGTTTCCACACTGGTGGCAGGTTAGTTTTGCCTGTGATTTTTTCGAGTCTTGAAGAGATTTCAGTTCGGTTTCCACAGCTTTGCGCTTAGCGGCTTTGCCTGATGAAGAACCGTTCATGGCGTCGATTTGCTGCAGAACCCCTACAGCATCATGTCTGAACAACGCGTTCATCTGTGAATAATCATCATCCGAAACCTTGCCCATTTCGCGGTCCAGTTCCAAATCTTTGATCGAAGCGAGAATCGTGTCTCGCTGTGTTTCCAAATCGGCAAGCAGAATTTGTCCCCGGCTCATTTTTTTGCCAAACGAACGCCCCTCCTGCGATTTGAAATAGGGCTGTGCAATATAGAAAAGACATGCGCCTATGATGAATGAAAATAAGATCGTTTCCATCTTTTTCCTCTCAAAAATTGCTGTGACTCAATCGTTGTTATTTTATTGCGGCTTCGGCATGGCAAAGCCGCAAGTGATTTGTGCTGCAGGGCGATTCGCCCGCTTAATCCAGCGTTTTCAGAACATCGTCCAGCATTTGCTCATAGCGTCTGTCATTTCCTGTACCGGAAGATTTTTTACGCTGTTGTTGTTTTTCCTGTTGACGCGACCATTTGCGAACGAACTGTATGATCAGAAAACCTGCTCCCAGGATGAGCAAAAACGGTGTAACCCAGGCTGTCAGGTTGAAACCTTTCTTCGTTGGTGCCGATAAAATCTGCTCACCATATCGGCTGATGAAGCTGGCGAGTACGGCATTTTTATCCAGCCCCTGATCGATGAGTTGCTGCGCTTCTGCTGTGAGTTTATCTGCCGATTCGCAGGCCATCGCACCCTGGCAGGCCTCGACCGTCATGTTGCAATCGCACACACAGGTCAGGCTGTTTTTGATAACCTGAATCGGCGGCGGCGATTGCGCCGCTGTTGGTGCCGTCATTAAAAAGACCGTTGATAATATCAATGCCAACCTTGTTTTAAATTGCCAACATGTTCGTTTTCCTGTCCCGCAAAGGTGGCGGTGCTTTTTCATTTCATCGATTATTTTACACATATTCAGCCTCCGGTTTTCTCTGCTGCGGCACTTTTGTTTGCATCAGCTGCGCCTGTTTTTTGAAGCGATCCGGGCCGAGGGCGATGAGCGTTCCAATGATCATCACGATACCACCGATCCAGATCCAGGCAACAAGCGGGATAACCAGGGCTTTAATCGAGGCGCGCCCCTCATCATCCCAGCCGACGAGAATCAGATACAGGTCTTCCTTTAATGTTTGGCGAATAGCGACTTCAGAAACAGAGTTATGTTTTTTGTGCTTCATTTTTGAAGGAAACATGGCGCCCAGATCACGCCCTGCTTTTTCCACATCGATTCTGGCAGCAACTTGCTGAGCGTGTTCGGTCGTTTGATTGACGAGCTTGTCATAATGCAGGGTGTAACCGGCAAGCTCCAGTGTTGAACCAGGTTTCATCACCGCGAGTTTTTCCTGTTGGAAGGCGCTCGACCCGGTGACACCGACAAAAATCATGATGACACCGAGGTGTACGGTATAACCGCCATAACGCCTTTTATTGCGTGTGATTAGATCATACAGCGCGATGAAAAAATTACGTTCTGAAATTCGTGCCCGTGCTGTTGCGCCGCGATAGAATTCGAGAATAATCGTCACCAGGACAAAAGCCGACAGTGCAAAGGACATGAGTGGGTAAATCGACTTGATGCCGAAGAAGTAAAGCGCCAGCCCGGTGATGATGCCGGCTGCGACGGGAATGGTAAAACTGCGGCGCAAGTTTCGTTGCGAAGCTTTACGCCAGGCGATGAGTGGGCATACGCCGGTTAGCGCCAAAAGCGCCAGCCCGATGGGCACGTTGACCTGATTAAAAAAAGGCGGGCCGACGGTGATTTTGACCCCGCGCACCGCTTCCGAGATAATGGGAAAAATCGTACCCCAGAATACGGCAAAGGCCATGCCCACAAGAATCAGATTGTTGAATAAAAAACTCGACTCGCGAGAAAGCACGGCATCAAGTCTGTTTTCGCTCTGCAGTTGCGGGCTGCGCAGCCAGAGCAAGTAGATGGAAGCAACCAGAATCAAGCCGAGAAAAACCAGAAATACAGGCCCGATATTGGAGATACCGAAAGAATGTACCGAGCTGATGATGCCGCTGCGGGTGATAAATGTACCGAAAATCGTCAGGGCAAAGGTGATGATGATAAGCACGAGATTCCAGATTTTCAACATGCCGCGTTTTTCCTGAATCATCACTGAATGCATGAAAGCAGTACCGGTGAGCCAGGGCATGAATGAGGCATTTTCAACCGGGTCCCACGCCCAGTAACCGCCCCAACCGAGCTCGACATAAGCCCATTTGGCGCCAAATAAATTGCCGAGAGTCAGAAAGAGCCAGGCGATGACGGTCCAGCGTCGTGTCGTATGAATCCACTGCGGGTCGAGCCGGTTTGCCAGCAGAGCTGCAATGGCAAATGCGAAAGGCACGGCAAAACCGACATAACCGAGATAGAGCGTAGGCGGGTGCATCACCATGCCGACGTTTTGCAGCATGGGGTTGAGGCCGTTGCCGTCTGCTGGCGGATTGGGCAGAAGTTCAAACGGGCTCGTCGCATAAATCATCAAACCGAAAAACAAAAACATCGAGATAGCCATGGTGCCGATGACATAGGGCAGCAATTCACGATTTTTGTCGCGGTTCTGCCAGATGACGATAGCGGTGAACAGACATAAGAGCCAGGCCCAGAAGAGCAAAGACCCCGCCTGTCCCGCCCAAAGCGCCGAAATCTTATAAAAAATCGGTAATGTTCGGCTGGAATAGGATGCTACATATTCAACCGAAAAATCATTGGTCGTAAAAGCGTAAAGCAGTAGCGTCATGAGCAGGCTGGATAAAAAGAACAAGGCAAGAGCGCAGCGCTCTGCGCTCATTGTCATTTCTTCCCGCTGCCAACGCCCACCCATGAATGCAGCCCAGGCCGTATAACCTGAGAAAACAAAACAAAGAATCAGCACTGCATCTGCAAGATTGTACATGATAAACTCCTTCTCCGATGATTATTCCGTAAACTGGTTGTCATTTCAAGTTGCACCGGGCTGGGCAAACGGGTTTACTACTGCAATTATATTTATCCTGGCTGTGTTGATCGTTTAGTGCGATCGCCGGGCAAAAAAATCAATGCTGATGATCATCACCATGCGAATGCTCTTTTGGTTCTGCCTTCTGCTCCTGGTGATGGGATTTATCTCCGGGCGACATTTCATGAGATTCTTCCTGCTGCATGGTGGTCGCGTTAACACCCATTCCATGTTCGAAAACCAGCAAGCCACCTTTGTCTGCGCCATAAACCAGCAAGCCCGAAATCAGCAGCAGCGGCAGGAGAAGAACTTTTCGTAAATCTCCAATGCGCAGGTTTTTTATGAACAACACAGCCGCCGCGGTGATGTTTAATAAACCGGACATCCAGTACATCACATCGCGGTGCTGGTGCACGAACTCATGCCCGGGGCTGTCATGTCCCAGGCTGTTGGAGGCAACGAGACCGCTGGCAACGGCAGCGATTGAAGCCAGCGCACTCAAATAGAGCAAGTAGGTCGCAAATTCCCGAAATTCCTCTTTTTTGAAAACCCACCAGAGGAGCTCAAAAAGAAGGGTGACAAGAATCAAAGCGATTGGAAAATGCACAAAAAGCGGGTGCAGATTTTGTAGTGCTGATAATCCTGGGAATGATGACATAGAATATTCCTTTGTTCAGGTTAATATTGATGCTCCGGTCAGGGAGCTATTTTTCAAAAATATCCAGTTTTAAATTTCTTAGACGCAGCGAATTTGCGATGACTGAAACCGAGCTCAGGCTCATGGCAGCAGCGGCGAGAATCGGGCTCAAGAGAACACCAAAAAACGGAAACAGTACGCCTGCTGCGACAGGCACGCCGAGTGTGTTGTAAATAAATGCAAAGAATAAATTTTGTTTGATATTGGCCATCGTCGCCTTGCTGAGTTGACGTGCGCGAACGATGCCGAGAAGATCGCCTTTTACCAGTGTCACCCCGGCGCTTTCCATGGCGACATCGGTGCCGGTGCCCATAGCGATACCGACCTGAGCCTGGGCAAGCGCCGGCGCATCATTGATGCCGTCGCCGGCCATGGCAACGATTTCACCGGCCTGTTGTAATTTTTTCACTGCATCGGCTTTTTCATCGGGCAGAACTTCGGCAATGACATTGTCGATTTGCAGTTGTGCAGCCACAGCATCAGCTGTTGTTTTGTTGTCACCTGTGAGCATGACGACTTTCAAACCCTGGGCGTGCAATTCCTCGACCGCCCGTGGTGTGCTGCTTTTTATTTTATCAGCCACCCCGACAAGCCCGGCCGGCTGACCATCAGCAAGCACGTACATGACCGTTTGCCCTTCAGCGCGCAGCGATTGCGCCCGTTTGAAAAATGCCTGATCATCGATTCCCAATTCCCGCATCAGAGCCAGGTTGCCCAACGCCACCCCGGTGCCGTCGATACGCCCGGAAATGCCCTTGCCGGTATAGGATTTAAAATCATCGGCCTTGCCCAGACTCAGGTTCGATTTGGTAGCGCCATTGACTATGGCGGCGGCAAGCGGGTGTTCGCTGCCCTGTTCCAGACTGGCGGCCAAATAAAGCAAGCGCTCTTCTGCGATTTCCGGATTTACCGTCACCAGCGCCACCAGCGCCGGTTTGCCTTCGGTGATGGTGCCTGTTTTATCGACAACCAGGGTTGTGACTTTGCGCATGACTTCGATGGCTTCGGCGTTTTTAAAAAGTACGCCTGAGCCGGCGCCTTTGCCGGTGGCCACCATGATGGACATGGGCGTTGCCAAACCGAGTGCACAGGGGCAGGCGATGATCAAAACAGCTACGGCATTGATGATCGCGTAAGCCATCGAGGGCTCCGGCCCGAAGATGGCCCAGATAACGAATGTCAGCGCCGCGACGAAAATAACGATGGGCACAAAATAACCGGAAACCACATCAGCCAGTTTTTGAATCGGCGCGCGGCTGCGCTGCGCTTCGGCAACCATATTGACGATGCGTGACAACAGCATTTCAGAGCCGACTTTCTCCGCCTGCATGATGAGTGAACCGGTGCCGTTGATGGTGGCGCCAATGACCGCATCACCACTTTGCTTCTCAACCGGAATGGGCTCGCCGCTGATCATCGATTCATCGATGGAGCTCACACCTTCGATAACGATGCCGTCGACCGGGATTTTTTCCCCGGGGCGGACGCGTAATTTATCGCCTTGCTGCACTTTTTCCAGCGGAATATCCTTTTCCGTACCGTCAGGTTCGATCAGGCGGGCGGTTTTGGCAGCCAGACCCAGCAGTTTTTTGATCGCTGTTCCGGTTTGACTACGGGCGCGCAATTCCAGCACCTGACCAAAGAGAATCAACGTTACGATGGTGCCGGCAGCCTCAAAATAAACAGCAACCTGCCCGGATTCAGAGCGAAATGAGTCAGGAAAAATGCCGGGAAAAAGCGTTGCGATCAGGCTGAAAATGAAAGCAACTGAAACACCAAGGCCGATGAGTGAAAACATATTTAAATGTCTGTTGCGCACAGATTGAATGGCACGTTCATAAAAAGGCAGAGCCGACCACAGACAGATGGGGGTTGCGAGAAGGAGTTCGAGAATGATGCGCCATTGCTCGGAGATAATGCTGGAAATCGGTTGCCCGGGCAGCATATCGCCCATGGCCAGCAGCAGCAGCGGGATCGTGAGTACGACCGAAAATTTAAATCGCCGGCTCATATCTGTCAGCTCGGCGTTTTCTTCATCCGCCTGCGGTGAAATATTCCGCGGTTCCAGCGCCATGCCACAAATCGGGCACGATCCGAGACTATCCTTGATAATTTCCGGATGCATCGGGCAAGTATACTCTGCCGCTTTTACAGCTTCCCGGTCATGATTATGCTGTTGGGTCTCAACCGGTTTATCACCGGCATGCAGATATTTCTCCGGCTGTTCCCGAAATTTGTTCAGGCATCCTTCGCTACAGAAATAATGAGTTGCTGCCGCATGCACAGTTTGATGTTTTGTGTTCATGTCGACTTGCATGCCACAAACGGGGTCTTTGTGTTTCATGAGATTATCCTAATTTTTAAGTGCCATGGCGTTCTGTTGAACATCAAACTATTCATGGGAAACCGATAAACAACCATGATTGGGTGAGGTGCAATTGCTCGTAACCAGGCGGTTTGCGAACAGCAATGGGTTTGTTTCAATATATTTGGCATTGGGAATGTGTGGTCTGGCCTGTTCTATTCATAAGATCTAATTTTCAAGTTTGGAGCGCATCGCCTGCAGGTACTATTTTTATCACCTGGGAAAGGGAGTACTCTCCAAGGTTAATATATTATTTTTATACACGTTATAATTCCTGATCCAATTCAATGAATGACACTGCCCCAGCTATCCTTTGATGGATTTGATCGAGTCCGGAATGGCTAATTTAGGTTTTTTACCGTATGTTTCCCGTACCAGATCCGTTATATGCTCGGCGCGATGGCCCTCGTTCAGCTTTCGTATGATAAAGTTTTTGACTTCGACCGCGCCGCCTGCGTGGGTGCAGTCGCAAACATCGAGACGATCATCGCAATTACCGCAGAAACAGTGGAAATTTTTTGCGATTTCAAGAACTGCTGCAGATTGTAATGGTGCGTTTGCTTTTGCCGGCTGTTTATCTTTGCTGACGACTATGAAGAGCAGAATGCTGATAATTGCCAGCGAAACGATGGCCACAATTTTTGTTTGTGAAGACTGGTTTATCTCTTTGTGTTTTGATTTCGTTTGTGGCGCTCTAAGATTCGATCCGCAACCCGTGCAGAATCTGTTTTTTCGTGTGTTTTTATGACCGCATTGTGGACAGTACATTTTATCAAGCTCCATGTTTTAAAAAAAGGTTGCGCCAGTTGCCCGGCGCAACCCACGAGGAGGGAGGAAAGTATTATTTAATCACATTCTTTACACTACCGCATTTCAACATTTTAGCGCCGAGGTAAGGGTTATTGATTTCTTCCTCTGCTGCAAGCCAGTAACCGCCCTGGTTATTATTCGCCATCGGACAGAAAGCGACATAAACCTCGCCGGAAGCAATTTGTCCCTTGAACAATTGCGCCACCGTCATACTCAACACTGCAAAAGCTTTGCGTTTGCCATAGAGATTGGAAGCCGCCGCAACTTTTTCAGCATCTTTAACAGCTTTTGTCGATTTACCATATTTATGCAAAACAGCAGCGAGCATTTTGGCGCCATTGATGGCTTCCTTGCTGTCTGAAGCAACTAATGCAGTTTTCAAATGCAGGTAATGTTTATAGGCTTTGCTGAGGTCTGCATTCTTAAATTCTGCCACATTTTTCATATGGCCTTCATTATTGGTATGCATCTCGCGCCCATTTTGGTCTTTATGATGATCATGCTGTGCATATGCCGTTGAAAGCAATGTTGCACAGGCGATCAGCATAGTGATAATGGATGTTTTAAACATGATGATGCTCCTTTATTTTTAAGTGAAAAAGTTTTATTTAATCGTCTTTTTAACTTCACCACACGTCGGCATGGATTGTCCCAAATAAGGATTGCTGATTTTCTTTTCGCGGCTCAGCCAGTCGGCGCCTTTATTGTCATTGGCCATGGGGCAAAATTGCACAAAAACCGGTTTTTTGAATGGGCCGAAGGTTTTTGCCACCATGATGCTCTGACTGGATAACATAATGAAATGCTTGCGGGCTGCTTTGATGTCGTCAGCTTTGGATATATTATTGGCTGCTCTTTTCAAGGGGATGCTGTGTTTCATCCACACATTATGCGCTTCGCCTTTGAAAACCGACATATTGATTTTGCCGAGATAATCGAGATAATCTTTTGCTGATTTTTTTGTTTTATCAAGGGCGTCGATCGCCAGGGCACCTTTAATTTTGAAATATTTATCGAGCAGAACGACGACGACCTGTTTCGCCTGTGGATTTAATTGGATGTTTGCTGTGTGCGCTTTTTTCTGTCCGCTGCTCATACCCGGCATCTTCATGCCGCCGTGTTGATGTCCCACGGAAGATGGACCACCCTGGGGGTTCATCATACTCGGTTTGCCTGCCAGTTGCGCCGCCGCATCGATAGAGAATGTTCCGTTGGTGGCGATTTCTTCGCCTTCTTCGAGCCCGTCTCTGATGACATAGCTATCGCCAAGTGCCGGGCCGAGCGTGACTTCGCGCAGCATGAAACCGATACCGGTGGCGGAAGCCGTTTTCACGTAAACAACGGAGCGTTCGCCGGTCCACATCACAGCGGTTTTGAGTACAACGATAGTTTTATTGCCACTACTAAGCGGGCTTTTTATCGTACCGACGACAAACATTTCCGGTTTCAGACGTTGGCCGGGGTTTTTAAACTCGACACGCGCTTTAGCGACACGGGTTCTCGGGTTGATCACCGGATCGATAAAACTGATGGTACCGTGGAATTTTTCTCCGGGCAAAGATTGAATGATAAATGTAACGTCATCACCAATTTTTACCCAGGGAATGTCACTTTCATAAACATCGAACATCACCCAGATTTTGGTTAAATCGGCCACTTCAAAGAGAACCGAGCCTTCTCTGACATGGTCTCCGAGATTGATGCGTTTTTGCAGAACAACACCGGTCATATCGGACATGATGGGAAAATCTTCCTGTGGCTGTCCAACTTTGATGATACTATCAATTTGCTTGTCGGTGAGTTTCCAGTTTTTCAGTTTTTCACGCGCAGCGCGGTAGAGCGCCGGTTGGATCTCACGGGTTTTGTAGGCCTCGAACAATTCTTCCTGGGCCGTAACCAGCTCCGGTGAGTAAATATAAGCCAAAACCTGGCCTTTGCTGATGGATTCGCCAGTATAGTTAACCAGCAACTTTTCAATCCGCCCGGCAATGTGTGAAGTTTGTGAATTGACATTGCGTTCATCGGCCTGTACTTTACCGTTCATGCGAACCAGTTTCACCGGTCTCCCACGGGAAACGATGGAAGTTTGCACATTGGCCAGTTGCATCGCTGTTGGCGACATTTTGATTTCCATCGGGTTATCTTCACTGGTATCAGTGTTCAGCGGAATTAAAGTCATGCCACAGAGCGGGCATTTGCCCGGTTCTTTTTTGCGGATTTGCGGGTGCATGGAGCAAGTCCAGACCGTCTCTTTTGCCGAACTGGCAATCTGTTCGTGTGTCGAATCCGCCGGTGGATTGCCGCCGAAAAACAGCCAGCCGAAGAACAAACCACCCAACAGCGCAGCCACAGCCACGCGCACGGTTTTATCATTGATCATTTCTTTTATCGGTTTCATTATTTTTGCCTCACTTTCCGGTGATATAGTTATGTTCGGCCAAAGCGGTGTTATATTCCTGCACTGCCGTCGCCTGGGCCATCTCATATTTTAGCAATTGCTGTTGCATGCGCAGCACTTCTTCAAAATCCTTGCCCGAAGTACTGTATGCTGTATGCAAAAGATTAATAGCTTGTTGTGTTTTAATAATTTGCTCGCTATAGAGAACAAATTCCTGGCGGGCGCGATCTATCTTGAAAAGCGATAAATCATATGCCGAAAAAAGCAGGTTTTCCGTGTTTTGTTTTTGCAGCGTAAACCTGGATTGAATGAGTTTTGCCTCTTTCACTGCTGCTGAATATTTTTTCCGGTAAAGCGGAATGGTCATGGAAAACATGGGCATCAGTGCATCCCGGCCGTTATCGGGCACATTCACATCAGTGCGTTCATCGATGAACGCATAGGTTAACCCGATGCCGAATTTTGGCAAGCCGTTGCGGAAAGCTGCTTTTTCCTGTGCTTTTGCAGATCGTATTTTCAGATCAAAAGACTTCAGTTGCGGATTTTTCACCAATAAACTGTCTTTGCTGAGCACAGTTGCCGCTCGACTGACATCATATCGATCGACGATGGTGATCGGGCTGGTTTCAGGACGATTGAGCAATTTGTTAAAGATCGTCTCTAACGGTTTTATTTTGTCTTTTAGAATCGCAATCTGGGTTTGCGAATCATCGATCATAATATCCACACGAATGACGTCGACCATGCTGCCTTTGTTATTGGAAAAAGCTGTCGTCGCCAGTTGCTTGTAGCTTTCGAGGATCCCCAGGTTTTCTTTCTGCAAACGCAGCATTTCTTTGGTTTCATACAATGGGAAATAGGCTGCCGTCACGCGAAAGGCCAGCTCATTTTTCGCATCGAGAAAGAGCTGATATTTGGCTTCCGCCATCAATGTTGCGGCGTCTTTTCGCGCGCCCAGGGTGCCGAACCACGGAAACATCTGCGTTAGTGCAATGCGCGCTTTCTGCGGTCCGATGCGTGTTTCAACCGGAGAGGTATAATAGCCAAAAGCCAAAGCGGGATCCGGCAAAGAGCTCACCTGCGGAATGCGCTGCAAGGCGGCTTCAAAATCCTTGTATTTTGCCTGCAAAGCCGGATTGTTATCAAATGCCTGTTGGATGTAGCTGTCCAGAGTCTGAGCAGCAAGCAACGCAGGCAGCAGTAGCAGGCTCAACCCGATCAAGTATCGCAAGCGGGTTTTTTTTCTGAATATCATTATTGGGTTCCTCAATTATTTAAATTCGAATTAATTTGGTCCGGGTTTTGACCACCCATTTCCCCTCCTGGCCAAGAGGGGAAAGCCTGTTTTCGTTCAGAAAACAGGGCTGGGGTGGTTTATTACTTTAATTTTCGTTCTTCCCGCAAGCCATAGAGTACTGGCACGAGAAAATAGCTCACAGATGCGATCACCATGCCGCCAAACGAAGGAATGGCCATCGGGATCATAATATCGGCACCGCGGCCGGTTGAAGTCAGCACTGGAAGCAATGCAATAATCGTCGTCGCTGTTGTCATCAGCGCCGGTTTGATACGCCGGCTGCCGGCTTCAACAACGGCTTCGCGGATGCCTTCGATAGTCTTTGGTTTAAGGCGTGAAAAGCTTTGATCGAGATAGGTACCAATGAGTACCCCGTTATCCGAAGCGATACCGAACAGGGCGATGAAACCGACCCAGACAGCGACGCTCAAATTGATGGGGCGCATTTGAAAGAGTTCACGCATGTTCATTCCGAAAAAATCAAAATTGGCAAACCATGACTGGCCATAGAGCCAGAGCATGAGAAATCCACCGCAAAAGGCTAAGATGATACCGGAATAAATCATCAGTGAAGTCGATACCGACTTGAACTGGAAATATAAAATGAGAAAGATGATGAACAAAACTAGCGGCACGACGATGGCAAGCCGTTTTTCAGCACGGATCTGGTTTTCGTAACTGCCGGAAAATTTGTAGCTGATGCCGGCCGGCACCACCAAATCACCGGAGTCGATTCTATTTTGTATGAAACGCTGGGCTTCTTCGACGACGTCGACTTCGGCATAACCCTGCTTTTTATCGAGCAGAACATAGCCATCGAGAAAGGTGTCCTCACTTTTGATAATTTGCGGTCCGCGCACATATTCGATATCGACAAGCTCGCCAAAAGGCACCTGGGCGCCTGTGGGCGTCGGCATGTAGATTTTTTTCAGCTCATCCGGGTCGGTGCGCAGCTCACGCGGGTAGCGGACGCGAACGGGAAATCGTTCGCGGCCTTCAACCGTCGTGGTGATGTTCAAACCGCCAATCGCAGTTTCGATAACTTGTTGCATATCTTCAACATTCAGGCCGTAGCGGGAAATCGCATCGCGATTGATATTAAAGTGCAGGTAGGGTTTGCCGACGATACGGTCGGCAAATACTGCTTCCGCTTTCACTGAGGGCACCTGTTTCAGGATCGCTTCCAGTTCCAGGCCAAAGGCTTCAATGGTTTTTAAATCAGGCCCGAAAACTTTGATGCCCATAGGTGCGCGCATACCGGTTTGCAGCATGATGAGCCGCGTTTCGATGGGCTGCAGCCTCGGTGCCGAGGTGACGCCCGGTAATTTGGTGACACGCACGATCTCTTCCCAGATATCATTCGGCGTTTTTATTTTTTGCCGCCAGTTGCGAAAATATTTTCCCGAGCCATCAGGGGTCAGGTCTGAAACCTCGATGCCCCTTTTGATGGCCTCCTCGTTGGAAACAGTATCGCCGGAAGCGAGAATAAACCGGTCGTCGTCATCCACTTTAAATCTTGCACGGTAACCTTTGGTGTTTACCATGAATTCAGGTTTATAGTTTATTAATATTTCATACATCGAGATAGGCGCCGGGTCGAGCGCGGATTCCACCCGTCCCATTTTACCGACAGCGAGTTCCACCTCAGGAATATTGGCCAGCAGCATATCCAGCTGCTGCACCACACGTTTATTTTGTTCGATACCGGCATGCGGCATCGATGTGGGCATGAGCAGAAAGCTGCCCTCATCCAGCGACGGCATAAATTCTTTTCCGATACCGGGGAAGATACTGGAAAGTCCGCTCCAGACACCGGTAGTGCGGACATTTAAACCGACGACATCAAAGCCTTTGGCAATGAAACCAAACATGCTGTTAAAACTGAGCCAGGCCATGGCACCCCACAAGATAAGCACGATCGGAACGGCGAGAAACTTTAATTTGTTGGCCAGAAATATGCGGAGAAGTCTCGCGTAATTAGTTTCGAGCAGGTAAAAAATGCCGAGAATAAATGTTAATAATATCGTGACAAAGATGAAATTGGTCGTCAATAGTTCACTGGCGCCCAGGGGCATCCAGTATTTGGCCAGCAAACCGACAACGTATACCACCGAGATGATTATCGTAATATTTTCGGTAATAAAGTTTTTCTTCGGGCTGTAGTTTCGCACAAACCAGGCTGCACCAAAAGCCATCAAGGTGATACCGCCCCAAAGTGTGTAGGCAAAGGCGGCAAACAATCCCAATACGATGAGACCGCCGTTCATGAATTGACCTCGTCGCTTGCTATCGGTTTTCATACCGAAAAACCAGTGGGCGACGGCCGGCAAGACAAACAGGGCAACCAGCAGCGCAGAGAACAGGGCAAATGTTTTGGTGAAAGCCAGGGGCCTGAATAATTTCCCTTCGGCTGCCTGCATGGTGAAGACCGGAATAAAACTGATGATCGTTGTCGAGACCGCGGTGAGAATGGCTGAGCTGACTTCTGCCGCGGCATTATAAATTGTCTCGAGCAGTTTCTGTGTTTTGGGTGCATCTTCCATGTGTTTGAGCACATTTTCCGAAAGCACAATACCGAGGTCAACCATAGTGCCAATTGCAATGGCGATACCAGAAAGCGCAACGATATTAGCATCGACGCCGAAATAGCGCATGCAGATAAAAACCATGAGCACAGCCAGCGGCAGCAAGCTGGAAATGAGAATCGAAGCCCGCAGGTTTAAAACCATGACGATGACCACCAGCACAGTGATGAGGATTTCCAGCAGCAGGGCTTCTTCGAGGGTGCCGAGGGTTTCATAAATGAGCACGGTGCGGTCATAAAATGGTACGATCGTCAATTGGCTTTCGACGCCGTTGGTCAGTATTTTTTTCGGCAGCCCGGCGGCAATACCTTTTATTTTATCCTTAACATTGTTGATCACTTGTAATGGGTTTGAGCCGAAACGGGCGACGACCACGCCGCCGACAACTTCAGCGCCATCTTTATCCAGCATGCCGCGTCGTGTCGCCGGGCCGAGGGAGACTATGCCGATATCTTTGATGCGGATGGGCACGTTATCGTGTACGGCAACCACCGCTTTTTCGATATCTTCGACCGATCGGACATAACCCAGGCCGCGCACCAGATACTCAGCCTGATTGATCTCGATCGTTTTGGCGCCGACATCGCGGTTGGAATTTCGCACAGCCGCCAAAACTTTTTGCAGCGGAATGTCATAAACCTTGAGGATATCCGGATTGACATCAACCTGATATTCCTGCACGTAACCGCCGATGGAGGCGACTTCGGAAACACCGTCGACGGCGTTGAGCGCGTATTTGACATAGAAGTCCTGCACGGTTCGCATTTCGTGTAAATCCCAACCGCCGGTGGGATTGCCGTCTTTATCGCGGCCTTCGAGGGTGTACCAGTAAACCTGACCGAGGGCGGTGGCATCGGGGCCAAGTGCCGGCTGAACACCCGGTGGCAGAATTCCGGCCGGCAGCGAATTCAGTTTTTCAAGAATACGCGAGCGCGACCAGTAAAAATCGATCTCCTCTTTGAAAATGATATAAATACTTGAAAATCCAAAAACAGAAGAACTGCGAATGGATTTGACGCCAGGAATACCCAACAACGAGGTTGTCAGTGGATAGGTTATCTGGTCTTCAATATCTTGCGGAGACCGGCCCATCCAATTAGTGAAAACGATTTGCTGGTTTTCACCAATATCCGGAATGGCATCAACAGGAACAGGGTCGGATGGAAGAAAACTCGTTTCCCAGCCGAAAGGAGCGGTTATCACCCCCCAGGCGACAAACAGAATCACAAGCAAGGCTGTGACCAGTTTGTTTTCAAGAAAATAACGAATAGTTTTGTTTAGCATAGTAACTCGTTCATTTTGTTAGTTGTGGAATTGAATTAAAAATATTAGTACAAGTAACATCCTGCACAGATAATAACGATGCTGGAAATGACTGCAAGGAATTGCCATACACCTGCTGGTAAATCATACCGATTTCATTAAAACTTAACTGAAATTTCTAAAAAGAAAACAGACAAAACAGAGTTAGCCTGTACAACTAGCTTACAGGGTAGAAAAAGGGGATTTCAAATGAGAAATGACTGAACGAGGATGGCAATATCCTGTTTCTGTGCCGGGGGATGGAAAATAGAATGAGGAGTTACGCTATTGGACTCATCTTCTTGCAGATCAGCTGTGGGATACTGCACAAAAGATAAGGTGTTGTTTGTATCATTATTGATGGTTGTTTTGGCAACCCCCTCGTCAAATGCTTGTAGAAATTCATAAGCATCGATGCAACATTCTACCTGCGTAAAGGCCTGCGCTTGTTTCGCCTCATCATCACAAGTGGCCTTTGATTCAGTCATATTGCAGCTATCTCTTTCTGCTGAGATGCGAATGTTGGATTCCACAGTCATGCCGTCGCAGAAATGAATGCTGAGTGTTAAGCCCAAATTGCCGATCAGCATGATGAGCAATAAAATTGTCGTAAGAAAACGTTTCATGGTATCGCAAATAACTTAAGATTTTTTCAGAAAGTCAAGAATTTTTTTTTATTCATACTAAAAATAGTTTTTACAAAGACGGCATGTTACGCAAAAAAGTTGCAAACTAATAGTTTTCGACCGAATGCGCAGCGCTTAATTTTACAGCTGTAAAATTTATAAATCTACAATTTTGACAGTTATTTTGAAGATGCTTTAACAAAAAAAGCCCAGAATCTTCTGGGCTTTTTATCGTAGCGACGCAGGGATTCGAACCCCGGACCTTAGGATTATGATTCCTCTGCTCTGACCAGCTGAGCTACGTCGCCATATCGATTCAAGGACTGACGAATATAAAATAAAAGCCACAAAATGCAAGCAAAACTTTAAATCATTCGGCGCTCCCAGGGATAGGGACGCGGCGTCACATCACCACCGGTACAGTATTTCACCAATGTCACATGGTTACCCGGCTTATGATAGATGACATCATCCATGAATTGACGCATCATAAAAACGCCGCGGCCGCGCGCACGGAACAGGTTTTCTTTCTGTGTTGGATCGGGTAATGCTTCAAAATTGAAGCCTTCGCCTTCATCGAAAATGTGAATTTTTGCGCTTTTATTATCGAATTCCGCCCGCACGATCACCTGCTTTTCCATGTCCAAATGATTGCCGTGCTCCACAGCGTTGGTGAGCGCTTCGACAAATGCAACTTTGACATTGATCTCGCGCAGGGTGATGATGCCGTGTTTGAACAATTCCTCGGTTAAATAATAAACCAGACCGCCGAGCAAATCGAGGCGGCTGGGGATAATCGCTTCGAGATTGGTTTTCAGGAAAGGTAACGCGTGTAGATAGCGTAAAAATTCCATACGAAAATTGACGAGCCGATCGACGGTGTTGGAGAGAATTTTCGGATCGACGGAATCAGGGATAAAATGGTTGGCGCCACAGGAGATGGCATCACGGATATAGTTTGTTTCGCATTCCCTGGCCACGGCTAAAATCGGCATTGAGGGATAACGGTCGCGAATATTAGCGATGGTGGCGAGCAGACCGTCGGTTTCATCGAGTTCAACGAGCAGAGTTTCAACGATGTTGGCATTTGCCTGCAACCACGATAACAGCAGTCCACGGGAATGAAATTCATACACTTCGTAACCGCTTTGGTTGAGCTTGGCATGCAAGGCCGGATCGACAGCTTCGTTTTTGTGCAGAAAAGCCAGTTTGATCGATTTCGAACTTATCAATTCGGGTATACTCGCCAAATCTTTCAATTTTTTACTCTTAAATTCATTTAAGGGACAATTATAATTCGGTATTGGGGCCCGGGCTCAGTTGCCAATTCTGTTCGGCTATGGATTTGGACAGCATGAAAATTATTAAACCGGCGACTGCTTTTGCAAACATAGCGGCGTATCGTATGGTGTGTCGGCCTTCAGGCCAAGCCACTTTACATACCCGCAACGATCGGAAATAGCGCATAAACAAATATAATTCGAACGCTCTAATTCAAAAACTTTTTATGTTACAAGAATTTAGCCCAGAGTCCAATGAATTAACTGATACAAAACCAGGTATGAATATACCTGGGTGGCCTTTTTTTCCGGCGATGGTTGCAATCCTGGCATTGGGAAAGATCGATAAAATATTATCATCGCGCTTTATCTTAGCAATATGTTTGCCAAACCGCAGTTAATGCTTGCTGTGTTTGAATAATCATGACGACTGAAAATTATTTGCACAGGTTTTAAAACAGCCTAAGGCAAATATACTATCTAAATACTGGCGGTGCAAGCTGTTCCTGATATCTCCTTCATTTTGCCAAAATTTTAAATAAAATGCGACATAAATGTTTTTTAAAATGGTTTCAAGCCATTCTTTAAATTGAGGATGATTTTGGGAGAATTTGTGACACACTGTTGCATCGTGAGACAGTTCGCGTTTTTTGTAAAAGCACCATTAAATTCGCTTTAAAAGGCAATATGACAGTGTCACTTTTGAATATTTAGTGGAATTTTAGTGAAATTTTGATTTACTTATTCTTGAAAAGAGACTCAACCATCCGGAGCAGTTTATGAAAAAGCATTTAATAATAATTTCTATATTCACCGCACTAATTTTTGCCTGCACAGCAAAAGTCGATAGCAACAAAACCTTGCTGCAGGTGCATGCCATACTCGGAGACCCATTTGCGGGTTCGGTCGTGGTTTATCTCACTAATGAATCACGCGATCAGTACTTGTCCATGGCTATTGCCGGGGATCAGGCCTTATCGATTTATTATGCTCAAAATGCTATTCAACCGCCACGCCCGATGACCCATGATCTCTTCTCAAAACTTATCGACACGCTTAATTATCGCATCGAATATATCGACATCACCAGTATTAAGGAAGAAACATACTATTCAGAAATTCATTTCAAAGGCGGGGAAAATACATTCGTTCTCGACGCCCGGCCAAGTGATGCAATCGCGCTGGCGTTGCGGCAGGGCGCCCCGATTTACAGTCATCCACAAATTCTGCAGCCCATACGGACAAAAGCCCGGGATTTTGCCGGAACACAGCAACTCGATGCGATCAAATTCGGGTTAACAGTACAGAATCTAACACCCTCGATGCAGAAATTTTTTAAAGATGTGCAAGGATTGATCATCACGGAAGTTCGGCCAGACAGCCGCGCCGAAAAAGCCGGGTTGCAGGAAGGTGATATCATCACCAGCTGGGATAGCATTTCCGTCACCGATTCGGGTGATTTTGCTGAAATACTCAGGGGAACAGGTTCAAATTCCATCGAGATTGAAGTACTGCGGGGAGGCGAAAAACAGATTATCACTTTATAGAATTTCGAGTTGTATTTTTTTACATTAAACCGGGAAAATCTTAAAAGTATATTGTCTTTTTAAAAGTTGTACAACTTCTCTATTTCCACAGCTACAGGGGCACTAAACTCAGGGAAGAAATTTCAGGGAATTTCAAGTCGGTAAATCATGAAGAATATTCTGTTTTTTTTAAATGCTGTATTTGTTCAGCATCGTTTATCCTTCAGTTACAATACAGTTGGCAGTTTTTATTCGCATTGTAAATAAACACAAACCCGGCTTCATGCACTGCATGCACAGTATGAACTCCAAAAACAGGAGGAGCTATGCAGTACCTTTATTCCACCAAACTGTCTTGTAAATTTATAAGGCTGTTGATTCTCTTTTTCTTTTGTTTTTCCACCGAGGTTTTAAGTAGCGCACCCCAGGTCGTCATCAATGAAATTCACGCTGATCCCGCAGCAGGCCTTGCCGGTGATGCCAATGGTGACGGCATGCGCCATTCAACACAGGATGAATTCATCGAGCTGGTCAACAGCGGTGGCGCTGCCCTTGATCTGAGCGGATGGACATTGTCTGATGCCGGCAATACGCGTCACACATTTCCAGCCGCAACAAACCTCGCCGCCGGGCAGTCCATGGTGGTTTTTGGCGGGGGCACGCCGACAGGCGGTTTTGCCGGCGCCATCGTTCAAACCGCCAGCTCCGGACTGCTCAGTTTAAACAACAGCGGCGATACCGTGACACTTAAAGATGGTTCTTCAAACGTCGTCGCCGAATACACCTACGGCAGCGAAGCAAATGACGATCAATCGATTTCCCGCGATCCCGATTTGACAGGCAGTTTCACCAAACATTCGGAAATTGCCGCAGCCGCGGGCGCTTTGTTTTCGCCCGGTACAAAAGTTGATGGCAGCGCCTTTTCCAACTCGCCGCCCGGCAATCAGCCCCCGGTGCTCGACCCTGTCGATGATCAAACGGTTGAGCTCGGAGAAACACTGGTATTTACAGTCACAGCAAACGACGCCGATGGCGACAGCCTGACCTTTTTCGCCGAAAATCTGCCGGCCGGTGCAACATTTTCCGATCAAAACTTTGCATGGACGCCATCGACAGTCGGCCTTTTCGAAGACATTATTTTCCGGGTTGAGGATGGCAACGGCGGCAGTGATTCCGACACCATATCCATCTCTGTAACTGAGCCGATCGATATCATACTCAATGAATTTCTCGCCGATCCGGCCAGCGGTTCTGCCGGAGATGCCAACGGTGACGGCACACGTCATTCGACACAGGATGAATTCATCGAATTGGTCAATACCGGAACCGCTGCACTGGATTTAAGCGGCTGGACGGTTGCGGATGCCAGCAGTATACGCCACACTTTTCCCGGCGGGACAATTCTCGATCCCGAAAAAGCCATCCTTATTTTTGGCGGCGGCAGCCCGACAGGCAGCTTTGGCGGCGCGATGGTGCAAACCGCCGGCTCCGGTCAACTCAGTTTAAATAACGGCAGTGACAGCATCATTTTAAAAAACAGTAGCGAATCGATAATACTCGAACATTCCTACGGTAGCGAGGCAGGTGATGATCAGTCTCTTTCCCGCGATCCTGACCTAACAGGAAGCTTCACCAAACACGGGGAGATTGCCGCTGCTGCCGGCGCCCTTTTTTCACCGGGCACGAAAGTGGACGGCAGCAGTTTCGGCACCCTGCCAGCACCGCCGAACAAACCGCCGGAGCTCGATCCCATCGATGATAAAACGATCGATCGCGGCGATACGTTATCTTTTATGGTCAATGCGACCGACCCGGACGGTGACGATTTGACTTATTCAGCAGAAAATATGCCGGAGGGTGCTGATTTTTCCGGTCAGGAATTTTTCTGGATTCCACAGACTGCCGGCACTTTTTCGAATATCATTTTCAGGGTGGAAGACGGCAACGGCGGCAGCGATGCTGACACTATTTCCATCAAAGTTGAAGAACCGCTGGTACCCGGCGAATTGATTTTGAATGAATATCTGCGCAACCCCGGCAGCAGTGACGCCAATAACGATGGCGACACTAATTTCGGCGACCAGTTTCTGGAATTCATCAACAAATCCGGCGCAACACTGGATATTTCCGGTTATAAAGTTTTTTCCGACGGTAATTTGGTGCATGAATTCGCGGGCGGCACGATGGTTCCCGCGGGTGAGAGCACAGTTGTTTTTAGCGGCGGAAATCCTGCTGGATATTTCGGCCTGGCGGGTTACAATAATCTGGTTTTTACCGCCGGTAGCGGCACACTCAATTTGCAGACAAATATTACTGTATTCGAGGCCCAGGGCTGGAAAATCATCGATCAGGACCTATCCACAGGTATCGGCGGTGTTTCAGCCTGTCGTAATCCTGAAATTTACGGCGACTTTCAGGAGCATAATACGCTCGGTTTTACCTTTGGTAGCGGTTTTTCACCGGGTTACCATTCGGATGGTGCCCCGTTCAAATCGCATAACGCCTTCCTCGGTGGGCAGGTAAACAGCGGCGGCAGCCGGGTAACAATTAACATTTTAAGTCAACAGTGGGATGCAGCAAGCAAGGAATGGCAGATAAAAGTGAGCCTGACCAATCGGCATGAGCAGAAAATATATATCCCCCTCTACCTGCGCTTGCGCCTGCACTCAGCGGCAAATTCCGCTGTTTCGGTGAAAAATCCCGATTTGAGCCACCGGGCAGGCGATGAACGCGACGGTGATTATTTTGTTTATAACCGCTTTGTCGGGCCGGATTTTTTTCTCGTGCAGCACGAAGAATCCGGCAGCCGGTCAGTGCGTATCGGCAATCCGCAAAACCAGTATTTTGAAGTGGTGATGGAGGTTTTTTCCCTCGACCGGCATGCTCTGGCGAAAGCGAACAGTGTTGCGAAAGCCGGTCTGCTGCTCATCGGTACAAAAAAGCTGATTATTGATCAGGGCAAAGATCTTCTGAATCTTGAAGGCGCCCCGGCGGAATTTCATTTGTTTCCCAACTACCCCAATCCGTTCCGGCAGCGTACCGCTATCGTGTTTTCAATTCCAAAATCTCTGCAAACGCAGATCTCGATATTTGATATTCTGGGCCGTAAAATCAACCGATTACGCAATGAGCAAACAGGGCCGGGAATACATCGGATTTATTGGAATGGCCGCGACGAAAGCGATCGTGCGCTGCCCAGTGGTGTCTATTTTGTGCACCTGCAAGCCGGGCATTTTAAAGCTATTCGCAAGGTTGTTTTAAAACGTTAACAAGCCTGTTGATTCCATCACTCCAGGTGATGGAATCAATCTTACGGAAAGCGCCTGGAAGGACCGGAGCACGCTCCGGCCTATGAACCGTTTTAGCCCCTTCCCGTTTACGGAACGGGCAACTGAGTATTCTGCTTTATTAAAACAGATTTCTTTGTTTGAATTCTTTGCACGTGAGAAAAATCAATGATTTAAAATCGATGACAAAAATAACGGGGGACACTCAGACAGCTCAAATTTTTATTGACATTGAAAATATTAATTATAATCTTAACGGACCGGTTTTTTGTATCGCCTTTCGGCAACTTTGAGATTCAACGATGGGGGTTGTTTCCCGACTCGCCCATCACAATTTTCAGAACATTTACGCATTGACGGTACCCGTTAATGCTATCGTTGCAGCACCTCTCCCTCGCAGAAACACCAGCCTGATGTGTTCTGTCTTTCCCGGGAACGGGAATTCTTGCCGTAATTCAATTATTAAACTTTTTATAAAAACCAAAACTTCAAACTCACGTGCTCGGTAGTTGAGAATAATCTGGGGCAACATCGCACAATCAAAGACAAACTTCCTCCGTTCCCGGAGCCTGCAAAACCGCTGCGCATGTGGTTTTAAAGGGAGGAGAGATGAGGAGAAAAATACTCGTTTGCAGCATTATCAGCTTCCTATTTTTTTCTGCCGTGCTGTTTGCAGGCTCGGAAAAATCACGCAAAACACTCGATGTTTTCGGTTTGAGCATTCGCACCGATAGCTCGAAAGTCAGCGCCCGCAATCCACTGATTGTGGTCACCATCAACTTTGAGAACAAGACCGACAAATTTTTAAACGATGTGCTATTCAAAGTCCGCTTTCCCAACAGCGTCGATCAGTATTGTACTTATGACACGACCCTGCACGAACCCGCCAATGCTGAATTCAATACCGATGCACTAAACAGAAAATGGGCAAGCTGGGCTTTGACCGAACTGGCCGAAGGGCAAAAAGACTCCATTCAATACCGCCTGCGTGTCGACCGCTTCCCTGCTGATACGCTGTTCTTTCATCATATGGTCGCTGTGCTTTCCAGGGGGCACAGTGTTTCGGAACTCGGCACCGAGCAGACCTGGATTCCCAGCCAAGGAGGTTGGGGCAACGGTCCAAACTTGTGGATCGATTACAAGATCATCGACAGCACGGGGGCAATATTGGATAGCATTACAACAAAATCGGGTGATATATTTACGCTGCGCATGACTTTCGGCAACAGCCGGGAATATGAGGCCACAAACATCCGTGTGCGGGACTGGATCCCCGCCGGGCTCGAGCCTGATTTTGCCAATGGAACTGTCTTGCCAACAGATTCGACCGGTTATAGCGACGGCTCAGCACGATTCGACTGGCCTTATGATGCGCTGATTCTCTCATCCGGTCAATTTACGATCGAATTTCCGGTGCAGGTCAGCGCCAGCCCATTAGTGCCGGAAGAGCTTATTTCAATTTGCAGCATCCTTTCGCAAATTACAGATATTTACTTCCTGAATAACAGTGACAGCGTTTTTATCACCGTCGAGCCTCAGTACGACCTGACGCTGGCGCTACTGCAAACAACAGAAGGCACGCTGGCGCCGGACGCACAGGAAACTTATGACCTGATCATTTACAATAACTCCAGCGCACCGGTGAGCAATTTTGCCCTGACTGTTGCTATCGATGATAGCGTTGCAGGTGCAAATATCTACGGCATCGCTGCTTCGACGAGTCCAAATTTTCAATCGAACAGTGGTGATACTTTGCTCACTTTCTTTTTTGCCAATTTAGCTGTTGGAGATTCCATTGCAACGGCGATTACCGTAGATTATGCCATTGGTGTGAACAGCAGCGGCCGGACACTCAATTTTACGGCAAACGTCGATTCTCTTTTTTCCGCCCTGACATTGACCATGCCGGACATCAACCCGGAAGATAACAGCGTTGTCTGGTGGCGGAATTTTGATGATGCCTTCGATCTCGTGCTCGAACCGACACCGGAGAATAATAAATCCGCCATTGCAATAAACTCGCCGCAAACCTATCAATTTACCGTTACTAACAATTCACTTTTGGATTTCCCAACACGGACACTGACCGTCGAAATCGTACCAACCGGCAATGCGGCTGTCGGCAATCTGAGTATAAGCAACATCAACGACGGCGTTTCAGCGGTAACCGGTGCAGACAAAATTATGATTATCTGGACTGTTCCGGCGCTATCCGCAGGAAGTTCAGCACAGTTTTCCTTCGACGCCGGTATCATCAGCGTTGCTACCGGTGGTAACTTTGGCTTCACAATTAATGCAAGCGTCGATCTTCTTGCCGGGGAAACCGACACAGGCAACAATGCCCGCAGTTGGCAAACGACCGGTGATGTCGCTGCTGATCTCGCTGTTCTCAGCGTCACGCCGGATAATACCAGTCCCGGCCCCGGTGATGTCGTCAATTTCACTATCGCTTACGCCAACCTAGGAACGCTGCCCAAAGACAGCGCCAATTTGCGCGTAGTGATTTCCGCCAGCCCGGATATGCCGGTTTACCACCTGACGAACAGCGATAATGCCAATGTTAGTGGTGATACGCTCGCCTGGCTCATAACACCCCTGCCCGCGCGCGGTGATGCGGGCTCGCAGGGTACGCGCACGATCGCACTGACCTTTGATAATGTGACGCAGGAAGGCCGTTATCAAATCGAGGTTTATGCCGAGATCGACACGCACGGTGTTTTCGATGACACCGGCAATAACAGCATGAAAAATTCCATCGAACTGACGGCGCTGCCTTCCCTGAACATGAGCACGATCGAATTCGCGGGGAATTTGCAGGAAAATGAAAATATCACTTATGCTTTTACCATCACCAACACCGGTAATTACCCGGCCCGGGATATGAGCCTGGAGATATCCATACCTCAAGGGACAAATTTCCGTAACTGGTCTGCAGATGGGCTTGCTGTCTCGCCTCAGCAGAGCGAAAATTCCTACACGATCACTATTGCTGGACTGGCGCCCGAGGCAACGCTGTCGTACATCGTCGGTGTGCAGGTTTTTGCGCGTGTCGAACTGCTGCGACAATTTCCGCACGGGTCCAATTTATCACTAAATTTCAGCGCCACCCTCACCGATGCTGATGTGGTCATCGTACGCAGCTACAGCGCCGGTCTGGGCATTCCGCGCGTCGAGGAATCTTTTTATTTGACACGAAATATTTTTCGTCCCACGGTTCATGGAGATGTCGACCTCACCTACGATCTTGTTGCTGATACCGAAGTGGGGTTCAAAATTTATAATATGGCAGGTGAACTGGTGCGGGAATTTGCACCGGTCGCAGGTATCATCGGTGAGCGGGTGCACATGGTCTGGAATGGTCGTAACAACAAAAACGAGCTGGTCGGTAGTGGCTTATATTTTATTTTTGCAGAAGTTAAAGGCAACAGCAACCGGCCGATGCAAAAATTGCTCGTCGTACGTTGACCAATTCGCCTCAATTCAACGAAAGTATTTGCAAATTCTGAACTCAATAGCAAAAGAGGGATAAATGAAACGGAATAGCATAAATACCAGCCTGACGCTGCTGATTTTTGTGTTCAGCATGCTCACAGGCCTGCGGGCGCAAAATGGCGGTACGACGACGGCACAATTTCTCAAACTCGCACCCAATGCGCGTGCAGCCGGCATGGCCAATGCATTTACCGGACTGGCTGATGATATCAACACGATGTACTGGAATCCCGGGGGGCTGGGATTTCTCAACAGTTTTGAGCTTGGACTTTCGGGGCAAAACTTGTTCGGTGAGATGACCCATTTCGCCGGTTTTAGTTCCTTTTCACGGCCGATGCTCGGCAGCGACCGTGCCAGTTTCGGGCTGGGTCTGATCTATCTCGGTCAGTCGGAGGATATTCAAAGCACCGAAAACGGTCGCGAAGCTGCAGTGAGCAGCAGCGATGTCAGCAATTATGCCTTCATGCTGCCCTTCGGCTATCGCCTTGATCCCATTTCAAAAAATATTTCCATCGGACTGAATTATAAATACGTGCACAGCAAACTCGCCGAATATTCTGCCACCGGACACGCTCTCGATTTCGGTATTCTGGCGAAAATTCCGCTGGATTTTGCCGACTTGTCATTCGGCGCAGCCGTGCAAAACTTCACTCTGTTGCCGATGAAATTTGTCAATGTTGAGGAAGATTTGCCCATGACGCTGCGTGCCGGCGCCGCCGTAACCTGGCCATTTGCCGAGCATCATTCGCTCACCACCGCTTTTGATATCGCCAAACCCGGCGATGATGATTATAAATATTACTTCGGAGCAGAATACTGGTGGCGTTTCAGCTCGGCCAATAAACTCGGTGTGCGCAGCGGTTACCGGTTGGATGGCGATGACCTCGGCGATTTCACCTTCTCCCTCGGTTTCGGTATGAATTTAAGTCAGGTCGATTATGCGTTCAATAATTACAGTCAGGACCACCTCGGCGGCGCCAATATCGCCAGTCTGACTTTTCGCAGCAGCACGCTGGACCCGTTCAAACGGCTCTTCCCGGCTTCCGGCGAGAAACTCACCGGCGAAGATGTGATCACGCTGACCTGGGAGAAAACCGGCGATCCAACCTCCATGTCTATTCGCTATCTCGTCGTTTTGGACCGCGATGCACAGAAGGTAAAAAAAGTGCTGCGCGGTGGAAAAGTACGAAGTATTTTAACCCAGGCTGAAACGGATGCCTCTTACCGTGACCCGGTACAATTAGCCAAGAAACTGGATGTCCAGTTTGCCGCGATCAGCAAAAATGCTGTTTATTCGGTTTTTCGCGATCCCCGCACCCTGACGACAAAATATTACTGGGGGGTGGCGGCAGCAAATGATAATTATCTCGTTCGCCGTGCCGGGCCGCATGATATCGGCAGCTTCATCAACCGTCGCTATCCAGATTATTTTCCGGTTACGCTGGAATTTGCGCCCGACTCCAGCCTCGACAACTCGACATTCCAGGGCAGTCTGACCGGCATCGTCAACAGCAGTGGACATAATGCCACGCCGTTTTCCGTGCTCATCTATGATGAAAGCGACGGAGCGGAAGTTGCCCGTGTAAAAATCGAACCGGATAACACCGCTACCGCCCAGAGCGACACATTTTCAGTCGATTGGTATGCCAATTCCAGCGGCGTGCACAATTTGAGAATGACGGTCAATCCGGATAACGAAAACGAAGAAATCGATACGGCCAACAATTCGCTGACACAAGCGATCGCGACGATTCCCAAAGGTCGGATTTTCGTGCCGGATACGCTTTATACCGAATTGCGCCGCTATCGCAGCGTCGAATTGCCGACTTTGAATTACATTTTTTTTGAGCCTAATTCTGCTGAATTTTCGAAAAACTCTACGCGCATCGCTGATCCGATATCGCCCGATTCCCTGCTCATGCTTCTCGGCTCACGCCTGAAAACTATCTTTCCACGGCTCGATATCACAGTGCAGGGCTATTACCACCCACAGTCGGAAAAGGAATTTGTCGAGGGTAAAAATCTGGCGCAAATGCGCGAGGATTTTGTCATTGCAAAATTGCTGGAATATGGCGCCAGCGAAAGCCAGATCAGGCGGGTAACGAATTACGATCGCTCCGCCCGTTTTGCGGGAACGCAGAATTCGGGCGCCGATTCGCTGGAACTGGCGATGGTCAGCGAGGAAAACCGTCGTGTCGTCATTCGGGTAGCGCCACACTATAACTACGAAATCCGGCTAATCAACGAGAAAAAACTTTTCAAACCGCGCGAATTTATGCTGGAAGCAAGCGAGCAGATTTCGCATCATGTGCCATTCACTTCGCAAATCCGAAGCGGCAGAATTTTACAGAATTTCAAGCTGGAAATTCGCCAAAACCCGGCTGATGCTTTTCCCCTTGTTTCAGTCGATATCGGCGACAAACTGCAGCCCGGTGAGAAGGTTTATGTTTGGGATTGCCAGCGCAAAGACGACGGCAGCAATGCCATCGTCGCATTCAACCGGGATTATGTCTACAGTTTTGTTTTCACCGATACCAGCGGCGTGCAGTTCATATCGGATTTTTACAAATTCAATCTGGCGAAAAAAACAGATATTATTCAAAAACGCATTTTTGCCCTTGCTGAATTCGGTGAAGCGCGGCCGTTGCATAAATTCTACCTGAAATATCTCGATGAGATCGAAACAGCGATGAAAACCAATCCCAATTTCACAGTACGCATGATCGGCCATACCGATGAAATCGGGCTCGAAGAATTCAATAGCTGGCTTTCCGCCCGCCGGGCAGCCGCCCTCGCCAACAGCCTCGATTCACTCATCCTCAACGATATCGAAATCCACCAGAATCAACTCGAAGCGATTCGTTCTCATATCGAGACGCCGTTGAAGTTTGCCAAAGAAGATACTCTGTTGTGGAAAAAATACGGCGCCGGAGAGAAGGAGCCACTACAATTCAGCGGTTACGCTTTCGGCGATAACTCGCGGCCGCAGGGGCGTTTGCTCAACCGCCGGGTAGCAATCGAGCTTAAATCTCTGAAACAATCCGATATGTTAAAACCGCTACAAATCAACGAACAACTGATTTTCCCGCAGGATTCACTCGCCAATGGTTTTTCTCATAATTTTACCAGTATCGCTGATCAGGATTCGATCATCTGGCTGGGAACGGCAAACGGCCTGATTTGCTGGCAACCGGATTCGGCGAGATTCACCCGCTGGTTGCCGCAGGAAAATCAATCCATTTACGTCACCTCGCTGCAAAAAGACGAGGCGCGAAACCTGCTCTGGGTCGGCACGCAAACCGGGCTGTACAGCTTGCAGGATTCGCTCTGGCAACGCTACGAAGCCGGGCGCAACGGCCTCACCGGTAGCCGCATCAACGATCTGAAGCTTAATGATAACAATGATCTGCTCATCGCTTCAAACGAGGGTTTGCTCAAATTCAACGGTGAGAAGTTCGTCCAGCTCGCTTCGATTTACAACGGCCTGGCGAGCAATTTTGTGCACCGGGTCTATCTCGATGTCACCGGTATTCCCTGGGCCTGTACCAGCGCCGGCGCTTATGCGGTGACCGGAGACACATTACAGGCATTTTCACCGAAAATCGATGGCGTCAACGGCCTCGCCCACGATGATATTCGCGGCATGCTGATCGATACAAAAGGCGATTACTGGTTTGCCACAGCTCTCGGCGTGTGGCGCTACAGCGGCGATAAATGGGAGCAATACGCTGTTGTCGATGGCCTGCCCAATAATGTGGTAAACGCGATTTTACAGGATGCCAACGGCGGCATCTGGTGCGCCGGAGAAGGTGGTCTCGCCTATTTTCTTGGAGAAAAATGGCAAGCCTTTACCTCGGAAGAAGGGTTGCCGCAGAATTTTGTCAATAATCTGATGCCCCGGCCGGATGATGTGCTGACCGTACTGACCCGTGGCGGTATGTTGCATATCAAAGCATTTGCGCCGGAAATTAAAGAATTGGAAGAACTGCCGACAGAAAAACACTAAACAGAGTCCGAATCCTCTGTGCAAAAAAACAGTTATTCCTGCAGAGCCAGTGAAACGCCTGTTCTGCAGGAATTTTTTCATTTGCATTTTACATGTAATTGTTTTTATTTCTATGAGCTTGTGACAGTTTTTCCGTATCTGTTTAGCGCGTCGGGTGGACGCTTCTCTGGCGCACGTGGAACAGATACGTTTTTCTTACGACAAACTAAAGAACAGGCTGTTCATCACCAGGGAAGAAACCGACAATTTGCCAGGATTTTTTGGAAAAACGTACTAATGCCGGGTATGAACATTTATCAGATGCCCTCAATATTTTTCCTGCACGGCACGTCGAATGCATGGATGCCTCCAGACATGATTTCGATACTTATGCCAAGTCTTGCTCACCGGGTACACCGCCGTTTTAGCTGAGGAATGAGAATTATTCTAAAGTCTCTTGTCTAAGTTGGAAACGAGCATCGTCCCGGGGATTATCACAATTTTTAAATACTCTTTTACAACATGCACTTCCATTTGCCAGGTTGCCTGATTCACCAGTAAAACTCGCCAGCCACGCACCTTATCCTGCGATTCAAATCAGGAACCGGCTCTGACGGTATTTGCGGTTTGCTGCCTTCAACCGGATTGACCTTGCAGGGAGATGCGTGTCAGCACAGTTTTTTTTCATCACCGTATGCAATCCTGAATTGCCGATGGTCTCTATTTTCAGGTGCATGACTATAGGATTTAAGTTGAGCGAATCGGACAAGCTCCCCCTGCACATTGCCTGAGCCTGAAGATAAAAGTGCTCAATTTAACTTCTGTTAAAAACAATGTTTTCTCGATATTGAAATTATGGAGAGAAAAATGAAAAGCTGCAGCCAACAATATGTAATCCGGCATTTTCTTTTTACACCGGCCAGGCCATGGCTTGCCGGTAAAATTCTCCGTCGCTTCTATTTGGTTTTTTTTATATTTAACCTGGCCCCGCTTTTTGCCGGAGAAAACGGTACTTTTCGCGATCGCGAATTTGTTTTTGCTTTTTTGCCCAATTCCAATGCCACATTTATACTTGAAATTCATACTGTTGGAACACCGGGCACCGAGGTGACTTTGGTTTATGGCAACGATGAGCCACAAGTCAATTCCATTCCCGCCTCCGGGCGGCTGATTTTTACGGTTTCCGAAGAAGCCGGAAAAATTGAAAACTGGGCAAACAGCGGCAGTGGCGCAGCGGATAAAATGGCAATACGCATCACCGCCGGCGACGATATTTTATGCTACGCCATCAATGGCGCCCGCGCCTCGGGTGACGGCGCAATCGTGTTGCCGCTCTCCGAATTGAAAACATTTTACGAAGTCATCACCTATGACCGTAACGGAGAGACACTCGAGCGCGATCAGGCGGTTTTTGCCATCGTCGCAGCCTACGACAGCACGGAAATCATCCTCAACCCGAGTCAGGAAATCACCAATCAGTTGGCGGAGAATGAGCATGGCACCTATACGGTCAGTTTAATGAAAGACGAAGCCCTCCTCGTGCGCAGTAAAGGTGATAGCACGGAAGGAAATTTGAGCGGTTCCATCGTCATCGCCAACCACCCGGTGGCCATCATCAACGGTAACCGCTGCACCCGCATACCGGCCGGTGTATCTGATTGTGACCACATTTTCGAAATGGCTCAGCCGATCCAATCATGGGGCGACAGCCTTTTGGTCGCCGGCTTGCCCACCCGGCCTTCGGGCATGAGCTATGAGATCGTCGCTTTCCATCCCAACACCGAAGTTTTTATCGATGGCGAGCTGGTGGGCATCATCGACAACAATAACCGCAGCATCAAAATCGATACTCTTACCGGTGACCACCTGATTACGGCAAATAATCCGATTTTCGTCAGCCAATTTATGCCAGGTTCGGTAACTGATCAGGATGTCAGCGGCGATCCGTTTATGACCAACATCATTCCCATCAAACAATTCGTTGCGGTGCATGATTTTGTCACCCCGGATTATTCCACTGCCAACCCGATTTATGATACTAATCAAATAACTTTATTCATCGATGAACAGGACCTGTCGTCGATTCAAATCGATGATATAACCATTGCCCCGGAAAAATTTGCCCGCATTCCGGCGACCTCGTTTTATACCGCGACGCTGACGCTCGCCCCGGGGAAACACCGCTCAACTACTGAAAATGCCGATCACGGGCTCATCGTTTCCGGTTATGGCAATGCCACAGCTTATGCCTACCCTGCAGGAGATTCTCTCGCGATTATCAATAAAGGGCACGATAACCGGTCACCGGCGATTAAAACCGAGCTGGAAAACCATGTCGCCCACGGTGTTGCCAGTGATGACAGCCTCAGCGAGGATAGCAATAACAACGGCCTGCTCGATAACGATGAAGACCTGAACAGCAACGGTAAACTCGACATTGATTACGGCCTTGAAGAAATATACCTGCTGCCCAACAGCAATAATGTCAAATTGGTGATGACCAA
Organism: bacterium; assembly: GCA_024275575.1. Lineage (GTDB taxonomy): Bacteria > Zhuqueibacterota > Zhuqueibacteria > Zhuqueibacterales > Geothermadaptataceae > Bioreactorimicrobium. The sequence continues at coordinate 39,630 of JAJRYV010000097.1, forward strand.
ACCTTTTACGCCGGGTGATAAAAAAGTCGAGTTTGACCTGCGTTTGATCGATACTGATTTCCCGGGAAGCTGCACCATCGTTGCGCGCGATTTATCCGGCAATTTAATGGAGAAAACCGTCGTCATCCCGGAATGTGACGTCATCCTTTTAAACACTGAAATCCTGGTGCCGACACTTGCAGACAGCGTCACCCTGTCGATATTTCCCAAGTTTAAAGGGGATGATCCCATCGGTTACACTAAAACGATGCACATCAGCAATGGAGAGTTTGAAGATTCATTTGCTTTTGTGCCCAATGAAACCCTTGATGTGCACATCGCTTTGTTCCCGGGCGCCAACAATATCTCTATTTTCACCGAATATCTCAGCGGGCAGCTGCAGGCCACAAGCTGCCGGACGGATTTGGAAATTTTGCGGGTTGATACGCTGAAATGCGAGGGAATTTCTTTTTCGGAGCCGCAAGATATAAATATTCTCGCAGAAAGCGCTCATTTCGTTTTTTCCGGGCAAATCACCGGAGGATATATTTTACAATCGCAAGGCATTTTGATCAATACCACGACCGGCGATACGATTACCGCGGTCCAAAACGGCGCAACCTTCAGTGCAGAAATGCCGCTTGTCATGGGGATCAACAATCTTCGAGCAGAAATTTCCACCAGCGATAGTTTGCAACAATTCGTCCAATGCGCTCAGGATTTACAAGTCTTCCGGCCTTTCCCTTTCGATTGTGGGATTACAGAAGTGACGCCGGACAGCGGTTTGATCACCATCGCCGATTCCATCCTGATCACCGCAAAAATAACCGTCGACGGCGGGATTACCCCTTATCAGGATTCCTGCACTGTCAACGGAATATTAACCCCCTGGGTCGATGGCGCAATCGCTCAGAAAGTGCCTTTGTATTTTGGTGTGAATTCGATCGAAATTCGATCGAAATTCGTCGATGATTATGGTCAAATAACTGAATGTTTCGAACAAACAACCGTCATCCGGCCGCGGCCGCTGATTTGCAGGATCACTGACATTTCCCATCCCGACGGTCTGGCGCTGGTCGATTCGACGATTTTGTTTCAGGCCAAAGTCTACGTGACCGGCGGTCTGAATCCGATCATCGCTTCGGCTGAAATTAACGGTGAAAAAGTCACCATCACCGACAGCATCATTTCAAAGCAGATCAATCTGGGGCTTGGCCTCAACGAAATCAATATCAAAACGATGTACATCGACAGTCTGGGGCAGAGCTCCTACTGTGATTCAACGATCGTGCTCAACCGCCCAAAACCCGTGACCTGTAATATCGAGTGGCTGAACCAGGAGCCAAACAATGTGACAATCGACAGTCTGGTTATTTTAAAAGCGAAGATTACCTCGAGCGGTGGGCTGGCGCCGATTACCACCTGGGTGTTGATCAACGATTCCACCGTCGCCATCATCAATGATTCGCTGGCGTATACTTTAAAACTCGATTATGGTGAAAATGATTTTGTAATCCGAACATTCTTTACCGACAGCCTCGGCCAATCCAGTCGATGCGATACGACGATATCATTTAACCGGATTACGCCGCCGCGTTGTGAAATCACTTCGATGTCACCTGCGGATAGCGCTATCACGCTTGCCCGGACACTTCCTTTCAAGGCAAAGCTCGAAGTTAAAGGCGGCCTGAAGCCCGTCATCAAAACTGCGGCTATCAACGGTGACCCGGTGTTTGTTTTCGATGGCGTTATCTCCACCAATCTCAGCCTTGATCCGGGAGTAAATATTATTAAACTAACTACGCTTTCAACGGATATGCTGGGGCAGGAAACAACCTGTGATTCTACGATTATCATTACCCGTGTCGATTCATTGCAATGCAAAATCGTCAGCATCACCCCGGCTGATGGCTTGGTCACAACTCAACCTGAGATAACATTTACCGCACGGGTTAATATCAGCGGCGGCCTCGACCCGGTTTCCGGTGAGGCTTTTATTAACGGTGAACCGGTTGATATCATCGGCGGTATCATTTCGAAAAAGTTGCTGCTTGAGTTCGGTAAAAATGAAATCATCCTGCGCACGACGTACATCGACAGCATTCAGCAAATCACCCGTTGCGATACGACGTTGGTCTTTTATCGCGCCGAACCGTTGCATTGCGAGTTCACACAAGTTTCACCTGCCGATCAAGCGGAAACTTCCCTCGACAGCGCCCTGATCGCTGCTGAAATCAAGACCAGCGGTGGTTGGCCGCCCATAAGCGGCAGCGGCATCATCGACGGACAACTGGTGGAAATCATCGATGGGAAAATATCACTGAAAGTGCCACTCAATATCGGCGAAAACGAGATCGAACTGCACGCAGCATTCAACGACAGCCTTGGGCAATCGACTGCATGTGATACGACGATCACGATCAAACGCAAAGACCCGATTATATGCAAAATCAATGAAATTCGTCCGAACAGCGGCACCAGCACAGCAGCAGATTCCATCAATTTTTACGCAAATGTAAGCACAACCGGCGGGTTGGCGCCTATCATTGCGGCCGCCACGATCAATGGGGATACGGTGAAATTTGAGAATAACATCATTGCTGTAAAAATCGCGCTGAACCGGCCTGGACAAAATGAGATTGTTCTGCACACATTTTTCAGCGATTCGCTCGAGCAAACCACATCTTGCGATACAGCGATTTTAATCAACCGGGTTGGGATTCTCACTTGTGATATTTCCGCTGTTACACCCGGTGACGACCTGCAAACTCTGGCCAATTCGATTCAGTTTTCAGCGAGAGTGAACGCAGCCGGTGGCCTGGCCCCGGTTTTCAGCACAGCAACGATTAACAGCGAACCGGTGGAAATCATCGATGGCGTGGTGGCCAAAGAAATGATTCTGAATTTCGGCCCCAATGACATCACACTACAGACATCCTTCACAGACTCCCTGGGCCAGCTTGCCAATTGTGATACGACTATTACCGTAAATCGTGTTCGACCGCTGGGTTGTGAAATAGCAGCTATTTCTCCCGCCGACGGGTTTAAAACGGCAAACAATTCAGTTATATTTTCTGCGCGCGTCCTCCCCCTCGACGGCCTGGCGCCATTTATCGGCAGCGCCACAATTAACGGTGAACCCGTCGCCATTACCGATAGTGTTGTCACCCGCGAAATTCCACTGAAAATCGGCGAGAATACAATTAGTTTGCAGGTGGCATTCAGTGATTCTCTCGGCCAGGAGTCCTCCTGTGAAACGAACATTAACGTACAGCGACCAGCCGCGCCAGGCTGTGTTTATTCCTATATTTCGATCCCTGACAGCTATTCGACAAGGGCGGGTTCCGTGCTGCTGGAAGCCGGTATTCGGGGTGAAAGTACGGTAAAAATCATCGCCAGCCGCATCTGGCTTAACAGCAGACTCCTCGGGCGTAATATTTTCGATATTTCTGAAATCGTCAATCTCCGGTACGGCAATAATGAAATCATCTTAACGAGCGAATTTACCGATGAATTGGGGCAGAGCACCCGTTGTGACAAAACGATCAATGTATTCCGCATCCCTCCGGATTTAAGCTGTAAAATTGCAAATATTTCCGTCAGCAAATCTGTAACGATTGCAAATTCGATTACATTGACGGCTGAGATGAGCACCTCTGGCGGTATCGCCCCAATTTTTGCAACAGCGACGATCAACGGCGATACGGCAAAAATTATAAACGGTAAAATTCAGTCTGATATCGCACTGGAATTGGGTAGAAACACTTTTAATATTGCAGTCGATTTTTATGATTCTTCACCAGATTCGTTACAGCAAAGAACAAAATGTGAGGCGACAGTTACAGCATTTCGAGCCGACTCCCTCGGCTGTGAAATCAGCAATATTTCACCAAAAGACGGCGCCGTAACCACCGCAGAAAAGCTCACTTTTTCCGCCGACGTCAATCCCCTCGGCGGCTGGCTGCCCATCTCCGCTTCGGCGACGATCAACGGCGAGAATATCGATATCAACGACGGCCGGGTTGAGCGAGTCATCACACTGCAGATCGGGTCGAACGAAATCACCCTGCAAACATCATTCAGCGATTCCCTCGGTCAGATCGCCAATTGCGATACGACGATCACCCTCATCCGCAGCGACTCCCTCGGCTGTGAAATCAGCAATATTTCGCATGTTGACGGTTGGATGACGGCTGCGAGTTTTTTCACTTTTTCAGCGAACGCCTTTCCAACGGGAGGTGTACCGCCATTCACTGAAGCCGCCACACTCAACGGTAAAACAGTGGAAATCGTCGACTGTGTGGTGAGCGAAAAAATCGCATTGAATGTTGGCGTCAACGAAATCCATTTGCAAACATCATTCAGCGATTCCCTTGGTCAAACATCGATCTGCGATACGACGATAACCGTTATTCGCGGCGATTCACTAAGCTGTGAAATCAGTAGTGTTTCTCCGGTTGACGGCTGGCAAACGACGGCGACTACGGTGATTTTCTCAGCCGTCGTCAAACCCATCGGCGGGTATGCACCGATCACCGGTACGGCCTCGTTAAACGGTTTTGTGATACAAATCAGCGACAGCGCGGTCAGTCGCGAACTTGATTTACAGATCGGCAAAAATACGATCACCCTCGAAACCCTGTTCAGCGACAGTCTGCAACAACTGGCAAAATGCGACACGATGATCACAGTTTACAGAATTCAGTCTGATCCGATGTGCGCTGTCAGGGTTTTATCGCCAGCTGATGGCGACACCATCCGGGCCGACAGTGTGGTTGTCACTGTTGAATCTACGGTGACCGGCGGCACACCACCACTTTCACGGGAGTGCAACGTCAACGGTTTTCCGGTGATTTTTCCTGTCGGTTCGATCGTCGGGACAGTCAAAATTCCGCTTGTTACTGGTGTGAATAGCCTGATTGCCAGTTCCACTTATACAGACTCGTCAGGTCGACTTACGGCCTGCAGTGATTCCATTTCAATTCCGCACATCAGCCCGCCGGCGCCGGTCGATCCTTCATGCAATACACGCATTTTAGTACCGCAAAACGGGTCATTCTTCGATGTCGACAGCCTTGAGATAACCGTGCTTGCCAGATTTACCCCGGGAGTACCAGCCGCGCCATTGGACAGCGGCAATATCACCGTCAACGGCATCCCGGTATATCTTGCAGAAAAAACAGATACTATTGGCACGGTGAAAATTGCCCTGGTTGCCGGGCTGAATACCATCACGTTGAGCAGCACATTCAATGACTCCCTGGGGCGGACAAGCACTTGTACCGATATCATTACCGTTACACGAGCGGCCCCGCCGCCGCAGTGCAGCGTTGAAGTTACCGCGCCGGATGAGGGATTCGTCACAGCAAATGACAGTGTCAACGTCACAATTTCTGCGAGTTTGACCGGCGGGCAGCTACCGGTTACCGCCGAATGGACCGTCAACGGCAGGGTAGTCGAACTCGATTTGGCAAGCTTCACCGGTCAGGTGACTGTGCCGTTGCTCACCGGCAGCAATGGTATTCTCGCGGTGTGCAGTTTTAGCGATTCTCTCGGCAGATCAACCACCTGCCGCGATTCCATCACGGTTGAAAAGACTGCGCCCGAACTTACTTGCGCGCTGGACTTTTTCAAGCCGGAAGATGGAGAAATCATTTACAGCGACAGTGTTCTCGTCATGGGTTCGCTGGCCATTTCCGGCGGCATTGCGCCGTTTGACAGCAGCGTTTCGGTCAACGGCCTGCCGGTCTCGTACAATACAGACGGCAGTTTTTATCTCTCCGTACCGCTGCAAAAAGGGGAAAATTCAATCGTTGCCGAAGCCGATATTTCGGATGTCTCCGGTCAAAACCATACCTGTTCCATCGAAATCCAGGTCTTCCGGCCTGAAAACCTGGCGTGCACGGTTTCGATAGTGGAACCGGCAGACAGCATTACGGTGAGCAGTGACAGCAGCGCCACCGGTAGCGACAGCTTGCTGGTTATCGCACAGGCGGAGGTTAGCGGCGGGGTTTTACCCTACGCTGATTCCACCTGTGCGATAAATGGCGTACCGGCCAGTTTGAATGCCGATGGTTATTTTCAGGCAAAAGTGGCGATAGCGAACGGCTTAAACAAAATTTCTGTAACCTGCGCATTTACCGACGCTGATTCGATGATCACGGCCTGCAGCGATACGCTGGTGGTTTTTGGTGATGAATTTCGTTGCGATATGACCATCATTTCACCCGATGACGGCCACAAACAGTGCAGCGCGCATTTCAACACTTATATCGATCTCAAATTAAGCGGCGCTGTCGGACCGACCGAAACCTGGTGCATTGTCAATGGCGATACGGCTGAAGTAACCGACGACGGTTTGTTGTACGGACACACTGTTCTCGCGCCGGGATATAATGCGGTCATCATCAACAGCACCTCCATCGACAGCCTCGGACGCCGTGCTGTCTGTATCGATACGTTGACGGTGTTTGTCGATCGTACGCCGGCGCAGGGTGAGCTCGACCGTACTGATCCACCGACGGTGCGCGGGCGGGTTTTTGACTGGGAAAGCGGGATTGCAAGCATCGAAATCGTCAGTCAGTCCGACGCCGATATTCAAATCGATGGTTTCGAACCCGGCCAGAAGCAGGTCAATTTTGTCGCCTACCGCACCGGCCAGAATAGCGGCCCGAGCTTTGTGCTGCGGATTACCAACGGTACCGGCTGTGTGATGGAATATGACCCGATTTCCATTCGTATCGAACCGTCGGAGACCTGTGATTTCAGTTTTATTATTCCACAGGTTGACCGCTATCTGAACATCGATAATTTCGGTATTCACAAGATACATTTCCGCCTCAATGGACGTCAAATCGACTTCGTCGCGGATGAGCAGGGAACGGAAATTCCCGGTGAGATCTATTATATTCCTCTCACCGGCGCCCGTACCATCGATTTGCATGATTATCTCGATGCCGGAGATAACGACCTCGATATCTGGTGCGAAGGCCCGGCGGGAAGTTACGCCGAAATTTTCATCGCCGATGTCCGACTGTCGCGACAAACGACTTCTGTGGAAATTGAAAACCGTCGCAGAAACATGCTGCCGGATAAATTCGCCCTGAACCAGAACTATCCCAACCCGTTCAATATGCGCACGATCATCAGTTTCAGCATTCCCAACGGCTGGACAAAACCGGTGAAACTGGTGCTGTACAACGCCAAAGGACAATTAGTGAAAACACTGTTTGATGAAAAAGTACTGCCGGGTAACTACCGTGTCTGGTGGGACGGCACCGATGAAACCGGTATGCAAGTCGCATCCGGAATGTACCTCTACCGTATTGTTTCCGGGCGTAATTCCCAGGTTAAAAAGTTGCTTTTGACGAAATAATCCGGACGATAAAAAAACCGGAGGCTGGCGGCTTCCGGTTTTTTTTGTAATATTAATCTGGTGAACATCCGTTTTAGGAGAATTTGTCACCAGGGTGTGACCATATTGTGGGCAGAATAAACAGAATGTAGGTGTTTTTTCAGGCATTATCTCTCAATTATTGCTATTTGCCGGAAATTGCATATATTCTTTATCGTCAAATATCATATCCTGTTTAACCGAGGAAGATCACATTGAAACAAATCCCCAGCACAACCACGATGCAAAAAATCGCCCTGCTCATCGATGGCGACAATGCCCAACCGCGTCTGCTGAGTAAAATCATTGCCGAGGCCGGCATTTATGGCCCCATCACCATCAAACGTATTTACGGCGACTGGACGACATCGAACATGCGTGGCTGGAAGGATGCGCTTAACAATTATGCTGTCCAGCCCATTCAGCAATTCCGCTACACCGTCGGGAAAAACGCTACCGACAGCGCCCTGATCATCGATGCGATGGATATTTTACACAGCGGTTTTGTCGATGGTTTCTGCATCGTCTCCAGCGATAGCGATTACACCCGGCTGGCTACACGCATTCGCGAGGCTGGTTTTTTTGTCATGGGTATCGGCGAGAAAAAGACACCCAAGCCGTTCGTCAACGCCTGCAATATTTTTATTTTCACGGAGAATATCGTCGATGATTTCGAGAGAAACAGGGCCGATGAAACAACTTTAGATGTCCTGTCGGAAAATGACAGCATCGACCCGGTGCAGCTCATCACCGAAGCGCATTCCATGGCAGAAAACGAAGGCGGCTGGGCGCCGCTTGCGGCCATCGGTTTGCACTTGCACCAGCTCGATCCCAGTTTCGATCCGCGATCATTTGGCTTCAAAAAATTGTCGCAGCTCATGCAGGCCAACGATAAATATTTCACCATGCGATATGATGACGATAACAACCTCTCCACCGTTTTTGTCAAAGTCAATGAGGCACCAAAAGCGAAAAAGAAAACGCCGAAAAGAAAGAAAAAAAAACCCATCAAATCAAAACCAGGGTCAAAATGAAAAATATAATACACCGGACTCTGTTTTTTATCGCCCTCATTTCAACCAATACATACCTTGCGGGCAGCACGGGCAAACGTACGCAATTTAATACTTTACGCATTTACCAGATCATGGTTGAAGCTTTTCAAAACGGAGATTCCAGCCGCAATTATGAAAAAGGCTATGGCCCCAGCGATCATCAGGGCGATATCAAAGGCATCACCGAGGCGCTGCCCTACATTAAAAAACTGGGGATGAATGCCCTCTGGCTGACTCCGATTTTCGATTCCGCCAAAGGCAGCGGCCCGGATTTACGGCTGGAATCAACGGGATATTTTTGCCGTGATTATTTCAGCATCGACCCGGCTTTCGGTACCCTCGCCGATGCCCGGCAGTTAGTAAATCGCGCTCATGATATGGGCATTTATGTGTTTTTTGACGGCGTCTTCGGCCACCATAAGGGCGAGGTTAAACCATCACCGACAGGCAAACTGCCCACAGGCCCGAACAATCCGGTCAAATATCCCGGGAGTCTGGAGTTCTACAAAGAAGTGGCGACTTACTGGATCGACGAATTGGGTATCGACGGCTGGCGCCTGGATCAGGCCTATCAGGTTCCGGTGCAGTACTGGCGGCAAATCCGCCAGGCAGTTGAGGCCAAATGTGAGCAACGTCGTCAGGCAGGCGAAAAATGGGGCACCCTGGGTTACATGGTTGCGGAAATCTGGAGCAGTGCTGATAACATTTCGCAACAGGGTTACGGACCTAAAGATGCGCCAGGTCTTTTGTCGGCCTTCGATTTCCCATTGCGCTATAATCTTGTGCAGGCGCTGGCGATCGAGGAAAACGGATTTGGCCGGCAACCGGCTTATGTTTTAAATGCCGGATTCAATAATTTTAAAAAATATCCCCCGCAGGCCATCGCCAATTTGATGATCGGTAATCACGATCTTGTACGCTTCGGCGATCTGCTGCAGCGCGGCGGTTTTGGCGGGCCGGACAATCCGCAATACTGGCAAAGGCATCGCCTGGCATTCAGTTTTCTAACCGCCTTCACCGGACCGATCACGATTTATTACAACGAAGAGATTGGTGCCGAAGTGCCGGGTTTTGCGGCTCGCGTCACTGAAAACTGCGTCGATTTCGATCTGTGTGATGATCACGTCGCACGCACTGCAGGCAGGATTTCAAATCTCAATGAAAATGAGCAGGCGCTCTACGATTATTTGAGTAGACTAATGACCATGCGAGCTCAACATCAGGCGCTGTGGAATGGCGAACGCACTAATCTCGCAGCAGGTGAATTTATTTATGCCGATTTGAAATCGACAGCGACAGAAAATATTCTGTTTATTTTAAATACCGGAAAGAATGAAGCGACTTTCAAAATTAATACCGTCAACTTGCCCAGTTCCAAAGCGCATGATTTGATTTCACAGGAGGTAATTTCGAAAAAGGGGCCGAATCTGGAGTTTAAAATAGCGGGCCTGTCCTCGCGATTTTTTCTGATTAAAAATTAGAAAAAAAGCATGTTATGAGTAAACAGCGAGATGCTTTCACTGCTATTTTAAAGTGGGGTTGGATTTCCAATTGATGGATTGTTTTTGCTGCAGGACTGTCATTGGAATTAGAATTGGCAAGCTCAGGCGCCGGAAATTTTAAAACACCTGCAGCGCGATCTCATTTTTCGCCTCAATCACCTCACCTATAATTCGTGCATATTCAATCCCGGCGTCATGCAGTTGCTGCAGGGCATCTTTTGATTGAGAAGCAGGCAACGAAATGAGCAAGCCGCCATTAGTCATCGGGTCGGCGAGAATCTGTTGCTGGAAAAACGGCCGGTCGATGCACCATTGCAAGCGTTCACTAACAAGTAAAAAGTTATTGGCGTTTGAGCCGGTATTGATGCCTTTTTCATACATTTGCAGTGCCGCAGGCAGTAGCGGCAGTGTTTCAAATTGAATATCGAAAGTGACATTTGATCCCGAAGCCATCTCGAAAGCATGCCCCATCAGACCGAATCCGGTGATATCAGTTGCTGCGTGAATTTCAAAATTACCGAGAGTTTCACAGGCTATACGGTTGAGGGTTGTCAATATTTTAAAGCAAGACTCGAGGGCATCCTGCGGCACCCAATTTTTCAGATTGGCGTTAAAAATCGCACCGCTGCCGAGCGGTTTTGTGAGAATCAGGGCATCACCCGGTAACGCGCCGACATTGCGCCAGATTTTTTGCGGATGCACGATGCCCGTTACTGCGAGGCCGAATTTGGGCTCGGCGTCATCCACTGTGTGGCCGCCCGCCAACACTGCCCCGGCCTCGGCTATCTTACTCAAAGCCCCTTCGATGATACCTTGCGTCACTTCTGGTCCCAGTTTGCCGGAGGGCAGCGCCAGCAGGTTGATGCAGGTCAGCGGCCGGCCACCCATGGCGTAAACATCGCTCATGGAATTGGCTGCGCTGATTTGCCCGAACAGATAAGGATCGTCGGAAGTCGGTGTGATAAAATCTGCCGTAGTGATCAGCGCGGTTGTGGGATCAATTTGATAGACGCCGGCGTCATCGCTGGTGTGGAAACCGACGAGCAGGTTGGGATCATTATTTTGCGGCAGTTTCCGCAGCAGTTCACCAAGCCCGACCGGGCTCGCTTTCGCCGCTCAACCGCAGGTGCTGGCCAAGCTGGTCAGGCTGTATTTTTTTTTCAACATTCTCGTTTTGGCTAAATATTATAGACGGATTAAATTGGCAAATTTTGGTCTGCTAATAATGGAAATTATTATAAAATATGCAACTTTTATCGTGGGATGTCTATTCCCCAAACAACCCTGCCGAGTATAACTGTCGGATTAAGTATCTTGTTTAGCAAGCCACCGCCGCTGCGGGTTTAATCTTAAAGTAATTGGAAATGTGCAGCGCAGTTTCAAGTTACTTAAAAGCCAATTCCGCCACAAGCTAAAATCTGCGGCTCCGTTTTGAAAAGTCGTCTGAAGCGGGCTCAATTTTTAACCTGTTTTGGCAGGGTTGCTTTTTATCCCTTAACCTGCATTATTTATTCACTGACAAATTCTTTTCTGCCAAAAAATGGCAGAAAAGAGAAATATTTAAATAGAGTTGAGTTGTGGAATGATCACCAACTCTTTAATTTTTAATGCTGTAGCAATCACTTGTTTTCCAAAATTAGTCAGGTAGTATTTGTA
>JAJRYV010000098.1 GCA_024275575.1 bacterium
ATCAGCGCTTCCCAAATACCACCGGCGAGCACGGCAGCATCAACATTGCCGCCACGGGTCTGAATCTCCATAAAAGCGCTGATCATACCTGTGACTGTGCCGAGGAATCCGATCATCGGTGCGACGCCGCTGACGGTTGCCAGCATGCCGAGATTTTTTTCCAGCACGTAGATCTCAGCCTGTCCGGCAGAATCGATGGCGTCTTTCACATCTGCGCGGGCAAACTTTGCATTATCGATGGCGACGCGGGTCATTTTTGCAATTGGTCCCGAGGTTTTCCGGCACAGCGCCAATACATCATCGACCATGCCTTGCAGGATTAAGTTTTTAACCTCTAAGATAAATGAACGGGTATTGATTTTCAATTTGCGCAGCGTCAGCATGCGTTCGATGAAAATAAAAAAGGCAACCAGGCTGGCGAGCAGAATCGGAACCATCAAATAGCCGCCTTTGGTCAAAATATCAAAAAATGACATGTCGTCCTCCGATGATGAAAATATAGATCCAATAAAAATGACACAAAACCATTACCACGCGGCATTGAATCCGCCGAGAATATTCCGTCCCATTGCTTTATAACCCTGCCAGATTTGATGATGTGAGTCGGTTAAATTATTGCCTTGCAAAAACAGGTCGAGATGCCCGCTTAAATGCAAGAGCATCACCATGGAAAAATCGGTATAAGCGGGCAGCCTTCCAGAATCTATCAGCAAAAAGGAACGCTCGCCGATAAATTTCACATCAGCGCTTATTTTCAATTTTGGCAAAGGTTTATAGATGACTTTTAGCGGTATTTGCACTTTCGGGAAATAGGGTAAATCGTAAAATAAGGCGCCGCCGGTGGTCAAATTCTGTAAATTATAGTCTTCGAGTTTTAAATATCCCGTAAATGAAAAATCAGGGGATGGGTCAAATTTCAAGCCGACTGCAAACCGGCGCATAATCAAATCGACTGCCGGTGTAATAAAAAGACCGGCCGAATCACGCTCAAAATAATAAAAATTTTCCAGGCTTTGCAAAGAATAAGTGGTGAGAAAGGTGATATTATCGCGCAAGCGCCAATCGAAAGAAAATTCACCGCCCCATCTAACTTTCTCCACCTGGGGCATCTGGTCATATGCGAGATAAATATTTTGCTGCACCAGCCTGCGCCAGCGCAGATAACGGTGGCCGGAAAAAAAATGAAAATTGACGCTCGTTGCCGCAGAAGGAATGTAGAGCGCACCCAAATTGACAGCAGCATAATTTGTCCGCCGGTTGCCGAAATCGATGGCCTGGCCGGCGAGAGAAAAATCCACCACCAGTTTTGCCGACAGCGGAATTTTCGTTTTTGCTTCAAGTGAAAACCAGTCAAAATACGCATTGGCCAGGCTATCGTTTGCGCTGCGGTTTAAATAGACCACCGGCAGCAAGCTCAATTCCGCCGCGCTGATCTTTTTGATGAGTTTTGCTTCGAGCGATAGCACATTGCGCTTGTCGGAAAATTTTTGGAAACCGTTGCCGTGTAATGCAATGAATTGATACTGCAAATCAATATTGGTGCGAACACCGAAAGCGAGGGGGGCCTTCAATGACAAAGCGAGTTGGTTGCGGCTGATTTTCCGATTCGTCGAATCAGCGACTGCGCCGTAAAGCCCAAAATCGTGACTACTGTGCCGTACTTTCAGGCGCCAGACGGTATTTTTTTTCGTTGAAACGGCAAAATTAAATCCGGCATTTAACAGCTCCGACGTCTGATTTTTGAATTCACCGTCGCTTTGCTGCCAGGTGCCGTCAAATCCGACATCGATTTTCTCTGTCGCCATCCACAAATCAGCGTTTCCACCCCATTGTGAAAATTGTCCGCCAAAAATGCTGCCGTTAATGTGCTGGTATTTCCCGCTATTTTCCTTTTTGATCGTTTGTCGCTCCCACTGTTGCACATCCGCAAGCGGCATCGGTTTATAATCTACTTCAGGCACGACGAGCTCTGTTTTATCATCGGCGACGGATTTCTTTTCGCCGCCCACATGGCGGGTGGTGTTTTTGCCGTAAATCATCACATCCGGTAAATTCAGGTGGCCTTTCTTTTTCGATTTTTCCGGCTTTTCAGACTTTTTCATAGTTGCTTTATCTTCTGTCGTGTCAATTTTCACGTCAAAAGAAGTTAGCGGCGGTGCGGCTTTCTTTTCCTGTGCAAACAATGTTTCACCGCAGGAAAGAATGACGATCACCAGTGTGAAAAACTTTAATTGCAATTTATTTTCCCTTAATTGCATCCAGGCGCTCCAATGCCATTTTGTGATAAATTTTACTGCGGTAGCCATCGAGAATTGATTGATATAATTTTCGTGCGTCGCCATACCTGTCGCGCTTCTCCTGGCAATTAGCCGCGCGATAGATTGCTTTCACCACCCATTTTGTCTCGCTGCCGTAAAGGTATTTCACGTTAAGAAATTCGACAACTGCATTTTTATATGCCTGTTGTGCAGCGAAAATTTCTCCGGTCAGGAATTGCGCTTCGGCGGCATTTTCTTCAGTGTCTTGTTCGGTAACTTTGGCAAATTTTGATTTTGCCTTTGCATAGTCCTTCCGTTCAAAAGCGATTTTTCCCAACCCGAGATTGGCGGCTGCTTTTAACTTCTTATTGGAAAATGAAGCCCGGACCGCAGCAAAATGTTTGCGGGCCCGGATGTACTTTTTTTGCGTCAATAGCATGTATCCCAGAGCGAGCTCGGCCTGGCCGGAAAATACGTTGCTTTTTTCGGTGTTGATCACTCGCTGAAATAACGAAGCCGCTTTGTCGTATTCTTTTTGCTGTACCAACAATTTACCGGCATCGATCAATGCTTGCGGCGAATCGGTTGCCCGGGGAAATTCATTAGCCTGCCGTTCATACGCCTCGACGGCGCGCAGCGTATCCGCCATTTTTAAATAGGAATTGCCGACCCAGTACCAGGCTTTTTGCGCAGCTTTACGGCGTGGATAGCGTTGAAAAACCCGGCGAAAGGCTTTTGCGGCCAGGGAGAATTTTTGCAAATTATACTGCAATTCGGCTTTTTTAAATTGCAGGTTTGCTGCCATTTCACTGCCGGGGTAGCGACTGATGTATTTATCAGCAAAAACCAGTGCCTCGTCATATTTTTCCTGCTGCAGAAGCGACCATTGAATGCCGCTCACAGCATCATCGACAAACTCGCTGCGAGGATAACGGTTGATTAAATTCTGATAAGCCGCTATTGCGCGGCTATAATTTCCAGTGTTGTAATACGTATCGCCGATGGCATAACGAGCGTCATCGAGATATTTGTTTTGCCGCGGGTGCATCGTCAGCACTTTTTGCATCGCCCGTCGCGAATCGGCATAGCGGTTCTGGCGAAAATAGCAGCGGCCGATCATATATTGTGCACGCACGGCGCGCGGCAATGCGGCATAATTTGCCGTAATTCTGGCGAATGATTGCATTGCTGCTGTCAATTCTCCGCGGCGAAAATTGCACATACCGATTTGGAAGAGCGCCTCAATTTTATCCTCGGTGAGGGTTGCTTTTGCCAGGGCGCGTTGATACGAAGATTGCGCCTTGTCATATTGCTTTAAATTGTAGAAGGCATCACCGGCGCGCAGCAGGGCATCAGCAGTGAGCTCTGAACCAGCGCCATTTTCAGTCGCCAGCAAAAACGCTGAGGCGGCATCCTGAAATTGATTCTGCTTCATGCGCGCCCAACCTTGGCCATAGCGCGCTCTGGCGATAAACGCGCTCTCCGGCCAATTCTGCAGGACTTTGGTGTAAGCAACTTCTGCGCTTTTCGCATCGCCGGATTTGAAATAGCTTTCGCCGATCCAGAATTGCGCTGCGGCTGCCAGTGGGCTCGATGCATATTCCGCCAGCAATTGTTTGAAAGCCGCCAGTGCGGCGATATGGTTTTCCTGCAAAAAACGGCTGCGTCCGAGTTTCAGTAATGCTTTCGGGGTTAAATCGGAAGCCGCGTATTTTTCGATAATTTGTTTATAACGTGCTTCGGCCTCAATATATTTTTTTTCCGCGAACAGGCATTCTCCGGCCATGTAACAGGCGTCGTCAGCAACCTCTGTTTGCCCATAATTTTGCAGAACGCGTTCAAAGCTGGTACGCGCTTTTCGATATTTTTTTTGTGTAAAAGCCAGCGCACCGAGTTCATAAATGGCGGCGCCGGCTTCCTCCGACTGTGGGAAATCATCGCGGATTTTAACAAAGGCCTGCCGGGCCAAATTTGATTTTTGCAATTGCAAACAGGCTTTACCCCGTTGAAACCAGGCAGAGGGCAGCAATGTGCTTGCGGGAAACTTCTCGATTAATTGGTCAAAAAAATCGACTGCAGCCTGATACCTGCCTTTTTCCATCGAAGCCCAGCCGGAGCCATAAAGCGCATCATCGATAAAACGGTTTTCCCCGGCCTCGATAATTTCACCGTAGGCTGCGATCGCTAGGTCGAATTGCCCGGTTTTGAAACGGCATTCGGCAATTAAAAATTTCGCCTGCAAAACGAGCTCGTTTTCGGAGTATGTTGCAATGGCGGCAGTCAGTTTTAAAACCGCATCAGCATAATCTTTGCGGCCGTAGATGGAAAATGCCCGATGGAATTCCGCTTGTGCTTTCAAAGGGCTGTCGCTGTGCTCCTGCAATAATTTTTCATAGGCTGCAATGGCGCGCTTGTAATCCTGCCTTTGTTCATAAATCCAGGCGGCGGAATAAAGGGCATAATCATGCACCGGGCTCTGTGGGTAGCGGGCGATGACAACCGCATATTCCTGCAAAGCTTTATCGAAATTTTTGACGTTGTAAAGTGCTTCACCGAGCCAGTAATGGCTTTGATCCACGATGCTGGATTGGGGATAAATTTCAAGGAATGTGCGCAATGCCCTGATTGCTTCGCTATAACGTTCGGCATAAAAAAGGGACTGACCGATGCGGTACTGCGCCCGGTCGCGCAAAGTAATGGCGGAATAATTTTGCAGCATTCTCCGGTAAAATTCCACCGCGTCGCTAAACAAGCGCTGATGAAAACTGGATTCCGCCTGCAAAAATACGGCTTGCGCCGCATAATTGCTTTTGGGAAACTCGGCAATAAAATCGGCAAATCTTTCTCCGGCAAGCTGATAAAGGCCATCGTCATAAAAGCCCTTTGCGCTGATAAATGCACGCATCTCCCGGCGGGAATCAGTGGTCTGCGCAGTAATAATAGCGACCTGCGACAGAATGCACAAGCTGATGGGGATTAATATTCGGGCAGATATTTTGTAAGATTTCATGTTCACCATAATTTAAAAGCGGTTTAAATAACCGGTTCATATTGACACAAATTATTTTATAGACAATATTTTATCACGAAAAGTTGGTAACTATTCAGCGCGCCAGGCGGACGCCGAGCTTGCCGAAGCGGGATATTTCTCAATTGTCCGAAGCGTGCCCTTCGGCAAGCTCAGGGAACGCTTCTCTAACACACGCTGAACGAGATACAAAAGTTGCACGCACCGACGGTTTAAAAAACCTTGATCCGATAAACTTTCGGCCACAATTTCCCGGTGACATAGAGTGCGGCGTTCGCCTCATCCCAGGCGATACCGTTGAGCACGTTCGCTGTCGCTGTGCGCTCTTTTTCTGCAAGCAAACCCGTTAAATCGAGCCACGAGACGATTTCTCCATCTGCGGGATCGATGATGGCGATGGAGTCGGAATGCCAGATGTTAGCCCAGACCTGACCATCGATAAATTCCAACTCGTTCAGATCATCAACCGGTTCCCCCCGGAATTTCACTGCAATATTTTTTTTATTTTTAAATGTCGTTTTATCCAAAAAAAACAGAGAATCTGAGCCGTCGCTCATGATAAAATCAGCGCCATCGAAAGTTAAACCCCAGCCCTCCCGTGAATAGCGAAAAGTCGACAGCGCAGTAAAATTGGTCACATCATAGACAAAACCGAGACCGGAACGCCATGTTAGCTGTACCAGCCTGTCGTTATCATAAGCCAGGCCTTCGGCGAAAACCGAGCCGGAAAGATTGTGTTTTTGTAAAACTTTGCCACGCTGAATTTCCACTTTGCGCAATGAAGAGCGGCCGTACAAACCGGTGCTCTCGTAGAAAAAACCATCGTGGACCAGCAATCCCTGCGTGAAAGCCAGGGTATCGTGTGGCAATGTCTCGAGCACTTCGTAAGCCAGATTTGTGCGATCTGCCGGGCCGGGATCATTGGGCGCATCTTTGCCGCAAGCTGTAAAAATGAGGACGCAGACACATAAAAACCAGAGTGTGTTTTTGATTTTTATCATAAATTTGTTAACCGATGAAATCCATTATCCATAATGATAACATTTGCAGTATTTCAGGTTATCTTTTTCTGCGGCAGCGCTGTGGTCAGTTCTGCGAGGGAGAACTGAATTCCGCTGCTGCCGGACACTGGTCGTGAGCTGAGCACCAGTTTTTCAAAACCACGAGGTTGATAATATTCTCTGTCGAGATGTTCAATGCATGCTTCAACGACGCCTTTTTCAACCAGTGCAAGGGCGCCACCGCCGGCGCCGGCACCGGAAATATGCGCTCCCAGCACCCCATGTACCGAATGCAGAACATCCACCAGTTCGTCGATTTCCGGCGAGCTGGTCTGCACTGCGCCCGATTGTTCGTAAAGCGCTACCGATTCCGGATTTTGCCCGGCAATTTTTTGCAGGTCTGCAAGAAGCTCATCGGTGTAGTGCAAACGATATTTTTCCAGGCGTCCATTTTTGCGTACGGCAACCCGCTCGCCATCGTGAGAAATTCGCAGCAGCCTGCCGGCACCATTGACATCACCCATATTCAGGCGTACGATCAATTCACGGCAACGGCAGTATTCGCCGATCAAATAAATCAGCGCATTGCGAACCGGCAGCAGTTGCGCCACCGTTTTCGTTTGTTCGCGATTTGCCGGTGTGGATACGATTTTATTCTGAAAGAGGGTATCGGTCACATGTTCTGGAACCTGGCGCATCAACCGGTAAAATTCATCGATGGAAACAGCCAGTTTTTTCGGCAGTAAATCACGGATATATTTGATCTGCATTCCGGGAATCGAGCGTTCCTGTTCCACAAGTTTGAAACAGCGCGGGATACTTTCTTTTAATCGCAGCATAGTATTTTGCGGAATGGCGGCGTCGATATTCGTCACGCCGGAATGGCAGAAGAGCAAGCGACAGGCGTCGGGAAATTGTACATATTTGGCGATGGCGATCGGGGAAAACTGAATCGGCAAAATTTTTCCGGCACGGGCACAGGCTAAAGTGGTAATCTCCCGCCGGGGTATTTCCAGCCGTAAAAAAGCGAACACCTCGCCGATAAATGTGTATATTTGCTGTTCCGAGAATGAATGCCCGTGCAAATGAACGAGCGACTGCGCCAGAGCGAACGCAAGACTCGTTTTGATATCGAAACCCGTATTCGCCGTCATGCTATTGGCAATCAGGATATCCAGACCTGCAAGCGGCCGGCGCTCCAGTGCAAACATGCGCAGAATCACGGCTAAGATCATTGCTGTCCACGGGTGTTGTTGTGCACCAACGAATTCGAAAGTAGCTTCATCTTTTGCGATTTCATGCCATGTCCCTTGCTTTGTTTGAGCGATCAAATCGGCAATCTCGATGGTGGTATCGGGAAACTGAGCCGGGGCGGTACAGCGAATACGGATTTCTCGACGCCCGGTTTTGCGCGTCAAGACCTGGCATTCGCGGGAAATAGCTGCTGCGTTTATCATGCCGCCAAAATTATCGAGATGACGGCCGAGTAATTCCACCGGAGTTGCCGCCCGGCCAACGCTCATATCACCTTCACCGTAATGATAAAAAAACAGTTCAAAAATAAAACTCAGGTATTCAAATTTTTCTTTAATGAGGGATTTGTCGAGGCCGTAAGCTTCAAGAAGCCAGGTGCGCAACCGTTTTTCTCCGCTTTGCGAAAGCGCATATGCGATTGCCCGTTCTTTCTTATGTTCAGATTGATTTCTTTCGGGCCGGGTATTTTTCACCCTGGGGAGGTTTTCCGTAGTTGATCGTACAAGTTCAAACTCGACTTCCACAGCATTTAATGCTGTGGCTGCGGCGATTAAATCAAATGGTGAATACGTCTCAGCTTTGCTTGTTTTACCGGCTGCAGCGAGGAGTTCAGGCATGACCGATGCTGTCATCAAGTATAAACCAAGATCGACGAATGCACTTTTTTCGATTTCCGCACCGGTCATTTTCGTGCCGTTGTCCAATTGCACAATTCGATCAGTGACAATAAAAAAGCGGTCGATATCAGCACGGGTTAATTTATCGGCGGATTCGAGGAATTCATACAACCCGTGCAGCGATGCTCGTGCGGCAGCTTTGCAGCCAATGAGTTCGATAGCCAGGCGCCGGGCTTTTTCGGTAGGAATTTCCTTGTCTTTTTCAGTTTGTGTGAAAAATGCAGACAGAACGCGGCTCAGCCCTGCAACAGCTTTGGGCACGCTGGCGACAGGTTTATTATCAAGGGAAAAAACGAGGCGAGGAAAATTTTCATATCCTGATTTTTCGCCGCCAAAAAACAAAAACCGCTTTCCCCCTGCTTCGAATTTATGCACAACGGTCATTATTTCTACATTTTTCGGGATATATGCATTATTCGATAGCAAGATGAGCGAATTTTTCTTATTTTCAAGCGACGTTTGCATGAATTTTTTTAAGGATGCGGCAAATTCATTGGCCTCCGGCAGGATGATGCAGTTTATTTCTTTTCCCAATCGCGTGCTTACGTCTGCCACAACAGGGACAGCCTCGGGAGAAGTAAAAAACCGCAGCGATGAACCGGGTAACCGGGACACGAAGTCCGTCCAGTATTGAGCCAGCGAGATCGTTTCATTCAACTTTTCTGCTTGCGAAAGATGGACAAAACGCTTGTTGCACCCGATAAAAATAATAACGTCTATGGTAAAATCCATTTTATTGTCTTTGCGCGTAATCGTCTGGTATTCAGGCAAGTAAACTTCTGGAAAACATTCCTTTGCAGGGTTGTAAAGCTGACCGGGATTAACATAAGAATATCGATTATCAGTTGCAAGTTTTTCTCTTTCCCTGATCTTGCAGGTTTACCGCCAAAAACTGCCGGCAGCAGCCACATAAATAACTTTGCGATTTGCCTGGCACATCATCTGATAATTACGTGATAAAGTATTTGCGTTATCAAATGATAGTTGGTATAGTTTTCAATGTCAGTTTTAGCAGGCTGGAATTTGAAGTGCCTTCAGGCGGGTTTTCAAAAAGTCGTAGGTTTCAGCCAGCGGCGAAAATGGGCGAAACAGATATCAGTTTTAAGCTTGAACTTTTTATGTATAGTTGGGTCTAATTCATTTAATAAACCCGAGATTCCACACTGCATCGCAAAAAATAAAAACATTTAATAAAAGTAACCAGAGATGAAAAGTGAATATTCAGCGCCTGAAAAGCATGCTAGACAGATGAGCGAAACCGCTGTTTCGGATAAAGTTGACTTCGCTCACAAACCGTTTAGTCTGGGCTATCGGGTGCTGGCTTTTGACGCTATTTCGTTGAATGACATAAAAAATATCAGCCTGATGGACCGGATCGATACAAAATTCATCTTTCCCCGCCAACTGCTGCAACGCATCATTCATCAGCTCAGCGATTTTTACAACATCCTTGAAATCAAAGAAGAGCGCATTTTTACTTACCAGAATATTTACTGGGATACGCCGGATTACAAATTTTATCACAACCATCACAACGGTAAATTGAATCGCTATAAAGTTCGATACCGGCGCTATAGGGAAACGCGCACCACGTTTTTGGAAGTTAAATTCAAGACCAATAAAAAACGCACCATCAAAGAACGGATTTCCGTGCGGGGGTTGCATAAAAGAATGCTGCCGTCGGAACATGAATTTTTAATGCGCAGACTACCTGCAGAGTTCCACAACCTGCGACCGAGCCTGATCGGAACGTATAAACGCATCACTTTCGCCAGCAAGACGTCTTATGAGCGGGTGACCATCGATTTTGACGCCCGATTTCAAAATCCAGCCTCGGAGAGCATAGTTCATTTGAAAAATCTTATCATCGCAGAGGTGAAACAATCGAAAGCGCTCACCTCCTCGCGTTTTTTGGATATCATGCGTCAATATAGATTGCAGCCGACTTCGTTCAGCAAGTATTGCATCGGCTGCTGCATGACGGTGAAAGAATCCATTAAAACCAACCGATTTAAAATGAAATTACACGGATTAAATCAAATAGAACGAAAGATCAATAAAAATGGAAGTAATGAGCCTGACTAATATGTTTTCAGTCGATTTTCTCATCCGGACCCTCATCGACCTGGTTGCCATCACCATTCTCGTTCGAGTTTTATATTATCCGATTTATAAAAACAGCGAATTCGTATTCAGTTATTTTCTCTTTAACTTTATCGTTTTTCTGCTCACGCTTTTCCTGCACAATATCGAAGTATCGATGGGGCTGACATTCGGTCTGTTCGCCATATTTTCCATGTTGCGCTATCGCACCGAATCCATCTCCATCAAAGAGATGACCTACCTCTTTCTTTCTATCGCTATCGCTATGCTTTGTGCGATTATCAATACGACACCGCTTGGTATTGCCACGATCGTCGGATTCATTCTCCTGCTGACATGGTTCGTCGATTCGAATCTTTTCCTGAAAAAAGAAGTGCGCCGGACTGTACTCTATGAGAAAATCGATCTCATCAAACCGGAAAACCATAATAAACTGCTGCGGGATTTGCAGAAACGTACCGGTTTGAATATTCACCGTTTTTATGTCCAAAAGATCGATTTTTTGCGGGATACGGCGGTTTTGAAAATTTTTTATTATGAAAAACAAGGGGAACAAAACGGAGTTGATCATGCGGAAAAGCAGGTCATCGATATTACAGGTGAACACTAAGGGGAAATTTCTGCGCAGGGCCTGAAAAATAACGCTTACCCTGGAGCTAAATGAAGCAGCCGGCAGTGCGCGCCTTGCTTCATGGAAAACACTTGCCTACCTGCTTTGTCGATCACACATCATTCGGTACACCCCACATTTCTCCAGCAATTCTCTATGCCTCCCCTTGCTCCGCCAACCTGCCATGCTTGAGTGCTAAAATCCGCTCCGCCGCCGCGGCCAGCGCCATGCGGTGGGTGATGATAAACACGCTTTTGCCGTGGGTGACCTCGAACAAAGTCTGCTTGATTTGTAAGCATCCGGCCAAGCACACCTATCCTTGCTAAATTTTTTTCGTATTTTACTCGTGCGCAGAAAAAATACCCGATTCGAGCCCACACCTGTTTCCGCCGCGACGGCGGCGGGAGCGTCAAACGAAAGGAATCCTCAATCGTGCCATGCCCAACAACACTGGAGGAGTCCGTCCCGGAGAAACGGACGGCAGTGAGCATGTTTCCGCTCATCGAAAAATATCTGGCCGGCAACTCGA
>JAJRYV010000099.1 GCA_024275575.1 bacterium
ATAGCGCTGATTGCCTTCAGGTGATGGAGCGGCACATTGTTAACCGCACAGTAGTCCTTTGCATAGCGCCTGAAGATGTCAGCCAGCTCCAGCGTTTTTTGTTTTTGCGGAAGAATCATCGCTCTTCCCCCGGAAGCAGCCGGCCAAAGGGGCTGGTGATCTTTTAATGCTCCCATGATAGATTCTCCTTTGGTTTTTGTGAAGGGGAACCAAAGGTAGTACCTATCAACGACCTGGGAAAGAGTTTTGTCAAAGAACTAAAACTACCGCGAAGCGGTTTCGTTCAATAAATATAATATAAATATTGTAGTACGCATTTTTTAAAAGCGTACATTTTATAGAGGATTAAGATGATTTTATTTGCAAATATTGATATAGTTTTATATTCTCTGTAACATATCTTAATGGCACAGGGTGTGAGATTTTTAGATTGTGCTATTCTATTTTTTTCCAAATCACCCAATATCATTCAAAGGAGGATTTATGAAACCGTACCACAGGCAGTTTTATGTGTATTTCATTTTAATGAGTTGCTTTATCGTATCACCATTATTTTCTCAGCACAAGGCAGCGCCAAACTCAAAGCTGGCCGCTGCAAAAAGAATCCTCCCCGGAATCCAGAGTATAGAAATCAATCGACAGTCCGATCGTCCTGTCTGGTTTAAAGGCGCAATCGCCCGTGATGTCAATCTCGGAAATGCACCCCAGGTTGAAAATTTTATGCTGAAAAATCAGCAGGCTTTTGGTTTAACAGGTGATGGAAACACGTTTATTGTCAAACGCAGTCGCAAAGATGCGCTAGGTCAGACACACACACGGGTGCAGCACCTATACAAGGGCGTTCCTGTTTTTGGTTCAGAAATGATTTTGCATGCCGACCGAACCGGCACGATCGATTTGATCAACGGACAGTTGGTCGATGAGCTCGATCTCGATACCAATCCGCAAATATCACCGGCACAGGCGCTGAAAGCGGCGCAGGATGATCTTGGCCCGGCAACTTACCGTTGGGAAATTCCGGAATTGGAGAATATTCTGAAGGCGGCATATAATGATCCATCCAAAACCTGGAAGCCGGCTCCAGAGCTGGTTATTTCAGCGATGAATGGCCAGTTCCTCGAAAAAGATTTCCGTCTCACTTACAAATTCATGCTGGCAACAGAGAACCCGGCAGCCAACTGGACGTATTTCGTCGATGCAAAAACCGGCGCCATCGTCAACCGCTGGAATTCGATGCACGAAACAACCGCAACCGGCTCCGGCCCGACGCTTTACAGTGGCACGGTTTCTATCCAAACCGAGGATACCGGTAGCGAGTTTCAGATGTACGATGCCGTTCGCAACATCAAAACTTACAACGCCAACAATAGCACCTCGCTGCCGGGTACGCTTTATACCGATGCCGACAATGTCTGGGATTCACCCGGTATGCCGGCCGCAGTCGAAATACATTGGGGTTCGATGAGTTTTTACGATTATTACAGTAACGTGCATGGCCGCAACAGTATCGACAACGCCGGTATGCAGATCATCGGCAGTGTGCATTACAGCAGCAATTACAACAACGCTTCATGGGATGGCTCACAGGCCCGTTTCGGTGATGGCGACGGAACACAGTTCGATCCGCTGGTCACGATCGACATCGCGGCGCATGAATTTACCCACGGCGTCACTGATTTTGAATCGAATCTCGTTTATCAATCTGAACCCGGCGCGCTCAATGAGGCGCTTTCGGACATGTTCGGTGTTTCGGTCGATTTTTACGCGCGTCCGGCACAGGCGAACTGGGCTGTTGGTGAAGAATGCTACACCCCCGGCACCCCGGGCGATGCCCTGCGTTTTATGGATGACCCGAACAAGGCCAACGACCCGGATACCTACGAAGGAACTTATTGGGCTTCGACAGCCAACCCGAGCCCGTTTAATGACTGGGGTGGTGTGCATACCAATAGCGGCGTTGCAAATTATCATTTTTACCTGCTTTCCGATGGCGGCAGCGGCACCAATGATAACGGCACCAACTACAACGTCACCGGCATCGGCATTGACAAAACCAGCAAAATCTGGTATCGCGCACAAACCACATATCTGACGACGAATTCACAATATGCAGATGCGAGAAATGCCACCCTGAATTCAGCAATCGACCTCTACGGCAGCGGCAGTGCAGAATATCAGTCCACCCTCGATGGTTGGGTCGCTGTTGGCGTCGGTAATGGCGGCGGTACGAATACGCCTCCGGTACCAACGATTTCCGAACCTGTGGATGGTGGTGATTACACAGTCAATCAGTCGATGAATTTCTCCGGCGATGCGACGGATAATGAAGATGGTACGGTCGCAGCGAGTGGTTTTAAATGGATCGTCAACGGCCCCGGCGTTCCGCCGAATCATGTTTTTGCCTCCGGCGTAAAATCCGGTACGGTCGTTCCGCCGAACACGGGAAGTTATACGATGACGCTTGAGGTTACCGATAGCGGTGGTGAAACAGCTTCGACCTCGGTAACATTTAACGTCATAACCGGCGGTGGTGGCAATACCGCACCTGTGGCAACGATTACCGCCCCGGCAAATGGTGCTTCCTATGCCGTCGGCGCAACGGTAAATTTCTCCGGCACCGGCACGGATGATGAGGACGGCACCCTGGCAGCATCAGCGTTTACCTGGAAATACAGCTATAACGGCGGCGCTGAAACGGTTTTTGCAAGCGGCGTGAAATCAGGCTCGGGCGTGCTCAGTTATCCGGGAACCTACAAAGTCATTCTCATCGTCGAAGACAGCCAGGGCGCCACTGATCGCGATGAAGTGACGATCACTGCATCTGGCAGCGCCATTGCCGGCCTGGCAGGATCAAACGCGAATCCGTTTGTTCTCAGCGAAGATATCCCGGAAGCCTTTGATATTTTCAGCAGCTATCCAAACCCGTTCAATCCTGAAACCAATATCTACTTCAATCTGAAGTCGCGGCAGCAGGTTGAACTGGCTATTTATAATATCATGGGACAGAAAATTCGTACGCTGGCGGATGAAACGATGGATGCCGGCAGTCGCAATTTTCAATGGGATGGCCGTAATGCCGCCGGAAACATGATGACGAGCGGTTTATATTATGCCCGGTTGATAACCAGCGGACAGGCAAAAACGATCAAACTCGTATTGATGAAATGATCAATTATTTGCAGGTTTGAATGTTCAAATATTGGAAGTTGCCTTTAAACCTGTTTTAGTCTATTATCCCATTCTGAAGCGCGACTCGTGAGTCGCGCTTTTTTTTACCAGACGCTGCGGCGATAGTGTTTCCCTGTCTTAATTGAATTTATGAGGTATTAAAATGTGTTATTTCCAACCAGGTAAAGATTTATTTCGACGATGTGTGACCAGCCTGCAAATTTACGCATCGATCATCGTCATCACCGGCTGCTTGCAAATTTCAGTTCACGCGCAGGATTTTCTCAATCAGCCCAACCCGTGGCCGCAGATCCGCAAGTCACGGATTGAAAAGTTGCTGCCGCAGGCCATGCAGCGTGCCGATGTCGATGCATGGCTGACGGTTTGCCGCGAAAACAACAATGATCCGCTGGCGATGTTCGTCGGCGGGGAAAATGCCGGCGGAACAGCCGCATTTATTTTTTACCAGCGTGGCGACAACGTTTCTTCACTGGCCATTTCACCGGGTGGGGAGGCAACGGCGTTAAAAGATATCGCTTTGCATGATGAAGTGCGTATCATCGAACGCGGCGCCAGCATCTGGGAAGCTGTCGCACAGGAATTCCGTACGACGCAGCCGAAGAAAATTGCTATTAATTCTTCAAATTTGACCATCGCCGACGGCTTGTCGCACACCCAACTCAAACAGCTTGAAATGGCGCTGGGTGATGACTTGCACAGGCGGCTCGTCCCCTCGGCAGAGCTTGTCATCGAATGGCTTTCGGTAAAGCTGCCGCAGGAGATTGAAATTATGCGCAAGGCTGCACAGTTGACGGCACAATGGCAAATCGAAGCCTATAAAATAGTGGTCCCTGGTGTGACTAAAGATTCTGATGTTGCGAAATTTCTGAAAAAGAAAATGGCGACAGCAGGCGTTGAAGATGCCTGGGCACCGGCACAGAATCCCAACATCAATTCCGGTATCGATCGCGGCCATTCGCATGCTACCGAAAAAGTTATCAAACCCGGGGATTTCATTCAAACAGATTTCGGTATCAAGGTTTTCGGTGTCTGGTGCAGCGATATTCAACGCTTTGCATACGTGCTCGCTGCGGGAGAGACCGCAGCCCCGGCGGAAGTTTTGCAGAAATGGGCCGCCGGCCGCAAAGGCAGCCGTACGGCGCTTGCTGCCATGAAACCGGGCGTTCGCGGCTGGGATGTCGACAAAGCCCAGCGCAACTGGATGCAGGAAGCCGGTTCGCTTCCAGTGCGCTGGAGTACCGGACATCCGGTCGGGTATTGGGCGCATGATGTCGGACCATCGCTTGGCGGCGCACAGCGCGGCGGCCAGGCCCGCGGGAATGGTGTGCGCATGCTGCGCCCCGGGCAGACCTTTGCTTTCGATGGTTTTTTCAAATGGGGAATTGAAATAGATGGCAAAAAAGTGAGCAAAACAATTTCGGTCGAGGAAATGGCTGTGGTGACTAAAAACGGCGCTGAGTATTTGATTCCACCGCAGGAAGAATTGATCTTAATTCGATCCGAGTGAATTGAAAAACACACAGCCAGGGATACAGTGAACTACCGCAGCAGGTCGTTGATGATGATAAACACCATCAGGCAAAGCAGGAAAACCATGCCGATTTGCTGCACAACCATGCGTGTTTTCATCTTTGGCGGCCGTTTCATTATGCCTTCAAAAATGATAAAAACGATGTGTCCGCCATCGAGGGCGGGAATGGGCAACAGGTTTAAAATCGCCAGTTGCAAACTAAGAAAAGCCATGAATCGCAGCAGCACATCGAAACCGGCATGCGCCGCTTGACCCACCATTTTGGCGATGCCGATCGGGCCGGCGATACTTTCTTTCACCGACTCGTTACCCCAGATCATCTCACCGATCGATTTTCCAAGAAGTTTGGTAATGGTGATGGTCTCGTAGAATCCCGAAACCATTGCCAGGGTGAAAGAGACAGGTTGAAATGAATATTTCTGACCGATGCCGATGCCGATGCGCCCGGCCCGGCTTTGCGGATCGAGCTGCGGGGTTACAGAAATGGTGAGTTTTTCTTCGCCACGCAGAATTTGTACCGGCAATTCATTATTTGCATTGGAGTAAAAAAGATCAACCACTGCTACGACATTTGCAACATCATTTCCGGCGATGCCGAGGATGATATCTCCGGCAAGAAAACCGGCTTTTTCTGCGGGCCCATTCGCCCTCACCTCGGTGATGTAGGAATGTGTCGGCGTGCGCATACCTTCGCTCCAGGCCACCCAGCCGAAAAGCAGGACGGCGAGAAGATAGTTAAAAGCCGGTCCGGCAAAAATTGCCATAAACCTTTTCGGCAGGGATTTACTCATAAATTCCCACGGCGCCCCAGTCAGCGTTCCCTCGAGGCTTTCATCGATCATGCCCGACATCTTAACATAACCGCCCAGCGGCAGCCACGAAATGCAATAATCGGTATCGCCGATTTTTTTCCCAACCAAACGCGGCGGGAAGCCGAGAGAAAATCTTTCGACGCGAATGCCGGCCAGCTTGGCGAAGATAAAATGGCCTAATTCGTGGATGAATACCAGGATGCCGAGGACGATGATAAAGGTAATTGTATTATGAAACATGGTTCAGGTCCTGAGTTAATTTACACAAGTCTGGTAAAAATAATGGATTCAGAAGTTAGACGAATTCGGCTGCCAAATGTTCGCATCAAAGTTACGCTGTATTTTATTGATTTTTCCGCACAAAATTGCGCGCCCAGCTATCGGATTGCATAATATTTTCCAGCGTTACCGACCGGTGATTGCTGTGATTTTGCAACGCTTCCTCGATCAGGTGAGGGATTTGATCGAAGCGAATTTTCTCACCGAGGAAAGCGCGCACAGCTTCCTCGTTGGCCGCGTTGAGCACCGCTGCCGCGGTACCGCCCTCAGCAAGCGCATCGAATGCCAGTTGCAGACAGCGAAAAGTCACAGTATCCGGTTCAAAAAAGGTCAGTGTATTAAATTCGATGAAATTGAGGCGCGGCAATTTGTTCAGCAGACGCTGCGGATAAGTCAAGGCGTATTGAATCGGCACGCGCATATCCGGCAAGCCGATCTGCGCTTTGATCGAGCTGTCGACAAATTCAACCATAGAATGGATGATCGACTGCGGATGGATAACGACGGAAATTTGCTCCAGTTTCAGGCCGAACAACCAGTAGGCTTCGATAACCTCCAGGCCTTTGTTCATCAGGGTCGCCGAATCGATGGTGATTTTTGCGCCCATATCCCAGTTGGGGTGATTGAGCGCCTGGGCAACGGTCACCTTGCGGAAAAACGATTTGGGTTTATCACGGAAAGGCCCGCCGGAAGCGGTGAGAATCAGCCGCTCAACCTGGTCGATATTTTCCCCGACAAGGCATTGCCACAGAGCGCTGTGTTCGCTATCGATGGGGATAATCGCCGCGTTGTGTTTTCGCGCAGCCGACATCACCAGTTCGCCTGCGGCGACCAATGTTTCCTTGTTAGCCAGAGCAATCGTCTTGCCGTTTTGAATTGCAGCCAGGGTCGATTTTAACCCCGCCGCACCGACGATTGCATTGACGAGCACATCGAACTCCGTATCTGCTGCAGCTTCCTCCAGCGCAGGCATGCCTTGCTGCAGCTCGACACCGATTTTATGAAAACGCCGGCGCCATTCTTCGATATCTTCCACAGCAGAAATAACCGCTGATCGGGGCTTTAACCTGCGGGCGAGAGAATATAAATCTTCGATATTGGCATGGGCGGATAAAGTCGTGAACCTGAACTGTTGCG
Organism: bacterium; assembly: GCA_024275575.1. GTDB lineage: Bacteria > Zhuqueibacterota > Zhuqueibacteria > Zhuqueibacterales > Geothermadaptataceae > Bioreactorimicrobium. The sequence goes on from JAJRYV010000099.1 coordinate 6,949, forward strand.
GAAATTGCCGGACGATATCAATACAGCTTTTCCCGATGGAACCGGTGGCGCCGAGTAAACAAATTTTACGCATATCGTTTATCTGAATGAGAGAGAAAGGCCGAACGAAAGGCTTTTAAAATTACCGAAGCTATAGTCGGCATTGGCTTTGATGAACGGAAAAGGTGAAACAGTTAAACCAACTGTGCCGTTCGTGCTGCTTTCGCTGTAGGTTTTTTCAAAACTGTTCGATGAGTTTGCGGTCTGCGCCAGGCTGATTTTGGAAGAAGCACGGTCGATTCCAGCGCCGCCATAAACGGTGAAAAAGAGAAAATTGTGACTGACGTAACCTTTCAGGCTGAAGACGCTGAACGTGCCGAAATCGTATTCATCCGGCGTCATCAAAGCATGGTAAGCGACAACGATGGAAATTTTCGGCAGCAAAGGCGCCTGAAAAAGCCCGTATTTGACCAGCCCGCCGATCACGGTGACGTTGCCGTCGGTATCGTCACTCACGGCCATGTTAAAAATACGGCCGGTAATCTCAATGTTCGCCGGCAGGCCGACACTGGCTTGCAGCAGGGGTAAGCCAACCACGTCGACGCCATTCAGCGGGCCGGAATTTTTGTATTTATCCGGCACAAAAGACAGGTTACCGCGAATACCGACTTCGAATCCGGCGATACCGTGCAGGTCGGCTGTATTGACCAGGCCGGCGCCGGCAAGGCTGCCGAAAAGTTTGATCACTGGTTCGACTGCAGCGCCGAGTTCATTTTCTGCATAAGTTTCCAGGTTGCCGAGTTCCTGAGCTGAAATTGTCGTGGCGGCGATGAACATGGAAAGCAGCATAGCAACAGTGATAGTCAATCGTTTCATATCAAGACCTCCCCGTTTTGAAAGGATTTGGTTAGTTCATCAGTTTGAGTGCGTTCCTGATGCGTTAGTTTACTTTTTGTAAAAGAAATATGAAAATATTGTTCGAAACCGGCCACCAGTGTCTGTTTCAGTTTTATTCTTTCCGGCTTGTGGCCAAGAACCTGCTGCAGGCAAATTGCCTGGTTTTGCAGCGCCCGGTCTGGTGCAGGTTTAACGGCTAAATAATGAAGCAGTTTTTCATGCGCCGGACCCAATAGAATCGAGCCATGCTGAAGAATACCTTCTTTGAAACGCCGCTGCGCGCTACCGATCAATTTCCGTTTTTCGGCAGTGATTTCAAAATTGACGCTACAGGAAAAACAGGCGATATTGCGGCCGTAAATTTTATGCTCAGCATATGACTGCACCGGCACGACTGACCTGGCGCCGTATAAATGCAAACCGAGCAATAGCGCATTGGATATTCGGCGATAAACCGTATTGACGCTGCTTGCCTGTAAGGTATGCTGCGTCGGGAAAATGACACAGTAGGTCAACTCTTCGGCGTGTAAAATCGCCCTGCCCCCTGTCGGACGCCGAACGATGTCGATGCCATCGCGGCCACATTTTTCGCGATCGATATCGGAAAATTGCTGATGGTAGCCGAGCGAAATCGCCCACGGTTGCCAGTGATACAAACGCAAGACGGGTTGTCTTGCATGCTTCAAAAGCGCCATATCGGTGGCCATATTGCGGCTGCCGCTCGCAGCGCCGCTATCGATGAAACGCCATGTTTTAAAATCAGTCGCGACCATTTTCAGCGGATCACTCCACGGGAACTGCTGGAAATCAAATCGACGACATTTCGTACCTCAGCGGTCATTTCCAGTTCCGCTCGGATTTTTTCCAACGCCTGAGAAAAATTCAATTTTGACTGGTACAGAATGCGATAGGCCTTTTTCAGGTTGGCCAATTGTTCTGGGCTAAACCCTCTACGCTGCAAACCGACGCGGTTGAGCCCGGCAAAACGCAGCGGTTCGCCGGTTGCCAGAATGTATGGCGGCACATCTTTGATGATGCGGTTCAAGCCGCCGACAAAACTGTGTTTGCCGACGCGGGTGAATTGATGGCAGCCGGTCAAACCGCCGATGGTCACCCAGTCTTCAATCGTCACATGCCCGGCAATAGCGACGGAATTCGCCAAAATCACGTGATCGCCGATGAAACAATCGTGGGCAACGTGGGCGTAGGCCATCAGCAGACAATCGCAGCCGACGACTGTTTTGCCGGTTTCCGATGTGCCCCGATTGAGAGTAACATACTCCCGGATCGTCGTCCGGTCACCGACGACGAGTTCGGTTTTTTCATTTTCGAATTTTAAATCCTGCGGTACATTTCCCAGAACCGCTCCCTGAAAAATATTACAATCCTTTCCGATGCGGGCGCCTGTTGTCAGGCAGACATGCGAAGCGATGCTGGTACCATCGCCGATGATAACATCCTTTTCAACAACAACATAGGGCCCGATGGACACATTTTCACCAATTTGCGCGGCGTCGTCAACAATGGCAGTTCTGTGTATGGTGGTCATAAGATTTTCCTGCAGCTCAGGTTTTCGTCCGATGAGAAGATTTTAAGGGCTGGCACAATGGTTATCATTTGTCTATTATGGCAGCAGCAAGCTCAGCCTGACAGACGAGGTCGCCATCGACATAAGCCTTTGCCGCCATTTTGCAAATCGATTTTCTTAATTTCAGCAGCTCCAGCTCGAGGCGCAATTGATCTCCGGGCAAAACCGGTTTGCGGAATTTAACATTATCAAGTCCGGTGAAATAAACCAGCTTTTCATCCGGGTGTTCTTCAGAATTGAGCAATAATATTCCACCGGCCTGTGCCATCGATTCGAGAATCAAAACGCCCGGCATGATGGGATGCCCAGGGAAATGTCCCTGGAAAAATGGCTCGTTGATCGTCACGTTTTTAATGCCGACAACACGTTCGTTAGGCACGAGGTCGATAATTTTATCGATGAGCATGAACGGATAACGGTGCGGCAAAATCTTTGACAGGGCTTGCGCATCGAGGACGACGTCTTTAAGCTGACCGGCGCTGGAAAACCGTGATTTGATTTGCATTTTTTCATGCTCACGGCGAATCAATTTGGTGATCTCAATATTGGCGCGGTGGCCCGAACGTGCAGCGATGATATGCCCTTTAATCGGCACACCCAACAAATACAAATCCCCGATGAGATCCAGAGTTTTATGTCGCACCATTTCATTTTGAAAACGTAGCGGAGAGGTATTGAGGATGCCCTCCGTATTGATTTTCACATTTTCCTGCAGATTGAACAATTCATGTAAATAACTGATTTCCGTCGGTTTGATTTCCCGATCGATGATAACGATGGCGTTGTCCAGCGTTCCACCTTTAATGAGTCCGTTTTTATGCAGCATTTCAACTTCGCTGAGAAAACAGAAGGTACGCGCCGGAGCAAACTGGGTTTCAAATTCGTCCTCCAGGCTATACATCGAGGTGTATTTTTTCCCTAAAACCGGATTTTCATAATCAACCATAAAAGTCACGCGAAATTCATCGGAGGGGAAGACGACGATATCGATACCCAGTTTTTCGTCTGCAAAAGCGATGGTATTTTCGATGATACAGACTTCACGCGGCGCATCCTGCTCGATAATACCCGCTTTTTTAATGGCTTCAACAAAAGGCAGCGAACTGCCGTCGAGAACCGGGGGCTCGTTGGCGTCGATTTCGATGAGTAAATTGTCGATCTGCAAACCGGCAAAAGCAGCCATGATATGCTCAACGGTGTGAATTTTCATCTCTTTGTTGCCCAGTGTCGTGCCGCGCGCCAGCTCGACAACATTGCCGATATCCGCCTTTAGTTGCGGCTGTCCTTCGAGATCGACGCGTTTAAACCAGATGCCGTGGTTGATGGGCGCCGGTTTGAAAGTCATCGTTGAAGGATTGCCGGTGTGTAATCCGGTACCGGTAATGGTTATCGGTTTTTCAGTGGTTTTCTGCTGTTCTAACATATGAGTCCTGCTTTTGTTTTCTGATTAAAATCACTATGCTACGCGCTTTGCTTTGTATCTTGTTTAGCCTCGTCGCGATCATAATCTGTCTATTCACCGTCGAAATCGGCCACATTCTTTTTAAGAAATTTCTCTATCTTACGCACCCGTTTGAGCAGTTCCGGGCCTTGACGGATCACCGCTTCTTCCCGTTTTGCCCGCGCATGGTCTTTTGCCGGATAGCCGGAAACGATCTTGCCCGCCGGGATGCTTTTCGTCACGCCGGCCTGTGCGCAAAATGTCGTCCGCGCACCGATTTTGATGTGCCCGACAAACCCGACTTGCCCGGCGATGATCACGCTTTCGCCGATTTCCGTCGAGCCTGAAATGCCGCTCTGCGCTGCGATGACCGTGTTTTCGCCGATGATGACATTATGCGCGATATGAATTAAATTATCAAGTTTTGTGCCTTTTTTCAGGCGGGTTTCACCGAAAGTCCCACGGTCGATGGTCACGTTGGCACCGATTTCAACTTTGTCTTCCAGAATGACTGTGCCGAGGTGTGGAATTTTATAATAGATATCTCCGTCTTTCACATAACCAAATCCATCTGAGCCGATAACCGCGCCGGATTGCACGATAACTTCATCGCCGAGAATCACGCCGTGAGCAATATGCACATTGTTGGCGATCTGGCAGCCTTTGCCCAGGTGCGCAGCTTTTGAAATCGTACTATTATTTCCGATTGTGCACTGCTCTCCGATAACGGTGTCTTCTTCGATGGTGGAGTTAACACCGATAGAAAGGCCGGAGGCAATTTGTGCGGTTTCCGCAATTTGGGCAGAGGAATGAACGCCGTACCTTTGCGGCTCACCGATCGCGAAAATTTCCCTGGCAACACGCACAAAAGCCAGGTAGGGATTGTCGACACGAATGAGGCAGGTCTGTTTAGAAGGAGGGGAATCCGGCCGTACAAAGATTGCTGCAGCCGGACTGCTTTGCAGATGAGAATCGTATTTTGCCTGCGCTATGAATGCGAGAAATCCCTCGCGTGCCTGATCGATCGGTGCGATGCCAATAACCGGAGTATTTTCGTTTCCTTCAATCCGGCCATCGACCAGTGTCGCAATTTCATGAACTGTTGGCGTTTTGATTTTTTCCTTCCTCCCTGCATAATGCGCACCCATGCTGCAGAGTTTCCTCTGCAAACGAGAGTTTAAAGCAATATTTTACATGATTACAAACTGCCATTCATAAAGATGGCCGTGGTTGCAGTGCACATAAATAAAGGTGCTGTAAGCTCAAAAATAGCTTGGCAGCACCTTTATTAAATTTGATCAGCGGCTGTTCCCGACGCGCTTATTTTCCGGCGCCACCACTGGTTGCATTTTTCTCAAGTTCAGCAAGGACAGTTTCTGTCAGATTGGTCTGTGCTTTGCTCACATAAACGATATTTGCGCTGACGGTATCGAAAATGTAATCATAACCATCGCGCTCACCAATCCTGTTTATGGCTTCGATAATTTTTGCCTGAATGGGTTGCAAAAGTTTGGCTTCTTCTTTTAAAGCTTCGCCCTGTGGCCCCCATTTTGCTGCCTGAAATTGCTGCAAATTTTGATAAATAGCCTGGATTTCCTGTTCCTTTTCAGTGCGCTTGGTCTCACTGAGAAGCAGGCGCTGGGCTTCGAGTTGATCTGATTTCTCCTTGATCTCCCGCTGCATATTCAAGGCTTCCTTTTCCCAGCTTTTGTTGATTTCCTCCAACTGTTTTTTAACATCCTGCGCTTCCTTGAACTCTTCGAGAATTTTCTGAGAATTCAAATAGCCGAATTTTTGCCCGAAAGCACTGGTCGTCGCCATCGACAAGGCAAATGCTAAAGCCATCGATGATAAAACAAATTTTTTCACTAAAAACCTCCGTCTCACAATGATAATCAGGTCGATTTAATTTTCCTGATCAAAGTCTATTATTAAAATTTTCTGTCTGGTTTTAGCAATCGGATTTCCTGTCCAAATTGGGGAAATTATTAAAACTGCTGTCCGAATACGAAATGCGGTTTCCACTCACCAAAGAATTTTCCTGTTCTTGGGTCATAATTATCGAATCCATAAGCGTAGTCAAATCCGAGCATACCGATCATCGGCATGAAAACACGGGCGCCGAAACCGACGGAGCGCCGCATATTGCTGGGGTTAAATTCACGAATTTTTTCCCAGGTTCGTCCTGCTTCGGCGAATGTGAGTGCATAAATCGTAGGATTCGGTGAAATAGGAACGCGCAATTCAAGAGAGTATTTCATCATCGCTGTGCCGCCGTTACGGTCAACAGGGCCGCTGTCATTACCGAGCGGGTCATTGTAACCACGCAACGGGATGGAGCGAGTGAGTCCTTCGCCGCCCATGAAGAATTTTTCAAGATAAGGAACAAATGCGTTTTTTCCAAAATCTTTAATAACGCCGGCTTGAAAATCCGATCGCATAACCAGTGTCCACATCAGCGGAGTGAACCATTCGGCTTTAAACTGGTGCTTATGAAAGCCTACTGTACCGCCGAGAACACCGCCAGAAATCTCTGTCGAAAGCGAGAATGACGATCCTTCGGTGGGGAATTCAACCCGGTTCAAACTATTGCGGCTGATGATTTGTGTAATACTGCTTGAGGTTTGCGGATAGGTATCCTCAAAATAGGCAGTGTTTACCGACGCGGAGAAAAAGGATTGAAAATCAGAGAGGTCCGTTTTGTCAATACGATAAATCCAGTCGCCGCGGAAATAGTTATCCGGCCAGCGGAAACGCCGTCCGATACGCAGGGAGGCTCCGCGCGATTCTTGACGATAACCGGTATACTGCGGTGATCGCTCGGTATCGTAAATACTAAAACCGGCAAGAGTCGGTGTATCCATCAGCCAGGGTTCGGTGAAGTTGATTTGAAAGGAGCGGTAATAGCGCCCGAAATTCCAGTCAAATCCGACACGCTGACCACCACCGCCAAAATTATTCATGTTGACGCCGATGCTACCGATGATTTTGTCACGCTCGCTCCAACCTGCCGACATATTTGCCGTGCTGGTACCACGCTCTTCCACTTCGATCACCACGTCGATATTTTCATCATCCACCGGATCGATAGTAGGGTTGACGTTGGCGAAGTAGTTCAAAACCCAGACTTCGCGCTGGCTGCGCATGAGCAGGGCCTTGCTGAAAGTCTGGCCGGGAAACATCTTCAATTCCCGCCGGATAACCTTGTCCTTGGTGGTGGAATTGCCGACGATTTTAATTTTGCGTACTTTGACGGGTTTCTCTTCGTTGACCAGAAAAGTGATGTCGACCGTATCCTGGCCAACCATTATTTCCTGGGGAATGATGCGGGCAAAAATATAACCGGCGTCATAATATAATGTACCCAGTTTTTCAGACACCGCTTCCTGCAATTTTTCCGCATTATAGGTATTACCCTCATGAATATCTACAGCCAGCAATAACTGTTCGCGGCTATAGAGTTTGTTGCCGTCGAATTTGATTTCTCCGAATTTGTAGCGCGTGCCTTCCCGAACCCAGATATCGATAAACATGTCCTTCTGTTCCGGATCGTAAGATAAAGAATCTCGCAGGATTTCAGCATCACGGAAGCCTTCTTTGCGCAGAAAATCGAGGACGAGCATTTTGTCTGCTTTGTATTTTTCAGGGTCGAAATCTGCCCCGCGCCACCAGGCATCTTCTTTGGTTTCCTTAAATTGCTTTCTCAGCTTTTTATTGCTGAAAGCTGTGTTGCCGTGAAAACGAATTTTCTGAACCTGGACTTTGTTGCCCTCATCGATTTTAAACTTGACGATGATATTGTTGTTTTTTTTCTCCGAAGGAGTAAAGCTACTCTCGACCTGGGCCAGTAAATAACCTTTTTCTCTGTACAGATCGAGAATTTTTCGCCGCATCTGATTGATTTTGGCCGGGCCAAGCATTTGCCCGGGATAAAAATCGATCTCTTTCTTTAAATCTTTGGTTTTGATTTTTTTATTGCCCTGAAGCTGAACTTTTTCAAGGTGGGGAAATTCCTCGATTTTCAAACGCAAATAAAGCCCGTTGCCAATTTCTTTATCGATATAAAACTGGATATCGCTAAACATGCCCAGATCCCACAATTGGCGAATGGCGTTCTGGATGTCGTCACCGCCGATTTTCGACCCCTCACTGAAGCCGGCGGTAAATTTGATTAATCCCTCATCTGTGGTATTGTTGCCTTCGATGACAAAACTAAGCACTTCCGCTTTCCGGTTGCCCTGCGAAAAAAGCATCGACGGCAAGAAAAACAGAAAAATCAAAAAACTGGTTTTAAAAACGAATCGGAACATTTCTCTCCCTGGGTTTGACAAAAAAATTGAGGCCAAAGTACTAAAGTTAGACCACAATGTAAAGCAAAAAGTTCTACTGCAAAGGGCCATCGCTTATCTTGATTATCGTCCATTGCTTAAAGGTCTGCAAGCTCGCAATAACACACATTTCGGCAAACGAAATTCGGTTATTGTGTGTTCGCGGAATTCGCTAAAAGAAACAAATTGCAGTTTCTGCGAGCTGTTTTTAAAATGGAAAAGAATAACGAATTAAAATATTTTTATCCTGCCGGCTTTTGGGCAGAAGATAGCTTGCTTCGTTATATTTATAACCCAACTGCAAAAGCAAACTGGGGTTAAAACGATATTCCAATCCCAGCGAGTGTTTTAATCCAATCGTCGTCGGGATGAGATAGTTTAATTCTCCTGTTTCCCGGGCATTGGTCGAAAAACGGCCGGTGTAAAGAAAATACATTTTGTTCGAAATGTATTTGCCGAGTGTCAATTGGGTGTTTTGCAGGAAAGCCGTGGTAAAATCTGAATAAAACTGATTATTATTCAGGAAATTCTGTGTAAATCGTGAATTAAAACGCACGATATCCAACCCGAGTGAGCGCTCAAGTTTTCGTTCTACCGGCCGCAACAACGGACGTAGAAGCAGGTTCTCCGTGCTCGCCCCGATGATATTCGTCGTGCGGTTCTTATCGGCAATATTTTCCGGTGCATATCCCAGGAGGGATAATACATGCATCTGCGAGGTGTTGTAGATCGGCATTTCCGATTCAAGCTTGAAATAAGTCTGCTCATAACGACCGCGTTCTTTAAATTCCCCGGTAACCGGGTCTTTCGCTTGCAATTTTAAATAGACATAATGCTCTTTCAGCGTATCGGGAATCGTCGTCCACGCCTGCCCCCAGACGATGGGATCGAGGGAGCTTTTATCCCAAGTCGCGACAAACTTGTCGACGCGAAAGTTGAGATCGAGATATTCGATGGTGCCGCGTGTCGATTCGATCTGCCCTTCGATGCGGAAGCTACTGGTATCCGGGCCGGCCTCGCTGCGCAGCAATTTCTGCTGAAATTCCAGCGGCATTGCCGGTTGAGCGTCGGCCAGTGTGTTGATTGAATCATCAGGAAAATCGAATCTGGTGGCGGAATCGCCCTGATTTAGTGCCAGGTTGAGAGCATAAGCCTGAGCATAAGTCTGGCTCGTGTCAATGATGATACCGGTAAAAGTGAGCTGGCTGATGCCGTCATCGATGCCGGCATTGATGATCACCTGATCGATGCCGATATTGGAAAACTCGGCCACATAGCGATTGTTCTTGCCGGCGATGGCATGCACATCCCAATTGGAGTTGAGCATGATATATTCGATGAGTGGACTAGGCCTCTCGCTCTCTTCATAATAAGGGAAAATAACCGGCACATCATCGAGAACCACCTCGCCGCGAAAAACAGGATGCAGCCAGGGACCGCCAACGAGAAATGCCGGAGATTTTTCCCGCCCATGGAATTGAAAACGGCCGATTTCATTTTTGGGCATCAAGCCGGGTATATTCAGCGGCAGACCATTACTGCTCGATTTAAAGTGAATCGTGCCCAGATTCATCCAGTTATCATTGATGATTAAAGGTATGCCGATCAATCCCTGGTCCGGCGGTGCCAGGCGGGTATTGTGAATAGCAAGCGTCGCATTGCCGACCGTACCCATGAATGATTTTATATGGATAAAGTTATCTTCCGTGACAGCCTCGCCATTGATGTGATGCACATTCTTAATGACTTCAGCAAAGGACAGGTTCCCGTCGGCAACGGTGAGCTTGCTGTCGACAAGCTGTACCTTTTTATAAGGGCCGCGCAGCCCGACTTCCAACGCACAACTGCTGGAAGCAGCGGTTAAGAGAGGAACAAAATCGTGCAACGCTGTGAAAATATTACCATAACCGCTCAAATGCACATCCAGGTTTTCATGACCATTAAATGGCACATAACCACCTCCGTTAAGCACAAATTGATCCTTGCGCGTGTAGGTGATTGAATTGCTTCGCATGCCGGAAAAACTGATGAATGCGCTATCAGGGCCGGCAGTGCTATCACTAAAATTAAAGGCCAATTCATCGAATTTGAACCATAACAAATTGCCTGATTGAAGCTTGATGGCACCAGAAACCGGCGCCGGCCACGATTCACCTTTTATTTTAATATCGATGTTTGCCAGGCCGCCCAGAATACTGTCCTTGCGGGTCACGGCGAGAATAACGTCATTGATATCGAGATTGCGGCTCTTCAATTCCACATCGACAGCAAAAGGGGAAAGGTCGATTTTGCCCTTTGCACGGATTAGCGGATTGTTGTTACGGCTGATTGAAAAACGGCTGAGCTGAATCGAGTTATTGTGCAAGTCGGCTTTCAGATCGGCATTAATCAGCCCGATACCGTTATATTTCGCACCAAGAAGCCATGATTCGGTGGAAATTTCCGGTTGCCCAAGCTCACCCTTGATGCTGATTTTACTCAGCAACCGCCCGCTTAATCTGGGTGTCCCATCATCATTTTTTGCAATGATTTCACTCAATTCCAGATTAGCCACGCGTAATTCGGCATCGATAGTTTTGTTTTCTTTAAAATCGATACGGCAATGGCCGTCGAGCCAGTGCTGATTGCCCAGTTTTGTAAAGACCAGGGCAGTATCGTTGAGGTCGGCAGCAAAACTAGTGACGAAAGAAAATGATTCATCGGGGAAAAAATTGATCTCACCGGTAATTTTTTTGGCTTCACTCTCCAAACGGTCCAATACAATTGTGCTGTTGAAGTGTTTTTTTTTCGATTTGAAATTAAATCCTGAAATTTTAAGGGCCATTTCATCTTGCACACCACTGAATTCAGCGTCGATACTATAACGGTCGGCAATCTGTGAGACCGGCTGTACGCCAAAGGGTTTCAGGACATGCCCCATATTTTTTACCTGAATCTGGTAAAATGGCCGGCTGTTCAGATTGGCGATAAGTCCATTCATCTGGAATTTGTTGTCGATGGAACCGGAGCTGAAGCGAAAATTCCAATCATCGACGAGAAAATGACCCAGAAGATCGATCGACGGACTATTTTTCATCGGCAGGGAGACCGAATAATTGCCGCGCAAAACCGGTTCTTTTAGCGGGCCTTTGAGCTCAGCATCCAATGCGCCCATGTTTGCCGGAATTTTAAACGGAATGATATGTTCGAGATTGTTGAAAAATGCTCCATCAGCAACGAGATGCATGGTTAAAGGGCGCTGTGGATTTTTGAAAGATAACTGCCCCCATGCTTCAAGATTGGCATGCAGGAATTGGGCGTGAACTTCGTTAAGGTAAAGCGTGGAGTCGCGAAAAGCCATGGCGATCGATAATTGATCCAGCGGACGATTGATGAGCGAAAGATTTTCTGCAACGAATAAACCCTGAAACTGTGGATTGTCGATACTTTCGCGCACGGCGAGCTGCATTTCGCCGAAACCCGTAACCGGAAACGGGGATTTCGGGTTCAACCGGCGGGCGAACTGCCGGAGATCGATTCCCGGGCTATAAAGATTGATGTTAAGAGAAGGTGAAAGCAAATTAGTAATCGAGCCACCTAACTGAACCGGGGAACCATTCAAGCGAAACTCACCATGCTCGATAAAAAAATCAAAATTGTTCAGTTTGCTATCGATCACCAAGTCTTCGAGAAAGATATTGGCATCTGTCAGCGCCATCTTGCCATTTGAGATATGTAACTTGCCGGAAAGGAGATAACCAGGTTCATCGTGATTTTCGTCCAACCGTAGAAAGCCGTTAATCAGACCATCGACGCCGGTCAAATATTTTGGGAACTCGGATAATATCTGCTTTTCAAATTGATAATCATCGAGCTCAATGACGAGAGAATCGAGAGTTCCCTGACTGAGATCAGCGCTGCCGATGACATTGGCCGTGTATTTTTCAGAGTTAAAAAAGCGTCCGGCGAGCCGGGCAAAGGCCTTGCCCGATTTTTGCGTTTCGATCCAGCCATTCACCCCTTGGACCACGGCATAGGTCTTACTGCGGCCGGTCTTCGCATAGGAAAGGCTGTCGATGATAAAAACTGATCCATTCGATACGGAAGCATTATTGATAAACTCGATCGATTTGATGGCTGCCTGATATTGCTTTTTAAGCACCTCTGCGAGATGCTGCTGCGTCAGCTTCTGCGCCACGTCCGGGTTGTCCCGCAAGATGTAGGTGATCTTGGGCGCAGTGATGATTATTTCATTACTTGTTTGCCCGATCTTGAAACCACTTTTAATAAAGCTGAGGATGTTATAGGAAATCGAAATATCGGAGATGGAAAGCAGAAACGGCGATGCATCAAAATTATAACGAATATCACTGAGGTGCAACCGGCCGATTGCCAGATTGATTTGCCCCACCTGCAATTTGTTGGAAAAAACGGTCTCAAGTTTTCCACGAATAGCAACCTCGAGTTTTTCCTCCACTTCCCACAAGTGCCACATCATCGTACCCAAAAAACCAATGATCGTGAGAAGCAGAGTCGCCCAAAAGAGCACTTTGCGTTTTTTCATAATCTGAAAGGCAGTCAAGCCTTATTTATATCAAATTAAAGTTATCGATTGAATTGTATATCGTAAAATGTAAACCCGGGAAATTGTGCTTGGGTTCCTCGCGCAGATTTTAAAGTCTCGACAGATTTACTCTTGTCTGATATCGAGCTGCTCACTCACTTTGCCAAATCGTCGCTCCCTGCCCTGATAGGTTTGGATGGCTTTTAGAAATTCCAGGCCACGAAAATCGGGCCAAAAAACATCGGTGACATAAATTTCCGTGTAAGCCAGTTGCCAAAGCAGAAAATTGCTGATCCGCAGCTCTCCGCTGGTGCGAATAAGCAGGTCGGGGTCGGGGATGTCTTTGGTGTACATTTGCGCTGAAAAATATCTCTCATTAATATCGCCAGGGGAGATTTTATTTGCCAGCGCTTGCGCTGCAACCTCGCGAACGGCATCGAGAATTTCCTGGCGACTGCTGTAACTAAG
>JAJRYV010000100.1 GCA_024275575.1 bacterium
AGTTTCGCTACGGCTACCTTGCAGCATATGGTAATCCTCGATGTACCAGCCGAAAGGTTTGAGTCCGGCGTAGCCTTTTTCGGCAGCAGATTTGTAGGAATCTTCAAAGATGAAATACTCGAGTTCGGAACCGGCTTTGGCCTCAAGCTTCAATTTTGCCGCTTTTTCGATCTGCACCCTTAATATCGATCGCGGCGCGACTTCGACCCTGTTGCCGCTTTTCTCATCGACGACATCGCACAGCACCATAGCCGTCTTTTCAAGCCAGCTTGCACACCGCAAAGTTTTAAAATCCGGAACGAGTTTGAAATCACCGTAACCACGCTGCCAGTTGGCAAATGAATAACCCGGAACCGGGTTCATTTCCATATCGACAGTGAGCAAATAATCACAGGCATGGGCGCCGTGTTTCGCTGCCGAGCTGAGAAAAAAACCGGCGTCAAACCGTTTGCCCATCAAGCGGCCGTAGTGATCGGCAAAGACGACGAGCACCGTCTCGATCTGGTTGTTTTGTACCATATCGCTGAGTTCACCTTTGCTCAACATGCCGTGATTTTTTGTGTGCATCGTTGATTCTCCGGAAGTTTTGATCAAAGCAGTTGTTTTTATTTAGTTCTGTTTCCGCCAGTCCGGCTTTTCGATAAAAACTTCGAGATTTTCGAAAATGGCCGAGTATTCCTGTTGGTTGGGGCCGCCTGCCGCCAGACCGAGATGGATGGCTTTTGCCAGCCCGAGAATATCCTGTGTATGCCGGGAAACCGTCCAGTTTTCGCCATCATAACTGACATAACCCGAAAAACTGTTGCCGTGCCGCTCCAGTTTTATCCACATGGGATATTTTTCCAGTTGCGGATGATTCTGACTGCCGGCCTTGTGCATGCAACCGTCTCCGTGTTCATCCCAGTTCATGCCGGCGCGCCCGGGTGTCACGAACATCAAAACCGAACCCAGGCTGCCTGCTTCCGATTCAAAACTCTGCGTGATATCATTGCGGGCAAACAACCCAGCGCGAAACCATTCGTGGGTGCGGTCGCCAAAATTTTTGAGTTTGACTTTCGCCACAAAATTGCCCTGAATCGCTTGCGCAAAAAAGATGGCACCGTAACTGTCCTCACCGTGGAAGAAATCCGTACCGGCTGTTTTCAGAAAGAAAGTATTGCTTTGTTGGTCATAGTCAAGTTCACATGGCGCAGCCCGCACAGCACAGTATTTATCAAATACGCTTTCAGAGATATCGATTTTCTCCCAGGGATAAATAGTGACTTCGGTTTCCGGCGAATTGCCGATGCGTATTTTATGCAAACCGATGCCTGGTTTCAGGTGGAATTGAATTTTTTGGATTTTCGCCCCATCAAACTGTAGCAATTGTGAGGCTGTCGGTTCGCCGTCAATAAAACAATGAATCGTATTTTTTTGCGCTTTAGCCCGCAAATTTTCAACGCGCGCCGAAATAACCAGTTCGTTTCCCGCCGGTATAACCCTCGATGATACGGTGATGGAATCGCAGATAAATGCGATGGGTTCACCATCGCACCCGATGATTTTCTCACGACTTTCTCCGATGCTGACCCGGCGCCGGCCAGCTTCGGCAAAACGAAAACTGAAACTGATCTGCCGTTCATTGCCATGCACCACAGGGAACTTTTGCCGCCCGGCGATGGTGCCGTCGATATAAAACCTCACCTCTTCAATGCCGGTTGCACCGCTATTTTTGATGTCAACTGTTGCCTGCAGCAATTGGCCGGTGCGCACTTTCGCATTGCTTTTTCCATCACTATTATTGATGACAAGGTCGCCAAACTCGAAAATTGGCTTCCCGGTAATTTTTGCTTCCGGTGGAGATTTGGGCGTTTCAATGTGGAAATTGTCACGGTATAGATTATCCACCAGATTTGCCGCACAAAGTTTCATATCCCCCTGTTCGAGATTGTAGTAAATATTTTACTCGGCAATCCAGCCGCGTGACATGTTGTCGAACCAGATGGCGACATTATCATTGAACATGCCGGCCTTGACATCGTGGATGAGATTTCGCCGAATGACTGAATCATGCGTCAAACCGCTCGTGGTGATTGCACCGGAATCATCGGCACGTTCCTGCACGTGATGCACGTGATTGTATTCCACCCGGTAGCCACCGTTGATCACCTCCTCGAGATTACTCCATCCTCCGGCAGAAATAGCAAAACGGCCTAAATTTCGCGTGACCTCATTGCGGGAGATCACCGTATTTAAACTGTTGGTGGCCACTATGCTGGTGCCGCCGCAACGCTCGATATAATTCCCGGAAATCTGAGTCTGCTGAATGATCTCTGTCCAGTCTGCCGGGTGGGCATTGCCGCTGACATAAATGCCACCCTGTTCCGCTTCGCTGATAGCATTACCGAGAATTCGTGTATTATAATTGCCTTTCAAAATATTAACAGCCCGGCCGCCAACGCCTCGAATGGTGCAATCGACGAGTTCGCAACTGTTGCTGTATTCCAATGAAATCGCAGCATTCCCCGGGTTTGTCGCTTCGAAAGTCAGGCCGTAGAAGCGCAGATTGCGCACAGGACGGTCTTTTTCGCCTTGCACACCAACGAGATTTTCAAGCACGGGTACGGTCACATTTGCAGAGTTGGGGTCTGAAATCTTTTCCGGCGGAATAAACAAAAGCTGATTGAGTTGTTCATCAAAAAACCATTCACCGGGCGCATCGAGCAAAGCTTTGAGATTTTCAACATAATAACGCGGCGGCGCAACGACGATGCCTTCCTGCGGTTTCTGCAGATAAGCGATAGAATTTTCACGATCGATTCCGGAAATGGAATTGATGCCGGTATGCCAGCGCAGCAGCATGATGATGCGATTATTCTGCATATCAGGCCAGGGAAATAAATCCTGATCATTAAAAACAAAAAATTCCGTCGAAGTCGGTGTGGTCGCAGGGGTGAAATAACCTTCATTCGGTGTGCGAGCGAGGGTTTGCATTTTTCCGTTGGCCAGCATTTTTTCAGCGGTGAGGTCCCTTGTTTGTGCGAGCCAGAAATTCTGTGTTTTTATCCACTGTTTGATCAACCGGCCGCCGGAGATCACCGGTTTTTCGCCGGGAAAAGCAGCGTAGGTGACATAATAATCTTTCAACTTGTGATACTCGAAAGCACCGGTCGGCAGCTTGGTTTCACAGCGTTCACCACCATCTGCGGGTAAAAATGACAGAGGTTCAGAGAGCGAATAATAACCTTCACGGATAAAAACGAGGATGTCTTTGCCGCTGCCGTATTCATTGTCTGAGCCGATAAACCGAATATCAAGGGGCGGCTCTTTGATTTTATAAACACGCTGTTTCAGCTCAAATACCGCCTGTTGTGCGCGGGCAATCGTGGCAAAGGGGCCGTCTGAATTTGCTGCATTGGGCTCGGGCAAAGTCCCGGACCAGCGATCATTACCGTTCGTTGCAACATAAAAATCAGCATCTTTTCCAGCGGCGGAAAACTTGCTCCATTTTTCACCACGAAACAATTTGCCCTGGGCAAAAGCGCTATGCGAAACACGGCCAAAATCAAAAAATACAAGGACAAGCAACATGCTCAAACTGAGCGGTAAAAAGCGCAGCAGGTTCAGCAGACGGCTGGTTTTAATTGTTTGGTTTGGAAGTTTTTTCATTTATTCTTTCCTCAACCCTGCTGTTATTCAATCACTTTCAGCGGATTTTCGAACATCATTTTTCTCGCTTCTGCCGCAGAACAGCCCAGATGCTGCAGCAAATTATCATAACTCTGTTGCATGGAAACAGCGGAACCGGCGAAATGACTTTTCCCTGCTTCGCGAACGATACGGTCAGCGCCGATTTCAACATTGAGATGTGCCAGTGTGTAGTTTCCGGGCGGCGCGGCAGCGGCAGCCATGGCATCACTGACAATGATCGTTCTGTCATAACCGGCAACGGTCAGATAATTTCGCAAAACAAAAAACGGAATATGAATCCCGTCAGCGATAAAACAAAGCCGCAGGTTATCCTTCAGAGCAAGCGCCCGCATGATGATGTTATCGTGCCGTTGCAGGTTCGCCGGGCAGCCGTTACCGAGGTGGGTAAACATGCTCAGCCCGGCAGCGGCGGCATTTCGCAGAGTTTCCAGATCGGGATCACAATGCCCGGCGGCAACGACAAGTTTTTGTTCAGCGAGAAAGCGGGTCACGGTAAAAGCGGAATCCATTTCCGGCGCCAGGGTCACGAGCTGAATCAATCCATCAGCAGCATCTAACAATCTTTTCATCACCTCAGGATTTGCGGGCCGGATCGCCGCCCGGGAATGCGCGCCGTAAAAACCCGGCTGCGGATTTAAAAACGGCCCTTCGAGGTGGATTCCACGAATGATCTTTTGCGCCAGTTCATCCTTGCGGCGGAACCTGACCAGCCGCTGCAGACGCTGTTGCATCGTTTCGCTTTCGGCGGTAATGATCGTTGCGAGAATAGCGCTGACGCCATCTTTTTGCAATTGTACACATGCGGCGTTTAACATCTCCGGCGACAAACGATCGCTGTTGAAATCCACACCGGCATAACCATTCACCTGCAGATCGATAAATTGCGGTTTCAATGCACTGACCCCGGTGGCAGCAATGAAGCGGAATCTCGATCGAGAAAAAGATAAACCGCCGCATGGCGGCGTAGAATTGAAGCCGGAACTTCCGCAGAAATTTCGGATAGCATGGTCTTTTGTACAGCAACGGCCTTGCGCTTTTCCGGCACTGTGCAAATGATGTTTTTCGCCAGTAGAATCTGTCTGATGGACATGCTGATGGCTGTCTGCGGTACATCTTGAAATTGTTTAAACCAGCCTTCAGCCATTTGTTGTCGCCGGCAGGCCTCGTCGAGTTCGACGATGATGTACGGCTCTTCAGTGTCAAAATCAGCCGGCGGATCGTTGAAAGCGAGATGACCATTCTCACCGATACCGATAAAAGTGACGTCGATCCGGCGTCTACCAATCAGTTGCGCCAGACGTTTGCATTCAGCGCGGGATTCATTTTCGCCATCGACAAAATGAAACTCTTTCAGCGGTAATAAATCAACAAATCGTTCTTTGAGATATTTACAAAAGGAAGCCGGATGCGCACTTGAAATACCGATATACTCATCGAGATGGAATCCACACACGCGCTGCCAGTCCAGTTTCTCTTTAACGAGACAGGACAGCATTTCAAACTGTGAAGCGCCGGTAGCGACGACGATATTCGCATCACCCTTTTCGGCCAAAACACAGCGAATGAGCTGTGCCCCTTTTGCCGCAGCCTTTCTGCCCGATTCTTCTTTAGTTTTTGCTAAAATGACTTCCATTAAATGCCTGCCTGAGTTCAATTACCGGAGTTTCAAGCGCCGATGCCGGCGGCATAAAACCCCAGGAAAAGGATGATGAGCACCAGCAAAACAGCGTAACCAAAACCTGCGATATCGATTTTATAATGTTTGAATTTAAATTTTTTCTTTAATTGTAATAAATCTACAAGAATCAGACTATGACCACGCTCGAGCAGTGATTCAGAGCTATCTTCTTTTGTGCTGCTTTCGCCTTCGAGAATGATTTCAACGCCGGCCGCTTTTAGTTTATGTTCCTCACCGACCGGTGTGCGCAATAGGGTGTAAAAATCATTGAGCGCCTCCTCCGGCTCCGACTGCGTCAGCAAAGTAGCGATGATAAATGCAATAACTCCAGCGGGCAAATAGACCGCAATTTGTGCCGGCAGCGACCAGTTCAAGCTCCAGGCAAAATAATCTCCGGTATACAACATGGCGCCAAAAGAAACGAGCAGGCTGGCGTAAACGCCGTAGCGGTTTGCGCGCCGCCAGATGACGGCCATCCAAAATCCGATACCGAAAAAGGCGGTAAATTTCCACATGATTTTCAATCCGGCGACAACATTGGGGATGAACAGGCCAAACAATACACCACCGATAACCACCACCACCGAGGAAAGTCTTGCCACCATCAGATAGTGTTGTTCACTTTCCTTCGGTTTGTGATATTTACGGTAAAAATTGCGCGTGAACAGGGCTGCGCCCCCGACCATGAAGGCGTCGCAGGTCGACATGACCGCGGCAGCCATGGAAGCGATCATCAGGCCGACCAGACCTTGCGGCAAGAGATTCATCACGGCCATACCAAAGGCCATCTCACGGTTTGCCTCGGTGAGCGATGGGTACAAAAAAGCGGCAAAAACACCGATAAAAGCCCAGCCCAGGGTAGCGACTCGTTTGAGAAAATTGCCGTAAGTCCAGCCGGTGCGGCAACTCATTTCGGTCTTTCCCGAGCCGCCGACCGCCATGTGGTGCGGTTGCACGACGATGCCCACCAGACCATTGACGATCACCATGGTGATAAAAAACAGGGTCACTTCTTTAGGTGCGATAAAACTGAACATGTGCTCCGGCAAACCCTGATGAATCGCTGCCAGGCCGCCTGCAGCGCTGATGGCAAAAGGAATCATCAAAAAGGAAAGGATGAGAATAAACATGCCCTGGATCAGGTCCGTAATCACGGCTGCGACGAGGCCGCCGAGAACACTGTAAAGCACAAAGAGAACGGTCATGACGATGACGACAGCATCGGTGGGCAGCGCGCCAAGCGTGATGGCGTCGATCGTCGTGCCGGTGCCTTTCAGCATGATGCCGGTGTTGAGCGCAAAAAACATCAGGCCCATGACGGCATAGATTGCACCGAGATTGCGGCCGTAGCGTTTTTCAAAAAAATCACCGAGAGTGATATAACGCAGGCGGCGATAAATTGGCGCGATCAACCAGTAAAACGGAGTGGTAAACATCCACAGCCACTGATACCAGATACCGGCCAGCCCGATTTGCGAGCAAGCGCCAGCAACGGCAACGGGCTGATCCGTGTGAGTTCCGGCGCCGAGGGCGTGCCCGATCATCAATAATTTACCGAATCGCCGATTGCCCATAAAATAATCACCGGTAGATTTCACTGATTTATAGGTCATGGCGCCGATGATCGTCAAACCGATAAAATAGGCGGCAATTACGATTAAATCGAGAAGGGATAAACCAAACAAAAGTCACTCCAGGTTAAAGTCGTTTAATCCGCAAGTTACGAAATGAGATGGGGTTGCCGTGATCCTGCAATCCAATAAATCCAGCACGCGGCATGTCTTTATATGCGGTTTTGAATTTATTCTTTGTGCCGTCCGGATTTTTCCCCGCTTCGGTCCAGCGGTTCAAATCCATATCGATAATTTGCACACCGTTTTGCACGACGTAGATTTTATTCTCTTTACAAGTGATGGTATAACGATTCCACTCGCCCGCTTTTTTAACCACATTTGCCGCGGGCCCGAGACAGTCATAAATCGAACCGCAGGAGCCATATTTACTGCCGTCCGTCGATTCGTGAATTTGCACTTCGATCGAGGTATGCACATAATTATCGAGATCGCCGGCGCGGAGAAATACGCCGCTATTGGCATTCTCCGACAGTTTAAATTCGAGGTCGAGAATAAAATCTCTATATTTCTCTTTCGTCCAGATATAACTGCCGCCGAGCAATGCCAGAATGCCGTCTTCTCCGAGCTGCCACGTTCCGGGCTTGAATTGTGCATTCGACAAATTGGCGGCAAACAGGTCGCGCCAGCCGGAATCGTTCAATTCCCGCGCTGCTGCATTAAAAAATGCGATGCTGCGACGAATTGCCGGCAGCGATTTCAGCCAGTCATGTTCATATTCGATGCAAACCGTGCCACGATATTTTTGCCGGTGCATCTCTGCCATGATCGCTTTCAAATCGCCAATTCCTGTTCCCCATGCAACATCGTGGGCTTTGCGAACACCAAATTCATTGAGATCGCCAAAATGAAAATCGAGAATACGCCCCTGTAGCTTTTGCAATGCTGCGACCGGTTTGATACCGGAACGCATCCAGTGGCCGATATCAGCACAAACACCGATGAGCGGGCTGCGGTCTTTGATGATTTCCCATGTTTTTCCAGGGTCCCAGTAATGCGAAGGTTTGGGGTGGTTATGAACTGCGGCTTTAATCTGATATTCACCGCATAATTTTTCGATCACATCCCAGGCGGCCTCATCCTTCGGTTCGGTGATGATCAATTCGATGCCCATATCTTTGGCAAAATCAAATATTTTCCGATTCGCGGACTCATCGGTGGACATGCCGACAACACCATAATTCACCAGCCGCAAACCTTTGCTGTTGAGGAAATCTTTGACTTCCTGCCGCTTTGCCGCCGAAAGGTTATGGTCAAATTTCAAGTCAGCATCGGCTGAACTCAATTTTTGTCCCGGAAAAGCCTGAATCCAGGTCAAACCCAGATCGGCGGTTTTTTCCACGGCTTCATAAAATGTATAGCGATTGAATGTCCACAATTGCATACCGAGGCGCCAGCCGTCGTAAGCGTCGATCTTGGCATGTGAGGCTGTTGGTAAGGTTGAATTGGTTGATTTGTCTTGCGTTTCAGCGCCAGGTGATGTGCAGGATAAAAATACCAGGCACAGATAAATCATCAGGGCTTTTAATTTCATCTCTTCCTCCAATGCAATTTTACAGCTTCCAGCCGTTCTGATATTCACGCATGACAAATGCGTTTGCTTCCGGCAGGTTGGTGAATTCACCTTTTTCGCCATCCCATTCCAGTTTCATGTTTTTCGGCGCCATGCGAATGGCGATATTGCCCAGCATCATCGTTTCCGTCAGTCTCGAGGCATAACCAAAATTTGAAGTCGTCTGTTTGCCTTCTTTGATGCACTGCACCCATTCCTGATGGATGCCCGGCGAACGCGGGATCGTTTTTTCGGGTAATTTGTAGCTTTTCATGAAAGATTCCGGAACCAGTCGAGGATTCGAGCCATAGCAACCGCACATCAGCAAACCTTTGTCACCGATGAACAGCACACCACCGTCGGAATCGCCCATCTTGCGACCGGGTTCGATGCCTTCCGGCCTTTTCGGCATGATACCGCCATCAGACCAGGTGAGTTTAACCGGCGGCAGCCCCTCTCTCGCCGGGAAATCATAGCTGATTCTTGAAGCTACCGGCCAGGATTCACTATTGAATTTCGTCGAACTGGCCTGAATCGTGGTTGGATATTTCATTTTCAGGGCATGGTAAGGAATATCGAAAATATGGGCGCCCATGTCACCGAGAGCGCCGGTGCCGAAATCACACCAGGCCCGCCAGGCCCAGGGGGCATACGCCGGATGATAGGGCCGATATGGCGCCGGGCCAATCCACAAATTCCAATCAAGCGAGGACGGCACAGAGGGAATTTCCATTGGTCTGTCCATACCCGTTTTCCAGACCGGGCGATTGGTCCAGCATTCAACTTGCCGAACTTCACCAATAGCGCCGTCTTCCAGCCATTCACAGATTAGCCGGATGCCTTCGCCGGCATGTCCCTGATTGCCCATCTGGGTGATCACGCCGGCCTTTTTCGCTGCTTCGCGCAGCCTGCGCGCTTCACCGACACAATAGGTTAAAGGTTTCTGTACGAATGCATGTTTGCCGCGTTTGATTGCCGTCATCGCAGCGATGGCGTGAAAATGATCGGGTGTGCTCACAGTCACCGCATCGATATCTTTTTCTTTATCTAACATCACACGAAAATCTTTGTATTTTCTGGATTTTTCGAGAGGATTTTTACCATCGCCATTGCCCGCGGCTTTTTGCTCATCAGCGTATTGTTGCGCTCGTCGCAGGGTATCGGCCATTTTCACGTCGTCGACATCACAGAGCGCGACGATGTTTTCGGTCGAAACCGCTGCGATATCCGAACGCCCTTTGCCACCGACGCCAATTGCAGCAATATTAAGCTTGTCGCTCGGCGCGACGAAACCGGGACCGCCAAGTACATGGCGTGGTACGATCATAAATGCGGCTGAGGCTAAAGCCGATGATTGCAGAAATTCACGCCGGCTGACCCCGGGATTTTGGGAAACGGGTTTCACTTTTTTGGTCTGCATAATTCACTCCCTCAATTTTATAAGATTCAACTTTTTAAAAATTCTAATTTCTGTTTAGCCTCACCCTTGATAATATCAAGCAAAAGCGTCTCGCTGAGCGTAACGCTCGTGCCACTCGGCGAGGACGCTTTCGCTCTATATACAAAAATTGCCTAACATGGCATTCACCTTCCTTCATTGATTTTCTGCTGTTTTTCAAGCACTTTTTCGAGTTTACGCACCGTCAGGCAGGTGCCGCGAACCGTATGATAAAAAACCTTCCAGCTCGTACCCATATAATCCCAGATCGGTTTGCCACCGGTATCGAGCAATGCCCGCCATTCGCCCAACTCGTGATTGATCATTTTGCTGAAAACGAAATCGTGGATATTTCTGAAAGCCTGCAAGTATTTATCATCCCGGGTAAGCAGCCAGGCATCGAGAAAACCGACGAGGGCCTCGGCTTGCTGCCAGAATTCTTTCGTCGATTCGGTCACCGGCCCCGAGCGCAATCCTTCGACAAAAAGCCCGCCCTGCTGCCAGTCGACGCCAAACTTATAAGTATGTTCAAAGATTGGCTGCACGCGCGCCAAATGCTTCCCGGGTGAAATTCCGAGAATAGTCAATGCGTGTAAATAGAGCCAGGCGAGTTCAATGTTGTGGCCGTAAGAGGTGATGTCCGGTGATTTGCCGTCATCATCGAAGCGATCGCGTCCCCACACCGTATCTAGCTCGATATTAGCGATCGCCTGCCAGTCTTCGGTGAACATGGAAATACCGGTACCGGTTTCCGGATCTACCATCTTGGCAAAAATCAATTCGATAATCGTTTCCAGCGCCTGCTGGTGTTTTTTTTCACCTGTCAGTTCAAACAAGGTCGTGTATGCCTCCATCAGATGCATGTGCACATCAAGCGATTTGTGGGTGTTGTATGTTGCATGCGCTTTTTTCAAATTAAACTGCCGGTCAAAATGTTCGAAATAGCAGCCGTTGACGGAATCAGCCGCTTTTTCCTGCAACAGATCAAAAATTCGGATCGCTTCATTTTTAGACTGCTCGTCGCCGGTTAGCAGGCTGTATTCAGCAAGCGCATAAATTAAAAAACTGTGACCGTAAACGATTTTATTGGTATCGAGAATGCGGCCGTCCTCATCGACGATCCAGAAATAACCATCATATTTCTCGTCACGAAAATATTTGAAAAGAAAATCGATGCCCTGCTGCAGCGCTGCTTCGGCGCCGGGCCAGTCAAAACCGAGCCGTCTTGCATGTGCAATGCTAAAGATAGAGCGGCATTGCGCGAGAAAGGATTTCTCGGTAATTTCAGAGCGCTTGCCGAAACGATCATAGTTGGTTTGAAAGCCGCCGTATTTTTCATCGACGGCGCGGGCGATCCAAAACGGGATGAGTTTTTCCTGCAAATATGTTTGTGTTTTTTCGAGGTAGTTTTGCATTTTTAAATCCGTAAAATCCGTGTTCAGAAAATGTCGATAAACGACATGGCATCTACGTAATTTCCTCCGGCCTGTATCCGCCTTGTGAACGGAAATATAAAATGAGAATCAGATAGCCAATCAGCATGATTAAAGGAAAGATCGCCACTGTCGCAAGTGCATTTTGTTTCGCTTTGCTGGTGATCGTTGTCAGCAGCGATTTTTCTTCATCGCTCACCTGTGCGAGTTTTTGCTGGTCAAGCGGCCGGTATTTACCGAAAACACTGTTTTTTCCTGCGCCAACCACCTGCTGATGCAAAGTCGAATTTGTGCTCAGGAGCTCGCGATCGATCTCCTTATCCTGAATATTACCGAGGAATGCAGCGCCGATAACCCCGACGCTGAGCATGCCGACGCCCGCGATAGCGTTGAGCGTTAGTGCACCGCCGCGGGGAAATCGTTCTGCGACAACACCGAGCATCGTCGGCCAGAAAAATGTTTTGCCCAGGCCATAGAGTGTCGCCGATAAAAATATGGTAAAACCGAATGAGCGCGAAAGTGCGATCAATCCGATAGAAGCGATAATTGAACTGATCGCCAGCAAACCGAGGGGAGAAAATTTTTCGATTATCGGTCCGGCGGAGAAACGCAAAACCATCATGATGAAAGCAGTATAAACCAGCACCCAGCCGCCCTGCAAGCCGAGTTCAGCCATGACCGGCGTCATCAGATCGGAAATCCAGCTATCGGTGCCGAGCTCGGTCGTAGCCAGCGGAATCATAATGAGCAGGAGAAAGAAGAACATCGGCCGGCCCAGGGAGCGCACATAAAGTCCGTAGCCGATGAGCAGAACAAGTGCAATCGTCAACTCGACCAAACCGGACCAGTCGAAAACCCGTCCGACTTCGCGTACCATGAGCCCGACGACGATAATGGCGCTCAGGATACCGGCTTCCTGCAGCATTGCTTTAAACGAAACGCCGGCCAAAACCCGCTCGTGCACAGGAAATTTACGCCGGAACATCATGATGCCATAAGCCACTGTGGGAATGAGAATGAGCCCGACTTTCCAGCGCCAGTCCATTTCCACCCCCATGCCCAGGGCCAATAAACCACCGAGCACCATGCCGCCGGGCCAGCCGGCGTGTAAAATATTCAGCCATTTGGTTTTTTCTTTGGAAAAAAGCGTCGCCACAACAGGATTGATCACCGCTTCGACGGTACCGCTGCCGAGTGAAACGATAAAGGTGCCGATGTACAGCATCCAGTAGCCGTTGGCAAAAATGAGCAAAAAAACGGAAGAAAAATGGCAAACAAAAGCGAAGGCCATGGCTTTGCCGTAGCCGATTTTATCGATGACAAAACTGAAGAGCACGATACTGATGGCGAATGGCCACAGACCTACCCCAAAGAGCTCCCCTTTTTGCGTTTCGCTTAAATTGAATTGTACGCCCCAATCCGCGATGACCTGCGTGCGAATAATAAAGCCGAAAGCCGTGGCGATGAGCGCGATGAAACACGCCCAAAACAACCATTTCATTTCATCGGAAGAACCGGTCTGTCCCTCGTTTTGTTTGCGCATAACTCCATCCCTCTTTAAAAATTGGCGGTTTTAAAAATATACGATCATAGGCAACAAGTCAATCAAAGCAAAGTCAGAAAAAGTTATGGGAAACGTTCTGGACTGCACGTTACCACAAATGGCGTAAATTCATTTGAAATAAGGCCCGTCTTACTTCAGCAAAGATAATAAACTATCAGAAAACGAAGTTGTAAAAAGTTGTAAAACTAAGGATAGCATCAATGTCCCGGAGGTAAGAGAAGAATGCTCATGCCGGAAGCTGTCGCTATGTTTACCGATCCAAAGTACTCTTCCGCGTATTTTGTATTTCTTTCTGCTTTCGGGCTTCGTCCAGAGCGGCAGAAAAATTACCATCGAAAAACGCAAAGTTATATTTTTGCAGCAAGAGGTTTTCAAAATTCTCACGCAGTTCACGTTCGAATTCAAAACGTTTTTTCCCGGCATCTTTACTTGCTGCGAGTTGTTGGCCAACCTTGTCCGTGATTTCTTTTTTATAGAGCAACATTCGCAAGAGTTCATCGCTGATATTGTCGAGCTGAGTTTTTATTTCCGGTGATTCGTGCATCTGCAATTCTTTTGCATACAGAGCAAGAATGCGTTGTTCTGTAAGGCTTTTCAGTTTCTTTTTAAAATTGGCAACTGTTTCCGGCGCCCTTTTTTCGTCGACAAATAATTCGCGGGTTTTAATCTCGCCACCAGAGAAGGTGACCAGTATTTTGTCAAAATCAGTTTCATCAAGTTTTTCTGTATCGATCGCATCTAATGCATCGGTTGTTCTTTTCCCGGTAAGCTTCTGCAGAATTTCCTGAACAACAGCGTTTTTTTTAATGTAATCGAAATGTGTCGAAACTCGCGCCATGCGCTCATCGATTTTTTTCTGAATGTTATGACTGTGTGTGCGATAAAGTGTTTTCCAGATTCGATCCTTCACTTTTTCCAATGGCGGCACCGGCACTTCCCGGGTTTCACGTTTCATGAGCACATAATAACCACTGATTCCCTGAACCGGTTTTGAATATGAATTATTTTTTAACGTATCCATCACAGTGCGCAAGATTTCATCTCCCATCGATTCAGGAATAATGAATCCGATATCCCCACCTTTATCTTTACTGGTAATGTCCTGTGAATAGTGCTTTGCCAGTTCCTTAAAAGACCGCCCTTTTTTCAGCAGTTTGTAAACATAGTCGATCGTATCTTTCTGCGAATTTTTAAATGCATCGCTCGATTCAGTTAAAAACGGTCGCATGATATAAAACATATGGTGCTGTGGTGAATATTCGCTGTAAAATTTTTGTACCAGGCTATCATTGATCACCTTATCGATAAACTCCTGTCGCATGTATTTGGTGAAAAGTACACGACTCTCATTTTTACGCAAAGTGGCGAGATAGGTAGAGTCACTGCGATATCCGCGGGCTATGGCCTCAGCGCGGCTGATTTTCATCAGGGCCTGCATTCTGACAATATCACGCAGGTTTTGCTCATCCGGCCATTTATCCGGCTTGAATTGGGTACTCGCGAGATAGTGTTCAACATACTCTTTTGGGGTAATTGACCCCCCGTTAAAGGTTGCCAGATCACTATGTTCATCAGATTTGCAACATGAAAAAACAACCAGCAGGGTAACGATTAAAAATAAGCGGCTAAATAATCTTAAGGCAAATTTTTGAGGTAAAAATGCAGGCATGACTATTCCTTTTGAAATTCATAAAAAAACGGGATTGCCCCGAAGTGCAATCCCGAAATTTAAGCAAAAACAGTCACTATTTCAACAGCAACATTTTTTTGGTTTGTTTAAACGAATTCGATTGAAAAGTATAATAATAAACACCGCTGGGCACAGCAACGCCAAAAGCATTTTTACCGTTCCATTTCACCGAATGGGTTCCTGCCGTAACTACACCGTTGACCAGTGTCCGGACTTTTTGCCCGAGGATATTATAAATCACGATCGAAGCCTGGCCCGCTTTACCGATAGTGTAATCAATCATCGTTTCCGGGTTGAACGGGTTGGGATAGTTATAGCCCAGCTCATAATGATCAGTGATGGCCAGTGGATTTTCAGCGACAGCAGAGGGCATTGCGATTGTGATTTCCTGGCGGGAACTGAAATCGACACCCCAGTCATCCATCGGTGTTTCGATCATACCACAGACTGCAACGACGTCACCTGCCTGGAAAATACTCGATCCGTCTTTGCGGGAAAAATAATCACGCAGAGTTCGTGTCGACATGCCAACTTCGAGGAAATCATCGCCCCATGAATGGGCCATCCAGTCAGCCTGGCCATCGATCGTTAAAGGATCATCACTGGAATTATTCAACAGCAAACCGTCGTGAGCCATGCCATGGCTTGAATCTGCATCAACAATCGTCCAGTTGCCAATTTCATATTCGGAACCGGTATCGGTCTGGCCATTATATTCGGAATAATCGGCTGCCCAATAATCCATATTGCGAATGCCGCCACCATCGAATTCCGGACGATATCTGGCGCCCCATTCCAGCATTATTTCCGCACCGATAGGCGCGACGCCTGGAACGCTTTGGCTTTGGAGATAACCTACCGGCGTATAATGGGTTTCATACCAGGCAACATTCCAGCCTGTGGTCGCATCATTATCAGTATCGACGAGCAGATGATAATAACCGCGCGAATAGGGATAATCGACGCCGTCTTTATTGCTGGATGCTGCGTTGTTCGGCCAGGCCGGGCCGCCCCAGAAACGCAGGAAGAAATATATCGCATCACCGCCAGGTTCGAAAAATGTTTTTATTTCTTTCAGGTCGACGATATCGCTTACCAGGGCACCGACTTCTGCCGGAAACAAACCATCGACGTTATCGACCCAGTCTTCACCAGTTATGCCGGCCCAATCACTGTCATCGCTATCAAAAGTCATGGTTGACGGACGGGCTGGAATTGCAGGTACAACGATTTCGCCACGCGTTGTGAAATCAACGCCCCAGTCATCCATCGGCGTTTCGACCATACCACAAAAACCGATGACGTCTCCTTCATTGAAAAAATCCATACCTTTTGCAGCAAAATACTCCTTAAGTGGTGTAATTTCAATACCATACTCAAGAAAATCATTGCCCCAGGCATGACCATTCCAGAATGAACGATATGTATCATCGAGGAAAGGCTGATAGTCACTGCTGTTGATTTTAGTAGAGCCCTGCCACATCATTGCTTTGGCAGAATCCGGTGAAGGTATGGGCATGTTGAAAATTTCATATTCGGAGCCAGTATCTGTCTGGCCGTTGTATTCTGAATAATCGGCAGCCCAATAGTCCATACTGCGAATGCCGCCACCATCATATTCGGGATAATAGCGAGCGCCCCATTCTGTCATCAGTTCTGCGCCAATTGGGGTTGCGTCAGGCACATTTTGGCTTTGCAAATAGCCGACAGGCGTGTAATGGGTTTCATACCAGGCAACATTCCAGCCGGTGGTTGCATCATTGTCAAGGTCATAAAGCACGTGATAATAACCACGAGAATAGGGATAATCGACGCCGTCTTTATTGCTGGAAGCGGCGTTGTTTGGCCAAGCCGGGCCACCCCAGAAACGAATGATCGACATCAACTGATTACCAACAATCGTCCCTTGTACTTCACGAATGTCAACGATGTCACTCACCAGGGCGCCGACCTCAGCCGGGAACAAACCGTCGACATTATCGACCCATTTAACGGTGTCGATACCCGCCCAGTCTGACTCATCACCATCCATAAAAATTTGTGAAAAAGCAGGTGTGACAAAAGTGAAGATGCAAAAGGTAATACATAAAACCAGAGCAATTTTCTTCATGACACATTCCTCGTTTTGTGAAAAATTTGATTTAAATAAAAAACGACTCGTACCCGGCCTTACCTCCTTTCTTTTTCCGGTGCACAAAAGTATAGTTTGTTTCTACCTAAAAACACTTAATATGCAATACAATCGTTTGCATTAATGGTTAAAAAAATACGTTAATAACCGACCCATTTGCTGTCGACGATGGGCACGACCGCCTCACCGGAAAATTTTTTCGCTACAAACATGGAAATCTCCTGCGATTTGGCTGTTGCGTCAACTTCAATTGATTTGAGTAAAGTGGTGTCGACCCACACCGGATATTTTAACTTGAGCTTATCCAGCTTGTTTTTGAGAAAAGCGATGTGTTTTTCGTGCAAAATAATATTGTGCGCTTCGGCCTCATATTTATAAAAACGTGTCGTATCGACGTTGGCGATATCAAGATCCCGCCAGCGGTTTTTAAAAAACGAATCGAGTTCTTCTCTGGTGACTTCGATATCTTTGACATAATCAAAACGCTGCATGTCGTAAGTCCACTTGCGTTCCCATTTATACACATCTGTTTTGATGGAGTCGAGGTCGGAAAAACCCTCTCTTTCCGCGATAGCAATAAATGTTTTGTTTTTAATCATGCGACCGATTTCGGTGATCAACCGCTGGCGAAAATCTTTTTCCGAACGACTTTGATTGAGTGTCCGGCGGTAATAATTCATATAATCCAGATAAGCGCGGACAGAGATATTGCTGTCGATAGTTGTCACCAGCGTTCTGTCGAGCAATTTGTTGATTTTCTTAAGATGGCCAGCACTTAAACCTGCCGAATCCTGCAAAGTCTGAATGAGGGATTTATTGCCGGGCAGGCCATTTTTTACCCACTGATACAGAGGTGAGACGAGTTGCTCTATGATTGCCCCTTTCACCCGAACCTGCCGTGGTGTCAACACCGAATCCATGAGCACGCTGGAGATACTATCTGCACGGACATTAAAAAGTCGTTTGTACATTTTTTTTCGTTTTGCACCAAATTTGAGATCATCTTCCTTTATACCGTGTAAATTGATATCGAGAATTTGTACCAGAATAAATCCATCATCGCAAGGGATAGGATCGGAGGTTTTTCCAATTTCCAAGTTCTCGATCATCGACAATACCTGCGGGCGCACGTCATAAAAATCGAGCCAGTCGGTTTCAAAGAATTTTTTATTTTTAACCGGCACTTCCTGTTTTTTGAGTTGCTGATCGATATAGTCTTCCAAACTCGATTTCTCAGTTTCCTTTATTATTTGTTCAGCCCTGAGACGGGAATTGACCGGCCAGATGATCATACGCCAGTTGATGGAAGCTTTTTTGATGGCTTCCTGTAGTTCCTGCTCCGGTATTTTCACCCGAGAATAGACATATTTTTGATAAAATGCCTGCAACAAATCATTGCTTTTGCGCCGTCTGACCCGCCGGATCACATAACGACTGTGATGCAATCCATTGTAATAACCTTCATTTGCCAGCAACAGCTCATCGATCATACGATCCAAATATAGTAGTTTTGAATCCTCGCCGAAACGCAGCGGGGCAAAACTGAATTCATAGCTGTATTTAAATTCATCAACTGTAATTTCCCGGTCACCCACACGGGCGAGAACTCGCTGGCCCGGTGAAACCGTTTTATGATCAGAACAGGAAAAAAAGAACAAACAATAAAATAGAAAGGCATAAATGAACCCTGACAGGGTTTGAATTCCTGTCAGGGTCTTGTTCTCCTTTAGTCCTGCAGCTCTTCGGAAAAACAATCTCATTTTATAATTGCAAACTTTCCACGTTGAATACCAATATCCGTTGTTTCCACAACGAAAAAATAGATACCGAAGGCAACTTCGGGGCCGTCATCCGTCGTCAGGTCCCATGACTGCCGGCCGAAATCGGCGAGCGATTCGTGTTGTAATGTGCGCACGAGTTTTCCACTCGCCGTAAAAATACTGATTTTGCATTTCGGTGGCAGGTTGACGAAATCAACTCGGCGCTGCGTTGTACCGCCGAGTTCATAAATCGGCTCAAATGTGTTGGAGACAACGTATGGATCCGGCACGACGAATATTTTGCGCATGTCTTTTTTGGCTTCTTCTTTTTCCCACGTTCCACCTTCGATGACATAGCGAAAAGTATCGAGCCGTGCAGGGTTGCGTTCGGTGCGAAAACGAAAAATATCACCCGGTGCTGGTGGAATTACTGCGTTGAGAGAATCGAAGCGATTTTTAAAAAAACGAATCTGCCAGGAAGCCCAGTATTT
Source organism: bacterium (assembly GCA_024275575.1). Taxonomy (GTDB): domain Bacteria; phylum Zhuqueibacterota; class Zhuqueibacteria; order Zhuqueibacterales; family Geothermadaptataceae; genus Bioreactorimicrobium. Next base: position 19,059 of record JAJRYV010000100.1, read on the forward strand.
CTCCGGTTGGTGCTTGGGAAACATAATCGTCACTCGTGAACTGTCCCAGATTTGCCCGACCATTTCCGGTGGCAAGGTTTGTCTTTTATTCTTGTCATAGACCATTTTCACTTTCATACGGTGTGGGTTATTGGGATCAGTTACGTTCCAGGTCGTAAAATTCAACGGATAAGCCGGCGTTAAAAATGAATCTGAGAACGAGGTGTCGACTCCGACATGGTCTTCAATACGTATCTCAAAATCGAATGGCAGGGCTAAAGCAGAGCCTGTCAATTCGATTGCTTCCACCCGCAGGTTGGATTTTGTCGGGGTCGCCCATTTTTTCCATTCGTTTGTCCGGCGACCTTTGTCGTTGTATTTGATCACTGAAATGCCTTTGTCATCATCGCTTGAATTAATAGGAAAAGACAGGTCATAATTGATGCCCTCAAATATTCCCGCCTCGATGGCCGGAAAACCTTTACGCACAAATTCATATGAGGTATCGTAATAATAACTGAACATGGTATCCCCTGTGGTGACATTTAAACAGGTGATACCCGTCGTACTGCCCCATTGATAGGCCGGTGTTAAATCGCTGAGCCAGCCATCATCGGTAAATGAAAGCTCATAAACATCGTTGAGATGATCTGTCGCATGGCCACGGTTGTAGACATCGATATTCCAGCGCCCACCACGGGCAAAACCGCTCACATGATCAATTTTCAATGAATCGACATGGGGGTCAGTATATCCCGCTGCTGGCTCTGAGGGGACAACCACAGCGGTGTTGCGATCACGGTAGATGACTTCGCCCAGGGTGTTGACTGTGATATTAAATGCTGATTCACTTGGCATTGCCCGCAGTGGATAATCGAGGGTGACGATGCCCCGGTCAAAAAAGTCCCAGTCATTACCGGCATCGATCGAAGAAACAGCGTAAAAATATGTCCGCCCATTATCGACGAGGGTATCTTCGTAGGAATGGCGCAAACCACTATCTTCCCCCATATCATAATGCACCCCGAGGTTGGGGAATGGAACAGGATGTTGTCCTTGCAGACCGTCAGCTTTGTCAAAAATCTCCAGGGGTTTGAAGAGTAAAGCATTGCCGAAGGCGTCGGAAATAGTTTTTAAGTCGAGGAATTTTGGATCAGTACTTTTATACAAGCGATAGCCGTTAAAATCTTCACCAAAAAATGGGTCTTTGGATGATTCAGCGTCGCTGTCCCAATAAAGCGTCACCCGGTGATCAAAAGCGGTTGCGATGAGTGTTGGTTGCAGAGGTGGCGTCAGGAAACGGTAATTGTTATTGTAAATGCTCTGCATCGTCGCTTTATTGCGTACAGCATCATCATTGTCGCCACCCATGATAAGGGCGATGGCAAACCGTTTCCATGAAGGCCGGTCTGTTTCTTCAAGGGCATCGATGGTTTCCAGCTTTACATTTTTTGCGCCCAACGTAAAAGATATATTTTCGTCGGTGTCTTCAACATCTGTCCCCTCGCGTGATAAATACTTGGTCCAGAATTTTTTATCGTCTTTTAGGTCTTTATTGGTTTCATAGACATATACATGTTTCAGCCCTGCCTGATCCGCCTCATCGATATCTGTCGAATCGAAGTTGGGTTCACCAGCATCGACGAGACCGTTGGTTTCTGTTCCGTCGGGGTCTGGGCCCGGCCAGTTGTTCTCATCCGGGCCGATGCCGTCGCTCCCGCGATCATCATTGATGGCTTCATAATCGAGTTTGTCATTTTTATTAACATCTTCACCAGGGTCCAGTGCACCATTCAGATTTACATCCTCGGTATCCCAAACGCCATTCCCTGCGGTTCCCGGGATATCCGGCAAACCGGAGTCATCGAACGGGCGCCAGTCACCGTCGTTATCAATACCGTCGCTGAGAGACTCATCGACGATGCCATCCCGGTCATCATCGATGTTATTGTCTTCAATTCCGGGACTTTCGAGAAAAGCGAAGCCGAAAACACCGATAGTTTTATAGGTATCCAGTTCATCCGGAAATTTTTGCCACTGATAGAGAATGTCAAATTGCAAACGGCCTTCATCGCTGGCGCCATATTCAGCAATTTTATAATCAGCGGCATTAAAAGTCGAACGGCCGACATTGGCGTCAGCGTACATACCGGTGACGACACGGTTCAAAGTATGATCGCTGTAATTGCGCACCCGATAAACCGAAACAACCAGGTCTTCCGCCAGCGGATGAAACCAGGCATAGGAACGGACTTCCACCTCGATTCCCGCACCGAGTATGCCGCCATCTTTCCACGATGTGGTATCAGGGGTGCCATCGGGATTGAGCATAGGAAAATATTCGCCATCCCAATACTCATTCCAGGCGTCGTTTTCATGATCATCCATCATGTAGTAAGTTTCCTGATCTGCGATTGGGGCTGATTTATACTCACCGTTCCAGCGGCCTTTTCGCAAGCCTGGTTGGGTTGTGCGAGGGGGCCGGCCTGCCGGAGGTCGGGTATCTTTAATATAGGATCCCCCCGGCCAGTATGTCGGCCAGGTGCGTTTGTCAGTGCTGATTGCCATGCTCTTAAGGATGCTTTCCGGTGGGTCGAGGTTCAGATCGAGCATGCCGTTAAAATTAACATCCTCTGAAGGACTGAGTTCGCCGTCATTGTTCACATCTTCATTGATGCCCCAGATAAATCCAAAATAGCCATCGTTGAAATAACCCGGCAGTGGAGCCCATATTTGTTGGTGATCACGGTTTTTGGATTGCGCAGCTACCGAAGAATTACTGACGTGGGCGAGGTGGGTATCAGTCAGAATAGGGAATTGAATTCCATCTCGTTGTTCAGGCACGACTTTACCTTTATAGGCGCTCATATCCGTGACGTAAGCGCCGATGTAAAAATTGAAAGTACCGCCATAGTTAAGACCGGCGCCGGAAGAGCTGCCTGGCCAGCTCAGGCCCTGATGCGGCGTTAATCCGGCGTCCCCAAGATTGCCAATATTCCACATGGGCAAATATACCAGGTTGCGATCGAACAATCCCCGGGCCCAATAGCGTGCCCAATGCATAGGATGCACATCGAACTGTGTTCCGGCAAGTTGCGCTTGCACATTATCGAACGCCCCGACGAACATCAGTAAGCCAATCATGGCAGTTTTAATGATGTTATGGTTTTTTTTAAATGAGAACACGAGATTTCTCCTGTATTGAATCACTTTAAAGACGTGCATGTCAAAATTTGTTCTGTTGCAAACACTAAAAATCAGTCTAATAAGCGCTAATACCGACCGTGAATCGATTGACGTTGGACAGAATACCCCAGTCTGCCCAGGCATAGTCCACCGTAATTGAGGCGGAACCAAGAACCTTATAATTGATACCGCCTCCGAATGTTAGTCCATCAGCGGCAGCATTAGAGAATAGCGAACGGTAACCCGCCCGTATAAAAACCATATTATAAACCCGGGCTTCGAAACCGAGATCAAGGGTCTCAACATCATTGCTGGGATGATTAACATTGCCGGCAAAAATAAATGAGCTTTTTTCACTCAATTTCTGTTCATAGGCAACACCAAAACGAAAAAGCATGGGCAACGCAAAAGTTTGTGTAGCATAATTGATCGCCACATTATTATTATTGAAATATTTATCCCGTCGCCCGTCGACATCGGCGATGGTGGTCAGGTCACGGCCGGAGAGACCGATTTCAGGCCCAAGATTGCTCAACGCTCCTCCCAATCGCAAACCCTGCAGTGGGGTCTTGAATAAAATGGACAGATCCCCGGCGACGGCAGAACCACTCAAATGCCAGATACTCTCATGAAAATACTTGATCCCGAGCCCGACGGAAACCCGGTCTGTGATAGCTAATGCCCAGTAAAGCCCGGCGACGAAGTCTAATGCTGAATAATTTTCACCGGTACCTTCAGGCCTGAAAACCGTACGTACCGGATTCTCGCCATAATCGAGCACGGCGAGATGAAAACCAAGAGCAGAGCTGTATGTAGGTAGCGGTACAACCAGGTCTACAGCGTTAAAACTGGTACCGACAAACCACTCGGTTCTGGTCGCCTGCATACTAAAAGTTTTCATTTGGATAATGCCTGCAGGATTCCAGTAGAGCGCCGAAGGATCATCGGCAGTGGCTACAAATGCGCCGCCCAGTGCTACAGCACGCGAGCCGACACCGATTTCCAGCATTGCGGCAGCAGTTGTTCCGCGGCGACTAACGTCAGAGCCAAATTCGAGCTCTGTCGGATCGATCTGTGCGTGCAGAGAAGATTCCCCCATGGATAAAACCACAATAGCCGTCAAGACAGCCGTCACTCGCGTTTGAAATACTTTTTTGATCATATTTTTACTCTGCAGGAGTTAAAATTTAAAATTTAATCCGAATTGTATGAGCCTGGGACGTGAATACCAGGATGGATTATAATTGGCTTCATCAAGGGTGAATTCACCCAATTGTCTGATCCGGTAATTGCGTAGACGCTCCTGTTCGGGGAGCCGGGCCTGTGGACCGGCATGACCGGTTATTGCATTGACTCTGTTTTCATCGAGATGATTAAAAATATTAAAAATATTGGCATAAATCCCCCAGCGCATACTGCCGTATTTGAATGATTTCAAAGCTTTTAAATCCACTGTCCAACGCAGTGGTTTGCGACCATTGTTATCCCACCAGCCTGAGGGAATACTAATGCTGGGGTTCAATGTTGCCGGGGTGTAAGGCAGACCGGAGCCCAGTTGGCCAAGCAGGCTGAAATTCCATCCTTTTGCCGGTCGCCAGCTTGCCGAACCGTTTAGACTATGCGATTGGTCCCAATCGAGATAATTGATGCGTTTGGTTGCCAGGGTATAGGCCCCTCTACCCGGTCCTGATAATATTTGTACGTCAACTGCAGCGTCAGGAGAAGAAGCAGTGCCCTTAGCTTTCATGTAAGTATAGTCAAGCCCGGCATTGAGTTTTCCATTAGCAGCACGATAATCTAACGCCAGGGTGACACCGGAGGCACTGCCATATTCCTTGTTGATATAACGATTAAAGGAAGTCGCATTGCTAAGGGTAAGGATTTCAAGGCCGAGTAAATCATGGATATCTTTATAAAAAACAGATAATTCCATAGCAACGGCATCTGTTAATTCCTGTTGCAGGCCAATCTCATATTGGATGGTTTTTTCCGGCTTAAGATTTGGATTTCCAATGGTTGTGTTGGCAATACTAAACTGGTTGTAATGGGGCAAAACCGGATTCTGATACATTTTTTCATAACTTGGTATTTGGAAAAAATGGCCATAGGAAAGCCGTAAAGCGCCTTTTGAAGAAATGGGGAATGACAATCCAACTCTTGGGCTGAATTGATATTTGTCACGAGCCGGTTTGTAATACTCGTCTGCTCCGACAAACTCGGGAAAGACGATACTGTAATCAGGGGCATAGCGATCTTTGGGCTGAAAAAAATCCAGGCGAAGGCCGGCATTGAGAATGATTTCCCCCATGCTCAATGTGGTTTGAAAATAACCGGCCCCCTCGACCGGATAACGGTTATAATTAACGTAAAACTGATCATCTGCAGCGCTGTCGGCATTGGTTTCGCGCAGGCGAATATTACCATATTCATAATCACGTGTGGCATCACGAAAATGATTCCACGTCAACTCAAGCCCGACGATCTCTGATTGTAAATAAGGGAATTGCAGAGTTTCATATCGGAGCATCTCACGCATCGGTGCATTTTTATAATGTAAACGATAATTTTTCGCTTCAAATCCAGCTTTTAACTCAAGAACATTATTGATCTGCCAGGTAAGGTCGCCATTAAACAGGTTAATCGATTGATCGAACCATTCCCGATCCCATGAAGCGACGCCGCCAAAGTCATACCCGGTATTTAATCCAGGGTCCCAGGAATTCACTGATGTGATTTGATAACGCTGGTCAAGCGGGTCTTCATACATATAGTCCATTTCTTCATTTTTCTGTAAAGAATAACGCAGATTGTAGAAGAGATTATCCTTTGGCGCATGGGTTAAAACAAGCAAATGCGTTATGTTGTCTTCATAATCAGTTTCAAGACCGCCCGGTGTGAATTTCCAGGAATTGTTATATCTCTGCCCCACAGATGTGCTATAAAAAACATTATATGCCAAGCTCAACGAAGGTTTCGGTTGGTAAACAATTTTGGTGTTCAGATTGATCGTTTTATTCCAATCCATATTCACGATTTTACCATCACCAGTATGCAGGGAATCCGGGAGTGGGATCATCACCGGGTCATCAGGATCAAAAGTAGCGCGGTACCATTCGCGGTAAACTTCAATTTCCCAGCCATCTTCAGGCCGATAGCGACGCTCTCCATTGAGCCAGCCATCGGAATCCACCAACCGGCCATTAAAATAAAATCCCAGTTTGCCCATCTTTTTTGGAATTGGCAGTGGGCCGGAAACAGAAAATTTAAACTCATTTTCATCTACCGGATCAAAACCATCCAAGCCGATATATTGTGCTTTATTGGGAGAATAATATCCCCCGACAATGGCATCAAAAGTAGCAGAGAATTTATTCTCCGGTACTTTCGTTACGATATTGATAATGCCTGACTGAACAGCTCCGTATTCAGCATTGAACGTCCCGGAAATAACCTGCAATTCCTTGATGAAATTATTTTCGATATTGACGTTGGAGCCGCCACCCTGATTAAAAGTATTGGTCACAGGCACACCATCGATGAGATAGGCAACCTCACGAGAACGCCCGCCGCGAAAGTGTAAATTGCCACCAGCATCTGCGATAACACCAGCCTGCAGCTGAATAATCTCATTCATCGTCGAAACCGGCAGCATCTCGATCTCCTCCTGACCAACATAGGATGCTGTGTTGGTACGGTCGAACTCTACGGCCTCACGCTCAGCAACCACGGTCACCTCTTCTCCTTCAATAACCGCTGCATCGAGTTCGATATGCACTTGAACTGAACGGTCGGAAAAAACACGAAGGTCGGTGATATTTGCCGTCCGGTAGCCGATCATTGAGATACGCAATGTATATCTTCCCGGCTGCAAATTGATAATCAGAAATTTACCATCCTGATTTGTGGCTGCCCCGAAGTTCGTTCCAACCACCAGCACGTTAACACCAGGCAAAACCGTGCCGGAGGCTTTATCTATAACGGTACCGGATATCTTTCCTGTCGTCCCACTGAAAACAGATTTTACACACAGCATCAGTATCAATATGAAAAGACTTTGGGGGGTGAATCGCTTCAGACAATTCATCTGGACAATTCCTCAATGAAAGTGAAATAGACTGCGAACATCTTTTAAATTGGAGTAAAACAAATAATTGCACATCCCGGCATCTATATTCACGGCAAAAAGCTATATAAAAATATTAGCGTTTGCATTCTGATTTTTAGGTGAACAGCATGATTGGCCGTGAATCAACTCAGGTTTGAGTGTTACTTTTTGCACGTTTTTATAGCCGGTTTTTTCGATTTTACCGATCAAAAGCATGGCTGCATTTGTTGCAATGAATTCAACAGGCTGGGAGATACAGGTGATTTTTGGCCGAATAATATCGCTTGACGGTAATTGATCAAAAGCAACGATGGAGATATCACCGGGTATTTTCAGGTTTAAATCATAGATCGCTTTGATAGCGCCGACGCTGATCAAGTTATTGCCGAGAAAAACAGCCGTGGGTCTATCTCCTTGCTGGAATAAGTCAAGAGCGGCGTCGTATCCGGCGTGCTGCATCGGCGCACATTCACGAATCAGTGCATCATCGAGAGGAATGTTGTGATGTTTGAGCGCTTTGCAATAGCCGCGGTAGCGTTCGGCATAGGGGAACAATGCCCCGGGACCATTGATGAAAGCGATATTACGATGCCCGAGTTTGATTAAATGCTCCATCGCAGCAACGGCGCCGGAACAATGATCCACAGTGATATAATCAGTCTCCACATCGGCAAAACGCCTATCGACGAGCACAAATGGGGTTTTCGTATGTTTTAAGCGGATAACCGAATTGACGGAAATGGGAAAAATAATGATACCATCAACGTTGCGGGTGAGTAATAGATCGAGGTATTTGCTTTCCTTTTCGCTGTCTTCTTCAGAATTACAAAGCAGGATATTGAAATTGAGATAATTCATATATCCTTCAATCGTATGAATACAGCTGCTGAAAAAGGGGTTTTTTATATCCGGGATGATGACGCCGATAATGAAGGACTTATTTGCCGCAATAGATTTGGCGATTTTATCGGGCTGGTAATTCAACTCTTTCATCGCAGTAATGATTTTTAATTTGGTCTTCTCTGCAACTTTTTGCGGTGTGTTCAAATATCGGGAAACCGACATCGTTGAAACTTGAGCATGTTTTGCAATATCGCTTATACGGATCGCCATTCGTTCTCTCGCGACGTTAAACAAGCATAAAACAAAAATCGATTTATTAAGAGTGTGAATTGAAAACATTAACAAACTACATGAAATCAAACAAAAACACAACCCGGTCACAAATTATTTTACATTGATTAACATTCTTGTGTAACATGTTAACATTCCCCCCCGTTAACCTGTATTATTTTTCACGAACAGCTTTACCAGTATGGCCGGTGAAAGTGTAATACAGTGCCGTTGGTAAAGCATCATCTGCAAAAGAAAACCGAACATCGATGGCGGTAAAACGTGCTTTGAACAATTCTTTTGATTGCGGTAATAATTCGAATCGGCGATTGCCATGGGCCAGTAACCAGAGTTTGCCTCCTCGCAATTCAATTTTATGCACACCTTTTTTTTCTTTCTTGTAGGTGCCGACATATTTTTGCAATACCGTCTCTTCAAGTTTAATTTTAGCCTGAACTGCTGTTGCCGGTTTTTCTCTGATTTTTTCCAGTTCACGAAGCCAGATATTGCGATAGCGTACCGGATTCCCATGGTCCTGCAACGCCAGTGGCAGTTTGTCCGCATGATATGAATATTCTCGATATTTCAGCCAATCCGTCCCTCCCCATAGCGTGGCATTATCCTGCACTAAAACGCCATTGTGAAATACAGTCATACGCGCCTTTTGCACGACCTGACCCAAATTATTGAAACGTGGCCGGTGAAAAATAATATCATAAGATTGCCATTCTCCGGCAGGCCGGGAAGCGTTCACCTGCGGAGGATACTGTCCATAAATTGCGCCGGCCTGACCGTCCGGATAGGTTTTGTTATTATAACAATCCAGCACTTGCACTTCATAGCGACGCATGAGGAAAACGCCGCTGTTCCCCCTGCCCTGAGATTCCCCTTTCGGTGGCGCCGGGGTTGCCCATTCGATATGCAGCTGGACATCACCAAAGCACTGTTTTGTTTGAATGTAACCACTACCTTTAACACATTCAAAATAATCATCTTGGCTGATCCATTTTGTCGGTTTCCCGTCCATGCCCTGCCAGTTATTAATACTTTCTTTACCGGAAAACAAAACAACAGCATCAGATGGCGGCAGGATGGGGAGATATTGTACCGGCGGAGAGATGACCTGAGGTTGAGGCCTGTTCAGGTCATGCACCCGCCATTGGGTGCCATTTTGGGCAGTTAAAAAAACCGGGAAAAACAGGATGATCAAAAAATACCGTAGTGAAAAATAGCTGTTCATGAGCGCTTCCTCAAAAGCAAAAGATGGATTATGGCATAAAAGATAGTGCTACGCTGAAAGCCAAAGGAGAGAAAGAATACGTTAAATAAAAACAATAATTCTTAAGGAATGCAAATGATTGCATGACATCATTGCGATTTTTTACAATTCAGAACAGCATAACCAGTTGTCCAAAATGTTAAAACCAACAAAAATTGTTTTAAAGTATGACCAGCAGAGCATGTTTTCCCTTCCAGCCCGCATTATTCACAATTTTTAAAATATTGATAACCTTATCTGTTTTTCTCTGCGCCACTGCGCCCTTGCGAGAATAATCGAGAATCAATTTCATTAAGTTAAGCTGTAGGCACCCTTGCAGTTACTGGAAATACAGGAGTTATGACATAGTAAACGCTTTGGGATTAAATTGTTAAAAAATAATCGCAACAAATACGGAAATCAATCACGCTCAAGGTGACCTTTTCCGATAATTAAGTCAAAGGTCACCCAAATAAAAATAACGAGTTACCGAATGCGGTTCTCCACCGGTTTCATTATCATCCTGATAATTTTCGTTGCGTTGCCTGCATGTAAAAAAAATCCTGCTGGCCCGAAAGACAGGCCGCCACAATTGGTCTTACAGTTAGATAATGAACAACCATCTCCATTTTTACCGGAAGCACAAATATCTGTCCTGTTACAAATAAACGATGAAGACGCTATCGATTCCCTCGAAGTCAAATGGTCGGTTGATGGAGGAGCATTCATTTCGCAGACAAAAACCGGCGCTATCTGGCAGGCGTCGAAAACGCCGGGAATTTACAAGATCACAGCGGAGGGGATCGACTCCCAAAAGCAGTCTGGTTGGGATTCACTGCATATTTCAGTGGGCAACCGCGCTCCAGTTATCTCATCAATAAGTCCTGAAAAATCGGCTGTCGTCTTGGGAAATCTCGGGCATTTCAAAGCCGCAGCAATGGATTCTGATGCCCATGCTCTCACCTATAATTGGTCGGTGAGCGCTGGGAAAATTCAAAAAATATTGAGCGATTCGCTGATCTGGCTGGCACCACAGGAGCCGGCACATTGTCAAATTTTTCTGCAAGTTTCAGATTCATTCGGTGGTACAGATTATGACACCGCTTCGGTGGTGGTTTTCCGTGAGGCCGGTTCTGCCTGGATTGCCGATACCGGGAATAATCGTGTGCTCAAATTAGCGGCTGATGGTGAAATTCTGCTAACAAATACAGGCTTTGTTGCACCCAATAAAATAAAAATCGATGCAATTCGTCGCTCGGCGTGGATTCTTGATTTCGCTGCGCATACACTCACACGGCTTTCGTTAGAAGGAGAAAATAAAGCGGTTTACACCGATCTCGGCGGACCGGCGGATCTCAGCGTTATGCAGGTCGACGGTAATGTCTGGGTTGTGGAAACAGATTCCAATCGTGTTAGTGAAATTTCCAATGACGGTCAGAATTTAGTCCGGCGGTTTTATGGTTTCAATCATCCATCGGCAGTCGGTCTCGACCAGCGAACCGGCGGCATTTACATTGCAAATACCGGCAACCATGAAGTCGTCCTGCTCGAGACAAACACACCAACGGAATATGATATCAGCAAAGAAACAGGATTTCATACAATTTTTAGCGGTTTTGACGCCCCTATCGCCATCGACGTCGGCCTGCACACACAGGAAGTATGGATCGTCGATAATTTTCTGGAGTCGGTAATCACCATCAAAGAGAACCTGCTCTATAGCATCGGCGTATCAGGCTTGCGCTTGCCAAAGTCGGTAGCCATCGACAACACGACCCGTACAGCATGGATTGCAGATACGGGTAACGGTCGTATTGTGAAAATCAATAAAAACGGTATCATTTCCGAAGTGACCGGTTTTTTACTGCCGCATGCCATCGCCGTCGACCCGAACGACGGCAATCTCTGGGTAGCGGATACAGAGAACGACCGTGTGGTGAAATGTCAAGCCAACGGCACGAAAATCTTCACTGTTTATGGTTTCAGCTCACCCCAGGGAATCACCTTGAATCCGGGACAGTAATACAATGAAATTACTAAAATTACAAGTAAGTTTGATTTTATTGGCAATCATGCCGGGCATTTTAAGCGGACAAATGAGGCCGCAGATGCCCAAAATCGCAATTCTCAACTTTGCCGTCCGCGGCAATTTAGGCAAAGCGCAAGCAGATAGGTTTATCGACATGCTGCGCCGGGAATCTGCTAAAGCGGCAGGTTGGTCGGTTTTATCCTTAGAGGAAATGGCGGTTTCCTTGCAGGATTCCAACGCTGATGCCTTTCGCGTTGCAGACCTGAAGCAAGCACGAAAAATCGGTAAAAAGCTACAGGCATCTCGCGTCATATTCGGATTGATGGCACAACAGGATTCGCTTTGCGGGATTCGTTTGTTTATTCATGATTTGAAAAAAAATGAAGCACGAACAGGTTTGACGAAAAGTTTTGCCACCGGTGATTCTGCAAATATGCAGGCTATAGCAGAAATTATCGCCTCTTTGGATATCGGTCCAAATAGGAAAATCCAGCCGAATGACTCCACCGGTGTGCTCGTACTAACCACTGTTCCAGACTCCGGCACGGTGTTTTTAAACGATGAAATGATCGGCTGCACGCCACTGCGAATCGGCTATCTCAAACCCGGGGAATATGCTTTGCTGGTGACGAAACCACCCTGTAAACCCACACGAGGCGTGGTGACCATCCAAAATGGTCAGATGCGGGAATATCATACGGTTTTGCACCGGGAGATAACCGTGCTCGTTGAATCGACACCAGCCGGTGCACAGATTTATATTAACGATGCACCGATCGGCGTTGCACCCAGGAGAGTAAAACTGACTTCGGAAACGGTCTATAACTTTCGTTTTACACTTGAAGGTTATAGTGAAGTGTTCAAAAAAATATCTTTTTCGCAAGACAAGATGCTTTCAGTCAATTTTAATGATGATCGGAAAAAATGGTATTATTGGGGCGGTGGCAGCGCAGCCACCATAGGTGTTCTTTATTATCTCACCAGCCGAAACAGCCGATCGCGCAGCAAGGCAGGAGAAGGCCTTCCAGTCCCACCGGGAAGGCCATAATAAATCAGCATTTATTTTAAAAGGGTTAACGACTGAGAAAAACGGAAATTGTCTGCCTGAAAAATGGCAAAATACTTCCCGGAAGCTAATTCGCCGGCCTGCCATATTGCATCATATTCCCCGGGCATCAAAAAGTCATCAACTAGGGTTGTGATGAGCCGGCCGCGAAGATCGTAAATTTTCAACGAGACAAAACGCGCCTTATCGAGAGAAAATTCAATCCTTGTTGAAGGATTAAATGGATTGGGGTAATTGCGATAGAGCCTGAGTTCATGCCCGGCAAATTTTCCCCCAACAGAATTCACTCTGCTGGTTTTGAACTGAATCAAATCAGACCATTCACTCTTCCCGGCAGCATTCACCGCCCGCAGACGCCAAAAGTAAAGCGCTCCCGATTGCAGTCCGGTAATTTCAAAAACCGTATCACTTATCGCATCTTTATCAAAAACAAGCTGCGAAAACGACCCGGCAAAATAAACCTGCAAGTCAAAAGTCTCAGTATTTTTTTGGCTTTTCCATACGAGCTGCGGCGATAGCGAGACATCATTTTCACCAGCAGCCGGATTGAGTGCGACAGGAGTTTCCGGTGATTGCGGCACAGCTCCCGCCGTAATAAATCGCCGCACACTCCAGTCACTTTTCAACACCATATTTTCTGATTGCACCCGCCACTCATAAGTCATCTGCGGTTGAAGCTGGGGCAAAGTTACAACGGTGTCAATAATGCCGGTTTGACTAAGTATTTCCTGCAAACTATCCTGCACCAAATAGCATTGCACATTGTACGTTTCTGCAAATTCGGCCTTTCCCCAAATAAGCTGCGGAAAAAGCTCGACATCGCCAGCTTCTACCGCAGGTTGGAGGAGTTCAGGTTGCGCCGGTGTCAATGGCAGCGCTTTATATTCAACGATGAGTTTTAATTTGTCGATGATTGAGGGATTGTCGATCACCAACTGCCCCTGACCGGTGATCTGTTTTTGAATGACTGAACCGCCAAACACATCTTCAACGGCGCCGGTAATGCTGTCCGGCAAATCCCAGTGGATGAGAATGGAATCCCTTGAAGCAGTTTGATAGTGCAACTCGTACTCGATAGTACCGGAAAAAGAGACATCTCCCTGTCGCAGATCGCGATAACTGCCCTGGCCGAGATCGACTTGCGGCAATTCCGAACTGATAAAACGGGCATCGAAAATACCTTGTGGCGGCAGTGGCGGCAATTCATTCTCACCCAACGCGGTGTCGATATTTGCGGTCGCTGCCGGATCGAGTCCGAAAACGATTTGTCGGCTTTTGCCCTGGCTGTTCGACACTGTGAGGCCTAATTCGATTGCGGCTGTTTGTGCTTTACATTGCAGAAGAAAGCTGGCAAAAAGTGTTGCCATGCAAAAAAAACGCTTCATTCTCTGTCTCCGTTCTCTTAAAAAAACGGAGGGCATCTCTGCCCTCCGTCTACCGGTGTATCTGAATGTGGATTCCTTAATCGTCGCGTTTTATTTTGTCAAAATCATCTTGCGAACCTGCCGCCGTTTACTTGTACGCAATTCATAAAAATACAAGCCTGAGCTAAGATTGCCGGCATCGAAACGAATCGAATGCTTTCCAGCCTCCAGCTCTTTGTTTAACAGCACATGTTGCTTTTGACCTATTGTGTTGAAAATCATCAAACTTACGTGTGTTTTATTGGGAATCGAAAAATCAATTTTCGTCTCCGGATTAAAAGGATTCGGATAATTTTGTGCCAAACTGAATTTCTCAGGAATGACACTCTTCTTCACAGCGGTTAACAACAAAGATTCGAGCGGATTATGCAAAACCACAACCGGGTCCTGTTGTGATAAATTCACCGCAAAATCTTTTTCAAAGGGGTTGCTGATCTGCAAATCGATACCTTCTCCCACCAGTTCAATTTTGACCGGAAACTTCAATGAACGCATTTTCAAAACTGCTGTTTGTCCATCGATGGCAGTGACCTCTTTATTGTTTGCAAATCGGATATCAGCGACGTCTTGTGGTGGCAGAGGCGGCAAATCGGAGGCTGCTGCGACAACGGCATTTGAGGCAAAATACAATTTCCGGCTCAGCCCTGTTGCGTCAGTAACCTCGATGAATGTCGTACTACTCGATGCCGGGCCGGAATGTCTGCCTGCGATTTTGCCTGCTACAGGCGTAATGATCAGCAGACCATTCTGTTTTGCACGTACCCAGTAGCCCTTACTGGTTTCCAGAAAAGCCGCCTTAAAATAACCTTTATTGAAACCAAAAAAATCAGATTCGATCAAATCAAGCGGCGAGCTGGAAATGGAGGTTAGAGCGACATTATCGGCAAAGGGGCCGATCAGATTCCAGCCGGTTTTGAGCGGAATATTTTGCACCGTAACCTGGTAACCATGCACCAAGTTTGAAGAACCGGCGGTACTTTTTAGCCAATAACCCTGCCCTGTTTTCAATGTATCAACAGCGACAAAACCATTGGCAAAGGCATATGCCGAAGCGGCTCCGGCATTGGGGAAGACTGATGACACATGCATATTTCCGGCGGACAAAGGCACGGAGACGAGATTCCAGCCGGCCGCAACCGTCACGGTTTCCGTCACTTCAGCGGTATATTTGATGAACAGGGTTGTCACATTCGTATTTGTCAGGATGTAGCTATTCACTGCTTTCATATCGACATTGGTGATCGCGCCGCCGAAACCATCGAGCAGCTTAAAACTGCCTACCGGCAAAGTAGCGTTGTTCCATGTAAAAACGATGGAGCTGTTGTTGCTGCCCGGCTGCAGCTTGATCGTCCAGACAGGTTCAACCTCTGCATCGTTGCGATAGTCTGCGAGTGAGCCCTGGCTGCCGGTAATTTGAAAGCGTACATCAAATATTTCCGAAGGCGGCATCGGCGGCATTTCATTTTCGCCGCAAGTGCTGTCGATACCGGAAGATGTATTTACCCCCTGGCCAAAACTGAGTGTGGTCGTGCTGCCTCCGGCTTGCAGCAGCAGCGAGGCATCCCATGTAGCAGCACAAGTTGCCTGAATACCAGCTTGCACAAAAGTCACTTTTTTCTGGTCTGCCGGCTTCCCATTTACACTAACCGTTACTGAACCAATGCGGGATTGTGTGCCGGTGTTTCCTGCCGAAGCGACCTGCACCGTACCCAGATTTTGTCCGCCATGTCCCTGGGTGATTGCAAGCCAGGCATCGTCCGCTATCGAGCTCCAGTTTAAGGTTCCAGTTCCAGCATTTAAAACATCGAAGGAAGCCAAACCTCCGGCGGCATTCACCTCGATCGTATCGATACTGACCGTCAAAACATAATTACCACTTCCGTTAGGCACTGCTGTAACCGTTGCATTCAACAGCGGCTGCACCTGATCATTTGAAGAAAAACTCAAGGCACCAGTTATTTGTCCGGCAACTTGAGTCCAGTCGATTGTAATAGCGATTTTCCGGCTTGAACCCGGCGCTACGGTAAACGAATTTGGGGAAGCTGTGAGCCAGGTTTGATCGGCGATGATATTATTGACGACAAGCGGATCGGCGCCATCGTTATAAACCATGAGCTGGCCATCGCTTTGCGGAGCGGCAACACCAATCAATAAATCGGCAATGACAAATTGCCCTGAAAGCGAGATATTAGTTATCGCGACACCGGTCGCCGAGTTTGCGTAATCTTTACTGTTTGGATTTGTCGCTGCCGAAAACGTGGCATTATTCGCATTGCCCGGATATATGTCACCACCATCACCACGATTGCTGTAATTGTCAAGATCATTGTTTCCATCGGCTTCCTCCAGGTCTACGCCTTTATGATTCTCATCACTATTAACTTTATTGGAGCTCATTTTAGCGGCGATCGTATTCTTATCGATATGCCATATGAGCAACCCGGGGTTGTAAATATTGACGTCGAAACCCACTCTCTGCCTGTTCTCAATCAGAAAATATTCAGTCGTTGGCGTACCGTTTTTCCAGAGCTTATATACAGCGCCGGAATACTCCTCGCTGTTGGGAATTTCGACGCCGTACAGGTCTTCGGTCACGGTCGTCGGCACGACCCAGCCGAGCTCTTCCTTGCACCATGCACTCATATGCGCCGGTGTTTGCGGGTGGGCACCGTCACTGCCATAAGAACCGGAGGCCATCAGGCACCAGTTACCGATTCCGGCAGAGGAATAATCCGTATCATACAAATCCGGCAATCCCAGAGCATGGCCGAATTCATGACAGAAAACCCCGATATCAATCAGGCCGTTATTGTAATATGATTTCAACTCCGGTTGAATGATGTAATCGTTAATTTTTATAAATTGCCCTGGAAAACCGGGGCGGGGATCGTTAGTCGTGTAAACTCCCTGCGGCATGATAGCCGGATAAAAATAGCGGGCAGAAGAGAAATTCCAACGATGCGACCAGATATTATCGCGTACATTGGCAGGCTGAGTTTCGGCGCCGGGCCCCGTATGCACAATCATCACGACATCGACGTAACCGTCATTGTCACTGTCGAACCGGCTGAAATCGACAGTGGCATCAGCGGCTTTAACGAGATCGAGGGCAAAGCGGGCACCGCCGCCGGTCAATCCGGACTGGCTACCGACATAAAAAGCCCGCGTTTGTGGTGCGGTATACCAGCCATGAGTTTGACCACTCAATTGAAACTGGCCATAGGATATTTCATTGTAATAATCCACCATTGTTCCAGTTGGATTATTGGAGAAAATCTGGTTTTGAAATTTATTAAGCGTATATGAATTACTCGAATTGGAATAAGTTCCAATCAGAAGAGGCACAGCCATCGCTGAAGCGTTTAAAACAGAATGCCCTTTGCCGGATTTGGCTGATAAAATCGCCGCTTTCCTTTGCTGGATAATACGCGCAACATTTCCATCGCGTGAAGTTTCCTCCATGCGGCTGAGCAGATTGCGTATATTATCCGGCATTTTAATGCCCGGCATCGGGGTGTCCGCGAACGCAAAAAGAGGCAATGCGAGTAACAAAGCTGCAAAAACGAAATCATTCTTTTTCACCGGCAGATTACTCCCATCTCTAAAGTGATTCAATCTTATTGGTTAATTATCAGGCTGGTCTGGTTCAGCCTGATGTGAGCCCCGGCAGGTGCAGAATTTCGGTTATTGGTCGCAGAAAAAACAGGCTGTTTTTCACTGATAATGTAGCCGATAAAAAAATCTTCGGATTTCCCACCCGGGATGGTGAAACTTGCCTGTATCTTTCGCGCGCGACCGGCACCAAGCTGAAAAGGGATGATGGCGGCTATTTTATCCTCAATTGAGATGTTCACATCTGAGGATAACCGGATTATACAGTTTAATCTTTTAAAATTTTTCTTCGAGTTGTTAACGATTTGAAAGTTGACATAAATACGATTATTTTTTACAGTCCGCTGCACATTCTTCACTTCAAATGGTGCGTCATTACCTGAAATTTTCCGCTGTTCATCCGATTTAGTGAGGGTGTGCCGGTCTGTTGTTACAGAAAATGATTTTAATAAAACTCCTTTCTTTAAAATAAACGTTTGAGAAAATACCGGTTTGATAGAAAAAGCGAGAAAAAGAATGAGCCATTTTACATCAGTCAATATAATCCTAATCATTTTTCTCACGCGCTTGTCTCTGCAAAAATCAGCTAATTTCATGAGTTGCCTATCCCGGCTCATTCTTGTTTCCAGCTTATTTAAAAATCGATTCCACTTTCGCAAAGTGAATGCCAGAATTGCAAAGAAGTTAAATTACAAAACAATAAATCCAGGATAATTAATAAGTTAACTGGTTACAGAAAGCTCATTTTCAAGCTCATCATAAAAGAAAAACTAATGTTTCACTTTGGCATAATCGGTGAGGAAAGAAAAAAAAAGGAGGTTGTAACTTTTGAAAATCCAGTAGTGGAGAGACGTGCATGTTTCAATATTTTATGTTGTTTCAAAACGGTATTACTGATGTGACGGTTTGCGGCCTTATTTCAGGTAAAGTATTTTATACGTTCCGGAAAATTCAAAATTGGTCTTTAATCGATAAGAACAAACACCGGTTACAACAGATTCCGTCACATCATTTTTTCCATCTCAGTTCAACGCGTGCCGGCCTTTTTCAAGTCTGCCACCGTTCATGAATTTAAGATATCAAGAGCCGTTGAACAAAGGTATATTACGATTAATCAACCACAGCCAAACCGAGAGAATCTTGAAATGCACGCATGACTTTGAAAAATTCGTCGATAAAAACCTGCCTGTCGAACTCACGCCCGGTATAAAAAAAATCCTGCCATTCTTGCCGCCATTCGTAATCTGCATGTTTTTTGCGATCACCGAGTTTATTCTCAATTTCACCGACAATGCGGGCATTTTCACCGGCTTTGTTGTAGATGTGAAATGCAACTTTATCCATAAAATGACGATAGTTTTCCGTAAAATTAATCCCTAGAATTGCGCGTTGAACGAAACCGCTTCGCGGTAGTTTTAGTTCTTTGACAAAACTCTTTCCCAGGTCGTTGATAGGTACTACCTTTGCTTCCCTCTCACAAAAACCAAAGGCGAATCTATCATGGGAGCATTAAAAGATCGTATGTTTGAGAATTTACGCTTGCGCAATATGAGCGACAAGACCA
>JAJRYV010000101.1 GCA_024275575.1 bacterium
CAAATCAGACGTGCGAAAAATCGCAAAAGTTACTGTGAACGCAATGAGAAAGAGCAAATAAATGCGGGGGCTTTGCCCCCCACCCTCAGGATTTATCGCATAAAGCGATACCGGCATCATAAAAAATGCCGGCTGGGGGATGAAAATATGCCGTATATCGCACCTTCGGCGCTCAGGTTCCGTCCCCGGATTATCCTATCCTCCGAAGGTGGAGTAAACTAATAATCCGTAGAAATATATGTCAAGGTGCTAAGTTATGAATATACCATTTCGTGTGAGGCGGAACAAGTTTTAAAAAGAATTGAAGTAATTCATTGATCACTGAAAGATTGTTATTTATCTTATTCTAAAAGAAATTTAACCAGAAAGAAAACCTCATGCACTTCACACTCAACGGACAGAAAAAAGAATACAGCAGCGCGCCTGATCTCTCGTTGCTCAAATACTTGCGAGAACATGAAAAAATTACATCATTAAAAAATGGCTGTGCGCCCCAGGCCTCGTGCGGCTGCTGCACCATCGAGCTCAACGGCAAAGCCATCCTCGCCTGCGCGATCAAAATGGAGAAAGTCGCCGGTGGTGATGTGCGCACCATCGAAGGGCTGGAGCAAAAAACTAAAGATGCGCTCGCCGATGCTTTCGTCGCGGCGGGCGGGGTGCAGTGCGGTTTTTGCACGCCGGGTTTCCTCATGCGCGCCAAAGCGATCATCGATGCCAATCCCGATCCGGACCTGCAGGATATCCGCAAAGCGCTGACGCCCAATCTCTGCCGCTGCACCGGGTATAAAAAAATCGAAGACGCCATCCTCATGGCGGCTGAATCCCTGCGGGAAAATAAACCTGTGGCAGAATTGCTTTCCTCCGGCGGCGTCGGTGAGCGTGAACCCAAATATGACGCCCGCAAGCTGGCTCTCGGCCAGCGTCCCTTTGTCGTTGATATGTTTTTCGAAGGCATGCTGCACGGGGCCCTGAAATTCAGCGACCACCCACGGGCAAAAATTGTTGCCATCAATTTGGAAAAAGCCAAATCTCTGACCGGCGTCGTGCACATTTTCACCGCCGAGGACATCCCCGGTGAGCGCTTCACTGGGCTTATCGAGCAGGATTGGCCGCTGCTGGTAGCCGTGGGCGAAGAAACGCGCTATATCGGTGATGCGCTGGCTTGTGTGGTGGCGGAAAATAAAGATATCGCCCGTGAAGCTGTGGCGCTCATCAAAGTTGAATACGAAATTCTCACCCCCATCACTGACGCCCACTTCGCTTTGACCGATGAAGCGCCGTACATCCATGCCAAAGGCAATTTGCTCTCCCGTACCACTATCAAACGGGGTGAAGTGGAAAAAGCGCTGAAAAACGCGGCTTTTATTTCCACAGGCGCTTACAACACACAGATGATCGAACACGCTTTTATGGAACCGGAATGCTGCATCGCTTTGCCGGAAAACGGGCGGTTGCAGGTTTACTCGCAGGGGCAGGGCGTTTACGAAGACCGGAAATCCATAACCCGTATTTTAGATAAAAAAGAAGACGAGGTGCTGGTAACGCTGGTGCCCAACGGCGGTGGTTTTGGCGGCAAGGAAGACCTCACGGTGCAAGGCCATGCTGCGCTCGCCGCTCACATTTTGCAAAAACCGGTGAAATTTGAACTGACCCGCGACGAATCCATTCGCATGCATCCCAAGCGCCATCCCATCGAGATGCACTACACACTCGGCTGCGACGCCAATGGCAAAATGACGGCGCTCAAGGCGGACATCATCGGCGATACCGGGGCCTACGCTTCGGTGGGCATGAAAGTGTTGGAGCGAGCGGCTGGACATGCAACCGGCGCCTACTTCATTCCGGCGGTGGAAATCGACAGCAAAGCGGTGTACACCAACAACCTGCCCTGCGGCGCTATGCGTGGTTTTGGCGTCAATCAGGTGGCTTTCGCACTGGAAAGCTGCATCGATGATTTATGCGAGCAGGGCGGTTTTGACCGCTGGCAGTTCCGCTACGACAATGCACTCAAAGAAGGGGACGCCACCTCTACCGGGCAAATTATCACCGGCGGCTGCGGCGCCCGGGAGACTTTGCTGGCAGTGAAAGAACAATTTGAAAAAGCGCGATATGCCGGCCTCGCTTGCGGGTTGAAAAATACCGGCATCGGCAACGGCATGCCTGACGAGAGCAAGGTTAAAATCGAAATCAAAACGCCTGACCACATTATTCTGCACCACGGCTGGACCGAGATGGGGCAGGGCGTACATACCATGGCCATCCAGTTTTTGTCACAAGTCACGGGCATCGATCCATCGATTGTTGAGGTAAAAGTCGAAACAGCGTCCGGCGCTGAAGCGGGAATGACCACTGCTTCCCGCGCGACGTCGCTCATCGGCAACGCGGTTATCGATGCGGCAGAAAAATTAAAGAAAGACCTGGCGGCTAATGCGTTGGAAAAACTTGTCGGCAAAACCTATCACGGTGAATGGGTATGCGACTGGACCACCAAACCCGGCGCCGATGTCGATGAGATCATTACCCACTATTCCTACAGTTACGCTACGCAAGTAGTCATTTTGGATGAAAACGGGCGGATCGAAAAAGTCATCGCCGCCCACGACGCCGGGAAAATTATCAATCCCAACTTATTCGAAGGGCAGATTCAGGGGGCGGTGCACATGGGGCTGGGTTACGCGCTCACCGAAGCTCTGGAGTTGGAAAACGGTGTGCCAAAAAGCACCCGTCTGCGCAAATGCGGCATCCTGCGCGCCAAAGAAACCCCGGAAATCGAAGTCATCGGTGTGGAAATGCACGACCCGCACGGCCCCTACGGCGCCAAAGGCGTCGGTGAAATCGGGCTGGTGCCGACCGCTGCTGCGGTGGCCAATGCGTTGTATCAGTTTGACGGGGTGCGGCGGATGCGGTTGCCGATGTTGCGGAAGTAGCTTATCAAACAGAGAAAGTTGATCGTGTTGTCCATATTTTAGCGATCATTTTTATAAACCACTGATATGCACGGATAAACACTGATTTTGAAAATATCCGTGTGCAATCAGCATAAATCCGTGGCAAACATACGAGCGTAGTTTAGATTTAATAATGGAGATTAAGCATTGTACAGGAATTTTCAACCTGCTTTAGCAGGGTTTTGGGGGGTTAGCCCTGTGCTTCAGCACGGGATGGGCGGTGAAAAATTCTCTTAACTTAATGACACTAAAAGCAGGCTAAATTGCCATAGATACTCATCATGGATCATTATTTTATTTATCATCCAGAGCCCGGTTCGGAAATATGATACATCAGCAGACATCAGAAGCATGTTAATAATAAAACTCATATCAAATTTAAAACGCAAAATTATTCGAAATCCTCTGCAGTTTACGATGGAACGTCTTTTGGTCATGAGCTTCGGGGTATTCATTTTTGCCGGTGCATTGCTGCTCATGTTGCCGCAGGCCACAAAAGGCAGCCCGTTGGGTTTCATCGATGCTTTATTTACCGCAACATCGGCAACGTGCGTTACAGGATTGGCTGTCGTCGACACTGGCGCCAGGTTCACTCTTTTCGGCCAGCTTCTTATTTTGACCATGATCCAGCTCGGTGGTTTGGGAATTATCACCTTTTCCACAGCATTTTTATATGTTCTCGAAGGACGATTATCTCTGGGCAGCAAAGACCTCTTGTATGAAACTTTGAGCCAGGGACCCATTCCCAATATAAAATATCTGCTAAAAGCTGTGTTTTTTTCAACACTGATCATCGAAGGGATCGGCAGTTTGATCTTGACATTACGTTTTCTAACTGACATGCCATTTACACAGGCTTTATGCTACGGTATCTTCCATGCGGTCTCGGCATTTTGTAATGCCGGATTTGCGCTTTATTCAGACAGCTTTAGCGGTTATCAGGGTGACCTTGTCGTCAATTTTACGATTTGCACCCTCATCATTCTCGGTGGATTCGGCTTTATCGTCATTTACGAATTTCCCCGGCTAAGAAATTTCAATGTCGGTAAACTTACTTTCCATTCAAAGCTGGTCCTGTTCGTCAATGTTTTTTTAATTGGCACAGGAATGCTTCTGATCTTTTTTCTTGAACTTCATAATTCGCTGAAAGATTTATCCTGGGGAACGAAACTATTAACAGCATTTTTTCAATCGGTGACGGCTCGCACAGCAGGGTTTAATACGTTGGAACTCGGTTCGATGACCAATCCCAGTCTTTTCGTCCTGATGTTGCTGATGTTTATCGGCGCTTCCCCGGCATCCTGCGGCGGCGGGATCAAGGTGACGACTGCGGCTGTATTGGTTGCATTTTTAAAAACACGTTTTCGCAACCAGCAAGATGTCAATCTGTTTTATCGAAGAATCCCGGCTGAGACGGTTTCCAAAGCGATTTCACTTATGAGCTTTTCGATGGTGCTGATCATTCTCGGCACCATGCTGCTATTGATCACCGAACTTTCAGGTGTTTCCCATCCTGAAAGCCGGGGTATGTTTTTAGAATTATTGTTCGAATCGACTTCAGCATTCGCTACTGTGGGGCTCTCCGTCGGGCTGACACCGGCACTGTCGGCGGCCGGCCGCCTTATCGTCATCGTGCTGATGTTCATCGGTCGGCTGGGGCCGCTCACGCTGGTTATGAGCGTCGGACGCAAACAGAAGGTCTATTATAAATTTGCTCAAGAGAAGGTATTGGTGGGTTAAGTTTTTGGAGAAAATTTAATGAGAAAAAATATTGCCGTCATCGGCCTCAGCAGTTTCGGCCATTATTTATGCAAATATCTGTCTGAAAAAGGCATCGATATCATGGCCATCGATAATGATGAGGATAAAATTGAAAAAGTAAAATCGTTTGTCAAAAAAGCTGTGGTGGCAGACGCGAAAGAAAAAGAGACTTTGAAGAGTTTACAAATCAATGATTTTGATGCTGTCGTCATATCGGTGGGTGATGATATCGAACAAAGCGTGCTCATCACACTTTATTTGCGCGAACTGGGGGCGAAGGAAATTTTTGCCAAGGCAACCACCGTCGATCAGGCAAAAATATTAACCATCCTCGGTGTGTCGGACATCATTTTTCCGGAACGCGATATTGCCCAAACCTACGCTCATATTCTGCTTCGCAGTAATTTGCTCGATTATTTTCCCATGGGCAATGAATACGGTATGCTCGAACTGGCGCCGCCGCGGGAATGGCTGGGTAAAACGTTGTCGGAAATCAATATTCGGGTTAAATATAATGTGCAAATTGTTATGATTAAAGAAATTGTGCCCGAGAATACCATCATGATCCCCAGTGGTTCACACGTGCTGAAAGATAGCGATATTCTGGTCGTTCTGGGCAAGGAAGAGGACATTGCCAGAATTGAGAAAATATAGTTTTGCCGGGAAAACACTGTCGTCTGCAATTGATAGAATTTAAAAAAACAATAAAAACAACAGGCTTATCATGACGAACAATATACCGCCTGTAACATCACTCAAATGCATCACCTGCGCAAAAGAATACAATTCGCAGGAACTCGATTATACCTGCCCCGCGTGTGGCCCTATGCGCGGCACGCTGGAAGTTTTGTACGATTATGATCGCATCGCAGAAGAATTAACCCGGGAGGCCTTGCAGCGCAATCGCGATTTTTCCCACTGGCGTTACTTGCCCATGCTGCCGGTGAGCTGCAAGCAATTTATCCAGCCTCTCGCTGTGGGGTGGACGCCTGTTTATCAAAATGAAAAGATGGCTGCACAGCTCGGTATTAAAAAACTATGGATCAAAGACGACGGCCGCAATCCCTCGGCTTCGTATAAAGACCGCGCCAGTTCTGTGGCAGTCGTGAAGGCACTGGAGAAAAAAGCGAAAACCATTACCGCGGCTTCCACCGGCAATGCCGCCTCTTCGCTCGCTGCATTCACCGCTGTGGCCGGGCTCGAAACCATCATTTTCGTGCCCCACGATGCACCAAAGGCCAAGTTGACCCAGCTTCTGCTTTTCGGCGCCAAAGTTCTGCGGGTGCAGGGCACATATGACGATGCCTTCGATCTTTGCTGCGCTGCGGCGGAAAAATGGGGTTGGTATAACCGCAGCACCGCTATCAATCCCTATCTCGGTGAGGGAAAAAAAACCGGCGCGTTCGAAATTTGCGAACAACTTGACTGGCAGGTTCCCGACTACGTCTTCGTCGCAGTGGGCGACGGCTGCATCTTTCAAAGTTTATGGAAAGGATTTAAGGAATTCCACCGGATTGGACTCATCGAGCGCACACCGAAACTCATCGGCGTGCAGGCCGAAGGAGCGTCGCCCTTGGCGCAGGCTTTTGCCGTCGGCGCCAATAAAGCCAGACCCGTAGAAAGCAGCACTTTCGCCGATAGCATCGCCGTCGGGGTGCCACGGGATCAGATAAAAGCGCTGAAAGCTGTGCGCGAATGCGGCGGACAGTTTATTGCAGTGAGTGATGATGAGATTAAAAAAGCAATCTCGCAGCTCGCAGGAAAAACTGGTGTGCTCGCTGAACCGGCAGGCGCAACCGGCATGGCTGGTCTGATGAAAATGGCGCAAAATAATGAAATCAAAGCCGATGAAACCATTGTTGTTTTGGTGACCGGCAACGGCTTGAAAGATATTGACGGGGTGATGCAGGCGAGCGAACGGCAGGCAGTTTTGGTGGAGAAAAGTATTGCGCGTTTGAATATTGAAATATTGAACGTTTAAAATAGAGTATTCAATGACCATGAATACTGTTTTCATTCAGCGTACTGCATATCCTCTGTTTTTACTTCCAGGTCAATGAATGTACTGTCTGGTACAGCCCCCCTGCACCGGGCAGTACAAACTCCCGCCGTATATCCTGCTGCAAGCAGGCCTTCCCGTATTTTTTCTGAAGAAATTTTTAGCCCCCCAAATACTCAGAATAACTGAGGAGGCGGCCCTGCGTTGAGCCCTGCATAAGTCCTTTTATGGCGGTGGTGCAGAAATTGCCAAAACCAACAGACCTCTGTGAAGTCGCTCAATTCAGGTTCCTGTTCACCCGGTTTAAATCTCGAATAAAAAGGAAAATACGAAAAATGAAAAGGAAGAGAAGAATACTTTTTTTTACCCTGGTCTGTTTTTATACACTCACAGGAAGTCTCACCGCGCAAAACCAATCGGTGACGCGTGATTTTTTCGGAGTTGATTTTTGGACCTATGATCCCGCGCTCTGGCAGGAGTTTTTCAATCTTCTCGATGAAGACAGTGTTCAATTCGGATTGCTTGGTTTTGGCGTCGGCTGGGAGATGATTGAACCCAATCCACCCGTACACGGCGTGCACCAGTACAACTGGGCGCGACTCGATGAACTCATGCAGCTCGGGGTGGCCTCGGGCCGGGTTTTCGACATGAATATTCTTATTCGCAGCGACTGGGCCACCGTGGTTCCAGCAAGTGAAATGGATGAGATCTGTTGCGATATGAGCCCGCCCAGGGAAGACGCCGACAGCGACACAACGCAGTGGGGCATGACCGCATACCAGGCTTATGGCGATTTCATTTTCAACCTGGTGGAACGCTACGACGCTGATGGCGTAGATGACGCCCCCGGTATCTCCCGCGCCGCCATCAGGTATCTGCAGTTGGGCGACGAGCCGGATGCGCCCGGCCATTTCGTTGAAAACGGCGGCACGCCGGAAAATTACGACCGCATGCTGGCAACCATGTACCGCGCTGCAAAGAGCGCTGATCCGAATATCCTGGTGGTTCGGGGAAAGTCGAACCCGGGTGGAATCTTTGATGATGATCCAGACGAGACAGCCCTGCAAACGAGGCGGCGGGATTATCTGGATTTCATCGCAACCAGCTTGCGGCTGGGGCAAGACCATTTTGATCTTTTTGCCATCAATTATAGTGATCATTATACCGGCCTTTTCCCTTTTACCCGCTGGCTGCAAGCGGAGATGGCGAAAAACGGCTACAGCAAGCCCATCATGGTTGGTGACGCCCGCACCACCGCCTGGCCGCGCAACAACGACGGCGGTATTCGCCTCCTGCCGCGGCGTTATGCCGAGGGATTTGCCGAGAGCCTGACAGATGATTCACGTCCACGGCACGCTGCCAACCGCAGGCTTTATCACGCTGATGAAGTGCGGCAGAGCCTGCGCAAGCTCATTCTTGCACTTGCTTCCGGCCAGCAAGCAATCTCCCTGCAGCCGGCCTGGGGGCCGGTGGTGCATGAGCGAATGTTTTGGCAGGACGCCGGTTTGCTCGATTCATGGATAATGGAGGCAACCAACAGCATACACAAAGCGCGCAAACCGGTTTATTACGCAGCCAAACAATTGATTGACGCCCTGCTCGGCGCTGACCGCCCGGTGCGGATTCTTGACCTCGGAGCGGATGTTTACGCTTGCCAGGTGAGCCGGCAGGGAGAAAATTTTTTTCTGCTCT
The DNA here is from genome assembly GCA_024275575.1 of bacterium. Taxonomy (GTDB): domain Bacteria; phylum Zhuqueibacterota; class Zhuqueibacteria; order Zhuqueibacterales; family Geothermadaptataceae; genus Bioreactorimicrobium. The sequence goes on from JAJRYV010000101.1 coordinate 8,401, forward strand.
GGCATGAAAATCAGTTTGAGGTCGATGAGCAGGAAGTGCTGCGGCGCAGGCAAAACGTGATCGTGGATTTGACGCCCTTCGTTGCAACCGCAAAAGTACGTGTGCAGCATTTCGTCATCGAACTGGATTCGAACCGGGCGCCGATTTACCCCGATGATGTGGTGGTGTCTGCAACTGAGTTAGCCATCGATGAAACACCGGTGCTGGTTGAAGCGATCGCTGCGACCTCTGTCACAGACGGTGACAACAAGATTCCGCAGGAATCTATTTTAGAGCAGAACTATCCAAATCCCTTCAACCCACAGACAACTATCGAATATCAAATTCCGATTTCCAGCCATGTTATGCTGCGCATTCTCAATGCAATGGGACAGGAAGTGCAGGTGCTGGTCAATGAGAACCAACCGGCGGGAGGTTATTCTGCAACATGGGATGGGAAAGACGGTTTCGGAAAAGAAGTGGCAGGCGGAATTTACTTTCTTCAAATGCGCGCAAAGGATTTTGTACAAGCAAAGAAGCTTTTACTTTTGAAATAGGGAGCCCGGAAAATGAAGACTTCACAGATTTTTCTGTTCTTGCTGTTATATTTTGCAAGCATTGGATTACAGATCGCACAGTCACAGCCGGCTGCCATCTCACCATTCGGGATTCATGGCGAAAACCGGTACGTCTTTGATAATGCTTTAATGGACGCCGGGATAAAAACCGTTCGCTATTCCGGCCCGCTGCCGGTTTGGGATTGGATAGAGCAAGCGCCGGGCGTTTATACCTGGAATCCATTGGATTCACTGGTAAACAAAACTTTCGATTCCAATATCAGGATAATACTCACGGTAAGATCGTTCAACCGGTGGGATCAAGGAGTTACGGGGCCGCCTGCAGGGTCGCAGCTTTTTCCAAAGAACATTGAAGCCTACAAGCAGTTTCTCACAGCAATGGTCGAGCGCTATGACGGCGACGGCATCGAAGATGCAGCCGGTTCGCCGGTTGTGGAATACTTCCAGATTGAAAACGAAGTCGACGGAAATTTCTGGGACGATACGCCTGAAAAATACGGCGAATTGCTCAAGATCGCCTATGAAACCGTGAAGGCGGCCAATCCGAACGCAAAGGTCATCATTGCCGGCGTGTCGATTGCCCGGGGTTTTTTCGATTATTACGTGCCGGTTTTCGATTATCTCTCCGCAAACGCAGACTCCGTGGGGTTGTCCTGCTTTGACATCTTCGACCTGCATTGGTATGGCGCCGCTGACGAGTACAACGAACTCGGCGGTTATTCCTTTGCCGGATTTCTGGCTTCGGTGCGGAATGAACTGGCGAGCCGGGGATGGGATAGAGATATACCCATCTGGGTTTCGGAGACAGCCACATATGGCGGGAAAGACGTCGTTAATAAAAAAGGTGAGTTACTGCCGCAGCAAGACGAGAGAGTGCAGGCAGGCAATTTAATCCACCGCTATGTATCCTACATTGCAAACGGTGCCGAAGCAGTCATGTGGTATAAAATGATGGAAACTCACCACACAGGGGAAATGGGCGTCTCCAACGATTACTTCGAAAACACAGGACTTATTAACAATCCGCTGAACTCTGACAGTTTGTCCCATAAAAAACTCGCCTATTACACTTTCAAATTCCTGATAGACAAACTGGAGGGAGCGGATTGGGCTGCTATCCAAACTATCCGGGAAGCGGACAATTTTCATGTCTACAAATTCACTAAAGTCGAAACCAGCGAGCCGGTTTACGTCGCCTGGTGGGACTGGTTCGACGAGCCGGGCTATTCCGGGGGCGAAACAAAAGACGTTACGTTACAAGTTGGAAGCCTGGATTCCGTCAGAGTTACCCAGGCCGTGCCCGACGCCGAAAGTGGCGCTGATTTGAATAAGAATGACTATCCGGCTTTCTTTGCATCGGCAACACTACCTGTAATAAACGGAACGGTGACAATCTCTCTGGGTGAGACCCCGGTTTTCGTGGAAGCTGAATCCTTGCCGACGATCACAGAGCTGCCGTTTGAATCGTCCCGCTTCGGAATTTTTGGCGCCTATGCTCTGGAATACCGTTGGTTCATGCGTCAGATGGGATTTATTGATTCGGATTACTGGAATTGGGTGGATGGACATTTTGTAAACCTGGGAACACATTGGACACGTTCCAACACGCAGTTGATATGGGCATTGATCGATCCCGACCTGGATGGAAATTATGTCTGGAACATTATCACCAATCCCGACGGGGTCATTACAAATGTTTATGACAGTCCGGCCGGGGTGAACTGGCTCGGCAGTATTCATCTCGGTTTGGAGCCGGATGGTTCTTTCAGAAATCCGCTGGATCATCCCACGGAATGGCAAAATTTTATCATGGCTGCCGTTGACCGCTACAATGGCGATGGCAATAATGACCTGAACGAATCTGTTCACGTCAAATACTGGCAATTCGGCAATGAAATCTTCCAATTAAAAGAGGCAAATTTGACGCCCGACGATTATGCGGAAATCGTGGCCTTATCAGAGTCGGCAATCCACGCCGTCGATCCCGAAGCGAAAATCTGCCTCGTCGCCCCCACGAATGCAGATGCTGTCGATCCTTTTTTGCAATTGACCATTCAAGCGCTTGCCGACCGGGGCGTCCCTCTTGATGTGATCGACATCCATCATTGGGATACGGCCGGCAATTACAAAATGAAGGCGCTTCCGGCTTATCGCCAACTTTTGGATAGCCTGAGTTACAAGAACGTGGAAATCTGGAGCGCTGAGAACGGCACCTATTGCTACCAACCTGCCGGGGCGCCGTTTCAAACAAAAGCCGAACAGGCCGCCAGTCTGGTGAAACGCTATTTATGGAACTTTGCCAACGGCCTGGACAAGCTGTTCTGGAACAACCTGATGGAGTGGCATGGTTTTGCCGGTTTTGATGGCTCCATATTCAACTCCATGGGCCTGATCGGCGACGGCGCCTATAATGGCGAGCCACCTGCGGAATTCAACCACATCCGCAAGAGTTATTACAGCTATAAAAAACTGGCTGAAAACATCGATGCACACAAAGCGGAGTTTGTCGGCGAAAGCAATTTCCATGACGAAGCGAACGGCAACTCCGGCTATATTTACCGGGATCTGGCAACGGGCGCCCTTCTGCAGTTTATCTGGACAGAAACCGACAAGCTGGTCTATTCATTTTCCATAACCACCTCCCACGAATGGACCAACCTCATCCCCATCGACGAGGCGGGGGGATTTGCCAGTCGAATCCTGTCGCCCGGCAATCATGCCATCACCATAAAAGCGGGCGAGGTATTTTTATTGAAGGAGGCGAGCATCACTTCGGTTGGAGATGAGAATGGTTCGCCGGCTGCCAACGAGTTTGTTTTAAAACAAAATTACCCCAATCCATTCAATCCACAGACGACCATCGAATATCAACTTCCACAGCCCGGGCATGTGGCGCTGCACATTCTTAATGTTCAGGGACAGGAAGTGCGCATGGTGGTGGATGAGAACCAACCGGCAGGGAGTTATTCGGTGGTTTGGGATGGAAAAGATAACTTCGGCAAAGAAGCGGCAGGCGGCATTTACTTTTTGCAGATGAGAATGAAAGAGTTTGTGCAAACCAAGAAGCTTTTGTTTTTGAAATAGCGAAACCTGACTGATGAATTTAATATGGAGAAATGAAAAATGAAACTGCAATTGTTAACTGCAATTTTTCTTGTTCAGTTTTTGTTCGGCTCTTGTCTTTCGGCACAATCCGTCGAAATTGTGCGCGATAAATACTGGGTGCCGCACATCATTGGCGACACGCCGCGGGAATGCGGCTATGGCCTGGGGCGTGCGATGAGTGAGGATCACCCTAAATCAACCATCGACAATGTCCTGATGCTGCGCGGCAGAATGGCCGAGGCTTATGGCGCTTCATTTTTCAGCGATGATGTGCGCGTGCGGGCGTCGAGAATCGCAAAGACCGGCGCCGAAGCATTTGCCGGGTTGCCCTCGCAGGTGGCGGATTATTATTCCGGTTTCGCGTTAGGCGTCAACGATTATTTTCAGGAACACCCAGAAAAGCTGCCGGCGGAGGTGCAGGCGCTCGATTTTCTGCCGCTCACCGGTGCGGATTTTTACAGCTTGTACAGCCTGTACACTTTTAATACGCAATGGTTTGAATTCAGCCGGGACGCCGGCGCATTGTTAGACGGCAATGCGCAAAACATGGCGCAGCAGCCCGCGCGGCCGGAGAATTCCAACCAGTGGGCGATTGCGCCGCCGAATACCGCGGACGGCGCCACTTACGTGCTCATCGACCCGCATCTCCCTTTTGACGGTTTGCCGGCGAGCTACGAAGCGCACCTGATTTCCCGCGACAGCGAACTCGATTTCGAAGGCCGTTTTGCCGTCGGTTCGCCCTACACGGTTTCCGGCCATAATCGCTTCGTCGCTTTCAGCGGCACTTCCAACACCCCCGATTTTGCCGACGCCTATGTGGTTTTGTTGGATCCGAACGATCCGAATGCCTACCTGTTAGACGGCCAGTCGAAGCCGTTCACAACCTGGAAAGAGACCTTTTCTATCGCTGCTCAGCCGGATTCGACGATCACGTTCAAGGCCTCGCAGGATCACGGTGTGGTGGTGAAAAGGCTGGCAAACGGCCAGGTGCTCATGGCCAGGCTGGAAGTGCTGGAGGCCGAGCCGGCGGGCTTGCAAACGTTCCGCATGATGACCGCCAGATCGGTCGACGACATGCAGGCGGCGCTGCGCTTGCATCAATTCCACAAAGGCAATTCTGTGGTCGCCGATGCGCAGGGCAATATCGCTTTCACCTACCGGGCGAGATCGCATTATCGCGCTAACCCCGCAGCGGCGCGCGGCGCGGCGCTGGACGGCTCGACCTCGGCAACACTGTGGGGAGAGCTGATTCCATTTGACGTCTTGCCGGGCGTGACCAATCCGGCTTCCCACTGGCTGCAGAACTGCAACGACGCGCCGTGGTATGTCACCGACCAGGTCGATTATGGCCGCGCCGACGTGGCGGCCGAGCTGTACGCGGGTGATTCTTTCGGCGTGCGCGGCAAGCGCGCGACCGAGCTGATCAAAGCCGGGCTGGCAACAATCGATATGGGCTACGCCAAAGCAATAGCGCTGGACCACAAGATCGTCGCCTGGGATTCGGTGCGCAGCGTGCTGCAAACCGCACTGCAGGAGTCGGCGAACGACGGCTACGACAGACAACAGGAAGCCGAGGCGCATGCCGCTCTTCTGTTCAACTGGGATGCCCGCGCCACCACCGATTCCAAAGCCATGTCGCTGTTTGTGGAGTGGTTTCTTTTGCTGGAAGATCAGATGAAGCTTTTGAACCCGGCAGCGATCGGTTCCGGCAAGCGGCGCACCATGGTCGAAGAGTTGGTGCATGCGGCTGATCTGATGCAAAGCTATCACGGCAGTGACCGCGTGCCGTGGGGACAGATTCACGGTCTCGAACGCAACGGCGTATGGTACCCGGTTTCCGGCGGCAGAAACAGCGAAATCGGCACAGCGCGTTTGGGGGTGTGGAAAAAACGCGACAGCCAAAACCGGTTTACTGTTCAGGCCGGCAACAATTTCATGATGGTCATCCGCCTCAAAGCCGGTGAGTCGCCGCAGGCCTGGACCATGAAGCCATACGGGCAATCCGCCGATCCGGCCTCGCCGCACTACGCAGATTTGACCGAGCTTTTCTCCGCCAACAGCCTGCGCAAAACGTTTTACGATGAAGCTGATTTTCGCGCGAATACGGTAAAAACAGAGACTTTTGTCGTGACCTCCGTGACGGACAATTCGGAAAATGAAAACCCGGCCATTCCAAAAACAGTGCAGTTGGCAGCTTATCCGAATCCATTTAATCCAAGCACAAAAATTCAGTTTGAATTGCCCCGGAACAGCGAAGTTCAATTGGTGGTGTTCGACGTAATCGGCAGGTTAGTTGATGAGCTGGCAGCAGGAAAAATGTCGGCTGGCCGGCATTCATTGACCTGGCAGCCGGAGAGATCACTGTCTTCCGGCGCTTATTTTCTGAGATTGAATTTGAAAGGGAGTCGCGTGGTGATGAAGAAGGTTTTGTTTTTGAAATAAAGTACCCTGAGCCCTTTGTCTTCTGGTTATCCAGTTAACAGCAAATAATTCAAATACCCCGTCGTTTACGGTGGGGTAGGCGCTGGATACCCAGTCATTTATCTTGATACTTTGCGCTTTCGACTGTACATTATAACCAACAAATGCGATAGTGTCATATATAAAGGACAAGTAACCATGATCGAGATACTAAAAGAGCAAAACCCGCATTGGGATAATCGTATGGAATTAATGGAGTTAATGCCGCGTTATACTTATCTCGAAAAACTAAAGCTGCTCTTGAACCGCCGCGAGATGCTGGTGATAACCGGTATCAGACGGGCCGGGAAAAGCGCTCTGCTCAAGCTGTTGATCGGGGAGTTGCTCGATGCTGGAATCCGCAAGGAGAATCTTTTTTATCTGAATTTGGAGGATTACCGTCTCGGGACAGAAAAGGATATCGGGCTGCTCGACAAAGCATGGGCTCTTTACCAGGAAAAGGTGCAGCCCACCGGCCCCATTTACGCCATGTTCGACGAAATTCAGGAGGTCGAGTTTTTCGAAAAGTGGGTGCGAACGAACTATGATTTGCATCCGAATGTCAAATTTATCATCACTGGTTCTTCATCAACTTTGACTTCCGGTGAAATAGCCACCTTGCTGACCGGGCGCCAGCTCACGGTGGAAGTTTTCCCCTTTTCCTTTCCGGAATATGTTCAATTTCACAATGAGAAACTGTCTGAAAAATTGGTTAACCAGACCGCCGAAAAATTGAATCTATCGAAAATATCCGGACAGGCGGAGGTTTTTCTCGATGACTATTTGAAATTGGGAGGGTTTCCTGAAGTGGTTAAACACGCCGACCACTCGTCAAACATTATGTTGCTGCAGCAGTATCTGGGTGATATTCTGCTCAAAGATATCAGCCGGCGCTACAACATACGAAAAATTCAGGCATTGCAACGATTTGCTGCCTATTTGATCTCCAATATCGCCAATGAAATCAACATAAAGCGCAGTGCTGCACTGCTGGGAATCAATCGATCAACGGTAATAGATTTGATGAGCTATTTGCGTGAAGTCTATCTGGTGCAGACAACGTCCTGTTTTTCTTTCTCTTTAAATGAACGATTGAATACGACCAAACCCAAAAAAGTGTATTGCATTGACAATGGATTCTTTACCGCCGTGAAACAGATGCAAACCTTTGATCTGGGCAAACGCGCAGAGAACCTGGTTCATCAACAAATAAAATTTCACTGGCAGGAAGAGGTTTTTTATTGGAAAGGCAAAGTGGAAATCGATTTCACGCTGGGAAATGGATTTCCGATTAATGTCACAATGGATGATGCCTTACCGGAACGAGAAACAACAGGTTTGTTCTATTACCTGAGCCAATTCAACCTGCGCAAAGGGCTGCTGGTGTCTTGGAACAGGTTCGATACCATTGAAGAGAACGGTCGAAAAATCACGGTTATTCCGCTGTGGATATTTTTGACAAAATCGAAGGATGAAATTGAAAAACTGGCAGGAGAATGAGAGGCAATCACAAATGCCGGTTTTCGTCAACTACGCGCAAGGTTTTATTTTTGAAATAAACGATTGACAGCCGCCAAAACGAGACATGACAGGAAAAACGACATGATCAAAAAAAATACGCTGCAAATTTTTGTCTTCGCAATGGCCTGCGTTGGTGCATTCACTAACATGCGGGCGCAAACGCAACCGTTCTCAGAGAGCTTCGATCAGTGGCCGTTCGATCCGGCCTGGGCCTTCAACATACGGAATACTACGCAGAACATTTACAACAATCGAAATGCCCGCCTGGTTGCGTCACCGACACGCTTGGGTTCCGGCGCCATCCGGCTGACCGTATTTCCCGGAGATACGGCGTCGAAGAGAAACCGCGCTGAAATCAACCTGTTCCATAACGACTTGCCGGGAACGGAACTCTGGTACGGCTGGAGTTTCATGGTTCCGGAAGACTACGCCGAACGCCCCGACAACCAGTTGTTTCAGATCATGGGGCAATTCCACGATGCTCCCGACACTTCGAAAGGTGAAACCTGGGAAAACTATCCCGGCAATGCACCGATGGTCAGCATGAATTATGGGACAGACAACGGCCAGAGCGGCATTCAGCTCAATTACGGGGTGAATCGAACCATTGACGGGGTCGTTTATTCCCGCAAGCCGGTGAGCTCAGCCCTCATTGAAAAAGGCCGGTGGGTCGATCTGATTTTTCACATCAAGTGGGCCGAAGACACGACGGGTTTTGTGGCTGTGTGGAAAGATGGCCTGCCCATCACACCTTTTAACGGCACTGATTACAAATATTATGGCCCGAATATGTACAATGCCGTGCCGGCTTTTCTGAAATTGGGACTTTATCGAAATTGGGGCTTCGATACGGTGAACAGCGTACTCTACGACGAAGTGCGCATCGGTAACAACCATGCCGAAGTGGCGCTGCCGCCAACAACTTCGGTCGGCTTCGAAGCCCGGGTGTCAACTAGCCCTTGTCTGATGCAAACCTGGCCAAATCCGTTCAATCTATCGTTAGCAATCAGCTATCAGCTTCCAGGCTTCAGCGAGATTGAATTGGCGGTTTACGATATTCGTGGCCGGCGTATCGAAATTTTGCAGCAGGGAAAATTCGCGGCGGGCGTGCATGAAGCGCACTGGCAGCCGGGCGCATCCGTGCCGTCGGGGACTTATTTTCTGCGGCTGCAGGCCGGTGCAAAACTCGTCAAAACACATAAGGTCTTGTTTCTGAAATAAGGAATTCGGAAGATGAAAACGTCAAATTTTTTTTGTTCTTGTTGTTATATTTTGCAAGCATTGGATTACAGATTGCACAGTCGCAGCCGGCTGCCATCTCACCATTCGGGATTCATGGCGAAAACCGGTACGTCTTTGATAATGCTTTAATGGGCGCCGGGATAAAAACCGTTCGCTATTCCGGTCCGCTGCCGGTATGGGACGTGATCGAACGCGTGCAGGGCGTTTATAACTGGAGTTAATTGGATATGCTGGTAAGTAAAACTTTTCATTCCAATATCAGGATAATGCTCACGGTAAGATCGTTCAACCGGTGGGATCAAGGAGTTACGGGGCCGTCCGTGGGGTCGCAGCTTTTTCCAAAGAACATTGAAGCGTACAAGCAGTTTCTCACAGCAATGGTCGAGCGCTATGACGGCGACGGCGTCGAAGATGCAGCCGGTTCGCCGGTTGTGCAATACTTCCAGATTGAAAACGAAGTCGACGGAAATTTCTGGGACGATACGCCGGAAAAATACGGTGAATTGCTCAAGATCGCCTATAAAACCGTGAAGGCGGCCAATCCGAACGCAAAGGTTATCATTGCCGGCGTCTCTATTGCCCGGGGTTTTTTCGATCATTATGTGCCGGTTTTCGATTACCTCTCTGCAAACGCAGACTCCGCGGGGTTGTCCTGCTTTGACGTCTTCGACCTGCACTGGTATGGCGCCGTTGACGAATACAGCGAGCTCAGCGGTTATTCATTCACAGGATTTCTGGCATCGGTGCGGAGTGAGCTGGCGAACCGGGGGTGGGATAGTGATATGCCCATCTGGGTTTCGGAGACAGCCACTTATGGCGGGAAAGACGTCGTCAATCAGTGGCGTGGAATGCGAAAGACGGTTTTGGAAAAGAAGCAGCAGGCGGAATTTATTTTTTGCGGATGAAGGCCACGGAGTTTGTGCAGATAAAGAAGTTTTTGTTTTTGAAAACTGAAAAGCCCTCTTGAGCTATAGCGAAGGTAATTTTCGAGCAGCGCCGGGCGGCATGGATGTGACGCTTTCCATGTTTCCGTGGAACCGGGTATTATGGCTTGTCGATACCCGACACAACTCATTTTTGTGCTTCTTGTAACAATATTTCTTGCGAAAGTCTATTAGAATTTTTATTATAGGTTATAAATAGGTCGAAACTCTTCGCAAAAAATAATCATAAAGCATACGGCAACGCTGCGATTTCATACTCGATAACCGGGTTAAAATTGATGGTTTTGCAATAGTCGGCGCCTGTTTATTATTAATCTGAAAAGAGAGGAGAGAGTATGGAAATTCGATGGTTTGTACTTTTATTGGTGGATACATGACAGCAACATAGTCTGAATGTCCAGTTGTTTTTCTTAAATGAACATGGTCAATAATAAAAAGGCCGGTTCATTAATTTTGCGTGTTAATCATTTACTGCTATTAAAGCCGGAGGAATGAGGATGAAATTAAAATACTATATAACACTCACTTTTCTATTTAGCTTGCCATTAGTATTATTTGGCCAGACAGGGACTATCGGGGGGAAAGTCACAGCAGTCGGCGGGGATGCACTACCCGGAGCAAACGTTAAGATTCAAGGCCTTATGTTAGGAGCTGCAACGAATATAAATGGTGAATTTACGATTACTAATGTGCCGATCGGAACCTACAATCTTGAAGCTGGATTTATCGGATACACAAGCTTGACCCGGGAAGTTAAGGTGACTTCGAATCAGACAGCGACCGTTAACTTTCAGTTAGAAGAATCTGCATTGATGCTGGACGAAATCGTTGTCACAGGTACACGTGCAAAGGCCCGTACGGCAATTGAATCCCCTGTTCCAATCGATTTATTTCGCAACGAAGAAATAGAACGTCAGGGTAATGGTGATATTACCGAAACGTTAAAGAATATGATACCGTCTTACACAGCGACGCCGCTGACAGGTGACGGCGCTGCGTTTGTACGCCCCACATCGCTTCGCGGCTTGCCGCCGGATGAAGTCCTGGTTCTTGTGAATTCCAAACGCCGCCATCGTTCTTCGTTGATCTCCCACTTTGGCGCTGCGATGAATGTAGGCGCCCAGGCTGTTGATATCGGCCATATTCCGAGTATTGCGCTCAAGGGTATTGAAGTATTGCGTGACGGCGCCTCAGCCCAGTACGGTTCAGATGCCATTGCCGGCGTGATGAACTTTATGTTGAAGGATGCCTCCGAAGGCGTTGAGATCCAGACACAAGGCGGTCAGTGGTATGGCAAGAATTACGGCAGCGAAAGCGACTTTAAAGTCGCCGCTAACGTTGGTTTGCCGCTTACCAAAGAAGGTTTTATTAACTTCAGTGCGGAATATTCTTCAAATGAAGAGCTTTCCCGCGGTGTTCAACATGCTGCCGCCAAGGATGTGCCGAATGCTCAAGACCCTGCCATGAATTGGGGACGCCCGGAAAGTAGCGGTCTTCGTACTGTCTGGAATGCCGGCCTGAAACTGAGCGAAACATCAGAACTCTATTCCTTTGGTAACTATGCCGACACTTATGGTAATTACAGCTTTTTTTATCGTGCACCAGGCAAAAAAGGCGCTCTGGAAGTCATGCCCATAGACCCCAATGACCCTTCCAAAGGTAATTTTAGCTGGGGTGATACATTTCCCGCAGGTTTTACACCGCGTTTTGAAGGGTTCCAAAAAGATTTGAGCCTGTTCTTTGGTTTAAGGGGCAAGTTCAACAATGGCCTGCATTATGACCTGAGCAGCAGCTACGGTTCGAACCGCATGAACTATAAACTCAACGGTTCGCTGAACGCTTCCTGGGGACCAGAATCCCAGTTCGATTTCAAACCGGGTGACCTGAAACAAGCGGACCTCAACTTTAACCTTGATGTTGCGAAGAGTTTCAATGAGAAATTCAATTTAGCCGCAGGCCTTGAAAAGCGCAAAGAGACCTACACGATGTTCGTTGGCGAAAAGCAAGCGTGGATGGCCGGCCCCTGGGCGAGAGTAGGTCAACTCATTAACCCTGAAACAGGCGAAAACTATGGTAATCCCGGTCTTACAGCAAATGGTTTTCCCGGTACGAGTCCGAATGACGCCGGTGAATTTGTCAGCGAAAACTGGGCTGCCTATCTTGATGGAGAATTTGACGTTTCCGAAAAACTCCTCCTGCAGGCGGCATTTCGGCATGAAGATTTCACCGAGTTTGGTACCACCGATAACTACAAGTTAGCAACGCGCTTCAAGGTTTTCGATAAACTGACGCTGCGTGGTGCATACTCCACAGGTTTCCGGGCGCCGACGCCTGGCCAGGCAAATGTTACAACCATCGTTACTTCTTTCGATGGCGTAACCGGTCAGCAGGTTCAGGAAGGTACCATACGTCCTGATAGCGATCTTGCGAGAAGCCTGGGTGGCAAGGCACTCGTTCCGGAAGAAGCCGTCAATATCAGCATCGGTTTTGCTTCCAGAGTTTCTCAATCTCTGAGTCTTACCTTTGATTTTTACAAAATTGAGGTTGATAACCGGATTATAAAATCCAGAAGCTTGCCTGTAACCGGTGATCCTAATTTTAGTGAGGCTGCCTTTTATACGAATTCACTGAATACAAAAACGCAGGGCGCCGACTTGGTCGCGGTCTGGAATAACGGCGGCACAAATTTCAGCCTTGCCTACAACTACAATGCAACTGAAGTGCTTAGCCAGGAGACAGTCAATGGAATCAATCCGGTTCCTGACGCCACTATTTTCAATATCGAGAATAACTTGCCCAAGCACCGCATTAGCGCCGTGCTGAATCAGGAGTTTGGTAAGATATCTGCGATGGTTCGCGCGAACTACTATGGCTCAACCATTGATGAGCGCGGCCTGCGTGAGGAAGTTGGTGCTGAAACACTCGTCGACATGGAGCTTAGCTATCCTCTAAGCCCCACGGTCAGATTCGTGCTCGGCGCAAACAACATTTTCGATAATTACCCGGATGAAATTAGTACGCGTTTATCACAGGGCATGCCTTACCCGCGCCGTACGCCAATCGGTTATAATGGCGGTATGGTGTACACGCGTATCTTGATTAACCTCTAAAGTGTTTAGCACTCACCATTAGTTGTTATTTCAAGCCCCTATCCGAATTTTTTCGGGCAGGGGCTTTCTTCATGGTGACTTTCAGCAATAAAACTGAAGCCATTCATGCTGCTATATAAACAAGAAACTTTCCAGCTATACTTCCTGAGCAAGCTTTTGAAATTGTTTAAAGATGAGAGCACTGAGAAAAAATGAAAAACACTCCCAACAGTCCAACGATTAATTTAAATCTCAATGTTCGTGGTTTGAAGCCTTCTGCAACGCTGGCGATCAACGAGCGCAGCGCCGAAATGATAGCAGCAGGCAAGCAAGTGTACAAACTTGGCCTCGGACAATCGCCCTTTCCAGTGCCGGAGCAAGTCGTGCAGGCATTGCGTGAGAATGCGCATCAAAAAGACTATTTACCAGTCAGGGGCCTGCACGCCCTGCAGGAAGCTGTGGCACGATATCATCAGGATAAACACGGCATTCAGCGTATCAGTAATGATGTACTCATCGGGCCAGGCTCGAAGGAGCTGATGTTTCTGGTGCAGCTTGTTTATTATGGTGATTTGGTGATTCCAGCGCCATCGTGGGTTTCTTATGCACCGCAGGCCAAGATCATTGGACGGCAGGTGCGCTGGGTGCCGACGCTTTCGGAAGACAACTGGCTTTTACATCCCGACGTTTTGGAAGAGCTTTGCAGCGATGATAGTGAACGACCGCGTCTGTTGATCTTGAATTATCCGAACAATCCCACCGGCCATACTTATCCGAAAGACCATCTCGAAGCATTGGCGAAAGTGGCGCGCGACCATAAAATCGTCTTGCTGTCAGACGAGATCTATGGCGAAATTCATCATGAAGGCAAACATACATCGATTGCCGAATTTTATCCTGAAGGTACGATTATCAGCTCCGGTTTAAGCAAATGGTGTGGTGCCGGCGGCTGGCGGCTTGGCAGCTTCACTTTTCCCAAAGACCTGCGCTGGCTGCTTGATGCGATGGCTGTAGCTGCCAGTGAAACATTCACAGCAACCAGCGCGCCGATTCAATATGCGGCCGTACGGGCTTTTCAGGGCGGGCCGGAAATCGAAGATTATCTGGTTCATTGCCGACGGATTTTGCGAGCGCTCGGCAGGTTCTGCTGGAAAAAAATGTTTACTGCCGGCATTACGGTGAAAAAACCCGATGGCGCGTTTTATCTGTTTGCCAGTTTTACGCCATTTAAAGACAAATTGCAGAGGTGCGGCATCACAACAAACAAACAATTGTGTGAAAGCCTGCTTCAGGATACCGGCGTGGCTGTTTTGCCGGGTAGCAGCTTTGGCCGGCCGGATTACACATTCTCCATGCGTTTGGCCTATGTGGATTTTGACGGCGGCAAGGCGCTTGAAGCCGCACGGAAAATCCCAATTGAGCAGGAACTGGAAGAATCATTTCTACGACAGTATTGTGCGAATGTCACGACGGCAATTGACCGAATTTGCGCCTGGGCAGGCAGTCTTTAACCCAAAAATTCGTGTAATTTCAGGTCGATGGGCTATCGCTTTTCTGTTCAATATACCGGGAACGAAGTTTTCGCCGCATAAGCTTGTTTGAAGCAGTGCGCGGCAACTCCCGGGTAATTATGAGATCGTGAATCTTGAACAACGGATTGATCTTTTTTGCGATCCTTATTCCAAGCTCTTTTTTCAGTGTTGCCGCATCGGTTTCGGCGCTGAGAACGACAAAAACTATTAATTTCTCCTGCCCTTCACCTGCCGGCTGTACGGCTATGGCGGCGCTTTCATAAACAGCTTCGTGGGTTTCCATAATCTGCTCTAACTCGCGTGAACTTACCTTGATACCACCGAGATTCATGGTGTCGTCGGCCCGCCCTTGTGCTTTGTAAAAGGTTTTATGCAGCCTGGCCACCTGGTCGCCGTGGCGGCGCAACACTTCGCCATCCGGGCCTGCCGGACAATCGGCGTAATAGACCTCTTCGTGATCTTTGTTCAAAAGCTTTTGTGAGAGTCCGATTGCAGGCGGGATCAGAAAAAGCTCTCCCATCTGCCCTTCATCAACAGGTTTATCTTTTTCATCCAGAATAATAAAATCAATGCCCAATGCAGGTGTGGTGAAAGCTGCCGGAGAAGCAGGTTGAACGACGGCGCCGGTGAGATGGCCGCCACCGATCTCCGTGCCGCCAAGATACTCGATTACCGGCGCGCGATAACCCGTACGACTCATCAGCCAAAGATAATCCTCGCGATTGGAAGGCTCGCCGGTAGAACTGAAAATACGGATGTGTTGCCACTCATCCCATTGTAAAACATCCGTTGCCCGCCAAGCCCGCACGATAGATGGAATTACGCCGAGAATTGTGACCCCGGCATCGCAGATGAAACGTACGAAACCTTCGCCGACCGGGGCGCCTTCGTAGAGCGCCATGGTAGCCTTGTTCAAAAATGTCGCATAGATCAGCCATGGCCCCATCATCCAGCCGATATTCGTTGGCCAGGTGACAATATCGTTTGCATGAATATCCTGGTGGAAGTGGCCATCCATAGCGCATTTGATTGGCGTTAAATGAGTCCAGGGGATCGCTTTTGGTTCTCCGGTTGTGCCTGATGAGAACAGGATGTTGCTCACCTGACCGGGACCTCCGGCAACGGAATCAAAAGTATCTTTCAAAGAGAGAAAGACATCCCAGGAAAGATCGCTTTTGCGCCAGTCGGTTTTATCACCGGATGCAGCGGCGTCCGCTGGAATAACGATGGCACGGGGCACGCCTGCTTCTTTAATTTTTTCATAAAGTTGAATTGTACGACCCGCCCGGGTATACCTCTCAACGGTCAGGATAGCGCAAGCGCCGGCAATTTCAAGACGTTTTTTGACTTCTTGCGGCGAGAAACTATCGGCGATGGAGACAACCCGGCAACCAGCGCGTACAATGCCTATGTAGGCTGCGACACACTCCACTGTCATCGGCATGTAGAGAGCGATGTTGTCTCCCGTTTCAAACCCATGCTCCCGCAGGCCGTTGGCAAAGCGATTAACCAGTTGCTCCAGTTCGCCGTAGGTCACGATAGTTTGCTCAGCGGAATTTTCTCTACCCGATATGATTGCGGGTTTGTCAGCCGCTGCCGTAAAGCAGCTATCGACACAATTCATTTCTGCCCCTGGCAACCAGCGAGGGTCTTTGACGCCCCCATCTTTGAGATCGAGAGTAACAGCCGGTTCTTTTGAAAAAACTATACCGAGACGCTGAATCACCTTTTGCCAGAATTCCGACCTGTTTTGTACTGACCATTTGTGTAATTCGGCGTAGTTGTCGATCCCGAGTTCTTTCATGAAATGAGCGATGTTCGAATTTAGCAGATGATGCTCGCCAGGCCACCACGCCGGGGCCGGGCCATCCACTTCCTGCCGATGGGCATAGATTTGCCGGAATTCACGCCAATGCTCCTCAAATGGAAGCTCATTTCCGTTGCACAGTCGTTCGATAAACTGCCGCCATCGCTTGTCCTGTTGTTCACAAGACACTTTGTCTGAAGGTTTTTTTGTCATCTTGGGCAAAAGTTTAAGTGATTATTTTATGATATCTTACCATTTATTTTTATCCCCAATTAAATGTGTCGTCTTCCTGTTATATCAGATAAACCGTTTGTCAGCCAGCCCTTTAACAGCATTTCCGCGGTGAAAAATCCCAGCATTCGTCCATGTGCATCCAGTATCGGTAATTGCTCCACCTGGTGCTCGATCATCATCTTGATAGCCTCTTCTATGAGTGCATCCTCACCGATGCTGCAACTATGCGTAATCAATAAGTCGCTTGCCGTTTCGGAGCTTATCAAGGTGAACAACTGGTTGACGATGGAAGCCGCTGCTATGTGATGACAAAAGACTGCCTGGAAAATTCGTTGCCGGTTGATCAGGCCGGTCAATTGGTCGTCTTGATCGACCACGCATAAATTATGCGTTTCCGGATGTTCTATGATTATCTTCACCATATCGATAATTTTCATATCCTGGCGGACGATAAAAGACGGTGCATAGGGCTGCATATCTTTGATCTGTTTCTTTTTCATGAAAGGCCTCCGCTTTTTTGGGGTGAATGGCAATTGTCAGGAATCTCCCCGGCTTTGGCAATGGCATATTTCACCGATGGCGGACCGATGACTTGCACTAATAAGGTTGTCGCGGCGATGACATTGATCACCATGTGCCCCAGCGCGGTGCCGGCCTCACCGAACTGGCTGAAATGCTGGTAGATATCCAGCGCCAGACCGATGGCGACACCGGCCTGGGAAAACAAAGCAAAACCGAGATATTTCTGTACAGTCTGTGGCGCCCTGGAAATTCTGGCGCCCCAATAAGCACCGATCCATTTGCCGAAGGTTCTGCCTGCGACATAAAGAATGCCCAATACTCCCATGGTGGGCAGCAAGCCCAACTGCAGCCGTGCCCCAACAAAAATAAAAAAAATAATATAAATAGGCGGCACAAAAGTTTTTACAATTTTAAAATTATTTTCATTGCGGTGAGGATGCAAATTTGTCAGCATGACACCGGCCGCCATATTTGTCAGGATCAGGGACAGGTCGAAATAGAGCGCGGCGCCGCTGGCAAGTAATACGGCCCCAACAATGATCACTAACCGATCATCCTGGATTCTGAGAAAGCGCAGACTCCGGTCAAGTAGAAATCCGCTGAGCCCACCCAGAATCAGTGAACCGAAAATCTGGATCATCGGCTGCACCAGCATCACCTGCAAACTGAGGGCGCCGCCTTCAACCAACACATTGGCAAAAGCAAAGGCGAAGCCATAGAGAATGAGAGCCAGACCATCATCGAGAGCGACAATAGCCAGGATTGTCGTGGTCAACGGCCCTTTGGAGCGATATTCCCACAAAACATCGACAGTAGCGGCAGGAGCGGTTGCCGAGCTCAAAGCGCCAAGAAGAAGGGCCAGTGCCACATTGCCGGTCCAAAAGATCGTCAAACCGGCTACCACCACTAAAGCCAGCAATCCCTCAGAGAGCAGAATGGTGAGGAACTGTTTGCCATATTTTTTAAAAACCGAATGTTTCAGCTCACCGCCGACCATGAACCCAATAAATGCCAAAGCGACATAGGTTAACCCGGAGAGTTCATCGAGAAGGCGTGTGGGCAGCAGGTTAGTGACGGAAGAACCAAGCAGTACGCCCATGACGATATAACCTACCACCTGGGGCACACCGAATTTTTCGAACAAACGTCCGGCAGTCAGACCCAGGATCAGGATCAAACCTAATAAGAGTAGAATCTGCATAGCGTTCCTTATTTATTTCTGCAACTGACCGGTAAATATTTTGCAGAACACGGTTCTTCTTTCAGGTAGATAAAAATTTCTTTTCGAGGTATTAACTGACAGCTTTAACTCAGAATTTTTTTAAAAGGAATCAAACTATTTTATTTTGTGCTATCATCAATTTTTTTATATCCAGGTTCAATAGTGATAGAATCAACAGGATTTCCGATGCATGCAAAAAAAGTTTTCCGGGTTTTTGCGGCGAAAATATAAAGATAATTATTTGTATGTTCAACCCGGTATCCTTCGTCAAAAGAAAGCCCCAGGATGTTTCGTATTATCATTTTATTCACATTACGATGGCCAACAATAAGAATATGCCCAGAACGAACGGCGTCTAAAAAAATTGCAACCGGCTTTTCAATTCGTTTGTCAACCATTTTCAGGTTTTCTCCCCCTCCCGGTAAGACCACATTTATTTCATCATTTAAAAATGAGTTGTACATTTTTTTGGAAAAATCATCCGAAGGAAAAGATCTGTTTTGCCCTTCAAAAATTCCAAGTTTTGCCTCATTGAGTTCCGGCATTTTGATCAGTGGAATATTTTTAGCTTCACTGATTGGCCGGGCTGTTTGGATCGTCCGTTGAAGGACGCTGGTAAATATCCGTGTT
This sequence comes from bacterium, assembly GCA_024275575.1. Lineage (GTDB taxonomy): Bacteria > Zhuqueibacterota > Zhuqueibacteria > Zhuqueibacterales > Geothermadaptataceae > Bioreactorimicrobium. The sequence goes on from JAJRYV010000101.1 coordinate 27,266, forward strand.
ATGTTAACGGGCTGCAACAAGAAAAAAAGATTTTTTCTTTGATTAAAGCCCTCGGGGCTGAGCGGCCTGTCTTGTTGCCCCTGGATGATGTTCAAGGCGTTCCAGTCACTTTCGCCATGCCTTGCAAGAAGCAGACAGTTTTCGTTTAAGCTGTCCAGAAAAACCTGCAATGAACGATACGTTTGATGTTGTAGCATAACTCAATTCACTCGGAAAATATTTTAGCAGATTTTATTAGTTTTGGTATTTTCCATAATCGGAAGATAAAATTTAAATAAAGCAAAACAGCCTGTATTATTATCAACCAATAAATAATAGTTGCATGAGCACTTACGGCATACGCAATAATACCAATGGAAAGATAGAAAAGCCGTGTATCGCTACCGGCGCAAAACCAGCGAAAAAATAGCTCAGTATCATTTTTGGGATAATTTTCATGAAAAACAGAACGGAATTTTTCCGATGATGCCGTGATAAGAAACAGGGCGCCCATATAAGCAAAGAAAATCATGCCCCAGGCGAGATCCGGCGTGACTTCATGCATATAAAACAAGAGTGCTCCGGTAATCAGGACTTCGGCCAACCTGTCAACCATGGTATCATAAAAATCACCCAACCTGCTGCTACTTTTTGTCACACGGGCGATCTCCCCATCCACACAGGACCAGACGCCAAAGAGCTGAATGAGCGCTACGCCGATAAATAAATATCCCCAAGTCAAATACAGTGCTGTAAAAAGGGCAAGAATGAAATCAACAAGAGTTGCTGAATTTGCGGAGATGCCGCGCCGTAAGCAGAAGCCTGTCGTGGGTGCAGAAAATCGGCGTAAAACCAGGTAGCTAAAAGCACCGTCACTTGATTTTTTTGCCAGTTTCGGATAGTGAGTAACATTCGAATCTGTTTTTTTTTTTGATTTTCCAATAGCGCTCCACAACAGAAAAAATGAAATTTTTGAATGCTATACTGTTTGTTTAACCGGAGAGAGTTTTATATCGTTCACGATAAGATATCCTTTCAAAGAACTGAGAAACCCGGTAATATCATCCTTTGTTATGGCCCCCATATTAGCGAGGCGAAAAGTATTCTGTTTTGCGCCTTTTCCCGGATAAATCGTATAACCGCGCTGGTCAAGATAATCATGCATTTTTGTAAAACTGTAATTATTACTATCAGGCTCAATAATGGCCGTCAATATTTTTGAATGATATTTTTTCTCGACAAGATAGTGAAACCCGAGTTCCCGCAGGCCTTTTTCAAGCACCTCGTACATTTCGCTATACCGCTGCTCCCGTCCTGGTCCCGTTTCGAGAAAATATTCATTTATGGCCTGTCTTAGGGCATAAAAAATCTGCACCGGCGGGGTAAATTGCATCTCATGTTTTTGAGCAAAAAAGACATAGTTCTGATAAAGATTAAAATAGAAATTTCTTGGTTTGATCTCTTTGCTCTTTTCAAGGGATTCTTGCTTGCAGATTACAAAGCTGAGCCCGGCCATCGCCTGAATACATTTATTTGTCGATGCGATAAGATAATGAATATCTGAGCGCTTTATGTTTATTTGAATGCCCGCGAAAGAGGACATGGCGTCAACGATTGTTTCAACACCAAATTTTCGGGCGATAGCGGAAATTGCCGTGATATCATTCAGGATTCCGACGGTTGTCTCGTGATGAATAAAAGCAATATGGGATATTTCTTTTTTATGCCGCTCGAGAATATTCTCAAGCTTTTTACTATTGACAGGGTCGCCCCAGGTTATATTGTAATCGATGTGTGAAATGCCATATCCATCGCATATCTGTTGCATCCTTTTGCCGTAAGCGCCATTGTTGATGATAAGAACCGATTTATCGCGGGGAACAACCGAGCTTAAAACAGCTTCGACAGCACCCGTTCCTGACGAAGCAAAAAGCACCGCTTCATACATATCCTCGCCATGAACAATTCTGACCAAATCCTGCCTGATCCCGCTTATAAGCTCACCGAACTCGTGTTATCTCGGACAAATATCGTTAACGAGCATGGCGCTTTTGACAGAATTTGTCGTGGTGGCAGGCCCCGGGTTTAGCAGGATATTTCTCGAAACTCTTTTCGATATAATGACTTCCACATCTCTTTGTTTAATGAGTGGATAGATATTTTCACGGGCTTTGCTTAAATGGTTTTCATCATCAATTTCTATCCATGCCAGATTTTCTATGTATTCATAATGTATGGCATTTGAATCGCTGATAGCCGTGAGACAATCCTCATAGTGATACTGAGCGATAGCCTTGCATTTTTCTTTGGCGCAATGTAGCATCTGCTGATACAGCTTTAGTGATATTTTGGAAATACCGACAAGCTCGCCTGCGAGAATATTTATATCATCACGTTGCTTTGACAACTTGATGATTCTATCACCCTGAACTCCAACATAAACTTCATCGCCTGCGCCGGTTTTTCCGGAAAGTAAAATACAGTTATCTTTTGAAGAATTTTGCAATGTCTCGAGGGCGCTGTATTCGTAAATCAGGTCAGACTCTAACAGCAAGAAATCATTTTTGACAAGAGAAGCCGCAGCACAGAGGGAAAGCATACTGCCTGTTGTCACAAATTCCGGATTATGAATTGTCCGGATAAAAGGGAGCCTTTCAGCAAGTATTTCATAAAATTCATGGCAATAACCGGTTACGATGATAATATCATTTATTCCAGCGCGAATAAGTTTAGCAATCGATTCTTCGATAATCGGTATGTCCCCCAATCTTAAAAACCCTTTCGGACGGTCATCGAACTTGCCTTTAAGCCGGGAGCCAACCCCGGCACCTAATATGACTGCTTGTCGAATATTGAACATAAAATCTCTTTTTAATAAGTGTTATTCAGATAGTTCATAAATCTTTCTTTTACCTTTTCCGGTTTAATCGTCGGCCTGCCCAGGTTTTCCGGAACACCGGGATTCGTTTTGAGATGAATAAAAATGGCGCCCTTCATCTCCATCGCTTGAGATATGCGGCGATTAAACACATCAAGGTCGTCAGTGGAAAAAATATGCTTGTAGCCGAAACCTTTTGCAATGTCTGGAAATGAGACTTTGCCTGATAAAGACTGCTGCCCCCCTGTTGATTCATGGATTTGATTATCAAAAAGAATATGGATCAAATTAGCGGGCGCATACATGGCGATTACCGCCATAGAACCCGCCCGCATCAGCAAGGCGCCATCACCATCCACTACAATAACTTTTAACGCTGATTTGCTGAGCGCCAAACCGGTACCAATGGACAGGGCACATCCCATAGATCCGGCCATATAAAGCTGGTTGCCCCTGTCTTCAAGCATACAAAGTTCACGCCCGGTAAAACCTGTTGTTGCAATGACTGCAGTTCCTTCTCCTGATATTGACTGTATTATTTGCAGGGCCTCGTTACGGGTAGGTCTTTTATTATTTCCGATATTGCAATTATCTTCGATTGGTTCGGCAAGCGCCAGATCGCCTGTATAATCGAAAGCATTTAGCTTATATGGCGCCATATCTCCCTTGCGCATGACAAACGCAAAAGGAAGCTTTTTCTCCTTCATAAAGACTTCTGATTTCTCAAGGACGCTCTCGATTTCTTCACGTGATTGTGGAAAATATGACCAACCGATTTGCATGGTTTCAAGAAGGTCTGTGGTGATTTTTCCCATTAGTTCATGTTGCGGTTCATCTTTTGAGCCACCCGGTTCGCCACGTAGTGTAACGATTAACAATGCTGGAATTTTAAAAGTGTGAGTTAAAGAAATCAATGGGTTTACAGCATTTCCAAGCCCTGAATTCTGAAACATAACAACACTTTTTTTGCCCGCCAGAGCAGCCCCGCAGGCTAATCCAATAGCATCACCTTCGTTTGCGGCATTGACAAAACTAAACGCAGCGTTGCTCATGACATAATTAATTATCGGTTTAAGATAGGAACAAGGAGTCCCGGTATAAAAATTAAAACCGCGGTTTAAACATCGCTCTAAAAAATCTCCGGTATTAATCACTTCCTAATTCCCCTCAATAGCGGGGAGATATTTCTTCTCGGCCTGGGTCAATTCATTCGCTTCCTGTAGTTCAAATACTTCAGCAAGGGTGGCGACTTTTTTTTCAACATCAACAAGGGACTGCATTTCATGTATCTGCAGGGCTGTTTTCTTCATGGCGGTGATCGCTGATCTCATCAAATGGTTGGCCCAAATAACCAGACTGATATCTAATTCTCTAAAAATGCTTGTTGGGGTGGTGTAGTATTTTGTCGGAACAATGACAACCGCCCCACGGTTGCCCCATTCTTTCAGAAATGAATGGATTTCATCAAAAGTTGAAATTTTGCTATGTATCAGCACCGCATCTGCACCTGCCTGGTGGTAGGCAATTGCGCGCTTCAGTGTTTCATCGACGCCCCATCCGGCAATAAAGGCTTCCACTCGGGCGATAACGCAGAAATCATCATCTTTCTGTGAATCTTTTCCGGCTTTAATTTTACCGCAAAATTCATCGATATTAGCAAGTTTTTGATGCTCACTTAGAAAACTATTGGTCTTCGGGAAAAGCTTGTCCTCTATACAAACTCCAGCGATATCACGGTGCTCGAGTTTTTTGACAAGTCTGCGAAAGTTATTGAAGTTCCCATAGCCTGTATCTCCATCCAGCAAGATTGGAATAGAGGTCGCATCGCTCATAAATTCCACGATTTCCAGCACTTGTGTCCAGCTCGCTTCGTTATTATCGCGAATACCAAGCGCCGCACTCATCGAAAGCCCACTCGCCCAAATGCCTTTGAAGCCTGACTGCTCAACAATTCGGGCAGACAAACCATTGTGCGCTTCCATTAAAAATCCCAGATCAGCGCTAAACAGCATATTTTTTAATAGTGTCGTTTTTTTCAATTTTTTCTCCTTGGGAAGCTAAATCCCGTAAATTCTATGATATCCAGGTGTATTTCATTGTTATGAAATACACCTGGTTGAGCGCCAGGAAAGTTATTTTTGTACTTGCAGAAATTTCAGTACATCATTCACTGTTTTTTTAACGAGTGGAAACCCGGTAGGTTTGTAAAGCCGGTGATCGAGTGTAGAAGGTATGCAATAGTGCATCCAGTCGTCGGTGCCGAAATATTCATTCAGTATTTTTTCAGGGTTATGAGGAATTAAAACAGAAAAATCTTTAAATGTTTTTCGCTGTAATGGAAAAAAATCAGCAGTATGATAAACAAACTTTTCAGGTGGAAGAGTCATGCTCCCTGTTTTAAAAACAGGCTCCCATATCCCAAGCCACGGGAATTTCCAGCCAACCTCCGGGATAGCGCTGCCTTTCTTTGAATAAATGCGATATCCGCATCGTGTTTTAAGTTTGATAACAGGTAGTTTAGCGATGGGGCTTATTCTGCGAATATCCTGCAAAACAGTATATCCTCTTTCTGCAAACTTTTCAATGCAGCGCTTTTCAAATTTTTTGATATCAAAGATGATAATATCGAGGTCATCATCCCAGGGAATGAAATCACTATGACGCAAAAGTCCGAGCAGGGTGCCAAACATCAGGCAGTAATCTATACCTTCCGATGTTAAAATATCATCAGCATCACGAAGATGTTGTATTGCCGCCTCTTTTTCCTGGAAGAAACCGGTTTTTTTAAAATAGATTAATTCACTATCATTATTTTTCATGAATAGCTTCATTTCTTTGATTTATTATCGGGTAAACTTTTAGCTTGGGATTCTATGGCAATTAGCTTGATTAAAGCCAACCTTCAGCTTATCCTGCCGTAATCTCTAGACTTTTTTGCCGACAATCTCAAAAAGGAGAACACCCGAAGGATTCCAGCTATAGATATATAGGGGGAATATTGTAAGATTTTTGGACAACCTTTAAATCTATCAAGATTCGTGATCTTTCCTACAGATTTTTTTTGATAGCAAGGGTAAACTGTTGTATGCGGTTATTGCCAAAATCGACAACATATATTTTTTCGCTATCTATTGCAATATCTATCGGTCGATCGAATTGTCCGGGTTCCCGGCCATAGGCGCCGAATTGCATCAGAAATTCGCCGTTGGTATTAAAAACCTGGATGCGGTGGTTATAAAAATCGACTGCGTAAATTCGTTGGTTTTTGTCTATTGCAATCGCATTGACCACATCGAATTCACCCGTTGCCGTTCCTTTTTTGCCCCAGCCAAAAATATAGTTTCCCTGTGAATCGTACTTTTGAATGCGGTGATTGTAGGCATCGGCAACAAAGATGGAACCATCGGCAGCAGCTACGGCGTCGGTGGGGTAATACAATTGTCCGGCTGCATGCCCTTTTTCGCCAATCGCCAATAACGGCGCCCCTGTTTCGGTTAAAACCTGCACGCGGTGGTGGTAAAAATCTGCAATGATGAGGCGGCCGCCGGCGTCGAAGTTTACGGAAGCGGGAGCATCGAATTGCCCCGCCGCTCCGCCGCTTTTTCCCACGGTTCGCTGTGAATTTCCCCGGGAATCAAAGACCTGAATACGGTCATTTCCATATTCCGGCACAAAGACGAAACCCGCAGCACTCACCGATAAGTGCATTGGCCGACCTAATTGGTTTTCGCCGTTATGGGTTTTTCCCCATTCGAGCAAAAAAGAACCAGCTTTACTGAATTTTTGGATGCGGTTGTTTCCCGTATCAGCAACATAAACGCGGCCAAAAGTATCCAGCGCGATACCGACAGGTTCATTGAACCGGCCAGCTTCTTTCCCGCGTGTTCCCCACTCGCCTGCGAATTGAACAGTTATATTTTTCGGTTTTTGTTCACAACTGAATAACATCAGGCTTAAAAATAATATCGTGTTTTTGATTAATTCTTTCATCGTATTCCTGCTTAAAAAATCAAAATTCGTGTACCGAGTGAAATCGTCCAGTCTGTTGCGAGCTGTGTACCGTTTGGCTGTTGGATGAGCGGATATTGCAGCGAGGCCTCCAGCAGCCATTTTCTGCCACCGACAAATTGCAGCCCTGGTGAAAGGAATACAATCGTGCCGCCGGAGTTCTCTATAATTTGCCCATTGATTCGATTTCTGCCTGTCGTTGCGCCGTTGATTTCCAGAAAACCGTTGAGCTGGGGGGATGGATAGGTTTCATAAATCGCGGGCAGCAGCCGGTAGCCGAAGGCAAAATTATATACAAAACTGTCGCCAAAATTTGTCGACCCATTCGAGGTGTTCAGATTGTAGATGCCTTCCAGATAAAGACCGATACGATTTTTTATCCAGCCGGCTACGGTGGAAAAGGCATAATCCGTCGAACCGCTTCCCAATGCAGGTGATTTATTCTCATTTCCGGAAGGCAATTTAACTGCTGCTTTGGCGGCAATTCGAAAGGTCTCGAGCTTGCGATCGCGTTGATACAGCAAATACTTTGTGAATAAACGGAAATCGCCGATTCCTCTGCTTGCCGTCTGCTGCGTACGTGAATCAAAGTCAATATCCATAAATGGCACGATTACACCAACCTGAAAACGTTCATTGAACAGGGTGTAAGGAATGATTACGGGCGTTATTCGCACGTTCGCCTGCCGATTCATATCATCGTTGATTTCGCTGCCGGCCTGTAAAAGCGTGGTTTTGTGTACAAATTTTGTAAATGTACGCAGACCGCGACCTTGCAGCCCCAGCATGATCGGCGTGTCGGTATTGATCGACGGGCCTTGCGCCTGTGCATTATTTAAAAATATGCAGGAGAATAAAAAACTCACCGCGACGGACGAAATGATTCGCTTCATTCTTCTTCCAGCGCTGCTTCAAAACCGAGATCATCGATGGCTTTCACGAATTTTGTTTTATCGAATTTTGTATCCGTGCAAACAAACGTCGCCTTCTCTCTTTGCAGATCGACATCGACATCGTGAACACAGTCGATTTTAGTGAGCGCATCTTTTACACGTTTTACGCAGCTTTCACAGCTCATCCCTTTAATTGAGAGTCCGATTTTATCGCCGTCCATTTTTTCCTCCTTCGTTGCGATGGTTTTTATTTCGCCCGCTGTAAATCCGGCTTCTTTTATTTTTTTTGTGATGAGATTTTCATCGATTGCCGCACCGTCTTTGTAGGTTAAAATTGCCAGGCCGTCATTGACTTTGATCTCGAGTTTTTCTACGCCTTCGATGGATTTCAATTTCTTCTCCAGCCCGAAAGCGCAGAAGGGGCAGGAGAGCCCATCGATACGAACGCTAAGCTGTTTTTGTCCACCGAACAAAGCGCCAGCGGCAAGCAGAAATGCCAGGCTGGCCAATATTGACTTGAAAAAAATAGTATGCTTCATTTTGTGACTCCTTGTAATGACATAAATTGCGATAGAATTTTTGTATCTTTTCACCATCTGTTTCCTTGAATTTGCATTGCAAATCTGGTCGGAAGTATTTTATAACAACGCTACATTTTGCTTCATCCTGGATATGCTTTCTCACCCCGCACAACAGGAAAGTTGCACTATATCCTTGTCGAATGTCTGCGCTGCCAGTTTGAGGCTCTCGACTTGCGTAAGATAGGGAAAAAGCATCGTGCGAAATTCCTGCACAGTAAAACCGTGTTTCTCACCAAACTTGACAGCCAATGCCGCCGTCTCGATGATTTCACCGCCTTCCGCAGCCAAAACATGGGCGCCCAGCAACCGGTCGGTTTCTCGATCTGCCACGAGTTTGATTAACCCATGTGTACGGTGTGCCGCCAGTGCGCGCGGCACATATTCCAGCGGCAGGTTGGAAATTTTAACATCGTAACCTTTGGTTTTGGCCTGTCTTTCGGTCAGACCAACTTCAGCAACTTGCGGATCGGTGAAAATTACTGTGGGTAAAACCGATAAATCCAGCTTTTTGTTGTTGCCGTTCAAAGCGTTTTCCGCCGCAATGCCACCGGCTGCCGCAGCCACATAAACGAACGCCGGCAGAATGGTGACGTCGCCGGCGGCATAAATTTTGGGATTGTTCGTCTGCAAATATTCATCGACGATGATGAAACCCTGCTCGTCTAATTTTACACCCGCTTTTTCCAAATCCATTCCACTGCTGTTCGGCGTATTACCCACAGCCATCAAAACATGCTCGGCGTTAAACTCCCGTTCTTTGCCCCGTATGCTGGCTGTGATGATTTTTTCGCCATTTTCCTTACGTATTGCCTGTGCCGTACAACCGGTTTCGACGACGATGCCTTCCTCGCGTAAAGCTTCAGCGAGTGCGTCGCCTAATTCCGGTTCATGTTCGGGCACGAGACGTTGGCTGCGCTGTAAAATCGTCACTCTTACGCCGAGACGCGCGAAAGTCTGTCCCAGTTCCAGCGCTACCGCCCGCCCGCCGAGAACAATTAGCGATTTCGGCAAAGTCTCCATATCCATAAGTGTGGTGCTGTTGAGTATTTCAACATTTTCAATGCCTTGCAGCGGCAGGACTTTTTGCCGTGCACCGGTTGCTATCACCACCCGGCCTGCTTTGAGCGTTTTATCATTATCAATAAGCACATCACCGTTTTTATCCAATTTCGCCCAGCCCTGAATCAGGGTGATCCGGCTGTGGGATTTCAGTACGTCGATATATTTCTTCTGCCTGAGTGAGTCCACAAGTTCATCTTTCTCAGCGCGAATTGCAGACCAATCGATGGATTCTGCTTTGGTGTTGACGCCTTTGAAAGGATGGTGTGCGGCAATATGGAAAGCCGCTGCAGCGCGAATCAATGCTTTTGATGGTACGCAGCCGATATTTACACATGTTCCTCCGATGGTGCCGCCTTCGACGATTGCAACTGTGTGTCCGTTTTCCGCCGCACGAATCGCCGCAGCAACGCCACCGCTGCCGGTGCCGATGACGACGAGATCGTAGTCGTGCTGTGCATTGCCGCCATTTGTAGATGCCGTTTGTTCCGCCCGACCTGTGCCGATGATTTGAGCGGAATAACCGGCTTTCTTAACTGCTTGAGCCAGTTTTTCCAGCGCCATTTCTGCTGCCACGGTCACGATAGCTTTTTTTTTCTGCCAGGCCGGTCCCCGTGCTTTGACGACGCCTGTAACTTCGCTCAAAGCATCTTCGACACGCATAGCGCAATTGCTACAGGTCATGCCTGTGACCTCGAGTTCGATTTGGCTGCTGTCGTTTTTCGTTGATTTTATTTTGCGCTTAAAAAAGTTCATATTTTCTCCAGCTTTATTTAAATAGGCAAATACGGCAACAAATAAGGGAAGGCCACTAAAATTGCCGTGAGGGCAGTCACGCTCAACAAAATGATACGCTGCGCCCGACCGTTTTGCGGCGCTATGCATTCGCCATCCAGCCCACATGTTTGTTCTTGCGGTCGATAGGCATAAAAGAAACTGCTGGCCAGAAAAATGACCGTGAGACCGATGAAATATGAGCGATACGGCTCCAGCGCTGTGGCGAAAGCGAGACCGCCGATGCTGAAAATCGATGCCAGCAAAGGGCCAATACAGCATGCAGAAGCTAAAACTCCGGCGAAAATGGAACCACTGTTCATCAAAGTATTTTTATTCATTTCTCATTTCCTTTCATTCAATATAAAAGCATGTGCAGTTTTTGTCTCCTCCTGCAAAAACATATCTTGTGAATTAGTCGTAAAAACATTGCTCACGAGTGAATAAAAAATCGTCTGACCCTGACGACGAGATGCCACCAGGTTCCGGTCTTTGAGTTTGCGCAGGTGTTGTGAGACTGCCGAATCGCTGATTTCCAGCACCTCTGCCAAATCGCAGACACACATTTCGCGATGAGCATGCAAAAGGTAGAGGATTTTCAACCGTTGTTCATTGCCGGCCGCCGCGAGAGAAGCGGCCAGGGTCGTCAGCCCGGCGTTGTTTTGCAAATTGCGTTTGATGAGTGCAAATTCCGCCACCGAAAAATTCGGCCCGATGCATAATTGTCCTTCAATTTTAATTTTTTTCATTTGAAGATCCTTTTGTATTTTAGTATTTGCTTAAATACTGTAACGCCGGATTTCCTGAAATATTCCCCTCAAATTCGTGTCCACCCGGAAAAGTATGTTTTCGGAAGGATGCGAACCCGGCGTAACAGTATGCTGCGGACTTGCGAAAGAGATTTATGGGCTGTCGAAATCAGGTATGACAGTGATGTTGAAAAGTTCCGGTAAAATTTGTATACTTCAACCATGCACTTATATTTCATTTGTTTTATCTACAAATAAAAAAATATGCAATCAGCCGAACTTAATTCTGAAATTGACGCTATCATCAAATCCATCGGTGGCCGGCCGAGTGATGTCATCCCGTTGCTGCAGGCGATACAGGAAAAGTATAACTACTTGCCAGAGGCAGCGTTGCGTCGCATCCGGGAAACGACGGAAATTACGGCCGCTGCGATTACCGGTGTCGCGACATTTTACGCACAATTTCGCCTGAAACCTGCAGGAAAACACATCATCAAAATCTGCGTCGGCACCGCCTGCCACGTTATGGGTGCCGCTGCGATTTATGACGCTTTCAAAGATGAATTGAATATCCCCGAGAAGCTGGACACCGACAGAGACCGGTTATTTACAGTGGAAAAAGTCGCTTGTCTCGGCTGCTGTATGCTGGCGCCGGCGGTACAACTGGAGAATTCGACTTACGGCCATTTGACAAGGCAAAAGGTGGCCAATCTGCTGGCTGATTTTCTTTCTTCCTCTCAAATGGCTAATGGACCTGAAAAATATTCGCGCTCCCGGAATGGCAAAACCAATGGTGAAGTGAGGATGTGCCGCTGTTCAAGCTGCCTTGCTGCCGGGGCAGAGCCGGTCTATCGCGAGCTGCAGAACAATATTCAAATGTACAGATTACCGGTGCAGTTAAAAAATGTCGGTTGCACCGGCATTGCTTATCAAAGCCCGTTGGTCACTGTTGCCCTGAATGATGGACGCCAGTTTCAATATGGCAAAATGCAGCCGGAGAAAACGCGGGAGATGTTGTTGGAGCATTTCTCTCCGGCAAATTTTATCAGCAGGAATACAGCCCGGCTGACCAATTTTCTCGATCGTTATCTCGTCAGTCCACAGGATGAGCCGGTCACCCGATATCCCCTCGACATCCGATTCGGCCCCGAGGCATCATACCTCGGACCGCAAAAACGCATCGTCACCGAACAGAGCGGCAGCCTCGATCCACTCAACTTAGCGGAATACAGAAGCAACGGCGGATTTGTGGCGCTGAACAAATGCCTGCAAAACTTTTCTCCTGCGAAAATTATCGATGAAGTGGAAAAGAGCGGCTTGCGCGGGCGCGGCGGCGGCGGATTTCCTGTCGGGAAAAAATGGCGTTTGGTTGCGGCAGCCGCAGGTGATAAAAAATATATCATCTGCAATGGCGACGAAGGCGACCCCGGTGCATTTATGGATCGCATGGTTCTCGAATCTTTTCCTTTTCGCGTCATCGAAGGCATGCTCATCGCAGCCTATGCAACCGGGGCGGATGAGGGCGTCATGTATATTCGGGCGGAATATCCTTTTGCCCCCCAAAGCGCACGCCGGGCCATCACTATTTGCGAAGAAAACGCTCTGCTCGGGCAACATATTTCAGACTCGGATTTTTCGTTCAAATTACGTGTTTTTTCAGCAGCAGGTGCATTTGTCTGCGGTGAAGAAACCGCGTTGATTTCCTCCCTCGAAGGGGAGCGAGGCATGCCGAAATTACGACCGCCTTTCCCGGCACAGCAAGGTTTGTGGGGCAAACCGACGCTGGTGAATAATGTCGAATCGCTGGCATCGATCCCCTGGATTTTGCGCAATGGTGCGGATCATTTTTTCAAATTGGGGACAAAAACCAGCAAAGGCACGAAAACTTTTGCTCTCGCCGGAAAGATCAAACGCAGCGGTCTCATCGAAGTGCCCATGGGCCTGACACTGCGGCAAATCGTCGAAGAAATCGGCGGCGGCATTATCGATGACAAAACTTTTAAAGCAATTCAGGTCGGCGGGCCCTCAGGCGGTTGCATTCCTTCATGGCTCGCCGATACACCGATTGATTACGAAGCCCTGACCAGCGCGGGCGCCATCATGGGCTCCGGCGGCATGGTGGTTCTCGATGAAAGCGATTGCATGGTAGATATCGCGTGCTATTTTATGGCTTTTACACAGGCGGAATCTTGTGGCAAATGCACCTATTGCCGTATCGGCACCAAACGCATGCTGGAAATTCTCCAGCGTCTGTGCAACGGCAGGGGGCGCAAGGGTGATCTTGAAAAACTGGAATCACTTTCGCTCTCGGTGAAAACCGGCAGCATTTGCGGCCTCGGCAAAACCGCGCCCAATCCTGTGCTGTCTATTCTCAAACACTTCCGGGAAGAATACGAAGCCCACATTGAGGGACGCTGCCCGGCGGCGAAATGCAAGGCGCTGATCATTTATTCAATCGATCACAAATGTATCGGCTGCACGCGTTGTGCGCAGGCTTGTGCTTTTCAGGCCATTGAAATGAAACCCTTCGAACAACATGTTATTATTAGTGATAATTGTACGAAATGTGATATCTGCCGTCAGGTCTGTCCGGCGGATGCGGTGCGGGTGATTTGATGATGGTTAATTTAAAAATAAACGGTAAAAAAATAGCGGTTCCTGCGGGTACGAAACTCATCGCTGCAGCGGAAAAGGCTGGTGCGGAAATCCCGACGATGTGTTATAAAAAGGGTTACCCCCACTTTACTTCCTGCATGATTTGTACGGTGCAGGAAATGAAGAGTGGCCGGATGTTGCCGGCCTGTAGCTTGCCGGTTGCCGAAGGTTTGGAGATCGAAACGGAAAATCAGACGGTGACCGACATGCGGTGGGAAACGCTGGAGTTGCTGATGAGCGATCATGTCGGCGATTGCATCGCACCCTGCCGGCGCACTTGTCCGGCGCATATGAATATTCCGCTGATGAACATGTACATCGAAAGCGGTAAAGCACGCGAGGCGCTGATGACAGTGAAAGAACACATTGCCTTGCCCGCGGTGCTTGGCCGTATTTGCCCGGCGCCCTGCGAGGTTAATTGCCGTCGGTCATTTGTCGATCGCCGCCTGTCGATATGTGCGCTGAAATGTTATGTTGCCGACGAAGACCTGGCGAGCGAAAAGCCATATTTGCCGGCATGCAAAACACCGTGTGGGAAGAAAGTGGCAATCATCGGTTCGGGCCCGGCCGGGTTGGCTGCTGCTTATTATCTGCAGCAAATGGGCTATACCTGTACAGTCTTCGATAAAAATCCACAACCCGGCGGCATGTTGCGTTATGGCGTTGAAAAATCCATCTTGCCGCGAGAAGTTCTCGATGCCGAGATCGAAATTATCCGCCGGCTGGGGGCTGAATTTGTGATGCAAAAATCGCTGGGCAGCGATTTCACGATTAAAGATTTACAGCAGGGTTTTGACGCCATTGCTCTGGCCGCCGGGCTTTTGTCTGCGGAAGAATTGCCGGCTCTGGGCGTTGCAGCGAAGGGCAGAAGTGTAAAAGTTGATAATTTTACCTTTCAGACAGATATCGCCGGTGTTTTTGCCGGCGGCGGCATCATCAATCCCGGCAAAATGGCCGTACGTTCCGTTGGCCACGGCAAATCCATGGCTGATTCCATCGATCGATATTTATCCGGTCGGGTGCAGATGATGCGCTTGAACCGCGCGTTATCCAAAGTCGGTAAAATTAAAGAAAATGAATTGGATGCGTACGCGGCCGGCATCGGTGCTTTAAAAATCGATGTGTACGATCACGAATTTCATCGCCTTTTGCTGGAAAAAAATAACGCCGGAATTTCGCGCGTACAGGCTGAGGGCGAGGCCGGTCAATGCCTGCAATGTGGTTGCATCAGTTTTGACAACTGCAAATTACGGCTGTATTCCGAACAATATGGCGCCAATTCGCAGCGGTTTAAAGGTGAAGACCGCCGCAGCATCGAGCGGGTTTTCGATCATCCGCATGTGCTTTACGAGCCGGGGAAATGTATCCAGTGTGGTTTGTGTGTGCGTATCACGGAAAAAGAAGGCGAGACGCTGGGGCTCAGTTTTATCGGTCGCGGATTCAACGTCAAAATTGGTGCAGCGCTCAACGGCTCCATGGCCGACACATTGAAAAAAACGGCGGACTTGTGCGTCGAGGCCTGTCCCTCCGGTGCACTAGCGTTTAAAGAAAACCTGTGCAGATTCAGATAATTTGGGCTACGAAAGTGTTGTTTCTTTTTGCAAGTTTGGATATAATAAAAAAGGGGGGGATAACGTGCTCCATCTATGGATTGTGCCATAGTGTCTCAGAGAATGTAAAAAAGAATTAGTACCAAAATGGAATGAATTAATCATGGATATAATGACAGAACTCTTTTTGGGTGACAGTAAAAACGAGCTTAAAAAAATTGATGATTGCTCAATTGATTTAATATTTACCTCCCCTCCTTATGCCGATCAAAGAAAAAATACTTATGGTGGAATCCATCCGGACAAATATGTTGACTGGTTTCTACCGATTTCGGCGCAGCTATTTCGTGTGTTAAGACCTTCGGGATCCTTTGTTTTAAATATCAAAGAAAAGGTAGTGAACGGTGAACGCAGTACATATGTTATGGAGCTCATTCTTGCAATGAGAAAGCAGGGGTGGCTTTGGACTGAGGAATTTATTTGGCATAAAAAGAACAGCTATCCAGGGAAATGGCCAAACCGTTTTCGAGATTCATGGGAACGCTTATTACAATTTAATAAGAATAAAAAATTCAATATGTATCAGCAAGAAGTCATGGTGCCAATGGGGGATTGGGCAAAAAACAGATTAAAGAATTTGAGTAAAACTGATAAAACGAGAGATGAATCAAGGGTGGGCAGCGGCTTTGGTAAAAATATATCAAATTGGGTCAACAGGGAGAAAGCATATCTGACAAATGTCTTACACCTTGCCACGGAATGCAGCAATAAAAACCATAGTGCAGCATTCCCGGAAGAACTGCCGCAATGGTTTATAAAGTTATTTACAAAGGTTGGAGATACAGTGCTCGACCCTTTCATGGGTTCTGGTACGACAAATATCGTTGCTTAAAGAATGTACAGAAATTCAATAGGGATTGAAATCGTACCGGAATACTATGAGCTTGTTAAAAAACAAACCGGAACAATAAAATCAATATTGTTTGATGAGAATGATTTAAATGAAACCAATGGAACTCAGTGAAGTTTTCGAATATGTCGAAAAGAATATTTCAAAATTTCACTTAAAAAGAATTGAAAAGCTTGATTCACTCAAGTTAAAGGATGTCTTAAAGAAGAAAAATCCATACTTGTTTAAAGCCAAAAATATTCTCAAAACACAAGATTTAGTTCAAGCTCTCATCGATGCTTTTTTATTATCTAGTGAAGATGGAATATTTGGGGACTGGCTCGAAGGTCTCGCCGTTTATATTTGTGAAAGAGTTTACAATGGAATAAAATCTGCGGTGCCTGGGATTGATTTGGAGTTTGATAAGGAAAATACTCGATTTATTGTTTCAATCAAATCAGGCCCTAACTGGGGAAACCATAGCCAGGTTGCAAAACTAGTAGACTATTTTAATTCCGCTCGTAAAGTACTGCGGACATCTGGTGCGGATATTCAAGTAACAGCCATCAACGGTTGTTGTTATGGCCGGACGACAACGAAAAATAGTTACAAAGAGAAAGGCGATTATTACAAGCTCTGAGGGCAAGCATTTTGGGAGTTTATTTCAGGTGATCCAAATCTCTACAAAATTATGATAGAACCACTGGGGTATAAGGCAAAAGAGAAAAATGATTTATTTCTAAAATCATATGCGCAAAAAGTAAATTTGTTTACAAAAGATTTTGCTATCGATTTTTGTAATGATACAGGGGAGATAAACTGGGAAAAAATAATTGAATTTAACTCAAGGCAATCAAAATAATCTTTCATTCTATTTTGATTACGCTGCATCAGCACCACCCTTTGCGCAAGTTATAGAACTTTACGCCCGGATTTCTCAGCAATTCTGCGGTAACCCATCAGCTTTGCACATGCCCGGCAGAGCGGCTTCAACCCTTTTGCAAAACTGCAAAAAACAATTTCTTGAGTTGTGTCATGCGAAAGATAAATTGCTCATTCTGACTTCCGGTGGCAGCGAAGCAAATAATCTCGTCATCCGGGGAGTGATGGAGAGAGAAAATAAATCACGCCTACTGCTCACCGCCGATACCCATGATTCGGCCTGGTTTGCTCACGAGTATTATCGCAAGCGCGTCGATGTGCTGTATCCCGATGCAGAGGGCAGCTACCCGGTGGAAAGAGTGGCTGCGCTAATCAAACCCAAAACCCGGCTTCTGAGCCTGCCGCATGTCTGCAACGAAACCGGCAAAATTCACCCGGTTGCTGAAATTGCTGCCTGCTGTCGCCAAAGGAATGTTCTGCTGCACTGCGACGGCGTGCAGGCGGTTGGTCATCTCGATATAAATTCTGCCGTAGCGGCGTCCGATTTTTATACTTTCTCAGCACATAAATTCGGTGGGTTGCGCGGTACCGGCGGTATCATTTGCAGCGATCAAAATCTGCAGCCGCAGATTGCCGGGGGGCGGCAGGAAGGCGGGTTGCGTGCCGGCAGCGAAAATATCGCCGGACTGGCTGCGGCGGGTGCAGCGCTGCAAATTTGCGAAAGTACGATGAGCGCAGAAACCGAAAAACTCAAGGACCTGGAAAATTTATTGGGTGATCAATTAAAAACAGCAAAACTCGATTTCATATTTAATTCAAAGCCGGCAGGTTTGCCGGGTCTGATTTCGCTTGCTTTCCCCGGTTTATTTGGCATAAATATAGTCGCAGAACTGGACTTGCTGGGATTTGCCGTCTCTGCCGGTTCAGCCTGTCACGCGAACAATACCGAACCTTCCCGTGTGATTCTCGCTATAGGCCGCAGCAAAATCGAAGCGCTGGGTACGATTCGCATTTCACTGGGGCGGCACAATACACGGGAGGCGGTTCTCAGCCTCGCCGATGCACTGGTCGAATCGGTGCGCCGCCAGCGGCTGCTGGCATAGGACAGGAAAAATGGGCGCGCAAAATGTACAAATCGATACTGGAAAAATTAAAGTGAAAAAAGAAACCGCAACTGCTGACCGCAACCTGAAACCACTGGAAGCGACGAGCCCGGAGATGCGGAAGCAGCTGGCCAAACTCATCGATTCCACTGCGGCCTATTTTATCATCACCGGCAGCGATGCCCGCGATTTGACCGGCTGCTGTCCCTCGGATAATGTTACCGCAGCCAACAAACTGGTCGAAGCCGGTATTCTGCAGGTGGCACGAAATACAACGCCACCAGGCACTTGCCCGGTTAGTTTTTATGCCTTCGCCGGTGAAATCAGCGAGCAAGGGGAGCGACCGGAATTTATAACCAATAGAGAACTTCGCCGTCGGGTTCGCGATTATTTACAGCGATTGGAGACGAGAAAATCACAAATTTGGCCGCCGATTTTGCGCTGGTTATTATTGATATTTATCGTTGTGAGCCTGATTTTTATGATTGTACGACCCCGACCGGAAATGCACCCACCCTACAGCTCAATTGCTGATCCGCTATTTCTAACATCGCTAGAAATACCGCCGAATGCCCGCTTGCTCGTTCTCTTGCTTCATCGTTCACAACGCTGCGAATTTTGCCTCAATATGGAAGATTTCGCCGGGCAAACACTGGAAAAATTCCATGCCGATGAGTTGAGGGAGCAGAAGATTGTTTTCCGAACGCTGAATATGGATTCGCCCCAATATGCTGCAATCATTGAAAAACAGGATTTGTTCACCGGCAGTATCATGCTGATCGCCATTGAAGATGGCCGGATCAAACGCCGGGGGATTTTCAAAGAAGCCTGGTATCTCACTGATAATAAAAACCGCTTCAGCGCGGCGTTTGAACCTTTCATCCGCGATTTTTATCGCAACCGAAGGTGATGAATACATTGCCGGGGGATATCGCATTTTGCCTCATTATTTTCGGCGCTGCCAAAGGATGGAATAGAAATGATCGAATTATTAACAGCGTGCGGCCTCGGTGCGTTGACAATACTCCACCCCTGCCCACTGGCGACGAATACGGCGACGCTGGGCCTGTTGTTGGCCCTTCACCGAACGACTGCACGACCGTTATTAGCTGTGCTGATTTTTATGGCGGCGGAAATTCTCACCTTTATTGTGCTGGCTATTTTAATCGCTGCCTCTGCGCTGAAAGTAGCGCCGGTGGCCGTTTTTCTGCAAACATACATTCGACAACTGACGGGGCCGGTATTGATACTCAGTGGTATGATTCTGACAGGTTTGTTGCAGCTTGGCCGGAGCGGAAGACATGCCGTTATCCCGGTGGAGAAATGGATTTCGCGTTATGGCCATAGCGGCGCTTTTTTGCTAGGAATGCTTGCGGCGCTCTCGTTCTGTCCCTTTTCCGCAGCGATGTTTTTCGGTGTTTTAATCCCGCTTGCAGTCGCGCAAAATATGGTCATCACCTTGCCCTGTTTCTATGGCGCCGGTGTTGCGCTGCCTCTCGTACTGCTGGCGGTTATTCTCTCAAAGGCGTCAGTTTTTTTAAAAGATAAAAGTAGGATTTTTTTATTTGCCGGGAAAAATCAACAAAAATTGCTGGGCAGTATTTTGATCGTCTCCGGTATTTATTTTTCTCTGCATCTTATTTATAAAATTGTTTAGTGCCCGTCAAAAGGATTCTTTATCCCATCGGGGATGCTCTGATGGTCCTGAAGGATAAACGACGCTGAACAAATACAATTTAACGTTTTGACAGCTTATAATAGAGTGAGGAGCTATTCAATGAAAATTTTTTTTAAGTGGGTCTTGATGGGCGCCGCCGTTCTCTTGCTGTTTTTATCGATCTATGTTTGGCTAAACTGGTCTTCCGTTGCAATTCTCATGGGCACGGAAGGCATAACCGGGAAAACGGAAATAATTCCAGCGGCATCAGCACAAACATTGGTGCCGTTGGAAAAAGGCCCGGCGGATTGGGCAACCTGGCTCGGTATCGGCGGCAATAGCCGTAGTACGGTAACAAGCTTGAAAACCGATTGGTCCAAGGGTTTGCAAAAGTTATGGGAAGTGGATTTTCTCTGCCAGGGGCGCACGAGCGCTGCCTGGGCTGCACCGGTCATTCAGGGAAACCGGCTTGTCGTCACCGGGCGCAGTGCAGATGAAGACTTGATTTTCTGTCTCGACCCACAAGATGGACATCTGCTTTGGCAGAAATCTTATTCCTCAAAAGCGGGGACGAGCCACGGCGCCGGACCGCGTGCGACTCCGGCCATCGAAGACAACCGGGTTTATACTTTCGGGCGCAACGGTGATCTCGTTTGCTGGAATCTGACTGATGGTGCGGAAATCTGGAAAGCAAACGTCAATGGCCTCGGCGGAGAAACGCCCCAATGGGGGCATAGTTCATCACCGCTGATTCTCGGTGATCTCGTGCTGGTACAAGGCGGTGGTTCAGCGCGAACTCTGGCATTTGACAAGATGACCGGAAAAGTGCTCTGGAAAAGCGGTAACGGTAAATCCGGTTATGCCGCGTTGACGAAAATCATGTTACAAAATAAAGCGGTGATTCTGGCCTTCCACGGCACCGGACTGGCAGCAATTGATGCAGAAAACGGAGCCGAATTGTGGAACATTCCCTGGAGCACACCCTATGACGTCAACGCGACCACCCCGGTGGTAAGCGAAAATCGTGTTTTTATCACCTCAGGTTACAAAACCGGTGGCATTTTACTCGAAGCAAGCCGAACCGGCGGTAAAAAAATTTGGCAGAATACAAGCATTGCTGCGCAACATTCCGATCCCTTTGTTATCGATGGCTATCTCTATGGTTACTCAGGGGATAGTTCACAAAACCGCGGCGATTTTGTTTGTGTTGAACTCGCTACGGGCATTGAAAAATGGCGCAGCGGCGAAATGGGCTGGGGCACTTGTATTTTTGCCGCAGGTTATCTTCTGTGCCAGGATATCCGGGGGAATTTATACCTCATGCAGCCAAATTTTGACAAATTTATTAAAATCAGTGAACTGCCGCAGGCGCTGGGCAAGGTCAGAGGCCCGGTGTGGACCCGACCGGTGGTCGCCAATGGACGGCTTTATTTACGTTTTAAACAGATGCTGGTTTGTTATGAAATCTGACCTTGCTGAACGTATTTCAATTTCTAAAGTCTGATAAAAAAAAGTGACTGTCACATGTTTCTGAACTCCAAAAAAGGATGCCTGATGAAATTTCTGCAATCACTCCTGGTTTGCTTTTTGTTATCATCGGTAACGATGAGTGCGCAACAAATCGCACAATGGCGCGGCCCTGATCGAAACGGCGTATTCCCGGGAAAGGGGCTTTTGAAAATATGGCCGGAAAATGGCCCCCGGCTGCTTTGGTCAAAAGACGGTCTTGGGGAAGGTTATTCTTCGGTGAGTGTTACGCAAAAAAGCATCTTCGTCACCGGTCGGCAGGATTCGACTGAATACCTAACCGTGCTGGATTTGAAAGGCCGGGAACGCTGGCGTCTGCCTTATGGTCTTGGTGTTCGCCGCAGCTATAGTTCTTCCCGCTGCACACCCACCGTCGAAGGAAATTTTGTCTACCTCATCAGCGGCCGGGGAGAAGTGGTTTGCATCGATGTGCGGAAAAAGCAAAAGGTGTGGTCTGTGCCGGCGCTGCAAAAATTCAGGGGAGAATACTGGAAATGGGAAATCGCCGAATCACCATTATTGGTCGGTGATAAAGTGATTTACACACCAGGCGGGCCGCTTACGACGATGGTTGCATTTGATAAAAAAACCGGCGAAACAATCTGGCAGTCGGTCACTCTCAATGATACATCGGCTTTTGTCTCACCAATTCTGGTAGAGTTTGGCGGTAGAAAAATCATCGTCAATGTCACGATCAATTATATTTTTGGAGTTGATGCTGCGGATGGTTCAATACTTTGGCAAGTAAAGTATTCGGAAATCGAACCACCGGAGAATCGTCCCTGGGCGCCGAAAATCAACTGCGTCACCCCGCTTTATCATAATGGGCAGATTTTTGTTACCAGCGGCTACGATCATGTCGGTGTCATGTTCAAACTCATTGACGGCGGCAAAGCCATCCGGAAAATATGGACCAACGCCACCCTTGATTGCCACCATGGTCAGGTCGTACGTGTTGGTAATTATATCTACGGCGCCAACTGGATCAATAATTCCAAAGGGAACTGGTGCTGTCTGGATTGGAAAACAGGTAAAACCATGTATGAAAAAGCATGGTATGGCAAGGGCTCCATCAGCGCTGCCGATGGTATGTTGTATTGCTATGAAGAAAAACGGGGCAATCTTGCGCTCGTTGAACCGACCCCGGCAGAATTCAAAATTATCAGCGCCTTTACCATCGAACTGGGAAAAGGGCGCCATTGGACGCAACCGGTGATCGCCGCCGGCGTGTTATACATCCGGCACGGTAATGTCCTGATGGCTTATGATATAAAAGCATAAAATGTAGTGATTGTTTGTTGAGCATTAGTTTTTCAATATCCGGGTGTAGTTTTAGCACGGATTGATATATCGTTTGGAGAAAGCAGCAATAGAATTGATTTTAGATGTTTTCTGAGGAGAAAAGGTGAATTTTAAAAATAAAACTGTACTCATAACCGGCGCTTCGCGTGGTATCGGCAGGGCGGCGGCGCTTGAATTTGCCCGCCGTGAAGCGACCGTGATCATCAATTACCGCAACGATGAACCTGCAGCGAAGCAAACTTTAAATATGCTCTCAGGTACGGGACATTCAATTTTTCGTGCTGATATTTGTAACCCGGCAGCTATCAGGTCGATGATCGATCATGTTGTTGCGCAATACGGCGAGCTCGATATCGTTGTGAACAACGCCGGCTGTTCGCTGGAGCATACAATCGAGCTGGTTGAATTTGAAATCTGGCAGGCTGCCTGGCGGAAAATTATCGACACCAATTTGATCGGCGCGGCAAATGTCGCCTTTTTCTCGGCAACGCAAATGATCCAACAAAAACATGGTCGCATGGTTTTCGTTTCCTCGCGCGGTGCTTTTCGCGGCGAACCGACAAAGCCGGCTTACGGCGCCAGCAAAGCTGGTTTGAATGCCCTGAGTCAATCATTAGCGAAGCAGCTGGCGCCGCACAATATATTCATCGCTACCGTCGCGCCCGGATTTGTCGCCACGGATATGGGTGCTCAAACATTAAGCAAGGCAGAAAAAGAAGCGATTGAACGGGAATGCCCGCTGAAGCGTGTAGCCAAAGCGGAGGAAGTGGCTTATGCAATTGCATTTCTGGCTTCGGCTGGTGCAGAATTCAGCACCGGCGCTATTCTTGACATCAATGGTGCATCCTACCTGCGTACCTGATCTGCTCCAGCGATGCCGTCACTCAAAGTAAAGTGACGGCATCGTTCATTTTAATTAACTCTCTTTCAATTCTTTTACAACTGCGGTGATCATTTCTTTGGCGTCGCCGAAGAGCATCATGGTTTTGTCGTCGTAGAACAGCGGATTGTCTACGCCGGCAAAACCGGGGGAGAGACTGCGTTTGACGATCATGACCGAGCGTGCCATATCGACGTTGAGAATCGGCATGCCGTAAAGTGGGCTGCTTTTGTCGGTGCGGGCACTGGGGTTGACAACATCGTTGGCACCGAGCACCAGGGCAAGATCAGTATTCTGAAATTCTTCGTTGATCTCATCCATTTCCAACAGCAAATCGTAGGGCACGTTAGCTTCGGCGAGCAGCACATTCATGTGTCCCGGCATGCGGCCAGCAACGGGGTGAATAGCATAGCGTACTTTGATATTGCGATCTTGCAGCAAGGTTGCCAATTCATGCACGATGTGCTGGGCCTGGGCAACAGCAAGACCGTATCCCGGCACGATAAGAATCGAACTGGCGCTGTCAAAAACCATAGCTGCATCTTCCGGTGTGTATTCCGTAACACGGCTGCGATCGCCGCGTGTGCTGGTGCCGGTACTGTCATCAGTGCCGACGGCGGCGAAAAGCACGTTCGCCAGAGAGCGGTTCATCGCCTTACACATTATTTTTGTCAGAATGATGCCTGAAGCGCCAACGAGTGCACCTGAAATAATGAGCACATTATTGCTGAGTACAAATCCGGTTGCAGCAGCAGCAAGGCCGGAATAGGAGTTCAATAGCGAAATGACCACCGGCATATCGGCGCCGCCGATAGGGATAACGGCGAGAACGCCGAGTAATGTTGAAATTGCGATGATGGCGACCAGGTACTGCTCCTGTGTGTAATCACCCGTGAGCATAGCGCCCAAAACGACGACGGCGATCAGGCCGAGTGCGTTTAGAGCCTGCTGGCCTTTAAAAGTGATCGGCGCGCCCCGCAAAATACCTTGCAGTTTGGCAAATGCGACGAGGCTACCGAAAAACGTAACTGTGCCGATGAGCACGCTAAGCACGATGGAAATGGTTATATCGGTCGTCGGTGGAACCGAACCAACACCGGTATCACGCATGTATTCGGAATAAGCAACAAAAGTTGAAGAACCGCCGCCGAACCCGTTAAACAGGGCTACCATTTCGGGCATGGAAGTCATCTGTACCTTTTTCGCGACGAGCATACCGATGGCTCCGCCGATGATCAGGCCGGCGATTATATAAGTGTATTCAAGAATTTCTTCATTTAGCAGCGTCATGACGATCGCCAACAGCATACCGATCATGGCGTATTGATTGCCGCGGCGTGCGGTTTTGGGGCTTCCCAGCTTTTTCAAGCCGAGAATGAAGAAAAATGAGGCAATGAGATAGACAAAATAAATAATGATTTGTTGGGTATTTAAAGTTTCAGACATCTCCTCTTCTCCGTGGGTTTGAGGGTCATCTGGCAAAAAAGCCGGTTATTTTTTATCTTTTTTATCTTTTTTGAACATTTCGAGCATGCGATCAGTTACCATAAACCCACCGACGACGTTAATCATCGCGAAGATGAGCGCGAGAAATCCGAGAATTTTGCTCAGTGCGACATTTTCGGCGCCGGCGCTGATTAGCGCTCCGACGACCGTAATACCGGAGATGGCATTCGAGCCGGACATTAGCGGTGTATGCAGCAGCGGCGGCACTTTTGTGATGAGCTCAAATCCAACAAAAATCGCCAGAGCGAAAATATAAATTGAAAATAAAATGGTTGCATCCATTATTTTGCTCCTTCAGGATAAAGTACGTTTTTAACCATATCGTTGACGATCTCTCCGTCGCGGCAGATGCAGGCGCCTTTGGTGATTTCATCTTCAAAATCCAGCGAGGCGTCTTCTTTTGTGAAGGTGTTTTTGAAGAGATTGGTAATGTTTTTCGAGTACATCTGGCTGGCATGCACCGGAAGAGTCGCCGGTAAATTAAGTATGCCCATAATGGTGACACCGTGTTTTTCCACAGTTTTCCCGGCCTCGGTCAGTTCACAATTGCCGCCTTGTTCAGCAGCGAGATCCATGATAATCGAACCCTGTGGCATCAATTTCACCATCTCCTCGGTGATGAGCACCGGTGCCGCTTTGCCAAAAATTTGTGCAGTCGTGATAACGACATCAATTCTCGGCAAGCGTGCTGCGATAGCTTCCTGCTCCTTTTTCAAAAATTCATCAGACTGGGCTTTGGCGTAGCCGCCTTCGGTTTCCGCATCTTCCGGCATTTCCATTTCAACGAACATGGCACCGAGACTCTCAACCTGTTCCTTTACTGCAATGCGCGGGTCGAATGCTTCTACTTTTGCTCCCAGGCGTTTGGCTGTGGCAATGGCCTGCAATCCTGCAACACCGGCGCCGAGAATAAAAACGTTGGCCGGCGGAACCGTTCCGGCAGCCGTCATCAGCAGCGGGAAAAATTTGCCGAGATGTGCGGCCGCGAGCAAGACGGCTTTGTAGCCGGATACCGTCGCCATTGAACTCAACGAATCCATGCTTTGTGCCCGGGTGATGCGTGGAATAAATTCCATTGCAAAAGCGGTGACTTTCTTTTTGTTTAAAATGTCAAGAACCTCTTTTTGGTAAAAAGGCGCCATATAACCGATGTAGATACTGCCGTTTTTGAGTTGTCCGGCTTCATCTTTTGTCAATGGCTGAACCTTGATGGTCACATCCGATTCACCAAAAATCGTTTTGTTATCCTTTACACATTTGGCGCCTGCTTTTTCGTAAGCTTGGTCCGAAAATGAAGAACCCTCACCAGCACCGGCAGCAACACAGACTTCATGATTTTGCTTGGTGATCAAACCGACCATGGAAGGCACGAGTGCAACGCGTGTTTCTCCATCCAGGCTTTCTTTTGGAATACCGATTTTCACTGATTACCTCCTAATGACTTCAACGAGAACTCATTCTGTTATCTGATTGAATTTATATGAATAATGACTTTATATTACTGCTTTTCGACGGTTTAAACACAATAATTACATATTTTATAGTCTTTTCATCATTGCTGTTGCCGATGCCGGACAGACAAAGGCAAGCTGAATCGATGATTTGACTGCTGCGGGAATATCATTTCGCGCAATCCTTGAGAATCCTTTGCTCTCGAAATAAGCGGGCACGCTTTCAGTAAGCAAATATA
Organism: bacterium; assembly: GCA_024275575.1. Lineage (GTDB taxonomy): Bacteria > Zhuqueibacterota > Zhuqueibacteria > Zhuqueibacterales > Geothermadaptataceae > Bioreactorimicrobium. Next base: position 53,828 of record JAJRYV010000101.1, read on the forward strand.
AGCTTGCCAAACCCAGCTCAACCGCGTATTGAAAAACCGTTTCGATGAGCGCATTGCTGATACCGCGGCCCTGCCATTCCTTTTTTACTGCAAGTGAGCGGAGCAGGGCATTCTGATCATAAATTTCCAGGGCGATGGAGCCCACCGGCTCAGCGTTTTTCCAGGCAAGAAAGCTGTGCTGCAGCCAGTCTGCGATGCCGTCGGGCGGCAAATCGACAGAATTCAACAAACGGGTGATCGCCTGCAGGTCTGCTGCTGCCGCTTTTTTGATCGTGATGCTGTCCTCTGTCCAGCTCATGTTTTACTCTGAATTTCAGTATTGAAAAAGGTTTTTCAAACCGTGGCTTTCGATTTTAAGTTTTCGATCATATCTGCGGTGATTTTTGCCAGATCGAATTGGTGTTGCCAGTTCCATTGTTGCCGCGCCAGCGAGTCGTCGATGGTACACGGCCATGAGTCGGCGATCCGTTGCCGGTAATCCGGTTTATAGCTGCAGGAAAATCCGGGGAAATGCTTGCAGATTTCCAGTTCTAGTTCCCTCGCCGAAAAAGAAATACCGGTGACGTTGTAGCTCGTCCGTACTTTAATCTGTTGTTTTTCAGCCCGCATGATGTCCAGAATCGATTTGATCGCATCGGCCATGTACATCATCGGCAGCGTGGTTTCCGGCGAGACGAAGCAGGTATATTTTTCCTGCCGCAAAGCATAATAAAACATATCAACCGCATAATCTGTCGTGCCGCCGCCGGGAGGTGTGTCATAGCTGATAATGCCGGGGAAGCGGATACTGCGCACATCGATAGCAAATTTTTGATGATAATAATTGCACAGCAGTTCACCGGAAACTTTCGTGATGCCATAGATTGTCGTGGGGTCAAGAATCGTGTTTTGCGGGGTGTTTTCGCGTGGTGCTGAAAGACCAAAAACGGCGATTGAACTGGGCCAGAAAATTTTGAGATCAAATTCCTGTGCCAGTTCAAGAATATTTTTCAGGCTGGTCATGTTGACATGCCAGGCCAGATCAGGGTTGTTTTCTCCTTTGGCTGAAAGAATTCCGACAAGATGGAAAATATTGGTAATTTCATATTTTTTAATCACCTGACGCAAGGCATCCTTGTCTGTTGCATCGCAAAGTTCGAAGAGACCATTTTCGCGCCATTGTCGTTTTTGCGGCGGCCGGATATCGAGCCCGACAACGTGGTCAACGCCCTCGTCGTGACGGAAAAGCTCGAACAGTTCCGAGCCGATCTGCCCATCGACGCCGGTGATGAGAATTCGTTTCATCTTTTTTTTAACCTCACCAGATAAATCACTTTTTCGCAGAACTGACGCCGCGTACATACAGGGATACAGTATTGCTGAGTTCAGCCATTTTAATGGATATAATGGCTGAACCCGATAAGACATAATCCCAGTACAAAAGTTACCAGCGTCGGAATGCGTTCCGATTTTACCGAGTGTACCTCGGGTAGCAAATCATCGGCAGCGACATGTAGAAATGTCCCGGCGGAAAAAGCGATCAACCAACCAATAATTGTTTCATTCAATTCTGCCACAAGAAAAAATGTAATCAGGCCGCCGACAGGTACGGCCAGGGTGAATAACACGAGTAGGAAAAGGATATTTTTTCTGCTGAATTTCTCATGCAGCAAAATACTGGTTAATGAAAATGAAGCCGGAAATTTATGCAATAAAATCGCCAGAAAAACGACCAGACTCAGTTGCGGGACAGCCAGACCCGTGCCGAGTACGAGGCCATCCGTCAAGCTGTGTACGCCCAGGCCGATGAAAGCTGACCAGCCCAGTGTGTGATAATGACAGTCGCTGGCTTCACATATATGCACCATTATAAATTTTTCGATGATATAGAGCGAGAGAAATCCGAGAAGCAACGGTAATCCCAGGTTGTGACCTAAATAATCGGCCGCAAGCGGGATCATGTGGAGAAATGCCGCCGCCAACAGTACGCCGCCGCCGAAACTGATGAAGAGCCGGATTGTCGATTGTCGCCAATGAACCAGCAGAGGGATGGAACCCCCAATTAAGGAAATACAGATAATTAAAAGGATATACGTTATCAAATGTGTATACATTAGACTTGTATTCTAATTCTTTTAAAAACAAGATGTTTATGCATTTATAAAATCCGCTGATTTATAGATTGAGTCGGGAATATAAAAAAAAATACTACAGTTGCAAAGGTTTTTAAACAAAGGCTGCTTCCATCCAGTGTATCTCCTGTCATAAGTGGCAGATTATCAGAAGATTAACAGAAGATTAAATCGGGGTGTTTTTTTTGCCGTCACTTCACTACGATAACTGGAAGCGGCAATTCATGCAGACGGCTGATTCTTAGAAAATTCCGGCCTGACCGTTGCATTTTTGACAGATTGTTGTCGTTTATTTATCTTTGAAAAATGGGTTGCGTGTGATTTATTATTTTGCAGGACATGCATGGTTGATGTGGGTTATCTCCGGGCAGAAAACATCGCATTTTATATTTACAGGTTATTTTTATGAATCATCTCGATGCAAAATCGCGTGAGCTGCAGCGATTTTTAGATAAATTGAACACGAGTTTTAATTCCTGCGATAATCAGGTGCTCGAGGATTACAGCCATTTGTCGCGTCGGGAACTGAACATTATCACATATCTTGGGTTGCACGGCGCACAACAAATGCGTGATCTGGCGCGGCAGCAAGTCATGCCCATGAGCACCCTCACCGGCGTAATGGACAGGTTACGAGAAAAATCAGCCATAACACGGCAGCGCTCTGCGAAGGATAAACGCATCATCAAAGTCCGCTTGACACCGGTTGGTGAAAATATTTTCAAAGCCGTGCAGCGCCGGCGCCTCCATTTGACGGAAAATCTCATGCGCAGACTGAAATCTGAAGAACAGGATATTCTGCTATTGCTCTCGCGCAAAATGCGCAAAGATTTATCTGTCTGAATTTGGCAGTTTTTATTTCCCACCTGCCGCTTTCCCGCCGAACCAGATTTGCCGGGGAGAGCTTTTCGTAAATGCCGAACCTGTGTAATCGCCCAGCGTTCCTTTTGCAACCAGACCATTGTCTTGCAACATTTTACCAAATATTTCCGCCCGGTAAAGGCGCACGGATTCAGTGTATTCCCGTGTTCCGGTAATGTCGGAAATCTCGATAATTTTTTCGACGCGATCCCCTGAAATAAAACGTTTTTCAATGACTTGTGCGTCGCCGTGCGGGCCGGTGATGCTGCGGATTGTTTTAGGAACGAGTGAAGCGATGAGAAAATCGGGGTTGGGCAGATCGATCCACCACCATGCCCCCGGCTTCAAAACTTGCGAAATATTTTGCAAAACGAGACGGTCTTCCTCAGCATTTTCAAAATAACCGAATGAGGTGAACCACATGGTTACGCCGTCAAATTCTTCGCGATAGCACAGGTCGCGCATATCCCGCTTTTCTAACCTGACGGATAATTTCATTTTTTTGAATCGTTTTTTCGCCTGTCCCAACATCGTTTCAGACAGATCGACGCCAGTAACACGAGCACCCAATTGCGCGAACGCCTGTAAATGGCGTCCGTTGCCGCAGGCAATATCCAGAATGCACTGTCCGGCTGCAAACGGCACATGTTGTATCGCCATTTCGACGTGTTTTTGGGCTTCGGAGTCATCGCGATGGGAGTAGAGGAAGAGGTAATCGTCGCTGAATGCCTGCCGGAACCAATCCTGATCAGATTTTCGCCGCATTGATGGCGTTTCGGTTTTCATAAGCTATTTTCGACTTTGTATGAAAAAGGAGAGTCACGAAAAATAAACTGAAGTTTACATGAAGATAGATAAAGAATCAAGTAAATTGTTTGGCAGGAGCTGTTGGAAACGACATGCAGATGCAAGCTCGCATGCGCCGGCCAATACTTAAAATCTCGCAGAATAGAATTCACCGGCAAGCACTGGAAGCAGAAAGTTGAGCGGCATAATACCGATCAGGCAAATCAGCCCAGATATTTTTCCGGAATGCGCCGGTTTAATTCTTCTTCGATGGACCAGTGTTTCGGCTGAGTGATGGATTCGAGCTCGTGCTCGATGCGAGTGAAGTCGAGTGCGGCGAATTTACCGGCGCGTTTTTTCAGCTTTTCTTTTTGCACCCAGCAGAGCAGTTTGAGCTTGTAATGATTATCCAGAATAAAATGGCCGCCATCCTCGTTTGCAGGCAGGGGCAGGGGATTGTCGATGCGTGAAATCAGGGAAGCCACGCCCTGACGCCGGACATGCAGTAACGCCGCCAGTTCCCCGATAGCAGCGGCCTGGTTTTGGCTTTTGGTCGCGAGAGACATTTTTTACCCTTTCGTTTTGATTTTGATGTTCATTTCAGCCGGAATTAAAATAAACAATTCTCCCTCAAAGGGAAGTTGTTTTAAAATCATTTCACAGCTTTTACGAATATTTGTTTTTAGACAAATATCCTTCGGTAGATCGCCAGCCCGTAAAAGGATTTTTTAAAGTTATGTTGCCTCCGTATTGCCTTTTTATCAGAAGATGATTACCTTTTATATCGATCAGGCCAGTTAAGCAGGACTGAAATTTTTTTCATATTCTAACCGCAAACTTTGCATGGTCATTCAATCTATCGCATACAAATTTAAAGCGCAAGCGGAAACAGTAGTGCATGACCTGACAAAAGGCGCTATCGCGATTGAAACAACAGAGCCGGCGCATCTCCTGCAGCTTATGCAAAAGGTCATACCATGTTTTTTGAGTGACAGTTGGATAAAATCCGCCGATGCTGAATTTTTTCAAAAATTTGATACTTTTCGCATCGCTTTCAAGCTGAAAGCCGAGGAAAAGCCGCTGTTTTGTGATATCTTATCCGGGCAGTATAATGTTCACGTTGAAGATATCAGCGCTTTTTTATTGGCACCGGCACGCGAAGATTGCCGGATTTTATTTCTTGAACACCAGCAAATTCAGGAAATTATTCAGGCTATCGTTATGCCTTATAATGTCAATTTCCCCGTTTTTTTCAAATTATTGCAAGCCGTTTTTAAGCAGAATAGTCATCATTCAAATCCGGGTTTGAAAAAACTTCAGCAATCACTTTATCGTGAAAAAGATACTTTTTTGCTGCTTGCCACTCGTTTAAATGCCGTGGAACAGCAATGCGCCGCAACAAAACACAAGTTGCAACAGCAGATCGATTTACGCGATCGTTATGAAAAAATTGATGAGACAAATCAACTATTGCAAGAAAAGATTTCGGCTATGAGTCGATCGCTGCGCACCTGCAAAAGCAAACTCAGAAAAATTAAGCAGCAAAAAAAACAGTTGGTTAAATTGGCTGAAATACAGAAACTATCTGCTGATCTGCACGCTGAAAAAGAGAAAATGTCTGGAGAGAAAGAACGATTTGAAAAACGTGCGGCGCTGGAAAAGCAACAACAGTATTTTCAGGATGAAATAGCAAAAGATCAACAGATCATTTCGCGCCTGCAACGGGAAATCGCAGCGATTGGTGATTTGCCACTGCTCGAGCTTGAAATCGAAGACCGGGAAACGACGTACCGCGCTTTTATCGGGGAAGCGACCGCATGGCTGGATGCTGTGAAACCTGAACTTGCAAATCTGGAAATAAAGGGGAGAAAAATAAAGGAGCAGCAAACAGCTCTGCGAAATACGGCAAACCCGGATACCGGTGAAATACAAAATCTGGAAATGGAATTGGAAGAATTGCGTCGGGCTTATGCAGAAAAAAAAGCCGAAGTCAAAAAAACAGCTGCGGAGCTCGTTAAGATCAAAAAGAAAGAAAATCAGCTTGAGTATCTGCGTCAGGAATTGAGTGAAAAACGCGAAATACTGGTGGACAAAAATACGCAAACCGACATAATACAGCAACGCATTCAACAGTTATCCGATGAGTTGCAGGCTACAGAGAAGAAAATCGCCGCGATTGATCCCGTAGAATTCGACACAGCAGCCTTTGAGAGAATTTGCGCTGATTTGCAGCAGGCTGATAAAATTCTAACTTTTTTGCGCCAGATTAAGCAGGAAAGCGAACTGGAATCGCAGTACCAAACCGAGTGTTGCAGCCTGGCGCAGGCGCTCGAAACAGCGCACGCGGAATGCGAAAAAAATTCCGTTGCGCTGCAAAGTATCGGTTATGATACGCAACAGTATATCGCCTGTGTCGATCAATTTGAACAGCAATCACGAATTGTGGACGAAATCTATCAAAAGCTCGAAGCGACGCGTTCGGCGCTTTTCATTGCGGAAAAAGCATATTGTTCAGCACGAGGACAAAGGGATTTGGCCGTCGGAGAAGGCGGTTCCGCCGAAGAAACGTGGGAAGACCATTTCAGATTTATCATCGATGACGCGCACCATTTCATCAAATTGCTTTGGCGGCAAGCGGGGGGCGACAAAAAAACACCTTTGCTTCAGTTGGCGCTTGACAGGTGTGGCGACGTAACGTGGTGGGGAAAAATACCGCTGCCGCGCAAAAGACTGGCACAGCTCAGTTTGAGTTTTGCCTGCCGAAATTGGCTGCAGGAAAACGGTTTGCGAACACCGCAGTTTTTGTTCATCGATGACAGTTTGGCAGCGGAAAATATAGCAGGGAAATTTCGCCATCGACCAATTTTACAGCATTTGCTGCATGAATATGAACAGGTATTTTGGGCATCGCCATCGCTTCCTGAAGAGAATCTGATCGTGGCAAGAATCTCCTGACGAATTTTGCATAATTCAGATTGTCTCACCTTTATTATTCTCGCTGAGCCCCAGTGGTGCAGAGAAAAAGTAACTGTTGAGCGTGTGCCAGAGAGGCCTTCCCTGAGCTTGCCGAAGCGATGTCCTGAGTTTATCGAAGGGGGCACGTTTCGGACAAGTGAGAAGATATCCCGCTTCGGCAAGCTCAGCGTCCATCTGATGCGCTGAACGAGATACTTTTTAAATTTGTGAGTAGTGCAGGCCAGGAATATCACTGCCGGCTGTCCAGGATTTTTTTGCACAAATGTTTTTCCGCCCCGGATAAATAATTCGTGTCCATCCGGAAATGCACTTTTTTTCGTCATTCCCGAATGATTTTATCGGGAATCCACAACGTGTTGAGCTCGCCGAACGATGGATTCCGTCTAAAAGCATAACGGAATGACGCTCGCCCGGATGGACGCTGTTTAAAAACAGAATGAGGAAATAACATGGCGATTCGCCGTTTAAAAATAGAAAAAACTGCATATTACGCGCAGCAGGAACCGGAATACCCAAAAGATGATCCACCGGATTTGTTGATTGCTTTGCACGGTTACGGCCAGCTCGCGGAAAAATTTTTGCAAACCTTTACGCCGTTGAAAAATCGCAATATTACCGTTGTTGCGCCACAAGCGTCGAATCAATTTTATGTCAAATTAACCCCGAAAATAATCGGCTCGACATGGCTGACGCAATTCGAACGGGACCAGGCTATCGAAGATTTTTTAAACTACATGCAACGTCTGTTTGCAAACCTGCAGAGTGAAATTTCTTTCAATCCTCAGGCGGTGTTTTTATTGGGTTTCAGCCAGGGTGTTTCCATGGCTTATCGTTTGCTGTGCGCAAAGCGGATTCCCGTAGCCGGTTTGGTCGCCTGCAGCGCCGATATTCCTGGTGACGTGCTGCAGCATCTGCCGGGACTGCGGCAAACACCTATTCTTATCACACACGGCAATGATGATTCCATTGTACCGCGAACAGCAGCCGAAGCTGCGCTGCGGGAACTGAGGAAACAGCAGTTCAATGTGGAAAAATACAGTTATCCCGGCGGGCATGTCATCCCGTCTTTTGTGGTGGAGAAGATTTTCAACTGGTGTAGTGTGCAAAAGCAGACGACGAATCTGCCCTCATTTTGAACCTTTTTATATGATTAAATTGCTAAACTAACGATTTGATCAAAAACAGAAGAGAGGATAAAATGGATTTTGGATTAGATAAAAAACATGCGTTTGTCGCAGCAGCGAGTCGGGGACTGGGTTTCGCGGCAGCGTTGGAGCTGGCGCGTGAAGGAGCGAATGTAACGATCTGTGGCCGCAAGCGGGCAACGATTGAGGCCGCTGCAGCAAAAATTCGGCAGGCGGCTTCAGCAACTGTTTTTGCAGTCAAAGCAGATGTGGCGGTTGCTTCGGAAATCGAAAACGCCATCGTCGCGGCGCAGCAAAAATTCGGTCCGGTGGAAATTCTCGTCACCAATGCCGGAGGGCCGCCGCCGGGATTTTTTGCCGATATCAGCGAAGAAAACTGGCAACGCGGTTTTGAGTTGACACTCATGAGTACCGTGCGCCTCATTCGAACCGTGCTGCCAGATATGAAAAAACAGAATTGGGGGCGCATCGTCAATATCACCAGCGTTTCCGTGAAACAGCCGATTCAGGGCTTGTTTCTCTCCAACGCCTTGCGGCCGGGTATCATCGGCATGGCGAAATCGCTGGCGGACGAACTGGCGCCACACAGCATCACTATCAATAATGTTTGTCCGGGCTGGACTGATACAGAGCGCGTCGGCGAAATTTTGCGGGCACGAACCGCTGTCGGCGATGGCAGTTTAGCAGATGAGATGCAAAAGATCACGCAATCAATCCCCATGGGGCGCATGGGCAAACCGGCTGAATTGGCTGCCACTATCGCATTTCTATGCTCTGTGCGCGCAAGTTACATCACCGGTGTTTCAATACAAATTGATGGCGGTGCCTTTCGCGGATTGATGTAGTTCTGTTCAAAACACATTTTGCTATTCAGCGTGTGCGCGAGAAGCGCTCCCTGAGCTTGCCGAGGGAAGACGTGTTTCGGACAAGATGAGAGGATGCTCCCGCTTCGGCAAGCCCAGCGTCCGCATTGTGCGCTGTACAGATACCTTTTGCTTGACTTTAGATATTAATTAATTTAAATTTACAGACACTTATATCTGGGCATAATTATAAAATTTACCTGTCAACCATATTCTTCCATTCAAGGTTATCGCTGGTAATAGACCGAGGAAAATAATGAAAAAACATATTCTTACGCTCATCTTTTTAGCATTGCCAACATTCGTTCACTCGCAGGGTTTGAATGTCAATCCCCGCTATCTCGTTAGTATTCCCATCGCCTCAACCCTGCCGCGGGCAAGTTTTGATTTGAGCATGCGCAATTTTGCCCACGGCGGTATGCTTGCCGGTCTCGAAGTTGGGATGACGGAACGTTTCATGTTCGGTGTGAGCTTTGGTGGTATCAATGTTCTGGGAGAAGATGATGTCGACTGGCACCCGTTCGCCGGTGCTTCCGCACGTTTTCAGGTCGTTCGTGAAACTTATACTTTACCATCATTATCCATCGGATTTGATTCGCAGGGCCTCGGCAGTTATCGGCAGAAATACAAACGCTTTGAAAGGAAATCCCGGGGTTTTTTTGCGGTTGTGAGCAAGGTTTACGAAGTCTTTGATCACCTCAGTTGCACTGTGGGGCTGAATTATTCGCTCGAAACGTACGATAAAGATGATGATGTGAATATTTTCACCGGAATCGAGCTGGGGCTTTCAACTGACCTGGCGATGATGGTTGAATATGACTTTGCCCTGAATGATAATAGCGAAGAGCTCTCCCGTGTTTTAGACGAATACGGCAATCCTGTCGCCGGCCGTGGCGATGGTTATCTCAACCTCGGTTTTCGCTATCGCATTAAAAATGCAGTTTACTTTGAAGCGAATCTGATCGATTTGACCGAGAATAAATTTAAGGGCACGCGGCGATCGATCAAGATTACTTATTTTGAGTTTTTCTAACGAGTCCAGGATATGAAAATAAAATATTGCTTAATAATCACCGCTATATTTTCACTCATTTTGATGACAGGCTGCTATACTTTGCTGAAGCACCCGACGCTGCAGAATGACAGCCGCCAGAGCAACAGTTTTGGTGAAGTTGAACCGGTGCAGTACCGCTCCGATTGTATTCAATGTCATGTCAGTTCGGAAGATTATTATAATAGCACACTTTCTTACGGCCATTATTATCAGCAAAGCTCGGACAGATGGCTTTTCTATTACGATTCACCGTGGTGGGTACAGCCGTTTTACTACGGCGGCAGCAGTGCAACAGAAGGGAGCGGACAAACCGTTAATCCGCGAAAGTTCGGTCGTCGTGGTGTTACAAATACCGATGCCGCCGCGCAAACCTCCGGCAGTGCGGCAGCCGCGTCTGCAGCCGGTGCCTCCAGCGTTGCTGCAAAAAAGAAAGATACGGCTGAAAACAATGCTGTGAAACCTGCGGTCGAGACAGAAAACCGGCGCCACGCCAGGAGTGATAGCGGCAATAAATCGAAAGGCAGTTCGAGTAAAAGAAGCCGCAAGAAAGATAACTGATTTTCATACCGGCGCCGCCAAATTGCCTGGTATGCTATTGTCAGGGAGCATAAGAAATGACCATAAACGGAGAAATAAAATTTGGGTAAAAGCAAATTGTATACTAAAACGAGATACGTAGCGATAGTCAAGCTGACTGGTACAACGATATTTGAAACCGGACTGACGGAGTAACGAAGAAGATTTTTCGGGTATTGAATATTATGCACCGAATGTTCCAGTAGGTTGTTTTCGCGTCAGGGGATGTTTTAAGGCATTTAAAAGTGCCCGGGCATTTCTCTTTTTCCCGCCATTGATTGAGCCTGAATCACTAAATCCGGTTGATTTTCAAAAGAAATATGTCCATTTTCTTTGCCGCATTTTTATAACATTTATTAATGAAAAATATGTCAGGAGCGATTTGAAACTATGCCTGGTTCAAATGATAATAAATTGTCCATTTCGAAAAAAACATCCAGCGCGGTAGAAAATGCTGCGCTCAAATCTTCAGAATTTGCCATACTGTATCCGCAAAGCGAACGAATTAATACCCTCATTGTCGATAATTTCCCGGCCCTGGGTAAACTTGCGGCCATGCGTTTTCTCGAATGGGTGCAGCAAAACCCTGAAGGCGTCATTTCACTGCCTACCGGGAAAACACCTGAGCACTTCATCAAATGGGTGCTGCACCTGACAAACCACTGGCAGGAAAAAAACATCCGGAAACAGCTCGCCGAGAGCGGTCTCGACCCGGCTGTCAAACCTGAAATGCGGGCTTTGCATTTTGTGCAGATCGATGAATTCTATCCCATCAATCCGAAGCAAAGCAACAGCTTTTTGCATTATATCAAATCTTATTATCTCAAAGGATTTGGCCTCGATCCGGCGAAAGCCATGCTCATCGATTGTGCGAAAATCGGCCTGAGAAAAAGTGAAACGCTGGCCTCGATTTGGGGCGATGAGGCGGTGGATTTATCACTGCGCTACCGGCCGGGGCGCAACAGCCATGAAAGGCGGCAAAAAGAGGTGATCGAAGCGGTCGATCAATGGTGTGTGGAATATGAAATGAAAATACGCGAGCTCGGCGGGATCGGGTTTTTCCTCGGCGGCATCGGCCCGGATGGGCATATCGGTTTTAATATTCAGGGCTCGGATCATTTTTCGACGACGCGCCTGACGCCGACAAATTATGAAACACAGGCAGCCGCTGCAACAGATCTCGGCGGTATCGAAATCGCACGCAAACGGTTGGTAATCACCATCGGTCTGGGCACGATAACCGATAACAAAAATTGCACGGCTATCATCATCGCCGCTGGTGAAGCGAAAGCACGTATCGTCGCGGATGCCGTATGCAAGGAGAAAAATATTCTTTATCCGGCGACGGCTTTGCAGGATTTGCCGCAGGCACGGTTTTATCTCACCCGCGGGGCGGCCAAACTTTTGCACGAACGCCAGTTGGCTGTTTTGCAGAATACCGAAAAGCTGAGCGCAGAGCAAATCGAAAAAGAAGTTGTCGATCTCGCCCTGAAGCGGAATAAACGCCTTTGTAACCTGAGCAAAGATGATTTCAAAAATTCACCACTGGCGCGCCTGGTTCTTAAAAAATCCGGGGAGAAATCGGCAACAAAACTGTGCTGCAAAATCGAAGCGCAATTTTTGGAAAAAGTGAAAAAGGGCAGCATCGCGCTAACGAACAAGAGGTTTTTGCACACCGAACCGCATCACGATGATTTGATGCTGGGGTATCTGCCGTTTATCGTCCGCCATACGCGGGACCCGCAAAACTTTCACCATTTTGTCTGTTTGACCAGCGGTTTTACAGCGGTGACGAATGAATTTATGCGCCGCAAAATTTCCTGGCTTACGCAATTTATCAATACTACCGAATTTGCCGCACTGCACAGCCAGTCCTATTTTGAACCCGGCAGTATGATAGGGCGCAACCGCGATGTCTGGCAATATCTCGACGGCATCGCTGCAAATAGTACATCGATGAAACAAAACGGCATCGCACGCCGCCTGCTGCGCGATCTGATCACCGTTTTCGATGAGGATGATCTGAAAAACCTCAAAGACCGTATCCGCGAGCTCGACAGCTATTTTGAGAAACAATATCCCGGCAAAAAGGATCTGCAATATATTCAGCAATTGAAAGGAATGAGCCGGGAATATGAGGCCGAATGCCTTTGGGGATATTTCGGCTTTTCCTGCGAAACAGTAGAGCATCTGCGGCTGGGTTTTTATAAAGGTGATATTTTCACCGAAGACCCGACGCATGACCGCGATGTGCGCCCGGTCGTGCATTTGCTGGAAAAAGTCAAGCCCGATATCGTCACCGTCGCCCTCGATCCCGAAGCCAGCGGTCCTGATACCCACTATAAAGTTTTGCAAACCATCACCGAGGCGCTGAAAATTTATGAGGAGAAAAGCGGCCGTTCAGATATCAAAGTCTGGGGCTACCGCAATGTCTGGTTTCGCTTTCATCCTGGCGAGGCCGATATCATCGTCCCGGTTTCGCTCAATATGTTCTCCATCATGGAAAGCTCGTTTATCAATGGGTTTGTCTCGCAAAAAGATGCATCTTTCCCGAGCTACGAACACGATGGCCCCTTTTGCGAACTGGCGCAGAAAATTCAGGTTGAACAATTTCAACAGATGAAGATTCTGCTCGGGCGCGAGTGGTTTTACGAACACAAAAGCCCGCTCATCCGGGCGACGCGAGGTTTCGTCTATTTGAAAGAAATGGGGCTGCGAGAGTTTTATGAGCTGAGCACAGCGCTGAAACGGGCAGCAGAGAATCGTTAATAAAAATTGGCAGGGGAGGGAGTTAGCTGTTCATCTTCATTGTCAAGGTTAGCCATGGCGATGCGCAGAAAATCTTTCTGTAGTGTGAGAAAGGCATCGACGATGTCCGGGTCGAACTGGCTGCCTCTGCCTGCTTTGATAATCGCCGCCGATTTGGTTGCAGAGTAGGCTTCTTTATAAACACGCCGGCTGATGAGGGCGTCATAGACATCGACGAGGGCCATGAGGCGGCCGCTGATGGGGATTTCTTCACCCCGCAAGCCCTGAGGGTAGCCGCCACCATCCCAGCGTTCATGATGCGTCAGGGCGATTTCTTTCGCCACATGCAGGAAGCTGTAGTCGCCATACTTTTGCTCTGCTTTCAGCAGGGTATCGTAGCCGATCGTCGGATGTTTTTTCATTTCCTCGAATTATTGCGTCGTCAACTTGCCTTTTTTAAAAAGAATACTGTCGGGTACACCGACCTTGCCGATATCGTGCAGCGGAGCGCTCATATAAAGATGGTCGATCATTTCGTCGGTGAGATAGGTCTGAAAGCGTAGATGGGTGGACAGATGCTGCGCCAGTATTCGGAGATATTCTTTCGTGCGAATGATGTGGCTGCCGGTCTCCGGATCGCGATATTCGGTTAGTGCGGCCAGTGTTTCGATGGTCACTTGTTTTATCATCATAATTTCACGGGTACGCTGGCGGATCAATTCTTCAAGGCTGTCGCGATGTTTTTTGAGTTCGAGCTGGTTGTGCACCCTGGCACGGATTAGCGCCGGATTAAAGGGTTTTACGATGAAATCAACAGCGCCGGCCAGCAGCCCCTTTTCTTCATCTTTTTCATCCGTTAATGCAGTTAAAAATATTACCGGAATTTGCCTGACTTGCGGCAGCGATTGTAGTTTTTTACAGACCTGATAGCCATCCATCCCCGGCATAATGATATCCAGCAAAATCAAATCCGGCTTGTATCTCAGTACCTGGGCAATCGCCGATTTGCCGTCGTGGGCAATGATAAAATTATAGTGGGCACCAAGTGATTGGGTGAGAATCTCGATATTCATTCTGATGTCATCGACGATTAAAATGGTGCAGCCGGAAAGGTCGATAGAGTTATTCATGTTGGTTTGTTCTATTCTGGTTTCAGCCGGAATGCCTGTTCATCAACTGCATCACTGTGTAATCAATTTAAAAATCTCTAAAAAATCGCCCCGTATGCGTTAACTGTAACTCGTGATTTGGGGATTGAACGGATCGCTACGGCAACACATAGATTTTGTCGGAATCTCGTGCTGTAAAGTTGAATGCAAACAAGATTTTTTAATTTGATCGCGGCCTTCGCTGCTATTTTTTATATAAACCTTTCAGGTTTCAAAAACCTGAAAGGTTTAGCTCTGAAGTTATTTATGGATGAAGCCCGCAGTAGTGCGGGTGGATTGCTGAATGAGATACAAAATAAATGGTGTGAGGCCTGGAGTTCAATCGTCGACCGGCAGACCGGCGAGGCGCATGATTTTCAGCGCGTTGGTCGTTGGGCAGGGACCTGCTTTCAGCAGATAATCGAATATCATCTGCTCATTTTCGATATGCTCGCGAAAATGGTAATTGCTGATATTGTCGATTTCTTCAGCGAGATGGATCAATTCCAGATCGTGGGTTGAGACACAACCCAGGCTATTGGTCTCTGTCAAAGCACGAATAAAACTGCGGCTGCCTATCAGCCTTTCACGGTTATTGGTGCCGCGGAAAATTTCATCGATGAGAAAAAAAACCGGGTATTTGTTGTGGTCTCGCGTGGCATCGAGCAGTTTTTTCAGCCGTGATATTTCCGCGTAAAAAAAGGAAAATCCCTCAATAATCGAATCATTGACCCGCAAACAACTGAATATGCGAAAGAGCCCGGTGCGAAATGATAATGCACACACGGTGGAACCGGCAAATGCCAGGCACAGGTTGACCCCGAGTGTTTTTAAGAACGTGCTTTTTCCGGACATGTTCGAGCCTGTGATGATGACCAGCGAACCGGTGTACGGCATGGAAAAGTCGTTGCGAATGGCCTGCCCGGCCGGCAAGAGTGGATGGCGGATTTGTTTTGTTGCAAAAACAGGTCTGGTGGCCGCGTTTTGCCCCACGATCACCGGCAAGGAATTTTCCGGATTTAAATAGGCGAAATTAGCCAGCGAATTCAGCGCTTCCAATTCGATCAGACTTTCCATCCAGACGGGCACGGTTGCGCGCAATTTATCCTTGCCATTTTCCAGAAAGTGGGCGCAGAAAAAATCCCAGGGAATGACGAGGTTCAGAATGAATCCCAGAATCGGGTTCATGCGCAAGCCGATGGCGGCCGCAACGATTTTTATAAACCGCAACTGTGTCGATGGTCTACTTTTTTCATTGAAAAAGGGTTTGCAAATTTCCCGCAAATTGGCATGCTTACCGTAACGGTATTTTTCCAGGAAAAATAAAACGCTACGCAAAACAGTGATTTCATCTTCGAGAAAAACCGCATCCCTGAGCAATGATTTGATGGGATTTTGATTGAAAAGATAGAGCAGGCCGTAAATGATGAGTGAAACCAGCCACCAGGTTTGGAATCCGCCGATCAAATGCAGCAAAAACAGAGATATATTGAGTGCGGAAAGTGCTGAGAACAAGGGTAATTGCCAGCGCAACGAGATAGGACGCCGGCGGATTTCTAACCATTTAAGCAGTTTACCACTATCGAGCACTTCGCTGGAAACGAGATGAAAGGCCAGTTGTAATCGATCGCGGAACAGGGATTTGGGTGCGAGTTCGATGACGATTTTTTGTCGCTGCAGGATTTTATTTTTTTGTGGTTCGGTGTTCAAAAGCCAGGAAGCCAGTCGCGCACTGCCATCCGATGAAATCGCCGTGTCGAGCAGATGATGCAGCGAGCTTGCCCCGGTGATATCGAGATCGGGATGAAACGGGTGAGTCGTTTCCGGTTCGGCAGCAGAGGGCAAGGGAATGTTCTGCCAGTCCAGTTGCAAGCGCGCCAGTTGTGCTGATTTTACCCTGTGCCAGATCCTGTGGCGTTTCAAGCTGTAGTCGATTTTCCGGTGTTGCACAGCCAGTATAAAAAAAATGATGACAAAAACCAGAAACCCCAGAGTGCTGTAAAATTCACCGGCAATATAAAATAGCAGGGCAGACCCGCCAATGCCCAAAATAAAGAGCAGCAGACGTATCGTTGAAAAAAAATCACTGCGTTCTTGCAGAAATGAGCGCCGGTTTTCGACCCGGCGAAGATGATTTTTTAGCGCTTTTTCTCGGGATTTACGTGACACCATAATTTCGTTTAACCTGTCTTGTCCTGGAGTTTTGCCTCTGTTTAGCAACCGATCCACACCACTGCGGGTTTAATCTAAAAGTAATCCGGTATTTTGGAAAAGGCTATTGGTTGTTCGCCATTAGCCAACCGCAAGTTATACCAAAGAGAAATAAAGCATCGATAAATATAGTTTTTTTTTTGGTAATTGAAATGGCTAATTTCTGTAGTTGCTTTTGCACCTGTGGAAATTTCTTATTGAAAAAAAATAAATACTGGAGGAAACATGTCGAAGAGCGCCTCTCATGCACATAAAAAATTAGCACGGAAAAAGGGGGCGGTAGATATCGCGATCATCACTGTCAGCGATACACGTACGCTTGAAAATGATCGAAATGGTCATTATTTACGTGAGGGCATCATTGCCGCCGGGCATAGGCTGGTGGCTTATCATCTCGTACGGGATGAACCTGCCGAAGTAGAAGCAGCGTGGGATGCCGAGGATTCGAGGTCTGCACAGGTGCTGATGTTCAACGGTGGCACCGGCATTTCCTCGCGAGACCGTACTTTCGATGTTGTCGAGCAGCGTCTGCAAAAAACCCTGCTGGGATTTGGTGAACTGTTTCGCATGTTAAGCTGGCAACAAATCGGCGCCGCAGCGATGCTCTCCCGCGCAACTGCAGGCGTGGCGAATGGGCAGGTAATCATATCAACTCCCGGCTCACCCGCAGCAGTGGAATTGGCCTGGGAAAAATTGATCAAGCCGGAATTGCAGCATCTGGCCTGGGAATTGATGCGATAAAAGTCTGGTGTGATTTAATGAATGGGTGAAAGGCCGCGCTCAACTTTACGGATTTCTACCGTGCTTGCTTCGCTGGTGAGAATGACATATCTCGCAGCCCATTCGGGGGCGCCGGCGCCGCAGAAAAATAGATCCATACCCAGGTAGCCGTGTTCCGGCCAGGTGTGAATTGCCAGGTGAGATTCCGCTAAGGTCGCGGTGGCGGTGACACCCTGCGGGCTGAAGTGGTGTACACACATGTCGATGAGTGTGGCGCCACTGACCCGTACCGCCTGCTTTGTGATGCAGGCGATCAACTCCTGATTATTGAGCAGATCACGTGGACAGCCCCAAGCATCGACGATGATGTGCGTCCCCATTTTTATGCCATTTTCAGTTTGCGCATCGTTGTTCATGGAATATCCTCAAGTAAATTCGCGATGAAAATGTTGTGTCCATAAAACCGATAGGGAACAGGTCGAAGGGTTGAACTGCGGTGTTTCATCCCGTCTCATTTTGCAAAAGTGCGACAAATTTTTGTAGCGCCTGGCCGCGGTGGCTGATCTGGTTTTTTTCCTCAAGTTTCATTTCAGCCATGGTTTTGCCTGTTCCCAGCACTTCGAAAACCGGATCGTAGCCAAAAGTACCGTTTCCACGCGCTGCCGTAGTGATTGTTCCCGCACAGATGCCTTCCACAGTTTTGATGCCGTTTTCAGAAACCCACGCTACAACTGTGCGAAATCGCGCCCTGCGCTCAGCGGTAGGGACATTTTTCATTTCGTGTAATAGTTTTTGTACATTGTCAGCGTATGTCGCCCCGGGCCCGGCATAACGGCTGGAAAAGACGCCGGGCGCACCACCGAGCGCTGTGACTTCCAGGCCGGTATCATCAGCAATAGTCGGCATGCCGGTGAGTTCAAAAAGCGTTTTCGCTTTTTTGATCGCGTTGCCTTCGAGGTCGGCTGCGTCTTCGATTACCTCCGGCAGGTCATCGCGTTCAGCCGCAGAGATGATGTCGATTTGGAGGGGTGCTAATTGGGCTTTGATTTCGATAACTTTGTCGCGATTTTTTGTGGCGAGTAAAAATTGCATTTTTTATTTTACGATTCCGGATACGGTTGTTTGTTGAAATACGTATTTTTGCCGATTGGTAAACAGGACTGTGGATTAAATTCACTTACAACACTTTTTTTCGCGGCGGTATTGTCGCTACCGGGAGAATCTTTCCACTCCAGTTCCTTTGTTAGTAGAGACCAGGTTTGATGCAAAAATATTCCCAATTTAATTGATGAATAGCCAAAACCGTTGATTATATAGACGAACGCTACAGGGTATAATTCTTGATTTTTTTTCCGAAACTCTCCGGTTTTGGCCAACTTTTCGTGATTAAAAACTGCGCTCAACCTGCTCCTGTATTCGCGCGCAAATTTCTTTGGATTCTGTGAGCAGGCTGCCGAGTTTTGAATTCATCTCGGCGATGAATTTTTCATCCTTTGTGTGCGGCAGATTGATGCGCACGTTGTGAATCGCACCTTGTACACCGGCCAGAGCCATCAAAGCGCCGACACCGGCATCGCTCATCACGGATTCGTTACCGATATTGGCGGCAGCCTGGCAAAAATCCAGTACTTTGCGGCAGACCTCGGCTGTGCGCAGCGGCACTTTTGCCGCAGATTTATATCCAGCCCGAATTGCTTGTGCGCGGATTTTGAGCTGCTCCGGCGTATCCTTTGCCATGCGCATGCCGGCGATGACTTCGTTCAACGCCTCGGTATCGGCATCGACAGCGCGCACGAGCTCATCTTTTGCCTGTTGAGCTTTTTCGGCCAGATCGCACAGGTTTTTATATTGTGCATCAAACTCGCCTTTGCCGATGGAAAGATTGGCCACCATCGAGGCGAGGGCTGCACCGAGGGCGCCGGATAGCGCGGCAATCGAACCGCCTCCGGGAGCGGGTGTATCGCGGGAAACTTCATCGACGAAATCGCTGACTTTCAGATTGACCAACAGCCCGTCCTGTTGCGGCAAACCGATGACTTTTTTATCGATATCGAATTCAGTGACATCGTTTAAACCCATGGCCTGCGCTGCGGTGGTAACGATATCCCGCGCCGGAATGCCGGTGGACTTTTGCATGTTTCTCAGGTAAAACCGTCCGGCCTGCAGCATGGCCTCAAAGGGCACGACGCCGACGATTTCGGAGCCGGTAACCACGATGCCGCGTTCCACTGCCAGTCTTCGCGCCGCTTCGAGAACAGCATGCGGCGGGGTGATTTTATAGTTGGTTAAATTCATGGAAATCTGTGCACAATGATAATCTTCCACCACCCAGCCGATGCCTTTCACATGCGTAAAAAGGCCGTCTTTATAAACCGGTCGGCCGATGAGATTTTCGGGGTCGAGGCCGATCGAACGGTAGCGCTGATAAAGATCGCTGCCGTATTTTTCCTTGTAGAACTCAGCAAGCTCGGCAAATGTCCCGGCGACAAAATCGGAATTACCGTCAGCAAAGCGGCCTTCGGCAAAATAAACCACCTCACCTTTGTAATAGAAAGGTTCGATATTACCGACACGTTTCCAGCGGCCGCGTTCGCGAATTTCGTAGGCGATTTCGTTGGCGTAACGGCGGTCGGTTGTATTGAGATTGATGTTGTAGGCGATGAGAAATTCCCGTGCGCCGACGGCTGTGGCCCCTGATTTTTTGTTGAAAACAGCCGGGCCAAAATCAGGTTTCCATTCCGCTTTGGTCAGTTTTGCCGCCAGACCTTCATATTCTCCGGCACGGACCTTAGCGAGGTTTTGCCGCTGCTGCGTCCTTGCAGCGTTTTCGTAAAGATAAACGGGAATCGCCAATTCATCGCCGATGCGTTTGCCCACTTCACGGGCGATTTCTGCACAGTCTTCCATCGTTGCGCCGGAAACGGGAATAAACGGGCAGACGTCGGTAGCACCAAAGCGGGCATGTTCGCCTTTGTGTTTGCTCATATCGATGAGATCACGCGCTTTTTGTACTGCGCGAAACGCCGCTTCTTTTACCGGCTCCGGCTCGCCGATAAACGTAACGACGGTGCGGTTGGTGCTTTCTCCGGGGTCGACATCCAGTAATTTTACACCCTGCACACTTTCGATGGCTTGTGTGATTTCACTGATGATCGCCATATCGCGACCTTCTGAAAAATTCGGTACACATTCGATGATTTTTTTCACAATTTTACCTCATTTGCATTTATTGGTTTGGGGTGAAATCGGATTGATTTTTTGATCGCGCTAATATAAAGAAGCAGGCCATACGGTAAAAGGAAAAAATAGAGCAGGTCACCGCTTCTTGCACGGTTGGCGTTTTCCTGCAGGTTCAGCATCGGCAGTTTTTTTGTTGGCTACCGGAACAGCTATTCCATCTTTCAAGAGAATGGCATATATTTAAAATCCGGCAATGACCTTAAATATGAAGATGGCGCAGGAGTTTTAATTCTTACCATGTCAGCAAATAGCCCGAAAATCATATCGAATCAGTTTGGCATTCATGATAAGCTAACAGAAACCGTGCAAAAACACATGGCCACGATTTATCGCAAACCGCTGGCAAAATTCAGCATTCCGGCATTTATCGAGGCAGAGAAAACGTGGCAGGCTTGCGGCAAACCGCTCATCCTCGATTCCGGTTGCGGCACCGGGGAAAGTACATTGCGTCTCGCCAGGTTATATCCTTCACATTTTGTTCTGGGCATCGATAAATCGGCAGTGCGGCTGCAAAAGGCTGCTGGTATTTCAGCGTCAAATTTAGCGTTTGTTCGCACGGATATTTTTGATTTTTGGCGCCAGGCGGCGGCTGCCGGCTGGCGGGTGGAGCGACATTATTTACTTTACCCCAACCCCTGGCCCAAAAAGCGCGATTTGAAGCACCGCTATCATGGCCATCCGGCCTTTCCTGACTTGCTGAGACTGGGGCGCTATTTTGAAATCCGTACGAACTGGGAAATATATCTGCAGGAATTTACCACAGCAGTCAATCTTATCTCAGGTTTTTTGCCGCAAATTGAAAGATTTGAACCCGTCGAGTTTTTTAGCAATTTTGAGAAAAAATTCCATCGCAGCGGCCATGTTCTGTATAAAAGTTGTTTTTCTTTTCATAATCGTTAAGTCCCTGCCTTATCATCCGGTTTAAAATAAATTATCAGTTTCCGCCGCCGATAAATTGAGAGTCTGTTTTGCACTGCGGCAATATGCAAGTGCTGTTTCTCTGCAAGCCTTTGAAATTCATCTGACCAAAATTTGTTACATCAATTGTATGATCAATCTTTCAGGAGTGTCCCATGCCGGATAAAGGTGATAAACGAGAATTTACCCGTGTACACATTCAGGTCGATGTGGAAACCGATGATGAAAACTTTCGCACCATGCATGGCTCGACCAACGACATCAGCATGGGCGGTTTTTTTGTCGAAACACAAGACGAGCTGGAAATCGGCTATGAGGGCAGGATGGAATTGCTGCTCGATGGCGGCCTGGAAAAAGTGCCCATCGAAGTGCAGGGTAAAGTCGTGCGTGCCAACAGGGATGGCTACGGCATCGAGATCGTCAAAGTATACGGCATCGACAGCTATAGCCATTTGAAGAAGCTGGTTCTTTACAACGCTGCGGATTTGAACAAAGTGCAGGCGGAAATCGAACGGCATTCAGGCATCAAATCTTTTGAAACACAGGGGCAGATCACTATTATCGATTAATTCGGCATGCCGCAGACGTACTTTGAAGCCTGTCGTTTCCGCCTTCGATGTTTCCAACTTTTTTTGCTGTTACTGTTCATTAAAATGCCGAATGTTGTTTGCGGCACAGATCAAACTTGCAAATTTCAATTTCCCCCCCTAAATTACACCTTCCTGTTTTTCATTAATTATTTGAAATGTATCATTTTATAAACGAGATTCCCCCATCGATTTTCAAGCACTGATCACGAAATATTACCGGCCGGGCAGCGAGGCCTGGCGCATATTGATCACGCATGGACAGGCGGTTGCGAGTAAAGCACAACAGGTCGCTTTACGTTTGCCCGATTTAAATCCCGACCTGAAATTTATTTTCGAAGCAGCCATGCTGCACGATATCGGCATTTTCAAAACAAATGCACCGGGCATCGGTTGCTCCGGCAGTGAGCCTTACATCCGTCACGGCATCCTGGGCAGAGAATTGCTCGAAAAAGAAGGCTGGCCGCAGCACGCACTGGTTTGCGAACGGCATATCGGTACCGGGCTGGCAAAAGCAGTGATCGATCGCGATAAATTGCCGTTGCCTTCGCGCGATATGCGGCCGCAGACGCTGGAAGAAAAAATCGTCTGCTTTGCTGATAAGTTTTACTCGAAAAATAAAGATCATCTACGTGCGGAAAAATCCATCGAACGGATTATTAGGGGGCTAGAGAAACACGGTAGGCAAAATGCAGAGCAATTCCATATCTGGCTGAAGGAATTCAGGGAAATCGAATAATTTTATTCTCGTGTCAAGAGGGCTTTTTTTATGCAAAATGAAGCAATTCTCATCGTCGATGATGAGCGTAAAATGGCGGTTGTACTGGAAGCCGCATTTGAGGAAGATGGCTATGTGGTCACCATTGCCGGGGGTGGGGAAGATGCGTTGGCAAAATTTCGGCAAAACCCGGTGCCACTGGTAATCACAGACCTGAAAATGCCGGATATATCGGGCATCGAGTTGTTGTCGAAAATTAAAAAGTTGAGTCCGGAAACTGAGGTCATCTTGATGACCGCTTATGCCACCGCCCAGACCGCGGTCGAAGCGATGAAAGGCGGTGCTTTTGATTATGTGATCAAGCCGTTTTCCCTTGACGAGCTGAAAACCAAAGCCCTGCATGTTTTTGAAAAGAAGCGGCTGGAAAACCGCACTCGCGAACTGGAAATTGAACTGAAGCAGCGGGGTACGCTGGAAAATATGATCGGGCATAGCGGCGCCATGCAAACGGTCTATAAAATGATTCAGAAGGTGGCGCCGAAAGATGCCACCGTTTTGATTATGGGAGAAAGCGGTACCGGGAAAGAGCTGGTCGCGCGTGCTGTTCATAATTTGAGCCGGCGCAAAGAGGCGCCGTTTGTCGCGATCAATTGCGCGGCATTTCCGGAGAATTTGCTCGAAAGTGAACTCTTTGGTTTTGAGAAAGGCGCTTTCACCGGGGCAGACCGGCGCAAATTGGGGCATTTTGAAATGGCTGGAGAGGGTACGATCTTTCTCGATGAAATCGGGGAAATATCACTGGCAATGCAGGTTAAGCTATTGCGTGTTCTGCAAAATCGTCAGATGATGCGGTTGGGCGGAACCGAGAACCTGGCGATGAAAGCAAGGGTGCTCACGGCGACCAACCGCAATCTCGATGAAATGATCAAAGATGGCAGCTTCCGCGAAGATTTGTACTACCGTATCAATGTTTTTCCCATCGTCGTGCCGCCGTTGCGCAAACGCGCTGAGGATATCCCTGATCTGGTGTCTCATTTTCTTAAAAAATATGGCGAGACCGCTGAAATTAAAAAAGAGGCCTTGCAAAAATTGCAGCAATATGACTGGCCGGGTAATGTGCGGGAACTGGAAAATGTAATTGAACGGGTTTTGATTATGGCGGGAAGTGAACCGGTGACGGTGGACGATTTACCCAGTTATTTGCAGGAAGAAAAAGAAACGCCGACTTTGTTCGATATTCCTGAAGAAGGCATCGTTTTGGATGATCTCGAGAAAAAACTCATCGAGAAAGCGATCGCCAAAGCGGGGGGCAATAAAAGCCATGCGGCAAAATTGCTCGGCATTACGCGGCGCAAACTCTATTCGATGATGGAACGCTTCGGTGTGCTGCCTAAATGAGATGAGGCACATTACTTCTGCATCCTGCCTGACCATTTTTCCTCATAAATAAGCTGTCCCTGTGCGTACAACCCGACTTGTACCTGCAGGGACAAGTTTTGTTTTAAACGAATTGAAATACAATTTGCTAAGATGCATTCAACTTTATTTTTTACTGTTGTTTAACTTGAATCCTGCACGATGATTGCTGATTTTGGCACTACGCTTGCAAATTTGCAGAAGCACTCCAAAGAGCCAGGTTAAATTTGAGTAAATCGAATCATTAATCGAAAATATTGTAATGAAGAAGCTATCCCGAAGAAATTGCTGCCGATTGAACATATGCCGAAGGGATTTGCAATGATCTCGAAGAATATAAAAGCATATGCCCTGCTCATATCGATATTGATTTTTGCCGGTGTTACGAGTGCACTGTGGGCACAAGATATGAGCCTGAACGATTTGCGGATGCGCCAGGAGTTTAAGGTGCTGCAGCAAAAAATAGAATCGGCTAAACAACTTCTCGCAAACAATAGGAATGATCGAATTCTCACATTGATTCGCGAGGCCGAGCGAAAAAAGGATGAGGCGTTCAAGTTTTGGCGCGACAAGAAAATGGCGAAGGCACGCGCAGCGATAAAGGCGGGACTAAAAAATATAAACACCGCATTGGCGCTGCTTTTGCGCGATCCGCTGCAATTGCAGCAAAAACAACTCGCGGTTCTGCTGGAGCGACTCGAACGTTTCCCCAATCGGGCGCGTATGAAAGATGCGGAAATGTTGTATCGAAAAGCGAAAGAAAAGGAATCATTGGCCAAAAAAGCGGCCGGCAACGGGGATTTAGCCAAAGCCCTCGAATTGCTGCGGCTCGGTATCACTTTCGCCGACAAAGCACTCGCGGTGTTCGAGAGAAATCAGGTGCCGCAGGTGGAACAATCACGTTTCATCGAGACTGCAGCACGCGTGCGCGACGCCGTCGATGCCTCAAACAATGCTGCTGCACGCCGGGTTTATGAGCAGGCGATGAGGCAGGGCAAAAATGCTGCTGACGCCTATCACGACGGGCACATGGCGGCATCCGCCGGTTTATATACCGAAGGCATGAAATTGTTGCTGCGTGCATTCGACCTGGCCTCGGTCGGCCGCACCCTGAATGAACACGATTTACGGGTCGAGTTGCAGACTGTTGAAGATTTATTGCAAACAGCTCAAAGTAAATTGGGGAACCAGCCGTCACGGGGTATCCGGCTTATGCTTAACCGGGCACGGAAAAGTATGCTGCGGGCGGCGAATGCATTAGAGAACAGGAATTATCAAACCGCTAAAGCACAGTTAAAATTTTCACGGGGTATTCTCAATAAATTATTCCGACAAAATATCGGCAGGCCGGGGCGGGCCCGTGACCGAACTGTCATCGAACTGCAGCGTTTGCGTTCAGCTATCGATGAATTAACCGCCCGATTGGGCGCTGATAAACCGGCGGCGCAGGGTTTTTTGCGCACGGCGGGGCGAGGCGCAAAGGACGCGGAACGGGCGCTGGCAAACGGCAATTACAATCTTGCGCTCAACCGCATCCTGGTAGCGCGACGGTTTTTAACGAAAACAGAAACAGCCGCACAATCCGGGCAGACCCTGATTTCGGAAAGTGTGGCATCCGCACAGATTCGTTTGCTGGAGCAATCGCTGCAGCAAAATGAGGCTCTGGAAAGCGGCAATAGATTGGTAAAATCACTGCTCAACGAAGCCGGACGAATGTATGTTCAGGCGGAACAAAAGCTGTCCGATCAACAGTTTGCCCTGGCATTTGAACTGGCTGATGTTGGGCTCGAACTCATAAAAAAAGCGTTACGCGCGGCGCGAAATCGATAAGGAAAAGGAGGGCGACAACATAATAAATTTTCATGGCGTTGAACAGAATGCACGGCATTCTGCTTGAATCAACAGGAAAAGGATTCTTGCATTGGCAACAAAGGCTAAACAACAACAAAATTTTAAGGAGAAAATCATGAAAATGGGAAGTCGTTTTATTCTAATCAGTTTGATTTTGATGCTGTACTGTGGCCTGCTTTCGGGCCAGAATACCGCTCCAAATGTCGTCATCACCCCCCAACATGCGGTGATCGAACCTGGCGGCGGCTTGCAATTCGAAGCACAACTTTTTACTGCAGACGGGCATCCTGTGAAAGATTTTGATTCATCGAGATGGCAGGTGAAACCGGATTCATTAGCAAGGATTAATCAGGATGGCTACCTGCAAGCCGGCCGAACTCCCGGCATTGTCGTGGTTATTTTCACGGTCAAACAGCGGGGCGTGATTTATTATGGTGAAGCCAAAGTTGAAATCGGCAGACCATCACCGCCGATGATCAAAGTGGTGGTCACACCTGCAAAAGCCCTTGTCAATCCGGACAGCAGCAGGAAATTTCGTGTCGTGGCCGTAAGCGCCAACAACCGGAATTTTATCATCGAGCATATTCGCTGGAAAGTTAATCCCGCTGATCTCGGTAAAATCAGCCAAGATGGTATTTTTCAGGCTGGCCCGCGAAATGGACAGGGGCATGTTGTAGCGCTGGTAGATATCGGCGGCGCAGTTTATCGCGGTGCAGCAGAGGTAACCGTTGCTCCGCCTGCGACAGCTGTCATTTCAGGTCAAGTCACCGACGAAATCAGTGGCACCGCACTGGCTGATGCAAAGGTTACCGTGCATCGGCTCGGCCATATTCGCTGGGCTAAATCAGTGCGCACCGATGAAAATGGTGATTACAAAGTTGAAAAGCTAATTCCCGGCCTGTATATCGTAAAAGCCAACGCCCGCGATTATCTTCCAGAATTCTTCGATAATGCCAGTCATCTCGCAGAGGCTTTCCCGGTTCAGGCGAATGCAGACAGCGAAGCGACCGGCATCAATTTTCAGCTCGGCCACGGCGCCGTGATCAATGGCAGCGTATTCGTCGATGATTCTGTCACTGTTTTGCCCGGCGCTCTCGTTGCGGCGATTCGCAAAACCACCAACACCAAAAGATTTGCCATCGCCGATTCCAACGGAAACTACAGTTTGCGTTCCCTGCCGCAAGGCGCTTATGTTGTCCTGGCCAGTTCGGGTGGTTATTATCCTGAATATTACGATGACGCAAAAAGCGAAATCGATGCGGAGTTGCTCAACATCACCCCACCGGATACGACTGAGAAAATCGATTTTTATCTCGCTACAGCAACTGCTCTGAGCGGTTCGGTCATTGCAGAAGAAGACAGCAGCCCCCTCGTCAGAGCGACTATTCATATTTTCAAAAAAATATCCACGATGGCCCGCTGGAAATTCTTCCGCAGCACGGTTACCGATCGTGCAGGCAATTACATCGTGCCGCTACCGGCCGGAACCTATTTTGTGCATGCGAATGCAGCCGGATATCGTGGTGAATACTTCAATGACATCCAGGATGCTGCCATGGCGGAGGAAGTCGCCGTTGTTGAAAATCAGCATACGACCGGCATCAATTTTGAATTGACCGCCCTAGGTGGCGTTAGCGGCCAGGTTGTAGATGCAAACACAGAAGAACCCCTTGCCGGTGCAATGGTTTTCGCTTTTCTCGAAATCAATCCGCAAAACAGAAATATGCTTGCGCAGCGCGACCGCCGCTATTTTAAAACACGCACGGATTCCACCGGAGCTTATGAATTCAAAGCATTGCCCTCCGGAAAATATTATTTTAAAGCCAAAGCAAACGGCTATCTTCCGGAATTCTGGCGCGAAGTCACGACATTGGCCGAGGCTGAAGCAGTGCTGGTCGATGTCGGCAGTCACAGTGAAGGCATCAAATTCACGCTGAACCGCGGTGCAACCATCGCGGGAAACGTGGTGGATGCTGAAGATTCGATAGCGCTGCCCGGCGCGGCCATCACCGTCTGGTCGGATGCCGGTGGCATCAAAAGGCATGTCTTTGCCGATCGCGAAGGGCATTACAAACTTTCCGGCTTGCCTGCCGGTGAATATCTTGCATTTGCCAGCTTGAGGGGCTATGACGGCAAATTCTACGATGGTGTTGATGAACGTGAAAATGCCACCCTCATCGCGCTGGAAGCCGAGAGCTTGGCAGACACCATCGATTTTAACCTGCCAAAATTTGCGCGTCAACTGGGCACGATTGCCGGTGTTGTGACTGAAGAGCCCGATTCTTTGAGTGATACGGAACCGGCTCCCATTGCCGGTGCTTTCGTTATTGCGGTTCCGGTAAAACCCGGCCCGGCACATTTTGATGTCACCGACCCATTCGGAAATTACCGCATTACGCGTTTGTTACCGGGCAAATATATCGTCTTTTCCTGGGCGCCCGGATACGCCGGTGAATTTTTCGATAATGTGCAGAACTGGTATGAGGCCACACGCATCGGAATCGAACAAAACACTGAAGTGGAAAGTGTCGATTTCGCACTTGCCGAAACAGAACGCGGACCGTACCACATTCGTGGACGGATTCACAGTGGCCAGGGCCAGCACAGACGGGCTATTGCGAACGCCATCGTTTTTGCCATCGGTTCCCGCGGTATGGCTGCCGGTGTAACTGATGCCGAGGGCCGTTTCTCTATCGATGAACTGCCGGCCGGTGATTACAAGCTGCGCGTCGATGGCGCAGATATCGAAACCAGTTATCTCGGTGGCACTGACGAAACCAATGCACAAACACTTTCATTGGAAAACGGCGTTGCTCTCGATATCGGTGACATGGCTGTTACCGCAGTTTCCACCGCTGTCGGCAGCCGTGAAGCGATCGTTCCTGCTGAATTTGCGCTGCAACAGAATTATCCCAACCCGTTTAATCCTGAAACGACGGTGAAATTTACCCTGGCGCAAAATGACCGCGCTGTCATCCAGATTTTTAACGTGCTCGGACAGCATGTAAAAACGCTACTCGATAAAAAACTGGAAGCGGGTGAATATACCCTTCAATGGAACGGCCAGGATAGTTTTGGCAACCGCGTCGCTTCCGGAATTTATTTGCTGCACTTGAGCTCCGGCAAGAAAACGGCGACTGTCCGTATGATTCTTTTGAAATAATCGATCATAGGAGCAGGTGGCCGCGCCACCTGCTCTTTTTTTTTAAAATATTGACGGATTGTTTGCGTTAATATGATGAACGGTATGCTTGGGTAATTTTCAGGAAGTGCATTTGAATAATCATTGCATAAAAATTTTCATTCTTCTCATCGCCATTATGGCAACGGATGTCATCGCACAAAATGCACTTAGTGGGAATGATGAATTCTCTGTCGATTTTGAGGCAATTTATTATCTCAATGAGGACTATATTCAAAATTGGCAAAAGGAAACAGTTCTGATCAGTGGCGATTCATCAGCGGGTGCTGAACTCAGAGGGCTTCAGACTGAGGCCAGACTTTTTGCACAGGCGGAAGATTTCGAAACTGCAAGCATGTTGCTCGATGCAGCGAAGGAACTGATCGCCCTTTATGGTGAAATGCCGGCTGAATCTCTCGAGTTGCAATCGGGTTTTGTAGAAAAAAGAGTCTGGTTCCAGCACACACAGCAGATTATTACAGGTACGGATTTTTGGCAGTATAAGGATGAATTAGCTTATCAGTTCGATACGACCGGGACCGACGCCTCCCTGAACCCATTCGCAGGAATCCGGCTACGAGGGGAAATGCAGTTTTCAGCAGATAAGAGGCTGGAATCGATGGCGCAATTTAAAGCCTCCAATGAATATCAGGATGCCGAGTTTTATCTTCGAAATACCATCGGCTCAAACCGCGGCAACCAGTTGGTTGTTGAAAACCGTTTCGAGGGAACAAGGGAAACGCGCAGTTTCGATTCACAATATTGGGGCAATATTCTCAATCTTTACGGTAAATTGCGGCTAAACGATAAGTTTGCCGCCATGCTCGGTAATGATTTTCGTATTCGCAAGTATAACGGAAAAGATGCTTTTTCAGATAGCTACCGGCAAAATCGTCTCTATTCGTTACTCGAATTTAATCCGACAATCTCGACTCGTGCGTTCGCACGATATGATTTTACCGGCCGAGCCAACAGCACGGCGGATTCGCTGGATTACCGCGAACATCGCCTGGATTTTACGCTCTTCCAATTGACGACGCAAAATACATCTTTTTTCTTTGAAAATATCTGGACGCGACGAAATTATTTCAACTCGACGAACCCAAACAGTTTTTTTAATTCATACAGGGAAGAGAATTTCCTCGGAGATATTCGCCTCGGTCTGTCAAAACTGCTGGCCCTCGGTTTGCGTGCCGATTTTATTTTGCGGCATTACGACGAGGTGGAAGCAACTGAAAATACCGATGGCACCCTGCGAAATACAAATAGCGGCTGGATCATTCCCGATTACCTGAATTTTTCGGCCAACCCGCGATTTCTTTTCAAATTCTGGGGTGATTGGCAAATCGGCGTCGGTTATTTGTATAATCTTCGTGTTTATCGTGAAAATATCATTAATCCGGAACCACGCCCGGTAACGGATGTCGCTGCCACAGATATACCCTTGCAGACGGATGTACTCTTCGATGACTATTACTCTCACGGTATCAGCCTGAGCCTGGAAGTATTTCGCATGGATGGTTTGATGATCAGCCTGACAAATCAATATGAGGAAAGGCGCTATCCCAATGCTCCCGAGGTTTCCGGCCGGCTTTTTAATCATGACACCAGCATCAATTCCATTCTCCTTTTTTCTTCATGGGCAATAAACCGCAATTTCGAGCTCAGTACTTTGATCAATTTTGATGATGAACAAGCCCGCAACGATGAATTCAGCGATGTTAAGAATACATTTCTCTCTATCGATTTGTCCTACACTTTTTAACGGTCACTGCCGTTTTTTTTACCGTAAAACTTTTCAATGTCTGAATTGAAACATAACTGAGGGATTTTTTGATTGTCCTCATCTCGCAGTGATAAATCACCGGGCTCTTATAACCTTTATTTTTCTCGCAGGATGCAGTGATACAGAGAAAAACAGGATAAAAATTTAATTGATTGAGCCCTTAGCTCTACATTTCAGTGGAACGTCGCGCTATATCCGCTGCGGATTAAATCCCACGGCTCTAAAAAGATAAATCCGCCCGACGGTGGCTCAATTATGGAGCTCGCTTTAACCCACAGTTTAAATCTTGAAGAACCGGCAGTAAAGAACCCAAATAATTTTTTATAGTTTTGCATGCATCTTTGGGTTAAATTCTATTTTAGAAGCCGAAT
Source organism: bacterium (assembly GCA_024275575.1). Classification (GTDB taxonomy): domain Bacteria; phylum Zhuqueibacterota; class Zhuqueibacteria; order Zhuqueibacterales; family Geothermadaptataceae; genus Bioreactorimicrobium. The sequence continues at coordinate 85,095 of JAJRYV010000101.1, forward strand.
TCGAAACAATTTCGTGGCCAAACCGTCAATCCTTCATAAATGTAAAAAACAAACATCAGCTATTTTCAATATATTTAAGGAGGAGATTATGGCTCAATCCAGAAACCATATTGCGGGCGGTGTCTTTCTCATTACCGTTGGCATAGTTTTGTTTTTCAATGAATTAGGCTATCCTTTTCTCGAAGGGGCTATGTGGGGCGCTTTTGTTCTTTTTGTTCTGAGCATGATCACATTTTGGGGGTTTTTTCAGGATCGGGCTCCGTGGAAAGTTATTCTGGGCACTTTTCTTCTGTTCCTTTCTGCAACCGTTTTTGCCGAGCGCATGGGTTATATTTATGGAGATTATACCGGTTCTCTGGTTTTATGGAGTCTTTCAGCCGCCTTTCTCAGTGTGTTCCTGATCAAACGTGATCAGTGGTGGGCTATCATTCCGGGCGGTATTCTGTTTACTCTGGGATTGATCGTCGCGTTGGAAGCCGGATGGTATATCAATGAAGATTTTATCCCCGTGGTGCTTTTTTTCGGCATTTCCTTTCCTTTCTGGGTGCTCTATTTTATGCGCAACGAAATCAATAAACTGGCCTGGGCGATCTGGCCTGCAGCGCTTTTATCTCTCTTTGCAGTGATGATGTTCGGCAAGGTTTATTATTGGGATTTTGAGGACTTTTTCTTTCCCGGTCTGCTGATCGTCATCGGCGGGTTGCTGATCTTCCGCAGTTTAAAGAAAGGTGGCAAACCCGATCCCGGTCTTTAAATCTTTCCCCGTCAATTGTGTCGGCCAAATACCAGAACGGTATTTGGCTTTTTTTTTACGCCGTGAAATTATTAGTTTGCGACAACCGGTCTTGCATTTATTGAGATTTTGTTGTATGCTTTCATTTTTATTTAATTCACTCTGGGTTTGTTTCAACTACCGATTTATACTCAAAATAGTATCGACATCATCCACCGCGATGGTTGTAGTGGAATAATAATTCATGAAAGCAGATTTATATGCGAACAAAGCCTTATATAATTGTGACGGCGCAGGGTAAATACAATGCCTACCTCATCAATGATGTGACGAGTGCAGTCACGGATTCCGGGCTTAACATTGTCGCTGTCGAACAAAATTCATCCTTCGGCCTGGCTATTTTAGCGATGATTGCCGAAACCATAGCACCGGATGACACGTTGGAAGCCGCACGTGAGCGTCTGCAAAAACGTTTCAGTTCGTTTGTTAGCCACCAGACTGATGTAAAAATTATCGCCCCGGGTGAAATCTCAAAATTTGTTAATAAAAATATTCAGGTGTTTACAATCATTGGCAAAGATCGGGTTGGCATTCTGAAAGCGATTACTAACGCATTGGCAAATTTCCGCGTCAGCATTGAAAAAATGCATCATATCGCACGCGGTGATTTGGTTGTCATGGAGCTGTGGGTCGATGCCAGTGAGTTGCGCGATTTGACCATCCTCAAAGACGCCATCCAAAAAACTTGCACCGAATACGAGTTCGATACGATCATTCAGCCGGATTCGCCATTCCGCCAGCGCAGGCGGCTCGTCGTTTTTGATATGGATCGGACAATTATCGAAAATGAGGTGATCGATGAACTTGCAAAAGCGGCAAACGTCGGAGAAAAAGTTTCTGATATCACTTCGAAAGCCATGGCCGGCGAACTCGATTACAAAGAATCTTTGCGCGCCCGTGTGAAGCTGTTGCAGGGAATGTCTGCTGAACTTTTTCAGGAGGTTGCCGGGAGAATACAATTGACCCATGGCGCCCAGGATGTGACCCGAACACTAAAGATGCTGGGGTTTAAACTGGCGCTGATTTCGGGTGGTTTTTTATATTTTGCCAATATCGTGAAAGAACGGCTTGGTTTCGATTATGTCTATGCCAACGAACTCGAAATCAAAAATGGTATCGTCACCGGTGAGCTGAAAGGCCCGGTAATCGATGCTGAAGCAAAGGGCAGAATTCTCAAAGAAATTGCCGAGAAAGAAGGCCTGACGCTGGATGAAGTCGTGGCCGTAGGTGATGGCAGCAATGATGAAATAATGCTGAAAAATGCAGGCTTTGGTATTGCTTTCAACTCCCATGATATTCTAAAAAAAGTTGCCGACGGCCAGCTGACGCAACAAAACCTGAAAGGTTTGCTGTACTGCCTCGGAGCCGTGAACCAAAACCAATATACGGAGAATGAAAATACTTTTTAGTCCACCCATGATCTGAACAGGTGAAGAATTGCCAGGTAATGATGAATAATAAACCGAATCAAATCCTGCAAATGATCCCAGCCATCGATGCGCTGTTGCAGTGGGAGATCGTTAAAAAAGCCGGATCAAAAATGGCGCAAAAATACCGTGTAGCACTGCTTCGGTCGGTGGTTTCTGAAGCGCGCGAATTGATTTTGCAAAGACCGGATCAATTCCGAACTGTTGAAAATGTCCACGGTTTGATTGCGGAGAAACTGGAAGATAGCTTTACCCGTCTGTTGCAGCCTTCAATTCGGCGAGTCATCAACTGCACCGGCATCATTTTACACACGGGTTTGGGGCGTGCGCCGTTTTCGCCGGCAGCGGTTACGAATGTAAAAAAAATACTTGATGGATACTGCAATATCGAGTTCGATTTGTACACCGCTACCCGAGGTGAGCGTGTCGATCATGTTGAGCAATTACTTTGCTTGTTAACCGGGGCGGAAGCTGCTGCTATTGTCAATAACAACGCGGCAGCAGTTTTATTGTCGTTGAATTCGTTGGCCGATAACCGGGAAGTTATCATTTCTCGCGGAGAATTAATCGAAATCGGCGGCAGTTTTCGTATTCCCGACGTGATCAGCAAAAGCGGAGCGATCATGGTCGAAGTCGGGACAACGAACAAAACCCACCTCACTGATTTTCAAAATGCCATCAGTAAAAAAACTGCCGGGTTTCTCGCGGTGCACACCTCCAATTTTCGCGTCAGTGGTTTTACGGCAAATGTCGCTTTGCCGGATGCGGTGGCATTGGCACATGACAACAACCTCTTCGTCTTGCACGATCTCGGCGGCGGCATTCTGCTCGATTTTGAAAATTTAGGTTTGCCCGGAGAACCGCTTGTTAGCGAAAGTATTGCCGCCGGCGTCGATGTTGCCACCTTCAGTGGTGACAAAGTCATCGGTGGGCCGCAGTGCGGAATAATCGTCGGTAGGAAAAAATACCTCGACCGAATTCGGAAAAACCCTTTGATGCGTGCACTCCGTTGCGATAAATTGACTTATGCATTGTTGGAAAGTACATTGAAGCTTTTCATCGAAGATGACAAAACCGCGGGAGAAAATATGGTTCTTCAACAATTTACCGCAACGCCGGAAGAGATAAAAAAACGAGCGCAGCGTGTGCAAACGGCGGTTGAAAAACTCAGTTTACCTCAGATTGAATTTTCCATCGAAGCCGTTGCCGCGCAAGCGGGCAGCGGTACCATGCCCCTGGAGAAACTACCGAGTTATGCCTTTGTCATCCACGGTGCAAGTCACACCAGAAAACTTGCGCGTGCCCTGCGTGCTGCGCAACCTGCGGTGGTCGGTTACCTCAATCAGGATAAACTCTTTCTCGATATGCGTTCTTGTCTGCCGCAAGATATCGATTTATTGATCGAAATTCTGACATCGAAGTTATCGGATGAATAACCACTCTTTCTGCCCCCCTGTTTAATTTTGATTTCTGTCAATGTGACACAAAAAAAATCTGTTAATAAATATTCATGCAATTTGACGGATTTTTTTGAATACTCTGAATAAAAATCTTGACTTTTAAATCTAGGTGCTTATATTGTTTTCCGTTTTAGCACTCTACAGAGAAGAGTGCTATGGTGCTGAATAGTTTGTATTTTATTCATTTATAAAGATTAAAGGAGAATAATTATGAGTTTAAAACCATTAGCAGATCGCGTTGTTGTCAAACCTCTCATTACGGATGAACAAAAGGTTGGCTCAATCATTATCCCGGACACGGCAAAAGAAAAGCCGATGCAAGGTGAAGTCATCGCTGTGGGGCCTGGTAAAATCAGTGAAAATGGCAACAAAATGGCCATGGAAGTTAAAGTCGGTGATAAAGTTCTTTACGGCAAATATAGCGGTACTGAAGTAACCGTCGCCGATGAAGAGTACCTGATCATGCGTGAGAGTGATATTTTCGCAATTATTTAAGAAATTTACTCATTTTTCGAACATCGAATTTATTCAAACAAGGAGAAATATAGATGGCTAAGCTTATTAATTTTGATGTTGACGCACGCAGCGCATTGAAGCGTGGTGTAGATCAACTTGCAGATACTGTAAAAGTGACTCTTGGTCCAAAAGGACGCAACGTAGTTATCGATAAAAAATTTGGCGCACCGACGATTACAAAAGACGGCGTTACCGTCGCCAAAGAAGTTGAACTGGAAGACCCATGCGAAAATATGGGCGCACAAATGGTTAAAGAAGTCGCTTCAAAAACCAGCGATGTTGCCGGTGATGGGACGACTACCGCCACTGTTCTCGCACAGGCAATCGTTACCGAAGGCCTGAAAAACGTGACTGCCGGTGCAAACCCGACGCAAATCAAACGCGGTATTGACAAGGGTGTTGCTGCGCTGGTCGCTGAAATTAAAAAAATCAGCCGCCCGATCGAAGGCAAGGAAGAAATCGCTCAGGTCGGCGCGATCTCCGCAAACAATGACAATGTCATCGGCGAGCAAATCGCTGAGGCTATGGAAGCGGTTGGCAAAGATGGTGTGATCACTGTTGAAGAAGCAAAATCAACCGAATCGTCAATCGATACTGTTGAAGGTATGCAGTTTGATCGTGGATACCTCTCCCCATATTTTGTCACAGATCCTGATAGCATGGAAGCCAATCTCGAAGACGCCGTGATACTTATTCATGATAAAAAGATCAGCGCGATGAAAGATTTGCTGCCGACTTTGGAAAAAGTTGCACAAATGGGCAAACCGCTGTTGATCATCGCTGAAGACGTCGATGGCGAAGCTTTGGCGACGCTCGTTGTGAACAAATTGCGCGGCACACTGAAAATTGCCGCTGTTAAAGCGCCGGGTTTTGGCGACCGCCGTAAAGCCATGCTGGAAGATATCGCCATTCTCACCAGTGGCCGTGTGATCAGCGAAGAAACCGGCTTCAAACTGGAAAATGTTCAACTTGAAGACCTCGGTTCGGCGAAAAAAATTACTATCGATAAAGACAACACCACGATCGTCGAAGGTGCAGGTAAAAGTGAAGATATCAAAGGCCGCATCGAGCAAATTAAAAAACAGATTGAAAGCACCTCGAGTGATTATGACCGCGAAAAGCTGCAGGAACGCCTGGCTAAATTAGCCGGTGGCGTTGCTGTATTGCGTGTCGGCGCGGCAACCGAAGTCGAAATGAAAGAGAAAAAGGCCCGTGTTGAAGATGCCCTGCATGCCACCCGCGCTGCAGTTGAAGAAGGCGTCGTTCCCGGTGGCGGCACTGTTTTTATTCGTTCTCAAAACGCTCTTGACAACGTCGAAACGACCAACGACGAAACGATCGGCATCCAAATCCTGCGCCGTGCTATTGAAGAACCGCTGCGCCAGATTGCTGAAAATGCCGGACAGGAAGGTTCCATCGTTGTTCAGCGAATCAAACAGTCTTCCGATAATGCGTTCGGTTACAACGCTGCAACCGACGAGTTTACCGATCTGGTAAAATCCGGTGTTATCGATCCAACTAAAGTTGCCCGGGTTGCCCTTGAAAATGCCGCTTCAGTTGCCGCACTCCTGCTGATGACCGAAGCGACTATCGTCGACAAACCTGAGCCGGAATCTGCAGCTCCAATGCCAGGCGGTATGCCCGGTGGCGGTATGCCCGGCATGATGTAAATTTTAAATGTCAAAAAAGGCCCTCTCAACGGAGGGCTTTTTTTTTGTGCTTGTTTCATCTTTCTTGCTGTCAATCCCCCGTATTACTCTGTTCGGCGAAAGAATTTCCCCCCAATATAACCAACGATCTTTTTTGAAAGCGCTGAAAGTGAAATTCCAATTTCGAATTTTGGCAGCCGTGCATTTCGATGCCCGGGGGGCCAATTTTTTATTTTAGAAAGCACTGCTTTGAGCAGATAGATTAAAATAGCCATTTTGTAAATTTTTCTGTGCTATCCGCGTGCAGAACAGATGCGCTCTGAAAAAAATTCCATCTTTGTAATGATGATTGCGCTGGTGAGATTTCGGTTCGATTCTTTTAATGGCGTTACAAATTTCAAACCCTGATGTTCCGCAATTTCAAATTTAGCAGGAATTGGAGCATCACAAATACTTTTTTGTAATGCATTACTGATTGGACACCCGATCAAAACAGACTCAGCATGGCCGAAATATAACGGTTTAGCCATGTGAGAAATAATTTGGTATTGTTATTGCCAGTAAGCGGTCTTGAAATTGGCAAATTTACCGTCAGGGCGTTCATGGATGGAGGCCCTGATTGTTTTCTCGGTGTAGACATCACTGGCCACGCAACAAAGGACGAGAGCACAAATGCACAGACCCTCATCACGCACGAGCAGCAGTATTTTGCAGGCACACTTATTATTTATTTGCCTGGTTTTTATCATTTTACCCGCTCATACACGGGCGCAGGGATATTTCCAATGGAATACCGCCGATCGCAATAAACTCTGGGTCACCGAAATAAATCCCGCGATTATTTCTTTTCAAAATACTGAATTTTCCGCCGGCCTGAAGTTGTTTCATGTCGGTTTTCTGCAGGGCAATTCTCTCGGTATGCGTGAAAGTCGTCTCAATCTCAGCGCTCCTTTTTATTTGCCCTTCGAAATTGGCGTCGGTTTTGATCTCCGTTATTTTACCGCCGGTATTTATTCAGAAATATCTTCGGCTCTGATGCTTAGTAAAGAAGTCTATCCCAAACTCTCAATCGGCGCGAAAGTGGCGCTCGACCACCGCGGTTTTTCCAAAGAAAATTTCAATATCGTCGATGCCGATGATCCGCTGATCAATTCCGGATTGAGTTTGAATGCACTCAATGTCGGCTTCGGCGCCTATTGGGCTCCCGGCAAATTTCGTCTTGGCATGGGTGTCGATCACTTGAATACGCCCAATGTCGGCCTCATTTCTACTTCCGTCTACCCGAAAGAAGTTTCCGGTGCGATCGGCTATCGGGTTGGCATGTTTACACCGACCCTGTTGCTGCATGATAATGGCATCGAAATAAAATACGGATTCTCGGTGACCTACGAAAAGCCGCATATCGGCCGCTTGCGTCTGGGTTATGAACGTTCCATGCCGGTTAAAATGGAAGCCAGTTTAAATCTTGGCAAAAGAAGTCAGTTACATTATGCAATGGATTTCCCCGGCGAGGGCACCAGCGGCGCTTCCTATGGCACCCAGGAATTCGTTTATTCACGCATCCTGGCGAAAAAGCCGGTTATCGGTCAGCCTGAAATTCTTTTCTCCACCCGTAAGCTGGATATCATTTACGAAACCCAGGTTCGCACGCTTGCTGCGGATGTGCAGATTGCGGCTTTGGATCGATCCGGCGAGCTCATGGGGCAGTATTTTACCTCCCGAGGCCACAAAGATGATTTCCTGTTTGTCAAAGCGGGCACGCTCAACGAATATGAGACAGACTTGATTAAACAAAAGCGGCAGCTCAAACTGGTACACCGCATCAGTAAAAATGCTTATGAAAATCCGCAAATGAAAATCGTGATTTGGGCCAACAAGCACACCCTGGCTGATGCCAGAGACATAAAATATCAGCTCGAGACCCGGGCGCGGATTGCTTCCAATCGTATTACCATTGCAAAAATAAAGAAGAAATCGGCTTATGATCTTGTGGGGTTTGTTCCTGGCAAAAAAATGGTGCGTCGCCTGCCGCCGCGCTTGTCAAAAGAACGGCTCGTCATCCGCTTTCGTGTTCCCGGCCGCACGCGCAAAACCAACGGCTGGCAATTTGTCATTAAGGATTCCTACGGCAAACCGGTGCGCATTTATTCCGGCAATAAGTCTTTGCCGAAAGCCCTGGTCTGGGACTGGGCGGATATGGACGGGCATCGTGTGACGGCGGGAACTTACACGGGTTTTTTGAATGTTGATGCGGCTGAAAATCTGCATCACAAAGCACGGTCGGCGGATTTGACTGTGTATAATATCAAACGCACTGTGACGATGAAGATTAAACTTGATAACGAGATAAATTTGACCAAACAGCACAATCAAGACGACAACAGTACGCTTGAAGCTGAATAACCGGACTGAAAAATTCAATCATTTGTGAAATTGAAGGAGTAATAACGTGACTGCATTCAGGAAAAAGGGTTCACCGGCAAATACAATCAAATTCCTCATTCTGATTATGTTTTGCGGCAGTTTAATTTTTAGCACCACGACTTTGGCTCAGAAACGCAATAAGAACAAAGCAACCGTAAAAGCAAAAACAGAACAAATCGCACAAAATGCGGAAGAAAAGAATTCTCTGTCAGCCTGGGATATTCTTGAAATGACGAGCTGGCTTTTTTGGCCTTTCGTTTTTCTGACAGCTGCCGGTGTGACTTTTATCTGTTACCGTGGGCTGATCGAATTTCAGGAACAAACGCGGTCGCAGGCGATTTTGCAGAAAAAAATCGAAGTGCGCGACTTGCGTCGCGTTATCCGTACGGTGCAAAAAGCACAACCGAACAGGGCTGCACGCTTGCTGCAGCAGATGGTTTCGACCTTCAACAAAACCAACCGCGCCGAACCCATCAGTGCAGATATCAACCAGTTTGTCACCGCCGAACGCGAAGCCTATGAAACTTTCAATCGCGTGCTCGGCTTTCTCTCCGACACCGCAGGTGCCCTGGGATTGCTCGGCACGGTTTGGGGAATTTTCGAAACTTTTCACGGCGGCAAACTCGATGGCCCTACCATTCTCATGGGCATGAGTATTTCTCTCGTGACGACGCTGGTCGGCCTGCTCATCAGTCTGGCGTTGAATTTTGGCGGCACCAGTATTTTTGCGATTTTCAACCGCTACATGAATACACTCGTCATGCGTGCGGAAGAACTGCGCCAGGCGTTGTTATATCTCGAAACCCGCCCCGGCAAAACGAGCGCCCGGGAGAAGCATGCAGTTTCCGCAAAAACGACCCCGGTGAATATTCCGGCAGCGGAAAGACGGCCGCGTCAGGTGAGCGGCGAGCGGCAGCACACCGTCGCAAAAACCGTGGTAGATCAGGCTGAAAAACAGGCGCGTCAGGTCCGCCGGGCCGCCCGTCGGAAGGAAACGGAAAAGAAAGAAACCCCGGCCATCACTTAAGTCACGGATGATGAATTGCTGGCGGTACAAAAGCAAAATATGCCGGATGTTTTCGCGCGGCAAACCCCGAAATATGATGAAGATGGCAATGTCTGGTGATGCAGCTATTTCAGGATAGCAAAAGGCAAAAACAATGAAAACTATGCGTTTAAAATTTGACAAAAACCACAAAAGATCAGTGACCGGCCAGTTGCTCGCATTCTGGCTTGTAATAACGATTTGGGCAAGTATTGGCACACCGCTCTCGGCGTTGCAATTACCGCCGAAATTGTGGATTTCCGGGCCGGATACGGCACTGGCTCCCGGCGCTGAATTTTCCCTGAACTTCAATATTGGCACTGGTTTTGATTCGGTCGAAGACCTGTTCGGCATCAGTTTCGAATTGCGCTATTCCAGTGCTGAATTCATCGAATTCCCGGATCCTTTCGAAATCAGAGCGGCTGCTTTCCTGCAACCTGATGTCTATTCATTCATGCGGCATGAAAAAGAAAATAACATCGTTTATCTCGCGATCAGCAGAAAACGCGGGGCGCCGGAGCAATCCGGTGATGGTGTCCTGTTTACACTGCCGTTTCGTATCGCCGCAACTGCGCCGGAAAACTGGAAGGCCTGTTTCGTCGTTTCCGGAATTTTCGCCAACGACAGTCAGGGCAACCAGGTGAAAGTAAACCAGGGCGGACAATTCTGTGTTCAGGTTCGCGAACCCGGCCTGGACATTTTCCCCAATCCGTTCACGCCGAACGGTGACGGCAAAAATGATGATTTAATTTTTGAACGCGAAGGTGGCCTCCCGCAAAATTGGGTGATCACCATTATGGATCGCTCCGGCCGGGTTATTCGAAAATTGAAAAATGGCACCGATCGCTGGAATGGCCGTGATTATAACGGCGCACCGGTTTTGCCGGGTGCCTATCTCTATATCATCCGCAACGGCAACAACATCGTGCGTCGCGGACTGTTGGGTATCATCCGGTAACGATTTGATTTTATGATAAACCGTAGCAAGATGTGAATTTTGTCGAGAATCTGAATTCGCGCATTTTTATCGCGCGGAGGAGTTGTTTGCTATGAAATCCATTTTGGATATAAATCTGGAAAATAAAATAATTGCGCTAATCGCCGCAGCGTTTTTGTTGCTCGGACAGGCTGCATCCTTGTCGGCACAGAATCCTTTGGAAGTTGATCTCAACCGTATCGAAGCCTCGAAATTTCCTGAAATCGCTTCGTATTTAACTGTTCGCGATATCGATGGCAATACCGTTGGCGGCCTCACTGAAGATAATTTTGAAGTTTATGAAGACGACACCCGCGAGCTGCCCATCACTGTGGTCGAAATCACCGACGCCACCGATGGTGTCAGTGTCGTATTGGTGATCGATCGCAGCACCAGTATGCTGGGCCAGCGCATTACCGATGCCAAAGCGGCTGCGCAACATTTCGTCAATTTGATGACCGAAAAAGATCAGGCCGCGGTTGTTAGTTTTGCCAATACACCGCGCCTCGATATTACATTTACCAGTGATAAAACGGCTTTGCATGCCGCTATCGAGCAGATTTTTGCCCAGGGCGGCACCGCTGTTTACGATGCACTCATCCGTGCGGTCGATGAGATTGAACCGGTCAGCGGCCGCCGCGCCATCATTCTTATGACCGACGGTGAAGACAAGCACAGCACACGCACGCTGGATCAGGCGATTGCCCGCGCTGTCGAAGTCAATGTGCCCGTGTATACTATCGGTCTTGATGTCGGCAGCACGGAAAAAATCGAGCTTGGCCGCATTGCAGATGAAACCGGCGGGCAGTTTTATGACAGCCCAAGCTCAAGTGATCTGGCAACGATTTATCAACGTATTTCCGAATTGCTGCACCACTCATATATCGTTTCATACGACACGCATAATCCGGCCCGCGACGGCAGTTTGCGCCGGGTGGAAATCATCACCAATCAATTGACCTCGACCGGCTCAGATACCGGCAGCTATCGCGCACCGCTGGATATTGCGCCGTTTGTGCTGACAACCGATGATATTCCCGTCCCCGGGCGTGAATTCAGACTCGATATCGAGGTGCCGACCGGTGGAAACCCGATTTTTCGCATGCAAAAACTGCTGCTGCGCCTCGGTTATGATCAACAATTCATGGCCGTGGCCGCCGGCGCCGGAAAGATTGCCGCCGGTTCCATGTGGGGCGGCACTGCCGATTATACCCTCGATTTTACAATAAACGAAAACCAGGGTTTTATTGATATTACCTTGACAAAAAAGGCCGGTCTGACGCCGGTTGCCGGTTTTGGAGATATTGGATTCATAACGTTTCTGCTCAATCCGCAGGTACCGGACCGGCAGGTTCTCAATTTTAAATTTCTTTCGTTATCCGCCTATGACGATAATGATGTATTAATCACGACTCAAACCAACGATCTGAGCGTGCAGGTCTTTGGTTATACCACTGTAGAGCTGGCGAGCAGCGAAACGCCCGGTCCCGGTAAATCATTCTCAGTTCTTGTGCGAGTACCGGCACATAGCCGCAATTTACCCCTGACCCGTCGCCTCAAATTTGAACTACAGTACGATTCGACTTATTTGTATTTTCCCGACCCGGCTGAAGCGGCATTTCAGGCCGGCGGGTTGCTCGGAAAAAGCGGAGAATATGCACTTGATTCCGTCGTGAAAACTACGGAAGGCAAAATCGAATTCGAATTGAGCAGGTTGCCGGCTTACCAGATGATGCGGGGCAAGGGCGACTTTCTCAGCATCACATTTTCGGCGGCGATGACTTTGCCGGACAGCACAAAACTGGATTTTAGCCTGAAAAATCTTTCCGGAGCTGATGATGCAAACTGGGAAGTTCCTTTGATGGCTGAAAATTTAAGCCTGACGAGTTATGGCCTGATCGTCTGGCCCGGTGATGCCAACAATAGCGGCAGCGTCGAGCTTGCAGATGTCAATTTTCTCGGCATCAATTGGGGCGTTAGTGGGCCGGGGCGTAAAAATGAACCCGACGTCATGGCCTGGAAGGGCCAGCTCTGCGGTCGCTACGAGGTCTACAACGCTGCTTTCGCCGATGGCAACGGCAGCGGTAATATCGATGAACGCGATCTCATTCCCATCGCTATAAACTGGGGACGCCGACGCGATGCGCAGCATGTGGCGTTAAATAAACGAAATATCAAAACCAGTGGTACTGCGCAGGGTGAAATCGAAGTTTCAATTCGGCAGGATGGCAACACCACCGGTGCTTATCGTTTATTGCTGCGCCTGGTAAGCGCCAACCCGGCCACGGTGCGTGGATTCACTTTTTGCGTCAATCATAATACCAACGGTATCGATTTGCTCAATGCTGTTGCCGGCAATCTTTGGGAAGATGATCCGCTGGTGTTTTCCTATTTTTCTGCCAATCCGGAAGAGATTTCAGCCTGTATTATGCTCAAACCCGGTGCTACGGCTAACGTTGAAGATGGTGTGCTCGCCGAAGTTTTGCTCATCGCCAATCAGCAACCGGCGCTGGATTTGTTCGCCTTTGATCGTGTCGGTCTGATCGCTGCCGATGGTGTGGTGACGGAGAAAACGCTGAACCTCACCAGTGCAATCAGCGAAGATAGTACTTTGCCCGCGGAATTCAGCGTCAGCCCGGCCTACCCAAATCCGTTCAACCCGGAGACACGTATTCAATATATCATGCCGCAGCCCGGCAAGGTTTCCATTGCTGTTTTTAACATGCAGGGGCAATTGGTACAACAGTTTGCAGCGAACATCGCACAGCCCGGAAATTATAACTGGCGTTGGCGCGGCGATGATTTCAGCGGCAAGCAGGTGACCAGTGGTGTTTATTTCTGGCAAATCATCGCACAACTGCATGATGGAAAGCAGGTTGTGCAAACGCAAAAAGTAACTTTGATGCGATAGAACAAGATTAAAACTCTGCCGGAGTTGCAAACTCTCGCAGGATAAGACTTTGGAGTAAAAGGAGTAAAAATAAAATGTCCAACGGAACTTTAATGTTACGCATGATCGACGTCGTTTTCATTTTGCTGTTCGGTTTCATCGCTGTTTCACAAATCAGCAAAGCCGAAGCGATCGAACCTTCGAAAAGTACTGAAGCGGAGGAGAAAGCTCCCGAGGGCGCCTCTATCACGATTATCAACGTGCGTAGCGATGGGGTTTACAGCGCTGATGGCGGCGACATCCTCATGCGCAGCACGCGTGAAATTCGTGGTTACTTGCGCAATGCGCTCAATGAAGCACGGGCCCGCAATATGAAACTCGGCGTGCGCATCCGCTCTTCCTGGGATGCTCCGGCGCAAAAAACTTTGGCCGTCGCCAAAGTATGCCGTGAGCTGGGCATCCCCAAAGGCCTGGATGTGATTAAAATTCGCCAATTTTAGGAGAAGGGAAATGGGAAACAAAACGATGATGATGCGGCTCATCGATGTCGCGCTGATAATCTTGCTCGGTTTTATCGCCATCAGCCGTCTCAAAACCGAATATATCGATTTGCCCGCTGCCGGTGATGCGCAACCGCAAACCGACCGTGTTGCGACCGCTGTTCTGCATATTTATGATAATCATTATGATTACGTCATGAACGGGCGGAAAAAACGCACAAAATCGGTGGCCGAGCTCGAGCGCGTATTGCTGGGTTCAAAATCGAATTTATTGCGGCGAAGGACAAAACTGGTGGTGAATATCGAACCCCATAAATCGAGCATCATGCAAAATCTTGTCGATGTGCTGGATATTTGTCAGCGAAACCAAATAGAGAAGAATTTCGATTATGACCGGATTAACTGAATACATACGGAATCGTGACAACCTGCTGCCGTTATCCATTTATTTTGGAACGGGAATTCTCTTGATCCTGTTCATTCTGCTACACCTTTTTGGTTATGAAAAAATGATGCAGCAGATGGAAAGCAATAAAAAGATGGAAGTGCGAGAGCTGATGAAGTTGAGCTTTAAACCCAGGGCCAAAACAGCCAACCGCAAGCTTTCAAGCCGGGCGAAAAAAAAGCCGGACAAAGCAAAAGCAAAAGTCAGCCCGCTGCAGAAAATTGAAAGCAAACCACTGGTAAAAGCGCCGGATGTACAGGAGCTGATGAAAGGGCTCAATACGAAAAGACTGATCCAGAAAAAAACAGCGATCAGGCGCACCGTACAGAGCGCCAATATCCTGCCGAACATCGGTGTGAATTCTTCAAAACGAAGGACGAAGCGCAGTGTGCAAAAGGCTGATTTTAACATTTCGTTTAGCTCGACGCCGAGCAAACGAGCGAGCGGCCGCCGGGCAGTTGCCGGTTCATCACAGGGGAATTCGATCGCCACGGGTTCTGTGAGCCGGGGCGCCACAACGGGCACCGACAACGGAGTTGCCATCTCCGGCCGGGCTTCGACCCGGACAACACGAACCGCCGGCAGCGGCGCCGCCGGAGCAACGATTTCACTGCCTTCAACCGGCGATGGCGATAGCGAAGCGTCTATCGATTTGCACGCGCTGATCGAATGGATGAAAAAACACCCGGGCACGATCCCCAAACTTGTGGCTTATGAAATGGGTCACAATCGCGGTGATTTATCCTCGGCGGTCACTTTTCGTCAAAGCGGAAAAAACTATACATTTTACATATCTTGCAATGAAAAAGAATTGCTGTTGCGTGTCTGCCTCGTGGAGAGAAATACTTTTATCCTGCTCAAAGACAAGGGCATAACCGAGGAAAGCAATTTCCTCACCACCGGCGATGTCATCCGTGACGGTCGCCGGATTCAATCATTGATCAGTGCGCGCAAAGCGCCGGGAAACAAGGCAAATGCATTCTATAGCCTGTTCTGGGCCTGGTGGCAAAATATAAGTGAGTAAAATTGGGAAATGGGTAACGATAAAACCTAAGGAGTTTGAGATGGTAAAGGAATACCGGGTTGTACGAATTCTGCTGTGGATGTGCGCTTTTGCGCTGTTCGCAGGTTGTGCTTCCTCCGGTGGCGGAAAAATCGTGAAAAGAAAGCAGCGACGCCTGCCGCCAGGGCTTGACAGCACCACAGTTTGGGAATCGGCGTCGTTGGCGGATGCCAATTTCGTTTCAGCCCGACGCAGTAAAGAAGCGCAAAAACATCAGGCGATCGCACAGCGCAATAGCAGGAAAGTCGATGAATTCTGGAATTTACTCGAAGGGAAAAGTAGGGCGAGAAATCTGACGAGTTCTGAAAAAAATCAATTCGACCGCGCTTTTGCTGATGGCGCCAAAGCATTGGAACGTTGGAAGAAGATCACCGGTAACGGCCAGCGAAATGAGATGTCAGCCAGCGCGCAGAATGCCTGCTTAACAGCCCGCCGGCATCTTGAACAGGCGGTTCGGTTGGACCCGTTTGATAAAAATGCCCGCATGTTGCTCGCGGTGACTTATTATAATTTGCAGCATATTTTTGGGCAGCAGAATAATTATCAAAAAGCGATTGATATTCTCGAGCGGTTGGTGCGTATCGAAAAGGGTGAACCGGAACTGTTCCGTTCATTGGCTGAAAACTACATGGCGCTGCAGCAATGGGATGCCGCGGCGCGCCAGTTTAAAAAAGCTGAATTTGTGCTCAAAAAAACCGCCTTTGCCGCCCCGCCGGATACCGCAAAACTCTTTTATTACGCTTATATGCAAGGCGACATGACCGCGCGTTTGTATCAGCCGCAAGCAGCTATTGCATTGTTTAAAAAGGCTGAAAAATACGCCCGCTCAAAAGGTGAAAAAGATGATGTTGACAATTATATCAAATGGGTCAACTGGGATGGCGGAAATATCCGCAATTCAGAAGCCTGGGATAAAATCCTGCAACTTGAACAGGAAAAACAATACGCACAACTCGATCGGGAAGCGAGCAGGCTCATCCCTTTGTTGCGCACAAAGAAGGCAAAATTATCGGTGCATCATAAACTCGCTGTCGCTGAATTTGAATTCCTCAATAAAAAATCCAAAGCTGTTGAACGCATGCGCCGGGTTTATGATTCTTTGAGCCGGCAGGAACTGGCTTCGCCAAATGAAGAGATCAGCGCCTATTTGAATACTTACGGCGCCATGCTTTTCCGTTTTGGCGTCGAAGCGCGCGAGCGGCAGGAAAACAAGCTGGCGCTGGCGTATTTTAAAAAAGCGACCGAATTTGAATGGGATCAGATCGCGAAACCCAATTTTGAACTCGTGACGCTGGTTTGGAATACACCAAATCAGGCGATTAATTTCGGTAAAACCGCACTGCGCTCCGCCGCCGGCTTGAGCGAATATGAAATGTGTCAACTGATATCATTGATGGTGAAAGCACATAAAAGCGCCGGTTTGTACGACGAGGCGCGCACCTATTTTAACCAATGGAAAGTTTGTCAGAAAGGACAAGTACACGATGCTGAATAAGAAAATTTTAAGCAGATATATCGTCGCTGCGTGTGTTTTGTTCACCTTTCTGCCGGTTTTATTTGCGCAAAATAATCAGGTGATCATCGATCAATCGATCATCCAGTCGACGACGGTGAATAACAAGCGATTGATTGCGCTTTTCGCTGAGGATTTCATGATTCCGGAAAACAGCATTGCCCGGTTGGTTATTTACGATCTCTCCGGCGATGGTTTTGGCGAAGGTGACATCGCACGGACATTTCCCGGCGGGCGGTTTTATGTGATCACACCTAGTGCACGCACGCAAAAGATTATGAACAGTTGGAGCTTTGGCGGCAATGTCAGATTTACCGCCAATTCCAAAGACTCGCCGGAATTGTTCGAAAATGCACCTGATTCCGTTCGCGCCATGGGCGGTATCTTCGCTTCGCTTTTGCGCGGCATGCGACGAAACTATGGTGGCGAGCCCTTCAAATTACATCTCGAGCAGAATGACGGCGTCACCTCGGTTGAAATGTGGGGTTATTCTCCGGAACTGATGCGCTACAGCCCGCCGCCGGAAAACAAGGTGCCGCTGGAAGTCCCGGTGATGAAGCTCATCTACCTCGAAAAGACAGTCGTTGATTCTGTATTTTCCACCCCGCGATAAAAAATTTTTCGATTCCCATTACTCCTGAAGCCTCAGCATTTTTGCTGGGGCTTTTTTTTATGAATGACAAGATTTTACAAAGAATGCGTTTTATTTCATCGCTGAAATTTTAGATTTAATAAAAACGAGTTCATTGTTTTGAAGCCAGATTATTGGGGAGACTGAACAGGTACAATTTGTTACCTGAGAACAGGAAAAACCGCATGAAATTACTCAAAATTATCCTCGGCATTGTTTTCTTTCTCACCCTTCTTTTTTTTGTTTTTCTGACGCCTGTCGATATTACGCCATATTTTGAAACGGATTATTACCGCACCTCCCGAATGCAACTCGATAGCCTTTTGCTACAAAAGCGAGTACGAAGCGGCCCGCTGCATGCGGGGTTTTCGAAAATCAGTTTTACACCGCGATTTATATCATCCGGCAATCCTCAGAAAGCTGATGAGTTTAACCGGTTGCCGCTGGCCGGATACGGCAACCGCAAAGGCAAACTCACCGATAAAATTCACGACAGTCTGTTTGTCAAATGTGTCGCACTGAAGGTTGATGATGCCACCGTATTTCTGGTTGCGCTCGATTTGCTCATCGTGCCGCAGGAAATTCGTTTTGCGGTTGCTCAACGCCTGGGCGAAATAGCCGGCATAATCCGGGAGCAGCTCTATTTTTCAGCAACGCACTCCCATTCTTCACTCGGTGGCTGGGGTAAGGGATTCGTCGCCGAATCTTTCGCCGGTCCTTTCGATGCGCGGGTGCGGCAGTGGATTACGGCACAGACGGTTGCTGCTATTTTAAGTGCAAAAAAGGACCTGGCTCCGGCCTGCTGGGTTTATGGCACATTCCGCGCCCCCGATTTTATTCGCAATCGTCTGATCGGTGAAAAAGGCCGTGTGAATGATCGCTTTGATTTTTTGTATTTTGAAAAAGAGAAAAATCACAGCGCCGTCATCGGTTTTTACGGCGCCCACGCCACCGTCCTTTCCGACGATAACATGCAATGCAGCGCTGATTATCCCGGTTACTGGCAGCGGGCGATCGAGGGAAAAATACCGGGCAGCACCGCGCTGTTTTTTGCCGGATCGGTGGGCAGTCATCGCCCGGCAGGGCAGGGGAAAGCATTTGCCCGCGCAAAAAATATCGGTCTGGCGCTCGCCGATAGCGTGATTCGGCGCCTCGATGATTTTTCTGCGAAAACCGAATTAAATTTCAAAGCGCTCACCCTATCGCTGACCTTGCCGCCGAGCCAGATTCGCCTGCTGGAAGACTGGCGTTTGCGTCCCGTATGGGGACAAAAACTAATGTCTATTCCACCAACTGTGAGCCTGCAAACGCTGCAACTAAACGATTTTATTCTCGCCACGACCCCCTGCGATTTTAGCGGTGAACTGGCGCTGCAAATCCACGATGCCCTGCAGCAAAAAGGTGTGCACAGCACAATCTCCAGCTTTAATGGCGATTATGTCGGTTATATTATTCCGGGTAAATACTATCATCTCCCGGAATATGAACCTCGCCTCATGGGCTGGTTCGGTCCGTATATGGGAGATTACACGACGGAGTTGCTGCTACGTTTGATGGGTGGGTATTGAATGGTGGTTAGACGGACTCCTTTGACCTGGCAAGCATGACGGAATATTTCCTACTTCCCCGGCAGCATTTCATCGCGCATGGCCACCTGGTAAGCAAGGGCGGCAACGATGACGGCATTTTGTTTCATATCATCTTCAATCGCATATTCGTAAACATCCATATTTGTATGGTGGCTCACCGTGCTATAATTCAACGGGTCCTGGATAAACTGGAAAGCAGGAATATTGAGAGCATCTAATATCTCGTGATCTGTGTAGGATATATTTTCAATAGAAAGTGTGTTTGCGCTTAGATAGGCGAACGGCGCCAGATACGTTTCGAAGACAGGCCGCAGGGCTTCATTCCCCTGCAAATAAATGCCACGGATTTTTCCGCTGCCGCCATCGAGATTGAAATAGGCTGAGATTTTCAAAAAATTTTCTTTTAATTTCCCGCTATTTAAATCTCCGAGATATTTATTTGAAAAATCACGGGAACCCAGATAACCCATTTCTTCGCCTGTCCACAGCGCCAGTTTGATTGTTCGCCGCGGGCAGATTCCGATCTTTTTTAGTATTCGCATGGCTTCCATCATAACGGCGCAACCGGAGGCATTATCTGTCGCTCCCGTGCCTGCGTGCCAGGAATCAAAATGTGCGCCCAGGAGCACCACTTCATCGGACATTTTTTTATCTGTGCCGGTTATCTCGGCAAAGATATTTACGTTGTACTTGGAGTTTTCATAGAATGTGGTGTCGAGATGAAGTTTGAGGGTCGGTATAACTTTTTTATCAGCCATCCTGGCCATGCGGGCGAATTGTTCTTTGGCGATAAAAAAGGTCGGCACAACTTTTATATCATTGATTCCGGCAAAACTATATTGTGAAACGCGCACAATGCCATGATCGAAGCTGCTTGGAAAAACCAGGGCTGAGACGCCTTCTCTATCAAAGAATTGCATGAGTTTTTTTCGCTTCTCAACTTTTAGTGCTCCTTTAGCCAACCTTTCCGCTATGGGTAGTTTTGACGTCCAGGGTTCAAGCGGTTCTGCAGCAATGGGATTTATGGCTTTTTCCGTATGCTTCAATTCATCATCTGTCCATCGAAGCGCAAACGGCTCGAAGTGTGGTTTTGCCTGATAGCCCAGATCCCCCAAAATGATTCTCCCCTTTAGTTTGCCGCGATATTTTTCCAATGAATCCAGGGGCGGATTATTCCAGTCAAATTTCAATTTTATGAATATCGGGGCACCGGTGATGACGCTATCGGTGCTTTTTGTAAAAGCTGCCGGCCAGGCATTAATTGGTGTATATCTCGGGGTGAGCATTTCAACGGAAAACGATTCGGCAGCCCAACCGCGTCCCTTCAAATCCGGCGCTTCAAGGGTCACGTTTTGCAAACCCCATTCTTGCATTTCTTTTTTCGCCCATTCCGCCGCCTCGCGGTAGGCGGGTGTTCC
>JAJRYV010000102.1 GCA_024275575.1 bacterium
GAAAAAGATATCTCATGTTTGATAACAAGCTTGAATAATTACTTTTTCAATCAAACTCTTCCCTGCTTACATGAGCTTGATTGAAAAAATAATTATTAGGATGGAATTTACACATAATTCTGGACTTGACTCGTGTGTGAATGGCCGTAGTTGTTAATTGATACATAACGCTCGGTTAATAAAGACATTCTCTCGCTTGGTTTTGTGAGAAAGAATATATCAAATTGATAACTTAATAAAACCTTTTTGGTTCTGGCTTTGCCGGGTTAGGTTTGCTGGATAAAAAAATCCCGGCATTAAACAACCTGAGTCCGTACGAGGCCAGGCATGACGCCGCTGCTTATCCTTTGCTGATTGAATGGCTAAAAACACTGGAAAATATGGCGGAGCGAAAAACTGCAGCAAACGATCTCCCTGTTCCAATTAAGAAAATCAAAGAAGTATTGGATATCGATTTATAAGGGAATTACATTCGAAAATTGCGTTGTTCCGACCCTGTTCAAAAGCAGCTGGGCCGGAATACCGTACTGCGCGCCAAAACACAACTAAACTCCAAAGGAGTGACATTATTACACATCCAACCATTTAAACAAAAATCGATCTTCATAAGGAATCTCAAAATTATTAAGAAATTCCAAATACTCTTCCCAAACGTCTTTTTCCGGTGGTGTTCTTTCTGGTTTAAAATGTACTGATAAACTGTATTCATCTGAGAATGGGCGTAAGAAAAAACGCCACACTCTTCTGCCACGAAACAGGTGCGCATGATCTGCCACACCATTGACAATGATTGGTTTCCGGCCTTTTTTTTTGATAATGCCGGCCATGTATTTATAAACTTCCTCCCGCCAGGATTTTTTCCCTTTTTGCTGAAACAGCGAAGGATTTGTTACACTACTAAATTCATCCCGTGTGATTGGTTATTTTCCCGCATCCCATCAAAAATCAAGCGCATTTTATAAAAACTCCGCGCCTCTATTATTTCACCTTGCGCCAGTTTTTCGCTTTGCTGCACAGAAAGCAGTCCGTTTTCATTATCAAAAATGAAAACCGCTTTTTCTGTTTGAAAAGTATACTGCCCGGAATTTTCATCCACCGAAAGCTGACACTCCCGCTCGCCAATTTTCCCGATCAGTTCATTCGCGGCAACGAAATAAAATCCATTATCATTTTGGGAATCATCGTAGGATTCGCGTGAAAAGAAAAAACGCGGTTTGCGCACGAAGGGTCCACCGTCTTCCGGGCAGTAAGTGTTGCAGTCGCCACATTCATTGCAGAAATCGGCGAGGTTGGCGATCTGGCTTGCTTTTTCGATTTTCAGCAAACCTGCGGACAGCGGTGTGAATTTGCCGCTCTCAAAACGATAATCCATCATTTCAATTTCCTGCAGTTCGACAGCATAGCTGAAATTAGCCGCATTGGGGCAAACAGTCAGACATTTATCACAGGAGAGGCAATCGAAAAGCTCTAAGTGGCTGTCTGTTTTTGGGGGCATTTTTTTATTTTTATTGAAATGATAAAGCGGATTAGCAGCCAGCTCCTGCACAATTTTTTCCGTTCGTTGCATCGCTTCGGCCTCTGTGCCGACGAACTGACCGAGCCGCTCGCAGCCGGCCTGCAGCATGGCCGTTTTCAGGCGGGTAAGATAATCAAACAAGCGCGAATAACCACCAGTTTTAAGCAAATCGGTGCACACGGTGACGGGTTTCATGTTGCAGGAAACCGCATCGGAAAAATTGTGTTTGGCGATGCCGGCGGAAAAGGAAATATGAAAATCATCGCCTGTGGCCTGGCGGAATCGATGCATGCTGTGCAGGGCCAAAACATGCAGCGGCGGGCCGGAGAGGTATTGCACCTTGTCATTGAAAATCTTTCCGGTATTTTTCACCACCAGCGTATTGGTGAATTTAGCGCCCAGTCGGCGCTTGTGTTTGGCGCCAAAAGCCTGCAAGCGCTGCATCATGGCGACGGCTTCATCGAATTGTAAATCGTGTTTGAATGCTTCCGGGTCGAGTTCGATATTTTCGTAACCCAGCTTTTCGTTAAGCGTTTTGCGAACAAACTCGTAACCCAGCAGCGTCGGGTTCATTTTCACGATGACATGAAATCCATGTTCGCTCATCAGATGCCGCACGATGGATTCGATCTCATCGCGCGGGCAACCGTGGAAAGTGGAGAGCGTCAGGGTGTCGGAAATGTGGGGATCGATTTGCAGGTTTTTGAGTTTGGCAAATTCATCGGGCAAGCCTGCGAGCAGTTCAGTAATTTTCTTACGGGCGTCGCGCATATCCCGCAGCCATTTGTCGACACGCGGCGAGGTGATGCCTTTAAAATCGTACCCCACGGAGACGTCGAAAACCTTGTTGTAAAAGGGATCGCCTTTGGGTGGGCCGAGCAACTCCATCTCTTCGATGATATGCAGTAAAATCCAGGCAACGATATATTCGTGACAGGATTCATCCAGACGCAGTTCCTGTGACCATTCAACATTATAACACACATTGCGCGCATCGATGCAGGGGCGTGGGATGTCGAGCTGATCGAGTATCTGCACTGTTTTGAGTTCGATAATACGAGCGCCGTGCAGGAAAGAGAGCACGATATTCTGCGCCAGCTGCGTGTGCGGCCCCGAAGCCGGACCCAGCGGCGTGGCCGCTTTTTTATCATGGAAATCGACTGACAAATCGATTCCGGGAAAACCGTGGTAGAATTTTTTCTCCGGATAACCGTAGATGGACTTGTCAGACTTAAATTCTTCGATAATCGCTTTTAAATGTGTGCCTAAATCGAGGCCATACAATTCTGCCATGTTTCTCCCAATCAACTATTATTGTTTTTTTTCAACACAGAGACCCAGAGAACCGCTGAGATTTATATTTAATTTCTTTTCTCTGCGTGTCTTTGCGTCTCCGCGGCTCTGCGTTAAATTATTATTTTAATCTGCAAATTTCTTCCAAACCCGCTTTGCTGCAACTGATGCATCGTGGGCTATTTGTGTTTCATCGATGCCGATTATTTGCTTGTTTTGCATGACTATTTTACCGTTGATAATCGTCGTATCCACAACCGCGTCGGCGATGCCGAAGAGAAAGTGGCCCCAGAAATTATCCGCCGTTAACGGTGTTGGGGGAAAATAATCGACGAGAATCATATCCGCGAGAGCGCCTTTTTTCAGTTTACCGACATTCCGGCCGGTCACCCGCTGAAAAATAATAGGGTTATTTTGCAAAACCATGTTTTGAACTTCAGCCCACCCCACTGTGCTTTTTTGTAAATCGTGTTTATGGATGAGATTGGCTGTACGGATATCCGGCACAAGGTCTGCTGACATGCCATCCGTGCCTAATCCGAGAAGTATGTTGCGCTCAAGCAAACCAAAAACATCCGTACGGCCGACGGCGTTGTTCATATTGGATTGTGGATTGTGCACAACGATACTGCCACTTTCAGCAAGATTATCTTTGTCTTTTTCATTCAAATGAATGCAGTGCACAGCGATTGTTTGCGGCCGTAAAATCTGATAGTAACGCAGGCGGTCGATCACACCCATACCGAATTTTTTACGCGATTCTTTCTCATCGGCGCGGTCTTCCAAAACATGGATATGGCAGCCCTTTAGCAAGTTTTGCGCCAATGCGCCGGCGTTTTCCAGGGTCGCGTTTTCCAGCGTAAAAGAAGCATGCAAGCCGATCAAACCGTCGAAAAGATGGGCCTCATTTTTTGCCTTTGCCACCATGCATTTTTTAATATAACGTTCGTTTTCCGCCAAACCGGCAGCGGAAATATCACTTCCATCGCGGTCGGAAACTTCGTAACACAGCGACGCCCGCAAGCCGACCCGGGCCAGCGCTTCTTCGATTTTATCAAGGGAGCCATCGACAGCATTGGGGCTGGCGTGGTGGTCGATAGCCGCTGTAACGCCGTTTTTAATCGCAGAAATAGCAGGCACCAGCACACTGTAATAAACAGCTTCGTCGTCAAGAGCGCGGTCCAGTTTCCACCACAGCATGTGCAGAATTTCAGTGAAGTTTTGCGGACTCTTCCGCATAGCGATACCGCGGGCAAAAGTGCTGTAAAAATGCATGTGGCTATTAATCAGGCCCGGCATAAGCAGGCGGCCGTCTGCGTCAATACGGTCGAAATGCTGATATTTTATTCGTAATTCATCGGCCTGGCCGAGGGCGAGAATACGGCCATTTTCGATGGCGAGAGCGCCCTTTACAAAGACCTGTGCCGGTCGCGTATTCGTATAGATAGTGGCATTATCTATGAGAAGGGTCATATTACGGCCTCATTATTTCAAATGATGATAATAAACCATTTTAAGAAAGGGCGCAAATTAATGAATATCCGATTTTTTAACAAGGTTTATTTGCTGTCTGAATTGAATGTCCGAGGCCTCGACTTTCGGCAGGTTTTTTGAAACATCAAGTTTAACCGGATGATGCAGGCAAAAAAAGAGCTGACCAAAATGATCAGCTCTATTCTTTCCAGTCACCGGATTTCCCCCCTTAATCCGGTTTCCGGTTTTTCACAAGCCACGAAAACTGGCGACACGTTACTGTCCCAACCAGGTAAAACCAGTTTATCACAAATATAAGTCAGTAGTTTTACCTCTGTTTCTCAAAAAAAAATGACGTGACAAAATAATTTAATAACATCCATCACAATACCTGGTGAGGTGCTCTGATTGTTCAAAAGACCGAACAGCGACAAACATAAAAAAACTGGCTAAAATTTATCTGCTCAATTCATAAATAATACTGGTTAGAGCGATGGGGGTGTAACCGGCCGTAATTCCAGGTCATTGGCATATTGTTTTTGCAGGGATCGTTCGTTACAAAACCTGAACAGCTTGGTTTCACCGGCAAACAAGCTCACTTTAATCAACATTCGGGCGAACATTGCGGCCTGTTGCAAAAGGAAAAGGATAAGAAACGCAAAAAATCCGGTTTTGTAAGCAACCAAGGGAGAGATGGTGAAATAAAGCACGAAAATGAGCCCGGCGCAGAGTGCATAAAAAATTGCCAGCGGCGCTGTGCGCAGAAAATTGCGCAAAACAAAATAAATGCCGGCGAAAAACGTCCGGTAAGTCCGTTTCTCTTCGTTATAGACTGTGATGATGCGGGCATAATCAAAAACCATGTAAACAAAACCGATGATCAACAAGCGGGCCGCGACGCGCAGCCACATCCAGTAGTATGTAATGTTGCGTTCCGGGTCATCACCGAAAATGGATTTCCCTAAAGTATTGAGCAAAAACGTCAGTCCCAGCAAGATTGCCAGCAATGCCAGCGACCACATTGCAAGCCGGAAAAAGCGCCAGAAATAACGACCGCCCGTTCCCCAAAAATATGCCGAATCATAGGATTCTTCCTGTAAAAACAAGCCGAAAGTACCGGCAGAAAAAAGGAGGTTGACGGCAAAATAAAGGATGACCGTCGTGAGAACAAGAGGGAAAATCATGGGTACGAATCCTTCTGAATGCAGAAGAAATTCGGCCAGAAAATCGATATCGATGCCGCTTTCGAGGCGGGCGCGCATCAAACTCGAGCCAAGATAGGTGTTGAGCAGGCTTCGCAGCGGTATCACCGCGATCAGCGAGAGCACCAAGCCCGCGGCAAAATGAAACCAGACCAGGCGTTTGTTTTTACTCATCAGCACACCGGCTTCTTTTATAAATTCAATCATTTTTAACTCCTTCACATTCCGGGTTTCAGATTATTCGATTTCACTTCATCAATTCCTTGAGGTGGTTATTGGGACAAGCTAAAAGGAATTACCACAATTTCCGGCATATCGAGAAAGGCTTGCAGCCAGAAAACCATTCGAACGAATAATTTATTCAACCCGTGATCGCCGGAGCTAATCACACGGCTATTGTTGGTATAATTGATATCGATGATGATTTTGTGATCCGGATCGACGGTGGCCGATTTGATTCTGTGCTTTTTGATATATCTGAATTTTTTCCACAATTCCCGGCCGTCCCAGGATTCGCGGATTTTCTCGCCATCGGCAAAAGTAAGCTCGATTTAGACGGGAAACTTGAATTCGCCCAGGCGGCGAACGCTGATACCGCTTTCGTACCACACTTTCTTCTCAATCTCTGAGCTGTTAACTGCCGCCAGACTGTCTTCGCTCAATTCTGTTTCGAGAGTATCTGCCTCGGCTTCAATTTCAGCACTGTCTGATTCGGCTATCACCATATCATCATCAAAATCAATTCCACGCGGTTTAGTGATTCTTTTTGAATAAATTCCGGCGAGGCTGTAATCCAGTTTGGCGTTGCTGTATAAAATTTGATCAAAATACCAGCTCATATCCTGCCCCGAAACCGCATTGACGACATCGACGAAATCCTGCGTTTTCGGATGTTTGAAGCGCCATTTGCGAACATATTCCTGCATCACTTTGCGCATCACATCGGCGCCGAGATAATTATCGAGGGTCAGTAGAATCACTGCCGGCCGGGAATAAGAATTTGTGCCGTAGCTGCCACTGCTGTAATACTCCCAGCCACGTCTGAGCATGGGATCATAATCGGCGAATGAAATGTAACGCATGCGATGCATCTGCTGATTGCCGAGCTGAAAGTCGCCAACATTTATCGCGCCGGCGCCATTAAAAATATGGTCCATAATTTTTGCTTCGGTGTAACTGTTTATCCCCTCATCCAGCCAACTCTCTTCAAATTCATTAGAGGCCAGCAAATGATACCAGTAATTATGACCAAATTCATGTAAAATAACCAGTTCAGGCAGATAAACACCTTCCGGCAAACCGTAAGCTGTACCGGCGGTGATCAACGTCGGATATTCCATGCCGCCGGATCCACCGGCGCCGCGCCGCGGATCGACAACCGTCAGGTTGGGAAAGGGATAATCGCCGTACCAATCCTGAAAATAGCGCACGGAAAATTTTGCAGCTTTAAGATGCCGTTCACCCTGATAGGCAACATCGCGCTGCATCAAAACACGAATGTCCACATCTTGCTCTTTGCCGTGGAATTCGACAAAATCCGGACTTGCCGTCCAGGCAAAATCATGCACATCTTCGGCGTGATAAAAATGCGTTGCGGTGCCGTTATCATTTTGCACCACTTCCTGTTCCAAACCGGTGGCGCCGACGATATAGCCCTGCGGCACATTGATGTGCACATTATAAACGCCGTAGTCAGCGTAAAACTCGGTTGTGGAATGAAACTGATGACAATTCCAGGCGCCGTTTTCAAAGACGCCGATTTTCGGGAACCATTGCCCGACAAAATAATAATCTGCTTTTGCACCGGTGCGGGCGAAGGGCGGCGACGGCAGTTTCGCTGTAAATTCGATTTCGACTTCGATTTTCTGGCCGGGTTTCAGGCTGCGGAAAAGGGGAACGCGGCAAACTGTTTTATCATCAGGGTGGTCGGTGTCCGGTTGCAAAAATTCGAGATAATCGATCATTTCGCGACCGGCGATATTGATTTTATCGATATTGATAAATCCCCAGCCGTTTTTGTCGATCAGGTTCGAACGGTGGCGCCCACCCGATTCGATCATAAATGTCGATTTACTATTGCGGAAGGCATTCAGGTACAGGTGGAAGTGCAGGTCTTGAACAGTTTTATCACTGGTGTTCAACCAGATGAGCGTTTCGCGGCCGTTAAGAATACGGTTCGAAGTATCAAGCTCCACATCGATATTGTAGTTGGCAATTCGCGGACTAAGCGATTTTTCTAAAATGACCGACTGAGCGCTGAGCATTCCTGCAGAAAAAAACAACAGAAACAGAATTCGTTTTTTGCAAAACATATCCACTCCGTTTGGCTAAGATTGGACGCGTTAATTGATAATTATGCTCGTCAGGGATTTAAGCCCATGTACTCACCCACAATGAATCCCCGACGGAAAAATAACGGGATTCCACGAATGACAAGTAGAGCATAAATCCCGCCAGGCGGATTGGCTGAACAGATTCCAACGCCGGTAAATGCTCGCCCTCTTTTCGCGTTGGCCATTGCGATGAAACTTTCAATATTTGTATAAGAGCAGATAAAACTAACCCAAAATGAGAAAAATTGCAAATATAATAATATAAAGTTGTTATATTCTATAACACGAGCTAAATTGTAAATGAATTTACGTTTCGGATTTCATCTTATCATCCGCTATCGGCACAGTCATCATATTTATCCATATTCCGCAGGAATAAACAATCTCATGCAAATTTATTTTGCCGCTTCCATACGCGGCGGACGGGAAAATCAAAAAAACTATGCGGAGATTATTCGCTTTTTGCAGCAGAACGCCACGGTTCTGACAGAGCATATCGGATCAGCACAGCTATCACAGACGGGCGAAGCAGGGTTGAGCGATCTCGAAATATTCGATCGTGATATACGGATGCTGGCACAGGCCGATGCCGTGATCGCCGAAGTTTCGACGCCTTCGCTCGGTGTGGGTTACGAGCTCGGCCATGCTGAGGCGCTGGGCAAACCCGTGCTTTGTCTGTTCAACCAGAAATCAGGCAAATTGCTTTCCGCGATGATCAGCGGCAATCACTATTTCAAGGTGTTGAACTATTCGCAAATTGATGAAATTTCCTCACCCATCAATAGTTTTTTACAGCAGGTATTGTCAAAAAAAAACCTGCTGCGTTAGTCTTCTCTCATAATCAAGGGAATAATCATGTTAATAGACCCTGCACAACTTTCAATCAAAGAGAATTACAAACTGCTCACCGGTTCGATTCTGCCACGGCCGATCGCCCTGGTTTCTTCAAGAAGCGAAGACGGCATTTTGAACGTCGCACCTTTTTCGTTTTTCACCGGCATTTCTTCCAATCCACCGACGATCTGTTTCTCCCCGGCGTGGAAAGCTCGCGGTGAACAAAAAAAAGACACACTGGTCAATATCGAGCAGACGCGCGAATTTGCCGTCAACATGACCACTGTCGACATGATGCAAAAAATGACGGCCTGTGCCAATGATTATCCGCCGGAGGTCGATGAGTTTGAGGTCTCCGGTTTTACGCCCAAACAAAGTCAGGTCGTTGTTCCGCCTTGCATCGCCGAATCGCCGATTAATTTCGAGTGCAAATTACTGCAGATCGTGCCCGTCGGTCGCAGAGAAGCCGGTGGCAGTTTTCTGGTCATCGGCGAAATTGTGATGTTTCACGTGGCCGATGACCTCATCGATAATTACCGTATCGACATGGAAAAATTGCAGCCGCTGGCGCGATTGGCCGGAACAGCCTATTGCCGGCTCGGTGATTTTATTCATAGTTGACTAAAAAAACTGACAGGGAGAAGCGTTATGGCTATAGCGCAAAAGGAAAAAACCAGGGATACGTTTGAAGACAAGGTAATTCTCATCACCATCGCCGCCAGCCTGCTGGTCGCATTGTTACTCTTTTTGCTGAGCAACGAACCCGGCACCGGCACCGTTGTCGCCACTTTTCTCGGTCTGGGACTGGCAGCGATGGTTTATCGTTTTCTCGGCGGCATCGGTGATACTTCATTCCAGATCAAAGCCTGGAAAATCGCCGGCACCGGCGCATTTTTAATCGGCACGATCTGGTTTATCGATAGCCGTCTGCAGACGGAAATCAGATGGGATCCGGCGCCCAACAACGCCCACTGGTTCGCAATTGATAATAATGGTCTGCCCATCAGTGTAAAAATTTCCGGAGCCGGAAAAATCACCAAACCAAAAGATGAAATATGGGCAAATACGCTATTGCAGTTACAGCGGAACGGCGATAAATTCCAGGTATATGTCAATGGCGACAGCAGCCATTTTACCCATGGCTATTTGAGCAAAGAAAATTTGAGAGCACAAAACCTGAGCAACAGCCTGAGCCTGTCGATCAAACCGGGGAAATTTGTCATCACCGATTCTTTGCTGCGGCCCTACACGCCTTATTACAATCTCGACCCCCTGCCTTTTTACCTTTCGACGCGACGTTACGGTGGTGAATATTCCCGCTATGCTTTGCACAATAAAAAAGGTGAGGAACTCTATCAAGGTCAAATCCGCGGACGCGGAGCGGAAATCATCGAGATTGACGGGGTTTATTATTTCGTTGCAGTAACGATGGTCAATCATCAATTTGCCGAGCTCAAAGACAAATACGCCAAATTTGCCATCGGCGAACTGGCCGTGGAGATGGCCTTGAAATAATTCTGCCCGGTTGCCGCTAATTCCCGGTCGCCATGCAACAAGCGCCGGCGCTCACTGTCAATTGTTTATTCCGGGCACTACCCGGCCAACAATCCCGGACAGTCAATCTCCCTTTCAACAAAACCAATTGCTGTGCATGTTTGAAAAAACGAACTGAAAAACTGGTGTAAGTGCGCCCATCCCGCCCTGTCCGGATGTTAAAATTCTGCTGGCAAAACTCGCGAAAAGTGCTAAATTTGCCGAGATCATTCTTTTAACTCAAATAAACCAGCAGACGAGATTTCCCGGAAATTTATGGCAAAAAAAATCCTCATCGTCGATGATGAACAGGATATCATCGAGCTTCTCACCTTCAATCTCGAGGCTGAAGGTTACTCCGTCAGCAGCGCGCGCAACGGTGATGACGCTCTGTTGCAGGCAGTCTCCGGAAAACCGGATCTCATCATCCTCGATATCATGCTGCCAGGCAAAGACGGTCGCGAAATCATTCAGGAAATCCGTAAAAACCCGGCAACGGCAAACATGGCAGTCATTTTCTTAACGGCCAAAGACAGTGAGCTCGACGAAGTACTGGGGTTAGAGCTGGGAGCTGACGATTACATCATCAAACCAATAAGGATTCAGACGCTTTTAGCCCGTATAAAAGCAGTGTTGCGCAAAAACAAAAATTCTGAATCTGCCGCAAGCGCTGCAATCATCCTGGGCGATATCGAAATCGAACCCTTGAATTATCGAGTGATCAGGGCAGGCCGGCCAGTGCATTTGACACGTAAAGAATTTGAAATTCTGCTGTTTTTGGCGCAACGGCCGCAGCGGGTTATCACACGGGATGTTCTGCTCAGCGCCATTTGGGGAGAAGATATCGTCGTCATCGACCGCACGATCGATGTACATATCCGTAAAATCCGCGAAAAACTCGGCCGCGCCGGCGATGGCCTCATCGAAACCATTAAGGGGGTTGGCTACCGGCTGGCCCAAAAAAATACATAAATCTGTCGGCCTGAAGGAACCGCATTTAATCCATTCATGCTCAATTCAATTCGCCAAAAATTATTCGTCTATATTCTCACGCTTATTTCATTCGTCACTATCGGTGCCGGTATCATTTCAACATTCGAATTGCAAAAGTATTTCCGTGCCCAGTTAAGCCGGCAGATGCGCACACAAATCGAATTGATCGAATTCATTCTCAAAACCCCGCCGGCCACCCCCCCAATTTACCAATACCTGACGACTTATGCGACCAGCAGCCACTTCCGGCTGACGATCATCAACGACGCCGGCCTCGTGCTTTTCGATTCGAAAGTGCCGCAGGATTCGCTCATATTTGTTGAGAACCACGGCAACCGGCCGGAGATCAGACAAGCTGGGGAAATGGGCGTCGGCAGCGATGAAAGGCTGAGCCGCACCATCAACACCGGCCTTTTCTATCTCGCGATTAAAATACATTCCACCCTGCAAAGCCGGCATGCTTTTCCTTCCGCACGTTATATTCGCCTGTCGATTCCATTGCAGGACATCGATGAAATGATGGCTGCAGTGCAACGAAAAATCATCGCCAGCGGTTTTATCGCTTTCCTGATCGTCGCCTGTCTGAGCTACTTTTTTTCGCGCCGTATCACCGACCCGCTGGTGAAACTCACACAGATTGCGGAAAAGATCAAACACGGTGGCTACGATAGCGGATTCAGTTTTGAAACCAACGATGAAATCGGCCAATTAAGCAAAGTTCTCGATGAAATGCTGCGGAAATTGCGGGATGATGTGATCCAGATGGACAGACTGCAAAAAGTGCGCAGCCAGTTTCTCGGCAATGTCTCACATGAATTGCGCACCCCGATATTTACCCTGCAAGGTTATCTCGAAACCTTTCTCAAAAGTCCGCACGCTGATGAAGAAAAAAAACGAATTTTTATCGAGAAAGCATACAAACAGGCAGAGCGGCTGAACATGCTGCTCACCGATCTCATCGATATTTCCCGCATCGAATCGGGCGAGATGAAAATGAGTTTCCGTTATTTCAGTTTGCAGGACTGGCTACAAACACTCATGGCGGATTTTGAGAACAAAGCCAGGGCAGCCGAAATCGAACTTGCGCTGCATTTAAACACAGCGATGGAAAAAGTGCAAGTTTTCGGCGACCGGCAGCGCCTCAGCCAGGTCATGGCTAATCTTCTCGGCAATGCCATCAAGTACAATAAAAAATCCGGCCACGTCGATATTCTCTGCAAATTTGAGCGGGGGAAATTAAAAATCAGCGTGGCCGATACGGGACCGGGCATTGCGCGCAAACACCATTCGCGGCTATTTGAACGCTTTTATCGCGTCGATGTCCAGCGCTCGCGTGATATCGGCGGCACCGGTCTCGGGCTGGCGATCGTCAAACACATCGTCGACGCGCACAAGGGTGCGATAAAAGTAGAAAGCGTACCTGGTAAAGGCTCGACATTCAGTTTTCTGTTAAAGATAAAAGGCAGCGCCGACAGAGGTTGAAGCCCTTGCATAGATTACGAAATTTTGCCTTTTCTGAAAATTACAAAGCAATGCCATATTTTCCGTATCTCGTTCAGCATGTACAATTTTTGGACGTAGAGTGAGGCTGTACAGATGCCAAAAATATCATTCGTATCTTTAAATTATAAAGGAGGATTTATTCAAGAAAAATAATAAAATACGGATAAACTAAGATTTGTCGCCACCGAGGTCAGCACATTCCCTACCAGTTGAAACTCAATTTGTGCCATGTTTCCCTGCCGGCAAATCACTCCTATCCACCGCCCCCTGCGGTGTTTAAGACGAAAACCGTTCTTGCCTCATCGTTCGAAATCCGGCCGATTTTCTTAACAGTTTCTTAATCTCACCTTCATACTAATGTAATATTGAGAAACTATTTTGGCCTGTCATAACACGTGTCACATCGCAAGATGTGATCTTCAACACAAAATCAGGAAGAAAACAGAATGACTAAAACGATAAAAACCACGATCAGTTTTGTGGTGCTCAGTTCGGTATTTATGATGTTCGGTGTTTCACGGGCACAGGAATTAAAGCTATCCAATGCCAAATCCTGGGAAGTTTCTGGCCGTGTTCAGTTGCAACATGAGATGGACGCCAAAGCCGATGATAATGCAGCGAAGACCTCCCGGGGCTTTCGCATTCGCCGCGGCCGTTTTCAGGTGAAAGCAAAACTCAGCAAATTCATCAGCACAAAATTTCAGATTGAGGTGCGCGATAACTCACCGAAACTGAAAGACGCTGAAGGCAAACTGAAACTTGGCGGCGGTACATTTCTGCGTCTCGGCCAGTTCAAAGTACCCGTTTGGCGCGAAGAGCTGCGCTCATCAAGCAAATTGATACTGGTGGAGCGTAGCGAGGCAGCGGAATTTCTCGTCGATCTGAACCTTGCTTCGCGCCACATCGGGGTTGAATTTGGCGGGAAAATAGGCGGCAAAGCAAAGTTTGCCATCAACTATTCCAACGGCGCCGGTGCTGCCGGACGTGAAGACGCAGGCACGACCAAGTCCAATTTCACCAACAACGGCAAAATGTTTTCCGGCCGTGTGACGCTGCCGGTCAACAAAAAATTCGAAATCGGCGTTTCGGCTGCTCTGAATCAGGTCGGCCGAAGGATTGCGACCAGTGACAATACGGGCAGTATCTCCGTTATCGCACCTGATTTCGGCCTGAATGTGGATCTGGGCGAGAATACAAAAGTGACCATCGAAGGCAACTTCGCCATGGGTACTGTGGACAAGGACTTTCTACAGACCGCAAATTCCGTCAGCTTCAGATTGTTCGACTTCACCGGAATATGGTCGTTGAAACTGGCACAGCCCAACGAATCCCTTGCCGGCATGGATAAAATCGGTTTTGCCACCGGTCTTTATAATATCGAACCGAACACAGATTTTAAAAACGATGAAGAAGCCGGCTTCAGGTTCGGTCCGGTCTTTTATTTCGGCAAGAAATCACGCTTGCAGGTGAATGGTGAATTCATCAGCTACAACGATAAGCAAAAAGATTCGGATTTCAAAATTCGCTCACAGTTCACATTTAATTTTTAAATAAAATCCATTCGCACAGGCATAATACCTGTGCGAAAAACAAACACTTTTCACATTTTCTGGTAGGGAAAAACGATGAAAACAACAAAATTGATAACCATTTTGGCCGCAGTTTTACTGCTCACCAACTCTGCTTTCGCAGCGCCACGCGGTGGTGATAATTTGCCAGAATACAAAAAACACGGCACTGTATCGGGTACGATCAACAGCATCGGTTCTGATACGATGAACAACCTGATGACTTTATGGGCCGAAGCGTTTGCCAAATATCACCCCGGCGTCAAAGTTCAGGTTGAAGGCAAAGGCAGCAGCACTGCCCCACCGGCGCTCATCGCCGGCACCTCGCAGTTCGGCCCCATGTCGCGAGCGATGAAGAACGAAGAAATCGACAAGTTTGAGAAGAAATTCGGTTATAAACCCACGGTGATAAAAACTTCCATCGACGCGCTTGCCGTTTATGTCAATAAGGATAATCCCCTCAAAAGTCTCTCCTTGCAGCAGATCGATGCAATTTTCTCCAAAACACGGCACGGCAACCATCCTGAAAATATCGAGAATTGGGGGCAGCTCGGTCTTACCGGCACCTGGGTGAATAAAACGATCAGCCTTTACGGCCGCAACTCCGCTTCCGGTACCTATGGTTATTTCAAGAAAAAAGCCCTGTTCAAAGGCGATTACAAAAACACAGTTAAAGAACAGCCGGGTTCAGCCTCCGTCGTTCAAGGGATCAGCGAAGATAAATACGGCATCGGTTATTCCGGTATCGGCTACATCACCTCCGGCGTCCGGGCAGTGCCGTTGGCAAAAAAAACCGGCGCTCCGGCTTATGGCCCGCTGGTCAAAAACGTGACGGCTAAAAAATATCCCCTCGCCCGTTTTCTCTATCTCTATGTCAACAAAACACCGGGGCAAAAGCTGTCTCCCCTGGTCAATGAATTTCTCAAGTTCGTGCTCAGCAAACAAGGTCAGGATATCGTTGTCAAAGACGGTTATATGCCGCTTTCTGCAAAAATCATCGAAAAAGAACTGCACAAATTACAGTAATATTTCGCCCCAGGTAAACAGGCCGCGCACTGTCTTTGCAGAGGGCGGCTTTTATGGTGAAATTCAGTTTCTCAGCGAGGTCTCATTGTGCTGTTTTGCTGAGTTTCATCATGAGCTAAAGCCAAATGGCACAAGAAAACAGCTATTTAATGAGATTGAACTCATGACACAATTTAACGCTGCGTCAACCGTGCGAGCCGCGCAGAAAGACAGATTAAACGATCCGCTGCTGAACGCGCGCATGTGGCGCAAAAGAAACTTTCTTAACCACCTGGCAAAACGCGTTGTGCAAGGCGGCGGCGCCATGATCATCGCCAGTGTTCTCGGTCTGATGCTGCTATTCGCCGTGGTTATCTGGCCACTCTGGCAGAAGACGAGCGTCGGTTCTACGGAAAAGGTCCAACCACCGGCATTGGATGGTAAAAATATACTCGCTGTCAGTGCAGATGAATATGAACAGGCCATGCACTTGCTCACTGCTGACGGCATGATTACTTTTTATAATTTTGCCGTAGATACGCAGTTCACAACCGTTAGCCTGCCCCTGGAGGAGGGAGAAGAACTCACCTCAGCCTGGCGCTCAACAGATGCAGAAACTTTTGCTGTCGGCACGAGTTTTGGGCGCATTCTGCAATACAGCATCAGTTTTAATTCGCGGTTTCTCGCAGGGCGGCGGGATTATGCCCCGGATGCGGAAATTTCAGACCCCGTGCAGCTCATTCCCGCTGCGGAAAAAATCATCGAAATTGCCGGTGCTTTCGATAGCGACGGCGGACTCGTCATCGCGGCGCTCACCGGGAAAAAACAGATCGTGCTTTATCGCAAAGCCGGCATGGAAGACGATTTTTTTGATGAGGAAGAAACGGCGCCACAAACAGGTAAAATCGAAAATCTGAGTGAAAAGCCTGTTAAAATCGCCATCGGTGAAGGTGGCAGCGGCTTGTTTGTCGGTTTTGAGAATGGCAGCATCGAAAAATATGAAATCGATGATCTTGACAATCCCGTACGCAGCGAAAAAATTCAGGTGAGTACCGCAGCGATCACCCTGTTGAGTTTTATGCTTGGAGACCGCTCTCTCGTCATCGGGAACCAGGCTGGAGAAATATCAGTCTGGTTTGAATCATTCAACCACGACGGCACAGGGCCACGGCAATTGCGGCGGGCACATACGATGACGGCGCACGCACAAGCGATTTCCAGTTTTTCCGTTTCCCAGCGCAACCGCAGTTTTGTCGCCGGCAGTGCCGACGGGGTGCTGTCATTCCAACACGCGACCAACGAACGCCTGTTGTGGATGGATACAATAAGCGATCACAAGTTGAAATTGTTGACGATGACGCCAAAAAACACAGCCATAATTTTCGTCGATGCAGAAAACGCGATCTACAAGATAGCCATCGACAGTCCGCACCCTGAGGCCAGTTTAAAAGCGTTTTTCAGCAAAATCTGGTACGAGGGTTATGCGAAGCCGGAATATGTCTGGCAATCGAGCAGCGGCTCAGATGATTTTGAACCCAAACTCAGCCTGATTCCACTCATTTTCGGCACCATTAAAGGAACTTTTTATGCTCTCGTTTTTGCACTGCCCATCGCCGTGCTGGCGGCAATTTATGTCTCCCAGTTCATGCACTGGTCGGTGAAATCAGTCGTCAAACCGGCGATGGAAATCATGGCCGCACTGCCCAGCGTAGTGGTCGGATTTATCGGCGGGCTCTGGCTGGCGCCGCGCATGCAGCCTGTGGTTCCCGGCGTCATCGCAGTCATCATTTTCGTACCGACTGTGGCGATTCTTTTCAGCCTGCTGTGGCGAAAATTGATGAAATTGCGCAACCATAATCTGATTTCCGGCAGCGAAACATTCATTCTGATACCGGTTGTTCTCATCACCGCCTATTTATACATATCGGGCAGCGGGGTGATAGAAAGCCGGCTTTTCGGCGGTGATTATGAACTCTGGCTCAAATCCAGTCTGCAAATCAGTTACGACCAGCGCAACGCTTTTGTCGTTGGGCTGGTGATGGGTTTTGCCGTCATCCCGATCATTTTCACCATTGCGGAAGATGCACTTTCCAACGTGCCGCGCCGTCTTTCCGCCGCATCGTTGGCGCTGGGTGCCACCCCCTGGCAAACAGCCCGGCATATCGTTTTGCCCTCGGCCAGCCCCGGAATTTTCTCCGCCGCAATGTTCGGCCTCGGCCGCGCCGTCGGCGAAACGATGATCGTGCTCATGGCCACCGGCAATACACCAGTGATGGATTGGAATATATTCAACGGATTTCGCACGCTGTCGGCAAATATTGCGGTAGAAATTCCGGAAGCGCCAATGGGTGGCACGCTCTTCCGCACTCTTTTCTTTGCCGCGCTCCTGCTTTTCGGTATGACTTTTATCGTCAATACCGGCGCTGAACTCGTGCGACAAAGCGTTCAGAAAAAATATGGAAAACATGAATAAACCAATTAAACAAAAACAAAGCAGCGGCCAGGTGTGGATCTGGCTCACAGCGCTGAGCACAACCATTGGTTTGCTGATGATCACCGGTCTGCTGGGGCTTATTTTCATCAATGGCTTCAGTATTTTCTGGCCGGCGAAGTTGCAGTTGTTCGAAATGAAGGACGGCAGCCGGTTTCTCGGTGAGGTGTGGGAAGAAAACGAATTTAAACCCGAGACATCGACTGAGTATGAAAAACGTCTGCGGGTAAGAATCGCCAACCGCGATATTTACAGCCTGGATTTCAAATGGCTGGAGGAAGAGAGCATCGCCGCCGTTTCCGTGCCGGATTCCGCTATTTTACTGGAGCGAATATCATGGGGGCAGTTTTATGGTTTTGCGCAAAATTTGACCGTAAATAATGTGACAAAAGCGGTCGGAGAAGCTGCTGTGATGCGGTTATTACCCGAATATCAGGCAAAAGTCGATGCACTTCTTGCACAGATCCGACAAATTGAAAAAGTTGAAATTGAGGATATTTCTTACAAAACCAATGCCGTTCAACAGCAGCTCAAACAGCTCGAACGGAAAAAACCACCGACAATGGCAGGGGAAAAAGAGCGCAACGAACTCAATTCACAGCTGCAGGAATTACAGGCGCTTTTCAGCAAATCGGAAAAACGACTCGGCGAGCTGCGCATGCGCGCCGGTGCCTATGCGCTCACATTGCGGGCCGCTTCAGGTGAAGACCGCATCATACCTTTGGCTAAAATCATTCGCAGTTTTCAACCCAACAAGATGAATTGGGCGCAAAAAACCGCATTATATCTGGCGCGTTTATGGGAATTTCTCAGCGATGATCCGCGCGAAGCCAATATGGAAGGCGGGGTTTTGCCGGCTATTTTCGGCACCGTGATGATGGTTTTTATCATGAGTCTCGCAGTCGTACCGCTCGGTGTTCTCGCTGCGATATATCTGCAAGAATATGCAAAACAGGGTTTATTCGTAAAATTTCTGCGCATTGCGGTGAACAACCTCGCTGGCGTTCCCTCCATCGTTTACGGGATTTTCGGTCTTGGCTTTTTCGTTTATGTCATCGGCGGCAGCATCGACCAGTTATTTTTTGCCGATTCATTGCCCAATCCTACTTTTGGCACCGGCGGTATTCTCTGGGCGTCATTAACGCTGGCCCTCCTGACTGTGCCGGTGGTCATCGTCACCGCCGAGGAAGGGCTGGCGGCAGTGCCATCTTCGGTGCGTGAGGGCTCGGTAGCATTGGGCGCGACAAAATTTGAAACCCTGTGGCGGGTCATCCTGCCCAGCGCCTCGCCGTCAATTTTTACCGGGCTTATTCTCGCCATCGCCCGTGCCGCAGGCGAGGTTGCCCCGCTGATGGTCACCGGCGTTGTCAAACTGGCGCCGTCCCTGCCGATCGATGGTTATTTTCCCTATATTCATCTCGAACGGAAATTTATGCATCTCGGCTTTCACATTTACGATGTCGGTTTTCAATCTCCCAATGTAGAAGCAGCTTTGCCGATGGTTTACGCCACGACACTGCTGCTGATCGTCATCGTGGTTGCGTTGAATCTTGCGGCCGTTTTTTTACGCAAGCATCTGCAACGACGCTTCGCAGTCACACATTTGTAAAGTTGCATTTCTTTAAAAAAACGAGCGTGGTTTTTAAATTCGCTTCGAAAAACTAAACAGGAGTACAAAAAATGAACGCTGCCATCACCGTTGATCCGGCGAAAAACAGCAATAAAACAAGTCACTTATCCAGAGACACACATTCTATGAAAAACAACACGACCGCTGTTAAAATTGTGGACAAAACACCGGGCAGCATCGCCATTGAAAATGTCAGTTTCTTTTATGGTGAAACACAGGCGCTGAACGATATTTCTCTGGCGATTCCTGCACGCCAGATCACGGCATTTATCGGCCCCTCAGGCTGTGGCAAATCGACTTTGCTGCGCTGTATCAACCGCCTGAACGACCTCGTCGAAGGATCACGGATCGATGGAGTGATCAAGTTCGGCGGTGAAAACATCAACGACCCGGAGGTCAACGTGATCAGTCTGCGCCGGAAAGTCGGCATGGTTTTTCAGAAATCGAACCCGTTTCCCAAATCGATCTACGAAAATATCGCCTATGGTTTGCGTATCGTCGGCATTCGGGACAAAAGCTACCTCGATCATGTTGTCGAGCAGAGCTTACGCCGCGCGGCGATCTGGGACGAAGTCAAAGACCGGCTCAGCACCAACGCACTCAGCCTTTCCGGCGGCCAGCAGCAACGCCTGTGTATCGCTCGGGCCATCGCCATCGAACCCGAAGTGATTTTGATGGATGAACCCTGCTCGGCTCTCGATCCCATCGCCACTGCAAAAATCGAAGAATTGATGTTGGAATTAAAAGAAAAATATACCATCATTATCGTCACACACAGCATGCAACAGGCAGCGCGCGTTTCCGACAAAACAGCATTTTTGTGGCTTGGCAAACTCATCGAGTTTGATGAAACGAAAAAGATATTCACCAATCCGGCAAAAAAACTCACTGAAGAATATATCACCGGTCGTTTCGGTTGATCTTAACCAAAAAAAGGAAAATAAATGCCCAGAAGATTTGAAGATGAGCTGGAAACAATCCGCCACGAATTACTCTATATGGCCTCATTAACAGAGTAGGCAGTCGATGGCGCTGTGGCCGCTCTGAAAACACGGGACGCCAAACGTGCGGCCAAAATCATCACCAACGATGCACTGGTCG
Source organism: bacterium (assembly GCA_024275575.1). GTDB lineage: Bacteria > Zhuqueibacterota > Zhuqueibacteria > Zhuqueibacterales > Geothermadaptataceae > Bioreactorimicrobium. Next base: position 20,476 of record JAJRYV010000102.1, read on the forward strand.
ATCAGCAGGAATTGAAGCTGGACAATTTATGCATCAGCCAGATGGCGCTGAAAAACCCCATCGCCGGCGATTTACGATTGATCACCGCAGCGATGAAAATCAACAACGATCTCGAACGCATCGGAGATCATGCCGTTAATATCGCGGAAAAAACCCTGGTTCTCGTGCAGGAGCCGGAGCTCAAACCGTTAATCGACATCCCGCGAATGGCTGAAATCTCCATGAATATGATGAAACGAGCCATCGATGCATTCCTGCATAACAACAGTAATGCGGCAAAAAAAGTGATCAAAATGGATATACAGGTGAATGACCTGGAGCAACAGATCATTCGTGAACTGATGACTTATATTGTCGGCGATCCTCAATGCATCAACCGCGCCCTGGCGTTGATCATGGTAGCGAAAAATCTTGAGCGGGTCGGTGATCTTTCCAAAAACATTGCGGAAGACGTGGTTTTTATGGTCGATGCCCAGTTGATCAAACATCCGGGAACGGCAAAACTCAGAGATTAATTATTTAATTTTTTGCATAATGTCACTTTAATTCATTCAATAAAATCCAACTTGCCAATTAAAAACTAACCTTCTTCACTAAATTTCTTGCAAAGAATGATAATTTTTTCTTTCTTGAGAGTAAGCTGATCCCTGATTTTGAAATAAAATTCAATGACCATTTCTTTAGAAAATCGATTCTCGCAACCCGGAATAGCACAGAACGGTTTTGAAACGCCACCAATATATTTTACCTGCCAGACGCCAATAACAAATTCTATAGTACAGATAAATATCGGGTGAGGCAATCATGGGACGACAAGAAGTTTCCACAAGGCTCCGACCGCGTCAATTGCGTCTTTTTGAAAATAACTTGCTGCAGGATATGCGGGCGCTCGAATATATGCAGAAGAAAGGCATGTTCGAAACCGGCGTCTCGCGTATCGGAGCCGAGCAGGAGCTTGTCATCATCGACAGACTTGGCCGCCCATCTCCCATCAATCTCGATATACTGGACGACCTCAACGATAAACGTTTTACTACCGAGCTCGGCGTTTTCAACCTGGAATTTAATCTTGATCCCCTGCCATTTCACGGACGCAGTTTACGCGTACTGGAAAAGCAGATGTTGCTGTTGACAAAACGGGCGGCAATGGCGGCGGCAAAATATGATTCCGACGTCATTCTCGTCGGCATTTTACCAACGCTGCTAAAGTCTGATCTAACGCTTAAAAATATAACCCCACGTCCACGTTATTACGCACTAAACGAGGCGATTTCGCGATTGCGCGGATCACAGCATTTCGAATCGAACGTACAAGGCATCGATGAACTCTACGTCAAACACGACAACGTCATGCTCGAGGCTGCCAATACCAGTTTCCAGGTTCATTTCCAGGTTGCCCCGGAAGATTTTGCCCGTTATTACAACGTGGCACAACTCATCACCGCACCCATGATCTCGGCTGCGGCAAATTCACCCATCTTCTTAGGCAAAAGACTGTGGCAGGAAACACGCATTGCCCTTTTCCAGCAATCTATCGATACACGATCGCATCCCCTCTATCAACGGCATACGATGGCACGTGTCAGTTTCGGGAGCGACTGGGTCAAAAGCTCAGCAATCGAACTTTTTAAAGAAGATATCACCCGTTTCCGTGTGATGATCGGACTCGATGAGCATGAAGACGCTTTTGAAGTTTTAAAAAATGGCGGCATTCCCAAACTCAAAGCACTGCAAACACATAATAGCACGGTTTATCGCTGGAACCGACCCTGTTATGGCATCACTAACGGCAAACCCCACTATCGCATCGAAAACCGGATTTTTCCCTCCGGCCCGACGCCGCTCGATGAAGTGGCCAACGCTGCATTCTGGCTCGGCCTGATCAACGCCCTGGCAAAAGAATATAAAGACATCCCCTCGATGTGCAAATTCGATGATGCCAGGGGAAATCTGATTGCCGCAGCACGCGAGGGCCTGGGTGCACAATTCACCTGGCTGAAGGGCAAAAAAATGCCGGCCAAAGCACTCATTCTCGATGAGCTGCTGCCACTGGCCCAATCCGGCCTCGAATCAGTCGAAATCGTCGATGCGGATATTGCGCGCTATCTCGGCGTCATCAAAGAACGGGTGGAGCGCAACCAAACCGGCGCCGACTGGATTTTAAACTCTTTTACAAAACTCAAAGAAACTGAAAATATCGATAAATGCCTTAGTGCCATCACCCTGGAGATTGCTAAAAAACAGAAAGAAAACCACCCGGTACACACTTGGAAACCGGCAAAACTCACCCCGACAAAAGACTGGCGCCTGTTTTTTGATCGCGTTGAACAATACATGGTCACCGATCTCTTTACCGTAAATGAAGATGACAGCATCGAATTGGTCGTCAATCTGATGGAATGGCGCAATATTCATCATGTGCCCGTCGAAAATAACAATCATGAGCTTGTCGGAATGCTTAATTTCCGCACCGTATTTCGCCTGCTCGATCAATTGAAAGAGGGGCGCAGCTTTCTCAACAAACCGGTCAAAACGATTATGGTAAAAAATGTTCATACAGTCATTCCTGAAACAACCACGCTAGATGCCATTACCATCATGCGGGAAAATGACATGTCATGTCTGCCTGTTCTCAATAACGGGCTGCTCGTCGGGCTGATCACCGAACACGATTTCCTTTCGATCACCGCCCATTTCCTGCAAGGCCCGGATCTAAAAAATACCCGACCGGCAAAAAAACACTAATACGCCCGGTGTGCGATTGATTTCAACATCAAACCCGACCGGCAGTAAATCAGGTTGTCGGTTTGATTCCGAAATATCCTTTCGGCATATTTTGAAAAAACTCAGCCATCCTTTTCTCCCGCATAGAATTTAAAAAAATCTGTTGCTTAATATCTTTCGGTGTTCTATCTTTGTAATCATTACAATCATGGACATCTTACAAGAAGAAGTTATAATAAGTTTAAAAACCAATCTTGGTTAAAGGAGCAACAAATGGCGACCCGCAGAAATATACTCAAATCCACCATCCTGTTACCGGCGGCAATTGCCGGTGGCCAAATCACGCAAGCCTTCGCCCAGGCACCCTCGGCTGATTGCCCCGACGGCATCGTTTATACGAAAGACAGACCAGGGAAATGGTCAAAAAAAGTCCGCAGTCATGCCCCGATCATCAGCATCAAAAAGGGCAACATCAGGCTTGAAACCGTACACGGCATGTCTGAAGAGCATTTCATCGTCCGCCATACACTCGTCACGGAATCAGGCAAAGTTATCGGTGAAAAAACATTTTATCCCTCGGATAAAGAGGCCGTATCCACCTTCAAGTTGCCGGCAGGGGTAAAAATTCTCTACGCCACCAGTTTTTGCAATAAACATGATTTATGGCTTACACGGATCGACTTTTAAATAAAGGAAGAAAATGCTCAATACAGGCGATAAAGCAAATGATTTCACCCTGCTATCCGACCGGAATGAGTCGATTACATTATCCGGTTATTTCGGCAAATCAAACGTAGTGCTTTTTTTTTACCCCAAAGATAATACACCGGGTTGCACCAAAGAAGCTTGCGGATTTCGCGATAATCTGGAATATATTCAGGCGAAAGATACGCTTGTTCTCGGCATCAGCCCTGACAGCATCAAATCGCACCAGAATTTCATCAGCAAGCAAAACCTTAATTTTACCCTGCTCAGTGATCCTGAACACCAGGTGGCCGAACTTTACGGCGCCTGGGGTGAGAAGAGCATGTACGGCCGCAAATACTTTGGCATCATCCGCTCGACTTTCATCATCGGTAAAGACGGATTGATTCAGAAATCTTTCTACAAAGTCAAAGTCAGCGGACATGTCGAGGAAGTTTTGACCTGCATGGAAACGCTGTAAAATTATTTCCCGGAATTGATACGCCCGCCTTTTTGTTTTTTAAAAACTGGAAGTACGGTTGCTGCACCCAAACCATCGGTGCAGTGATTTCTCTCTAAAATATTAGCGCAGACAACCTCAAAAAAACTATGGCAAATAAAGAAACAAAGTACCGGCAACTGACCGCAGCAGAAGCGTACGTCATCATCGATAAAGGTACCGAACCACCGGGCAGCGGCAGGTACGATCAGCATTTTCAAAACGGCATTTATCACTGCAGACGTTGCGACACACCACTCTATAATTCCAGCGCGAAATTTAACGCCGGCTGCGGCTGGCCCAGCTTCGATGATGAAATTCCCGGCGCTGTGAGGCGTATGCCCGATGCCGATGGCCGGCGCAGCGAAATTCTCTGCAAAACCTGTGGTGCTCACCTGGGGCATGTTTTCAGCGGTGAGAATCTGACGGCAAAAAATACGCACCATTGTGTTAATTCGATTGCACTTTCTTTCACAGCGGAAAAAGATGAGCAAAAAACCGGCGTCGCATATTTCGGCGGCGGCTGTTTTTGGGGGCTCGATTATTATTTCCAAAGAGCCACAGGCGTGCTTTCCACCCGGGCAGGTTACATGGGCGGCAAAACAAGCAAGCCGAATTACGAACAGGTTTGCAGCGGCAACAGCGGCCATATCGAAATAATAAAAGTGGAATTTGATAAAAATCAAACGGATTATGAGCAACTGGCACGCCTATTTTTTGAAATTCACGATCCCGGTCAGGTCGATCGCCAGGGGCCGGATGTGGGTGAGCAATACAAGTCCGTGATTTTTTATCTCGACACGGAACAGAAAAAAACTGCAGACTATTTGATCAATATTTTACGGCAAAAAGGCTGCACCGTCGTCACGGAATTGCGACAGGCAGAGACCTTCTGGCTGGCCGAAGGCTACCATCAGAATTATTACGAAAAATCCGCTTCCACCCCCTATTGCCATTTTTATACGCGACGGTTTTAGCGCATGAACCTGTTGATCGTCGATTTGCCCGAAAGGCAAGCTGCCGAAAATCTGCGACTTGACGATTGTTTACTCGGGATCAGCGACCGGTATTTTATTCTGCGATTCTGGGTGAACGATCCGGCAGTGATCTTAGGGAAATTTCAACGACCCGAATACGAAATTAATATGGGTTATTTGCAGGAAAACGGTATTCCATTTTATCACCGTAACACCGGCGGCGGCACGGTCTATCACGATGCAGGTACGTTGAATATTACTTTTGTCAAACCAGCAAAAGCGCTGCTGCCCGGTTCGCCGAAAAAAAAAGCAAGCCGGATCGTAACGGAAATCATCCGGCAGACGGCCGAAAAAGACGATATTGCATTTCAAATGAGTGAACGAAATGCGATTTATTTCGGTGATCGTAAAATACTCGGGTCCGCGGTGTCGCTCACCGGTGGGAAATTCCGTTTTCACGCATCTTTGCTGGTGAACAGCGATTTAAAGGTATTGCGAAATTGCCTCAATTGGCAGCCCCAATATCCACCGGGCGATAAAAAGCTGGTGCAGAGCCACCGCGATCCGGTGATCAACCTGCATGATATTTATCCGGTAACGATCGATATAATAAAAGAAAACTTGATCCGAAAGATGAAAGTGCTGCTGAATCCCGGGCAGATCATTTTTATTACCGACCGGGAGCAACTTGATTTTTATTGTGAATAATGCAGGCTAAAACCGAAGGAAAACAAAAGAATTATGTTCGAAAATTTTGATCCGCGTGACGGCAAGAGATTGCAACTGCTGGATGAAAACGGCAATCTCAACAGCGAGGTGAAAGACCTGCCATTGCTGACCGATATCCAGGTTTTGCAGGCCTATAAAACCATGATCATCACCCGCGAGGCCGATGAGTGGGCGGTGAGTTTGAACCGTCAGGGCCGCATGCCGACCTATCCGCCGGTGAAAGGCCAGGAAGCTAACAGCATCGGCTCGCTGATGGCGGTGAATAATGATGACTGGTTTGTGCAAGCCTTTCGTGAATTGGGTGGATTGCTCGTTCGCGGGGTGCCGCTGAGCATGCATTATCTCTATTTTCTCGGCAATGAAATGGGCAGCCACTATGAACCGAAAAAATACCACGTCCTGCCCATTTCCGTGCCCATCTCCTCGCAACTGCCACACGCGGTGGGGCTGGCTTATGCAGAGCTTTACAAAAAAACCAATAAAATCACGTTGGTTTTCAACGGCGACGGCGGCACCTCGGTCGGTGATTTCCACGAATCCCTCAATTTTGCCGGGGTGTGGAAAGCGCCGGTGATTTTTTATGTGCAAAATAACCAGTATGCCATCTCTGTGCCGCGGCATCATCAGACCGCCAGCACAACCATTGCGGAAAAGGCCTTTGGTTATGGTTTCACAGGCGTGCAGGTGGATGGCAACGACATCTTCGCCGTGCATGCCGCCAGTAGAATAGCAGCGGATCACGCCCGTAAAGGCGGCGGCCCGACTTTGATTGAAGGGTTTACCTATCGCCTCGGAGCGCACACAACGGCCGACGACCCCACCCGCTATCGCGAAGATGAGGAAGTCAAAGAATGGAAGAAAAAAGACCCGATTATTCGACTGGAAAAATATGTTTTGAATAAAAAGCTGATCACCGAAAAACAGATAGAGAAGCTGAAAAAAGAGGCGAAAAAACAGGCACATGCCGCATTCGAGGAAGCTGACAGCTTTCAAAAAGAAAGTCTGGAAAACACCTTCCGCTATACATTCAAAAACATGCCGCCCATTCTCGAAGAACAATTGCGGCAGCGTCGTGAGCTGGAAAGAGGGGTGAACTGATGCAGGCGCTAACCATCATCGCAGCCGTCAATGATGCCCTGATGACGGAAATGCAAAACGACAAAAATATCGTCACTTTTGGTGAAGACGTCGGTGTCGAGGGTGGGGTTTTCCGTGCTACGGTCAATCTGCAAAAAAAATTCGGTGAAAGACGCTGCTTCGATTCTCCGCTGGCAGAAAACGCCATTGTCGGTACGGCGCTGGGCATGGCCATGGGCGGGTTGCGGCCGGTTGTAGAAATTCAGTTCAGCGGTTTCGTCTATCCGGCATTTAACCAGATCATCACCCACGTTTCGCGCATGCGCAATCGCACCCGCGGCGCCCTGACCGCACCGATGGTCATCCGTATGCCTTACAGCGGCGGCATCCGCGCGCTGGAGCTGCATTCCGAAAGCATGGAAGCCTTGTTCGGCCACATTCCTGGTATTAAAGTCGTCATTCCTTCCACCCCATACGATACCAAGGGATTGCTGATCTCGGCCATCCGCGATGAAGACCCGGTGATTTTCATGGAGCCGAAACGCCTGTACCGCGCTTTCAAACAGGAAGTGCCGGAGCAGGCTTACACCATTCCCATCGGCAGGGCCGGCATTGTGCAGCAAGGATCGCAACTGACGCTGATTTCCTACGGTTCGCAAATGAAAGAAGCCAAAGAAGCAACAGCGCTTTTGCACAAAGACGGCATTTCCGCCGAACTCATCGACCTGCGCACGATTTACCCCTACGACAAAGCGACTATTCTTGAATCGGTAAAAAAAACCGGGCGTTTGCTCGTGGTGCACGAGGGGCCGCAATCGTTCGGTGTGGCCGCAGAAATCATCGCCATGACGAGCAAAGATGCCTTCGAATATCTCGAAGCCCCGCCGACGAGATTGACCGGCGCCGATACCATTTTCCCCCTGCCCAGCGCTGAACACCATTACATGATCCATACCGATCAAATCGTTAAAACGGCGAGACAAATAGTGCGCTATCAGCCGTAGATTGATAAACCTGCCAGGTTTTAAAAACCTGGCAGGTTTAATTCAAAAAAGGAGAAAATATGATTTACGAGTTTAAATTTCCCGATATCGGGGAGGGCATTCACGAGGGCAGGATTTTAAAACTGACGCATAAAAAAGGCGATAAAATTGAAGCCGGCGAGATCATCGCCGTGGTTGAGACCGACAAAGTCGTCGCCGATATTCCAGCGCCGAAAGACGGCATTCTGCAAAAATACGGTGCAGACGAGGGCGAAGAAATCACCGTTGGCGAAACCCTCGCCTATTTCGAAGTCGGAGAAAAAGTCGAGGTAAAAGAAACGGAGTTTATCGAGGAAGCCGGGTCGGTGGTCGGTGAGATCGAAGGCCCCGGCGAGACGGTCATGCCCGCCGGGGACGAAGGCCGCACCGATATCATCAAAGTGGACGCTACCGTTGACGGAATAAACCGAAAAGTTCTGGCAACGCCGGTTGCCCGGAAAATGGCGAGTGATCTCAATGTCGATATTTCACAAATTCAGGGCACTGGTGCAAACGGTCGGGTGATGAAAGACGATATACTTTATCATGTGAAAACCGAGGGCACGTTGAAACCGGATATCGCGACGATCGATTCTCCATCACCTGTTGTACAAGCAGCGGCACCGACCAGTGAAAGCCGGACCATTGAGTTTTCCACGATGCGTAAAACCATTGCGGAAAACATGGAAAAGAGCCACGCCATCCCGGCATTTCTCATTCAGGATTTCACCACCATCGACGAGCTGGCAAACTACCGCAACAATCTGAAAGAAGAGCACGGGCAACGTATCAGTTTTCAGCCGTTTTTCATGAAAGCCATGGCGGCAGCGTTAAAAAGATTCCCAATTTTAAATGCGACTTTCGATCCGCAACGCAAGGAGACAGTGCTTTATAAAGACATCAATATCGGCATCGCCGTGGATACGAACGACGGCCTGATGGTGCCGGTGATCAAAAAAGTACAGAGTAAATCGATTGTTGAGATCAACGATGAAATGATGGGACTGGTGGAACGCGCCAAAAAACGTATGCTCAGGTTAGACGACCTGCGCGGCGGCACGATTTCGATAACCAACTACGGTTCCTTCGGCGGTGTTTACGGCCGGCCGATGATTTTTGCACCGCAAGTGGCGATCGTTGGATTCGGGCGCATGCATAAAATACCGGTCGTCGGTAAAAATGATGAAATCGTCCCGGCGTTGACGCTGCCCGTTTCCATGACCTGCGATCACCGCGTCGTCGATGGCGCACCGGCGGCCTCTTTTCTGACCTATTTTCTCGCACTGCTTGGCAATATGCATAAATTGCTGATTACGCTTTAAACCGGAACACAATAATTTATTTTGGGAGTTGCAAATAAATGAACAGACAGGCAATTCTGCTCAATATGCAAAAAAATGAAATCACCGAATACAATGTTTACCTGAAATTGGCCTGCCTGACCAAAGATGAACACAATAGAAAAATCTTGCAGAGAATCGCCAAAGATGAATACGACCATTTCAAATTACTGGAGAAAATTACCGGCAAGGTCATCAAACCCAACCGGCTGAAAATTTTCTGGTACACGGCGATTGCGCATGTGCTGGGATTATCCTTTGGTTTGAAATTGATGGAGCGCGGCGAAGACCTGGCCAATCAGGCTTACAAATCGTTGGCCGGCGAATTTGATCTGCTCGAACAACTGGCCTTAGACGAGCACCGCCACGAAAAAGAGCTGCTGGAAATTTTGCAGGAAGAAAGATTGGAATATGCCGGCGCCATGGTGCTGGGTTTAAACGATGCCCTGGTGGAACTCACCGGCGCTCTCGCAGGATTGACATTTGCTCTGCAAAACAGCGAGCTAGTGGCGCTCACCGGTTTGCTTACGGGTTTCGCCGCATCCCTGTCGATGGCGGCATCGGGATATCTCTCATCCAAAGAAAACGCCACGGATGAGGGCAGTGAAGAACCGCTGAAATCGGCGCTGTACACCGGAATTGCCTACATCATCACCGTGGCACTACTCATTGCACCGTATTTTATCTTTGCCAATATTTTCGTCTCTTTCAGCGTTATGCTGACGACCGGCATATTGATCATTTTCGCCTATACATTTTATATCACCACCGCCAAAAGCCTCAACTTCCGGAGGCGATTCCTGGAAATGGTCATCATCTCGGTTTCGGTGGCGCTTCTCAGCTTTTTGGCAGGTTTGCTGATCAAACAATTCATCGGGGTCGAGATTTAAATAAATACAAACCTATGCTCAAAGTCCTTTATTGCGATAACCACCTGATTTTTATCAACAAACCGGGCGGCATGCTGTCACAGGCAGACCACACCGGCGATGCTGATGCGCTCAGTCTCGCAAAGGTCTGGATCAAGAAAAAATACAACAAACCGGGGGCGGTTTTTCTCGGTCTGGTGCATCGTCTCGATCGTCCGGCTTCAGGGGTGATGGTTTTTGCGCGCACCTCCAAAGCCGCCCGGCGTCTGGCACGGCAATTCAAAGAACGGTGCGTGGAAAAACGCTATCTCGCCATCGTGCACGGCTGCTGCCCGCAGGAAACCGAACTGGTAAATTTCCTGGCAAAAAGCAAAGAGCGTGTGACGATTGTTGAGCAAAAACAAACCGGCGCGCAGCTCGCCCGCCTGAGTTATCGGCAAATCGCCTTTCGTGGCAACCTAAGCCTGCTGGATATCGAACTTGCAACCGGCCGCAAACATCAGATTCGCGTGCAACTCGCCGCCAGCGGCCACCCACTACTCGGAGATTTTCGCTATGGCTCGCAAAAACCTTTCGATGGCCGCAACCTCGCCTTGCATTGCTACAAGTTATCCGTCTTTCACCCTACCCGTGATGAAAAAGTCACCCTGACTGCACAGCCGGATGAAAACTGGGGCAGGCATTTTAAACGTGAGATTTCCGATTTTTGCTGAAAATGAGCGCTTGCTGTTAGTGGAAATACACACTTGTTTGAGGCGAATAAAAATGAATTTTACTTCATCGTTGCTGAGAAACGCAATTACTTCATCGAACTTCGTTTCGTCTAAAACCCTGCCGCTTTTGGACGGGGTGATGCGCTGACTACAAACTGTCAGGCTCTTGCAAAACAGTTACTCATAGTTTAAGCAGCTACTTTCTCTCTGCACCACTACGACTCAGCGAGAATAATAAATTCCAAGGTCGGTTCATCAGTATTACGGAGCCAAAGTTTTAATCATTAAAACAAATCCAAACATAAAAGGAAATGGAATGATATCGCTTAATTTCATGCTTGACAGTTTTCACAGCATCAGTTTAATTTTTCTGGCATTCAGCGCGATTTCAGGCTGTGTGGCGCAGGAAAATGAAGGGCGATCAGCATCGCACCGAATCGCTGGTTTTATTGCACAGCAAAAAGCAGCCGGGAAAATACCCAACCGCCTCATTCATGAGCACAGCCCCTACTTGCTGCAGCACGCGTTCAATCCCGTTGATTGGTATCCCTGGGGAGATGAGGCTTTTCAGGTTGCGCGCGAAACCGGCAAGCCGATTTTTCTCTCCATCGGTTATGCCACCTGTCATTGGTGCCATGTGATGGAGCACGAATCCTTTGAAAACGAAAGCATCGCCAAATATCTCAACGATAATTTTATCGCAATAAAAGTCGACCGTGAGGAGCGCCCGGATGTCGACGCTGTTTACATGGCCGCGACACAGGCGATGACCGGCAGCGGCGGTTGGCCGATGAGCATTTTTCTCACACACGAGCTCAAACCGTTTTATTGTGGCACCTATTTCCCACCCAAACCGCGTTACGGCCGCCCCGGATTCCGGCAGCTGCTCGAGGGCATTCTGCGGGTATGGAACGAAGATGACGAAAAAATTCTGCAATCGGCGCAGCAACTGACGCAGGCGTTGCAGGCGACGACACCGGCTGCACCAGAAGCGACCCTCGATATGAACTGGCTGGAGCAGGCCTGTCGCCAGTTTTCGCAAAGCTATGATTCTACTTTGGGCGGCTTCGGCCCGGCGCCGAAATTCCCCCGGCCGGTCATCTTCAATTTTCTCTTTCGCTATGCTGAACGTATGAATAAAAAAAATGCCCGCCAAATGGCGCTGTTGACCTTGCAGAAAATGGCAGAAGGCGCTCTGCGTGATCATCTTGGCGGCGGCTTCCATCGCTATTCTGTAGACCCGCAATGGCGCGTTTCCCATTTTGAAAAAATGCTCTACGATCAGGCGCAACTCGCTATTTCATATCTCGAAGCCGGGCAGATTTCCAACTCGGATTTTTTTACCGTCGTCGCAGAGGATATTTTCACCTATGTTTTGCGCGATATGACCGGGCCGGCCGGTGGATTTTATTCCGCCGAAGACGCCGACAGCCCCCTGCCGGAGAACCCGCACGAGAAAGCCGAGGGGGCATTTTATCTCTGGGAAAAAGCTGAAATCGACAAGATCCTTGGAGGAAAAGAGGCCACGATTTTTTGTGACTATTACTGCATCAGCGAGCAGGGCAACACGATTTCAGATCCACAGGCAGAATTTGGCTCAAAAAATGTTCTCTATCAAACGAAAAAAACCGACCCGGAAATAGCCGCGCAACTGGCGGTGATGCGGGAAAAACTGCTCTCCGTACGCAGCGAACGCCCTCGCCCACTGCTCGATGATAAAATCATCACTTCATGGAACGGTTTGATGATCAGCGCCTTTGCCAAAGGCTATCAGGTTTTGCAGCAAGCGGAATATTTGCAGGCGGCGCAACGCGCAGCAGCTTTTTTAAAATCTACCCATTTCGATGCGAAAAACGGCGTTCTTCTGCGCCGTTCACGCGCCGGGCAAGCCGGGCTCACAGCGCATCTGGCAGATTATGCTTTTTATGTGCAAGGATTGATCGATCTCTACGAAACTTCTTTCGATATCGAATGGTTAAAATTTGCCGTCGAACTCACTGAAAAACAGATGACCCTTTTTGCCGATGAAAAAGGTGGCTTTTACGACACCTCGGGGCACGACAAAAACATCATCATACGCTTGAAAGAACTCTATGACGGTGCCGAACCGGCTGGTAATTCCATTGCTGTGCTCAATTTATTGCGTCTCGCTGAAATGACCGGCCGCGAAGACTGGCGTGAATTTGCTGAAAAAAGTTTAAAACAGGCCGCTCCGGTGCTGGAACGCAACCCGGTCGCATTTCCGCAAATGATGGTGGCGCTCAATTTTATCTCGGCGAAAACACAACAGGTGGTCATCGCCGCAGCCCCGGGAGATGCTGAAGGTGTGGCAAAAATACGACAGGTACTCGCCGAAAATTTCAACGGCAACCGTGTCCTGCTCTTCGCCGATGCCGCTGCCGGGCAAAAATACCTCGCAGAAAAGTTGCCCTTTCTGCGCAGCCTCGCCCCTGTCGCAGGCAAAGCCACGGTCTTCCTCTGCGAAAACTATATCTGTAACCTGCCGACAAACGATATCGCTGTGTTGGAAAAACAGCTCGCAATGGGGTCAGGGAAAATGTAGCTATTTCATTGTACGATAAATATCCGTGGCTAAAATAATCTGCGGTTCGATAGTGAACACCCCCCTATTCTTTATTTTCAAAAACGGTTTAGTAAGCGGCAGTGCAGTGTTTAAAACACAAAAGAAAATTTGTGATCAGAACATCTCAAATCCCTGCCACAATACGCCAAATCTGGGCGATAAAAAAGCATAAAACCAAGCCCATGACAACGGGGAGAAGCGAAGCAAATACAGTCCATTTCACACTGTTTGTTTCTTTATAAATCGTATAAATTGTGGTCGAACAAGGATTATGCACCAAACTAAATATCATCAAATTTACCGCCATTAATGTATCCCAGCCCGCAGCGTTAAAAAGGGCAGCATAAGCTGATTCATCGGTTAATTCAAACATCACACCTGCTCCCTCGCCAACTCCCGTCAAATTTAAGTTGAGAACCGTCAGCATCAGGATTGTCGGCACGACGATCTCGTTGGCCGGAATAGCAATGATGTAGGCTAACAAAATCACCCCGTTGAGACCGATCAGAAGTGCAAATGGGTCAAAAAAATAAATTAAGTGGTCGGCGATGCTGGTTGATCCTATCTGAATATTTGAGGTGAGCCAGATAAAAGCGCCGGCGGGAATGGCAAAAATGACAGCGCGCCACAAGACAAAGATCGTCCGGTCGATGAGCGATGTGTACATGGTTTTCCAGAATCGGGGCGGCCGATAGGGCGGTAGTTCCAGGCTGAAAGTAGAAGGTTCACCACGTAAAACTGTCCGCGATAGCAGCCAGGATGAAATAAATGTCAGCGCAATGCCGAGCAAGACAACCGCAACGACGGCGCCTGTTGCGGCAATGCCGCCGAACTGCTGCGGCACAAGCACGCCAATAAATAAACTGGCAATTAAAATCTGTGTTGGCCAGCGACCGTTGCACAAAGCAAAATTATTAGTAATAATGGCGATAAGTCTTTCCCGCGGGCTATCAATTATGCGTGCCGCAACGACGCCGGCAGCGTTGCAGCCAAAACCCATGCTCATGGTCAGCGCTTGTTTACCATGGGCGCCGGCTTTGCGAAACATCTTATCGAGATTAAAGGCAACTCGCGGCAAATAACCAAAATCCTCCAGCAAAGTGAAAAGCGGAAAAAAAATGGCCATCGGCGGCAACATGACGGAAATGACCCAAGCTGCAGCCAGGTAAATTCCATCGAAAAGCAAACCACTTAACCACCAGGGCATGCTTATTTGGGCTGCAAAACCTTTCAAAACCGGATGAAGATTATCAATCAACAAAGTAGCCAGCATGCCTGAGGGGACATTGGCGCCGGAGATGGTAATCCAGAAGACGACGGCAAGCAAGATAATCATGAGGGGATAACCCGTCCAGCGGTTGGTAATAATATTATCGAGGGTTTTATCCCAATTGAATTTTCTTGTGCTCTCATCTTTCCCGACCGATTTATTGGCAATACTTGCGGCGTCTTCATAAATGGAATTGATCAGATGATCATGAAAATTTTCCCCGGCTTCCCACCGTAAGGATTGAGCCAGTTCCAATAAATTTTTATCTATGTCTTGTGGTTTATTCATAATGCCCTATGCTTCTGTTTCCAATTTTCCCAATGTCCCATTTTCAACAGCGTCGATGACTTCTTTATCGCCCTCAAGCAAACGCAACGCGATCCACCTGGCATTTGAAATATCCGGGAATTGCTCCTGAATTGCCGGAATCAGTTTACCTAAGGCGCGTTTTAAAAACGGGGAGTTTGTTTTTATCTGCCGCGGTTTGCATTGATATTCTCCGGTTGCAACATCTTTTAACCTTTGCAGCAGTTCCTGCATCCCTAATCCATAGCGAGCCGTCGTCGCCACAACCGGAATGCCGAGCTCCCTGGCAAGCTGGCGCTCGTCAATCGTTATGCCGTGCCTTTTAGCTTCATCAATAAGATTGAGACATAAAACGGCTCTGTCGGTGATTTCGAGGATTTGCAAGGTGAGATTCAGATTTCTTTCCAGACGGGAGGCGTCAGCGACGATGAGCGTGACGTCCGGTTTTCCAAAGAGAATGAAATTGCGGGCAATCTCTTCATCAGTGCTCGCCGACAACAAAGAATAGGTGCCCGGCAGGTCGATAATTTTGTATTTTTTGCCGGCGAAACTGTAGCTGCCTTAGGCCCGGGAAACGGTTTTCCCAGGCCAGTTGCCTGTGTGCTGACGCAATCCGGTCAAGTGGTTGAAAACTGTGCTTTTGCCGGTATTGGGATTTCCGGCCAATGCGACAACATAATCCCACGAGGACATATCAAGACCGAGTTTTTTCAGGTTGTTATCAGCGTGCACCGCACAGTCCGTACATTTATTTTCTGCCATCATTCGTGTTCTCCAATTTGCGGATGTGAATATAATTGGCTTGCTCGGAACGAATGGCGATCAATGCACCACGTATATCATAAGCCACAGGGTCTCCGCCGGCACTTCTCATTTCTGCAGTAATCCGTGTTCCGGGAATGACGCCCAGGTCCATAATCCTTTGTCTTTGCAAACCGCGGCAGGCACGGGATATTTGGGTGACAACCCCGCTTTCGCCGATAGCGAGATTCGTCAGTCTATCATCCGTTTCCTGATATTCTTCTTTTTGAGTGAGATCTGCAACCGTGACATTGGCGGCAGCTATGGGTGAAATTTGAATTTTTTGCCGGTTAGCCGACAAAGTGATATTTTCCGGAGAGCGATTGACAACCTGAATCTTCATCCCTGGGTGAAGCCCGGCTCCGATGAGCTCTGAAAATATTTCATCCGGTTCGTCTTCCAGGTGAATAATTTGTGCAAAATTATTAATGGATAAATCGGCAAGCGACATACCCGATTTCGGCGGGATTTCACCTTTGATTGTGGGAATCGGATCGCCGTGCGGATCGTATGATGGGTTGCCCATTTGCAAAGCAAGCATTTCCGCCTGATCTTTGGAGGTGAAATGCTCCTGTTCCTCCGCCCTTAAATGCCACTCTACTTCAGTGAAACCGGTTTTATCGGCAAAGTATAATTCCCATAAGCGGTGAATTCGAATAATTTGCAAAGCATAAGAAATACCAGCCTGAGTTAACTGAAAGTTATTATTTTGCGTTTGAATCAGTTTCAGTGTCTCGAGTTTTACCAGTAATCTGGCCGCCTTATTTCTGTTTATATTCAACGAACCGCTTATACTTTCAATAGATGCGCTTGTATTGTGGTATTTTCGATCGAATAAATGCTTCAGCGCATCTTCGATGTAAATGCGTTCCGACAGCTCTTTGCCCCGGGCCACACGGTTTAAATATGTCCGGCCGCGCCAGAGAAACAAAGTGACAAGACCTGTTATGACGAGCCCGTAAAAGAGTGCAATGAGAGGATCAACCATATTTATCTTCTGTATTAAATTTTATTTGAGATGTGTGTAATATAGTTTTTCTAATATCTTTATTATGTTATTCAGGCACAAGAGAAATTTCAGGAACTATTTGGGGGTTAAAGATAACAGGACATAAACGATATCTGTTTATCTGATATTCCATATTGTTTTTTCGACTCATCTCCACCCAACTTTCATCTTGTTAATCGCAAAAGCGATCTCTAAACTTTGGATGTAATTCAGTCGCGGGTCGCAGTAGGTCTCATAGTTTCTATGCAGATCATGATGGTCAAGGTTAAGGGCGCCGCCGGTACATTCGGTGACTTCATCACCGGTGAGCTCGAAATGAGCGCCGACAAGGGTGCTGTCTTCCTGCCGGTGCACGGTGAAAGTATGCTGCAGTTCGGATAAAATATCCTCGAACTTTCTCGTTTTTTGCCCGCCGTTAACGGTTACCATATTACCGTGCATGGGATCGCAAGTCCAGGCAACGTGATGGCCACTCTTTTTCACCGCTTTGATCAGGTTCGGCAAAACTTCATTCACTTTGCCTGCACCGAAGCGGGTGATCAGCATGATGCGCCCGGCTTCGTTTTCTGGGTTGAGGACGTCCAGAATTTTACATAATTCATTCGCCTGCGCTGTCGGCCCTAATTTGATGCCAACCGGATTAGCAATGCCACGGAAATATTCCACATGCGCCCCTTCGAGCTGCCGCGTACGCTCGCCAATCCACAACATGTGAGCGCCGAGGTTGTAGTATTTGCCGCTACTTTCATCGCTTCGCGTCAAGGTCTGTTCATACCCGAGCAGCAAGCCCTCGTGGGAAGTGTAAAACTCGATCCGCCCCAGAGATTCCGAGCTCACGCCACCAAACATTTCCATGAATTCAATCGCTTCGAGAATGCGATCGACAATGCGTTTATATTCCGGCCACTTGGCCGTTTGTTCGATTGAATGCAAATTCCAGTTGTAGGGGTGATGCAGGTCGGCGAAGCCGCCATCGATGAGCGAGCGGATGTAATTTAACGTTATGGCCGAATGATTATAAGCACTCAGCAAGCGTTGCGGTTGCGGGGTGCGCGAGGCCGGTGTCGCCGGAAAACCGTTAATACAATCACCGCGATAACTGCACAGTTGTTGCCCATGCACCTCTTCGATATTCTGACTACGTGGTTTGGCATACTGTCCGGCAATGCGCCCGATGCGCACAATCGGTTTGCGCAAGCCGTGGGTGAGAATGACGCTCATCTGCAACAAAATCCTGATCTTGTTGGCGATGATGTTTTCCCTACAATCGATGAAGCGCTCAGCACAATCACCCCCCTGCAAAATAAAGCGTTCTCCCCGGGTGGCCGAGGCGATTTGTTTACGCAAATTTTCTACTTCACCGGGGGACACCAGTGCGGGATAACTATGAATTTTTTCGAGTGTTTGCTGCAGTTCATCGGCGTCCGGATAATCGGGTTGCTGGCGAATCGGCAAATTTTTCCAGCTCTCTGGCGTCCATTTGGGGCTGTGCATTTATCATCTCTCCTCAAAACTCAGAATAAAACACTAAATGTAATATTATTTTTTTTGAGAAGCAATGGAACGTTATGTCGGCATGAGGGCTTCGTTTTTTCTGCGATGTTTCGAGACAAGACCTCAGCACCTTTTCATCCCGGCTGCTGGTACGGAATTGTTACGGTTTTTGCTGTACTTACCAAAATCGAATCGATGGAACCTGCAGCAATTACACTCCTGAATTTACACTGCGATACATCTGCAAGAAACCGGTCTTCATCAGCCGGAAACACGGCTGGCCGGCCTGAAAATCACAAATGGCACAGCTTTCGCATATTCCTGCGAAAATTCTGAGAAAATCAACAGATTATCGAATGGTATTTTTAGATTAATCGAATATAAACAGATCAAAGATAGATTCTAAAACCCCGCCGGTTTTTAACGGGGATTTCAAAAATGAAAACAAACTCTAAAACGACGGAATAGATATCATCCCTTCAGCAATTGGAGAGCCTCTCATGAAATTAACTGTCTTGCTACTCACATTTTTTTTAACTTTAAACCTGCCACTTTCCGCAGGCACATTTACACCAGCGAATGGTTCCCCGATACAAAAAGGCGAACACCCACGCATTTTCGCTACCGCGGCTGATATTGTGGCGATGCGTCGGCGTATCGAAAAATATTATAAATCTGATTTTCAAGCCTTTGTCAAACACATGGACGCCTATTACAGCGACAGTCCGAGCTCGGGAATTTTTGATAAATGGAACGATATTTTTTGTGGCGCACAATCCTATGCTCTGCTTTATCAGGTTGATCCGGCGACGATCAGCGGTATTTCTGCGGCGCATTCAAAAGATGATTACGGACGCCGTGCTCTCCAGTTCGGAACTTACATTGCAAATCGACTTCCGGGCGGATGGCAGGAGCCACATCACGGCGCCAGCACCCTCCCCTCCGGTGAAGGCGGCGTTGCCAGCCTGGCCTTGCAAGTGGTCTATGACTGGACACACAGCCTTTCTTCTCTCTCTGAGAAAAAAATGTTGGCTGACAGACTCATCACTTTGTGGAACGGGCGCTATAGTTCCGGCAAAATCAAGCTGGAAAACCACTATGCCGCCAATGCTCATGTTTATGCAGGCGCCCTTTGTTTTTATGGCGATGAGGAACTGGGAAGTTCCTACACCAGCAAAGCGCAAACGATGATGGATTCATTTGATGAATTATTCATCAACCGGCAACTCGAGGTCGCGGAACGGCTGCACGAAGGCTCCAGTGATTGGACTGAGGGCGATAGTTATGCACTTGATGGCTTCACCGGTTTGATGTTTTTGGCTGCGGCGGCATCCAGTTCATTGGGTGAAGATTTGTTCGCGAAATATTCCTGGTTGCGCGAGGCACCCTATTTTGTCTACAATGCCATCATTCCCAAGCCTTACAAAGGCACTTATTATTACTATCAGCAAAATACCAGCGGCGGTATGGACCTCAACAACGGCGGGCTCTCCACGCTGATGAATATCAGTGCGGCTCGACTGGAATATATCGATCCCAATGTCGCCTCTTTCGCCGCCTGGTTTTGCGAGCAGAGCAAATGGGGACATAAAGTCAACGATTACAAATACTATAAACCCCATCTTTTTGATTTTTATTATAAATTTATCTTTGGCACAAAACACATCGAAGCAGCGACGCCTGATCAGTCCGGGATTCCTCTGAGCAAACATTTGGGGCAAATGCATGCGATGCGATCAGATCACGGTTACGATGATTATACACTGGTGCAGTTTTTTGCTTATAAATTTTTATATCCCGGCGGGCATAACGAGCTGGAAATGGGCGCTTTTAACATTCATCGATTCGGGCCTCTGGCGATAGCAGCGACCAACACCAAAGGCGCACCCGACGGCATTCCCCGTGTGCAAAGCGATGGCAAAGGTCTGTCGATGAACAATACTTTTTGCCTGGGAGAAGGTTCATATCTCAATCCTGATGCAGGCAGCATCAACGAACGCAACAGCGATACACCGGAGGCCTTTATCGATGGTGCCGTAGCCCATATCGGCAATGTTGAAGCGCGGGAATACAAAAAAAACTGGCACGATTACATTAATTATAATTATAGCCGCAGCTATAAGGACGACGGCGCCGTAAGCCTTGCACGCCGGGCGCTGGTCTATTTGCGCGGCGAAGTGAACCATGAATTTGTCATCGTCATGGACCGGGTTCAAACCACGAAAACGAAAAAGTTTATTTTACACATTCCGGCAGAAGCGGAAGCCATCGGCGGAAGCTGGGGCAGTGCGGTGAGCAATTTTCGTAAAACTGGAAGCAAGCAGATCCGCATCATCAATAAAATTGATCAGGCCCATGGAGAAATGGTCTTAAGCGCCGTATTCCCTGCTGATGCGACGATTCATCAGGCCGGCGGTAGCGGCAAAGAATGGGTTTTGGCCGATGGCACGCCGCTCTCTTATCGCGGATCATTTGGCGAGCTCGGTGCCTATCTACTGAGTGACCATACGATCCAGATTCGCTCTGACGCCAACCAGTTTCTCACCGTGATGCAAATCGGTGATGCCAACACCATGGGCAACCCGGCTTCAGTAGAAAAATTGAGCGGGACAAATTACATCGGGGTCAATCTTGGCAAAGAACGTCTCGTCATTTTTAGTGATAGTGAAAACAAGATCGGCAATATCACGTATTACGTAAACAGCACGCAGTCGATGAAACATCTCATCACCGAAGTGCCGAAAAACAGAGAATTTACAGTAAAGAAATCCGGAACAGTTGTGGCGCAGGGTTCAACCGGTGCACATGGCGCAATTTCTTTTGCAGATAATCCGGGGGGAGATGCTTCATACAGCGTGAGTATCGGTGGTGTGGTTTCGGCAGTGGGCGAAATCAACAACAAAATTCCGCAAAATATAGACCTGCGCAATTATCCAAATCCATTTAATCCGGCGACGACGATCGCTTTCAAATTGCCGCAAGCCACTGCGGTTGAGCTGGATATTTATAATGCTCGCGGGCAGAAAATCCGCACCCTCGTTCGCGACACCCTGGCAGGCGGTGAACACAAAATACTGTGGGACGCGCGCGACGACCAGGGCAGGAATGTAACCAGCGGCCTTTATCTTTACAAGCTCAAAGCAGGTAAGGGAATCGTTTTGCAGAATAAAATGCTTTATCTGAAATAAGGTCATCACGCAGGCTGAGCCCTTCGCCGAAGCGCCCCCTGGAATGGTGTGAGGCCAGGTCGCCTCGGCGAAGCTTAGCCTGAACACGGCCGGCTATCTTAAGCTCATTCCCGATAGGCAGGCTCAGCCTGCGCTTGTGCGTTCCCTGTCTTGTCGAAGGGCTCAGTGACCTTTATTTCACCACAACTGTCTTCGTCTCCATCTTACCGTTGGCCTCGATGGCCACCACGTACAATCCGGCAGGACAGATATTGTTGTTGGCGTCCCGGCCCTGCCAACTAACGACGTTGTAACCGCGGTTCATCTTGTGGTTTCGCGTGAGAATATTCACCAGGCGCCCTTCGGTGTTGTAGATTTTGATGCTTGCGCCACCGCTCTTTCCCAGTTCAAAAGAAATATCTGCACCTTGCCAGACAAGGCCGGAACGTGGCCAGGCGTGAATTAATCCATTCATAACCGTCACGCGGATAATACCATTGCTCCGGTGCCCGAGTCCGTCTTTCGCATGCAAGCGTAATAAATAATCACCATTGGCAATTTGCGAGGTCGGCCAGAATTTTGCTGGGGATGTGCTTTATAACCGGAAAAGGGATACAGAGGGATTTGACTCTCAGGCTCACATGCAGTTCATCCGTGACATGTGAGCCTGGCAAAAATTAAAAATTCGCCAACTCATCCACTGCCGCTGCTTCGTTAGCGCTAGTCCGGGGCAAGCCGGCGAATCCATGTTCGACAGTTATCGTTTGACTATGGCTGCTTTCGCTGAATTCGAACTGATTGACCAGGCTTTGCAGCCGTTCCATGTAACTGTTCAATTCATTGATGGATTCGACGATCTCTTCGATATCGTTAGCATTATCTCTGCTCACCGAGCTGATACGATCAATATTTTTCGAGATTTCTTCGCTGGTCAGTGATTGTTCCTCGCTGGCCGAAGCGATCTGCAGGATCATATTGTTGAGCTCTTCTGAATTGTTGATGATCGATTCCAGTGCCGTTCCGGCTTCGGCAACAGATTCTTTGCCAGACTGCACTTCATTGGTTGCATCCCCCATCGAAGAGACAGCAAGACTGGTATCTTCCTGAATATTGCTGATTTTCGCCGTGATATCTTTTGTCGCGATCGTCGTGCGTTCAGCCAGCTTCCTGACTTCATCTGCAACAACGGCAAAACCCCTTCCCTGCTCGCCTGCGCGTGCCGCTTCAATAGCTGCATTAAGCGCCAGCAAATTTGTTTGATCAGCAATTTCCTGGATCGCCTGAATAATTTCACCGATTTCATTGCTGCGTTTGCCCAGGCTTTCGATGGTTTCTGCCGAACGGCCGACGACAGCAGCAATCTTGTTCATCCGTTCGATAATGCTGCGGACAATATTTCCGCCCTCTGCGGCATCTTTGCCCGATTTATCAGCAATTTCCGAGACTACCGAGATCGATTTGCTATTCTCCTGCACGGTGGCGGTCATCTCTTCAACAGCACCGGCTATCCCCAACGTCTGTCCTGATTGTTCATGGGCGCCTTCAGATATGTTGCGTGTCCGCTCACCGATTGTGCTGCTCGTCTGAACTGTCGACTGCACCGATTCCGCCACCTGTCCCAGCAGTGTATTGAACTTCTGCGCGGTTTTATTGAACCCTTTGAAAAGCTCACCGATTGCGCCCGGCTGGTCTTCAGCCAGGTGAGCCGTCAGGTCGCCATTGGAAAGTTTCTCCATTTCGTTGAGAATTCTATCGACGCTCTGCACCAGCATTTGCCGGTCTTTTTCAAGTTTTATCTGTGCCGTCTCCTGGTCGGTGAGAGCCATGCCGATTTTGTCGAGCGCCTGCACGTAATTCCCTTTTAGCCCTCTCGAAATGGGCTTACGATAGTATTTATTTTGGCTCGCATGCTCAACCGACTGATTAATCTCACGGAAAAAAGTTTCCATTTGATCGAGCATGCCGTTGAGCCCCCGGTAAATTTTGTTGAACTCGTTCTTTTGGTTATCGATTCTCATGATGCGCAGCCAAAATTGCCCTTGCGTTATGCCGTCGATAAAACGGGACAGTCGGGCAATCGATTTGCAAAAATCTGAGATGGTCATTAGAGCGGCGGCCAACGCTAAAACGGCCGCAATAAGAACCAGGCTACCGCCGAGCCAAACAGACGCCTGTGCGCGCGCTTCGGCTGTTTGCTCCCACTGGTCCAATTCTTTCTGCAAAAGTTCCGCGATTATACTGCCTTGTGAAATAACTCTTGCTGCGATCACATCGAAAGCTTTCATCTCCGCATCGCCGGCCTCTCTGCTTTCACCATAAGCCGCAAACATCGCCTTGCCGGTTGTGACCAACAGGGGTAAATCCCGCTTGAGTTTCTCTAATTTGTGGTTAATTTGGGGATCATCATATTCACTTTGCAGCAGTTTCGACAAGTGATCACTGGCCTGCTTAAAATTTGTCTGAACCTCATTGTCGATAACCGAACGCTTCTGGGTCAGGCTGGCGTCGCTAAAGTATTGCCATATATTCGCCATGTTTAATTTGATGCTTCCGACTTGCACAACACGCTCATAATACACTTTTTGGATTGTCAGATGCCGGGAAAAAGCGGAAACGAGAATGACGACGCCGGAGACAGAAACGAACAGCAACGCGATGATGAGACCAAAGGAACCGATGAGCTTTTGCTTGATCGAGCCTTCCTTAAATTTCATGAATAAACGAGTCATAATCCGCATTCCTTGCTTTTAAATAATCATTTAAAATCGCCATCGAGGCGTCGATGCTGTCCCGTCGTGAAACTTTTTTTTCAGCCTGCAACATCTCGTGATAAAGAGTCTCGATTTTTTCCAACGACGCCCGATCAGGTTTTCTGCGTACTGAAAAATAACTGACGATATTTCCATCGAGATCCAAATCCGGGGCAACGTTGGCAAAAGTCCAATAATAAGAACCGTCTTTTGCCAGGTTTTTCACATAAGCATAAACCTCACGCTTGGTTTTGATGCCGTCCCATAAAATTTTGAAGATAGCCCGCGGCATATCAGGATGGCGCACGATGCTGTGCTGCTCGTTTAGCAATTCATCCTCTTTGTATCCGGCAAATTTTTTAAATATCTCATTCGCGTAGGTCATGCGGCCAGTCAGGTCTGTTTTGGACAGGATCAGGTCCTCATCCGCCATCACGAGTTCGTGATTACGCGGTGTAACATTATTTTTCATTTTAAACGACCTTTTGCTAATATACTGCCTAATTTATTACAGGCTCAATTTGACAATTAGCCTGTGCGTCACAGATTGATATAAAGCTAAGATCGGCTAAACTTTTTATTCTATAAAGTTCATGAAATATTTTTTTTACGCATTGACAATCATTTCATGGAGATGAAGCAATCTATACAGCATTCACTTTTGAAACGGTCGGGAGGATTCCGCAGAGATTTAAGGATAGTGCAAAAAGGATATAGCCCCTCGATTGATAACTTTTACAATTTGAGAAAGAAACCTGGCGAGCAGCCAGGGTCTCTAAACTTTAACTTTCTTTGATGGCTTTCACGAGATAGTGATTAAAAATATTCTCCAATTTCTCCTGCCGGCCTGAGCGTTGTTGCGGCTCACCGTTTTCCAGCGCAAACCGGCTGAGTGCAGAAAAATCCGTCATTCCCGCTTCAATTTCCTTACCGATGCCGTGATCATATCTTGCATATCGTTCCGTGAGCAGCTCACTCAAAACGCCATCTTCGATAACGAGATGGGCGAAGCGCAAACCCAGGGCAAAACTGTCCATGCCGCCGATATGTGCATGGAACAAATCTTCGAGATCACTGCTGTCGCGGCGAACCTTTGCGTCAAAATTCAGGCCGCCCGGCGCGATTCCGTCCTGATTCAGCAAAACCAGCATCGCCGTCGCACAATCATAAAAATTCGTTGGGAACTGATCCGTATCCCAGCCCAACAGCAGATCGCCACGATTGGCATCGACGCTGCCGAGCATTCCGTTCATCGAAGCGACTGCCAACTCGTGCGCGAAACTGTGTCCCGCAAGTGTTGCATGGTTCGCTTCGATGTTGAGTTTGAACTTGTCTTGCAACTCGTATGTTTTTAAAAAACTGATGACCGTCGCCGCATCATAATCATATTGATGCACCGTGGGTTCTTTGGGTTTCGGTTCGATGAGAAACTGTCCGGTAAAACCGATTTCTTTCGCGTAGTCCACCGCCATGTGCAGAAATTTTGCAAAATGCTCCTGCTCGCGCTGCATATCGGTATTGAGTAACGTCGAATACCCCTCACGGCCGCCCCAGAAAACATAGTTTTCACCACCGAGCATATGGGTCATTTCCAGCATTTTTTTTACCTGTGCGGCAGCGCAGGCAAAAACATGCGGATCGGGGTTGGTCGCAGCGCCACACATGTAGCGTGGATGACTGAAAAGATTTGCTGTCCCCCAGAGCAGCTTTACGCCCGTGTCTTTTTGTAATTGCAGCGTCAGCTTGCACATGGATTCAAGATTGAGCTGAAATTCCTGCAAAGAGTCACCCTCAGGCGCCATATCCGCATCATGAAAACAGTAATATTCTACACCGATTTTTTGGAAAAATTCAAATGCAGCGTACAGTTTTGCCTCAGCCCCCGGCATTCCAGCAACAGCATTCCAGGGCCGATCCAGCGTTTTCGCACCAAAGGGATCGCTTCCCGTGCCACAGAAAGTATGCCAATAGGCGATGGAAAAGCGCAAATGTTCCTGCATGCTGCGGTCACCGATTTTCGCACCGGCGTCGTAAAATTGAAAGGCAAGAGGATTCGCTGAGGCAGGGCCTTCATATTGAATTTTTTCAATTTGCGGGAAAAATGTTTTCATTTTCAAACTCGCTTTTTATTGGGTTTTATTTCTTTCAATACAAATCTGCAAGCGCAGTATTTAAACGCAAGTATTTTTCATAAATCTCCTGATAAACCACCACGTTTCCGGAATCGGGAATTGCGCGCGAGTCGTTATCGAGCGCAACAAAAGCATCCGCCAGTTCGGGCAACGAGACGGCTGCATTTCCAGCCTGCTTATAGCACCACATCGCCTGAATGGCAGCGCCGAGCGCCCCGGCTTCCGTGTTCTGCGGACACACAACCGGGCAATCGAATACATCGGCAACGATCTGCCGCCAGATTTTACTTTTGGCGCCGCCGCCAACGAGACGAATTTCTTGCGCTTCGATGCCATTGCGCTGCATCACCTCAAATCCATAGTACAGGCCGAAAGTGGCACCTTCCATTGCCGCGCGGCAGACATTCTGCGGTGAATAATTCAACGAATTCAAACCGGCAAGGGTGGCGCTGGCATTGGGTAGCGCCGGTGTGCGTTCACCGTTAAAATAGGGAAGCAAAATCAAACCTTCGGCGCCGGCGCCGGTTTTTTCGACGAGTGTATTAAATTCCCGCAAATCGAGTTGAAACAAGGCACGGTTGAGCTCGGTGGCGACGGTCACGTTCATGGTGCAGACCAGCGGCAGCCAGTGGCCGGTGCTGGAGCAGAATGCGGCCAACTCGCCTTTTTCATCGACGACGGGAAAATCGGAATAGCAATAAATGGTGCCTGAAGTGCCCAATGAAGCGGTGACCACACCCGGTTTCACGTTCCCCGTGCCGATGGCCGCCATCATGTTATCCCCGCCGCCGGAAGCGACCACGACATCGGAACACAATCCAAATTTTTCAGCAATTTCAGGACGAATTGTGCCGACTGATTCCTGCGACTCGATAAGCCAGGGCAAACAGGTTTCGAGCTTGCCGGAAGGATCGATGGCCTGCAATACCGGCTGCGACCACTGCCGTTGACGAACGTCAAAATAAGCCGTGCCGCTGGCATCGCCGCATTCGCTCTTTTGTTCACCGGTGAGCCAGAAATTAATATAATCGTGCGGCAATAACACCGTCGCCAGCCTGTCGTAGTTTTCGGGTTCATTTTCCCGCAGCCAGCGGATTTTTGAAGCCGTAAAACCAACGGCGATGGTATTGCCGGTCAGGCGAATAGCTTCATTTTCACCGCCCAGCGCCTGCGTAAGCTGCTGCGCCTGTGTGCCCGTGGCCGTATCGCACCAGAGTTTTGCCGGGCGAATGACCTCGCCCTTTGCATCGAGCGGCACGAAACCGTGCTGCTGACCGGAAACACCGATGGCGCAAATTTTATGCACATCAACCTGCGGATTTGCCAGCGCCGATTTCAGGGCTGATTCAATGGCGCTGATCCAGTCTGCAGGATTTTGTTCACGCTTGCCGGCCGCATCTTGCATGAGCGCATGTTTCGCATAACCCTGAGCAATGATTTTTTTTGTATTGCGGCTAACGACAACAACTTTTGAACCCTGCGTGCCGCTATCGATGCCCACGAATAATTCAGCCATGCACAGCTCCTGCTGAGGAAGGATATTTAATTTCCAATGATTAAAACCGTAATTATTCAGCGCACAATGCAGACGCTGAGCCTGCGAAGCGGGATGCAACCACACCCGCAGATCAGGCAAGCTCAGGGATCCCTTCTATGCTCATCGGGGATTTAAGCCCACATGCTGTCCCATCAAGGAATCACCGATGGAATCCGACGGCGGGATTCTACGTTGACAAGCAGGAAAAAAATCCCGCCAAGCAGATATGGCTGAACAGATACTATGCTAAAAATCAATTTTTTTCAGTTACAAAAAAATCAGACCCCCGGATGCTGTAATCTCAGCTCGAAATACTCTTCCTTGTACTGCACATAACGCTGCGCCAGCTCGCAGCCGGTATTCCGTTCGTGCCCGGCAAGTTGCCGTTTCACCTTCGCAGGAATGCCCATCACCATCGTATTTGCCGCCACATGCATACCTTCAGTAACCAGCGCCCCGGCGCCGACGATGGCGCCTTCACCGATGATCGCGCCGTCGAGGATTTTTGCCCCCATACCAATCATCGCATTGTTATGAATAGTGCAGCCGTGTAATATCACCCCGTGTGCGATGGTCACATCATCACCGAGAATCAGCGGCCATTCGTCCACCGTGACGTGGCAAATAGCGCCATCCTGAATATTGGTGCGTGTGCCGATGCGGATAAAATTGACGTCGCCGCGCAGCACGACATTGTACCAGATCGAGCAATCGGGGCCGGTCGCAACTTCGCCGATGACGATGGCGTTCGCGGCGACAAAGGTGCCGGCGCCGAATTGTGGATATTTCCCGTGGTGCCCATGAATCATATTTTTAATTCCCAGGTAATTTAATGTCGATGTTCTGCCCGGGCGCCTTTTGATAAATAGCATGGGCACAAAATATGTCCCGCATTGTGGGCTGAACGAGTACATTCAAACAAAGTTTATGAATAATTCAGGCACTATACAGCAACCCGCCTGCCATATTTTCTGTCGGACATTCCACGCTGGGTGGGCGCTGGGGCTTAAATCCCCGACGAGCGGCGTCAGTTTTTTTCCCGCACGCCAAACAGTCTGGCTTCAAAAATAATGCCTGAATATCATGCTAAAAATATTCTCTGTGTTCAAATCATCCGGCCATCGTCGCTTCGACTTCATCGATGGAGCGTGGGATGTGTTTGCCGAGAATTCTGTTGCCGTCTTCGGTGATCACCACATTATCTTCGATACGTACGCCGCCGAAATCGAGCCATTTTTCCACGGCATCGTAATTGATGAAGTCGTTCAGACGCTGTTCTTTTTTCCATAAATCGAACAGATCAGGGATGAAATAAATGCCTGGTTCGACGGTCATCACATGCCCGGTTTTGAGTTCGCGACCAAAGCGTAGCGCTGAAAGACCAAACACGTTGCTACGTTTGGTTGTGGCGTCGTAGCCGATGAGGTTTTCGCCCAAGCCCTCAAGATCATGCACGTCGAGCCCCATCTGATGCCCAAGACCGCATTGCATAAAAAAGCCGAAAACACCGGTTTCCATCGCATCGTCGAGCGAACCGTTGACCAGCCCCAAATCTTGCAAACCGGAGACGATCTCACGACAGGCGAGCAGGTGCACACTTTGAAAACGAACGCCCGGTTTGCTTGCCTCGAATGCACGTTGCTGGGCATTTAAAACGATGCTGTAAATATCGCGCTGGCGGCTATCGAATTTCCCCGAAACCGGCAGCGTGCGGCTGATATCGCTACAATAGCCGCTTGCCACCACCGCGCCGGAATCATGCACGACGAGATCGCCATTCTGCAATGTATTTAAATGAGTAGTGTTGTGCAAAATCTGTCCATTTTTGGAGAGAATGACGGGAAAGGCAATCTTGGCATTGTGTGAGGCGACGATACCTTCCACCAATCCTTTGAGCTGATATTCCTTTTTCCCGGGTGCCATTTCCTGCATGACTGCCGTGTGCATCTCATAAGCCACATCGAGCGCTTTTTCGATTTCAGCGAGTTCTTCGTCGCTTTTAAACATGCGTTGTGACGCGACCGCGAGCACGAGTTGTTCGGAAACGCCATCATTCAATTTTTCATAACTTGTGCCGAGACAATGGGCCAGCCAGGCACGGTTATCGGCGCGGTATTGCGGTAAAAAATGTATCGTGCGATTTTGTTTCTGTGCATTTCTCAGCGTTGCCGCCAGTTCACCAAAAGGTTTTGTCTTGCGCACACCGGCTGCCGCAGCCTTTTCGGCGATAGTCGCCTGCTGCCCCATCCAGATGATGGCATCAACGGTGCGCTCATCGCCGAATACGATTTCTTCGTCGCTATCGACATCGATCACCGCTGCGAGATCGGCTTGATCGATACTCCAGAAATAAAGGAACGAGCCATCCTGGCGAAACTGGTACCAGTTATGTGGGTAATTCATTGGCGTTTCGGTATTGCCCATAAATAACAATAGCCCGGAATCGAACTTCTCTTTTAACAATTGTCGCCGTTTGCTGTAAACTGTGCTTGAAAACATCGTCTTCTCCCTACCTAACCAATTGAAATTATGATTTATCTTAAAATAAAGCCATTGACCAGTTGATCATCGGGATCGAGCAAAAATTCATTTTTACCGATGATAAAAGCCATGCCGGAAACCTCGGGAATCACCGCTTTGTGCGGACCAAATTCAGTTTCCTGCAGCGCTTTCACGGTGAACGTACTACCGATGATACTTTCGATGATGATCTCTTCATCGAGTGTGATTTCTCCTTTGGCAAAATGCAGTGCTGCGCGGGCGCTGACGCCGGTACCTGTCGGCGATCGATCGACCTCCCCCTCGGCAAAAATACAGACATTACGGCTGTGTGAAGCGGGATTCTTCGCTTCTGCGGTAAATATTATACCATAGAGAAATGAAAGATCGTCTTCAAACGGGTGCGGAATTTGCCGCTTTTGCATGATCGCCCGTTTGATTTGCATGCCTTTTTCGATCAGCAGTTGAAAGTTCGATTCATCACATGTCAAACCCACCGAGGCTGCCTCGACAAAAGCGTAAAAGGCGCCACCGAATGCAATATCGTACTTGACCGTGCCGAGACCCGGTACTTTGATTTTTTCATCCAGTGCCAGCACAAAAGACGGTACATTTTGAAAAAAGATGCGCTCGGTTTTATCCGCAGAAATCTGTGCAAATGCGGTAACCAGTCCGGCCGGTGTATCGATTTTCACCTGCGTCAGTGGCGATTTTTTTTCGATGAAACCGGTTTCCACCACTACTTTGGTGACAGCGATGACGCCATGTCCGCACATGGTGCTGTAGCCTTCATTGTGCAGAAACAGAATCCCGAAATCCGCCCCCTCGCTCACCGGCGGGGTAATGATGCACCCGTACATATCAGCGTGGCCGCGTGGTTCCCACATCAACGCCGTGCGCAATGCATCATGATTTTTTTTCATAAATTGCCGGCGCTGGAGGATGTTTTTTCCTTGCAACACCGGCAAGCCGGAAAGGATAATGCGAAGTGGTTCTCCGGCAGTATGGGCGTCGATGGTTTGCATTTTCAGCCAGCTTGCCGGGGGGTGCCAGTGTGCCATTTTTGTATAATTTGTGAAAAAATTCAAGCTGTTTTCTCTCTACGAAATTTTTAACGAGTTTTATGACCGACTGTAACTATTCTGCATTATTTATAATATTTAAATCTGCATTCATTTAATAAACAATTTGTTAACGCCGGAGTGCAGCCCCTTTA
>JAJRYV010000103.1 GCA_024275575.1 bacterium
GTTGAAAAGGCTGCCGTGGTCTCCGGCCCGGTTCTGGTTCTAATCAAACCCGGCACATACTCATCAGAAGATTTTCCCATCGAACTCTCCGATTCCCTGACTCTGCGTGGCGTCTCCAATGCAGCCGATGTTATCATCGATGCCGGAGGAAGTGAGCGTATTTTTGAGATTGAAGGCAAAATAGCCTGTCGTATAATCAACTTGACACTGAAAAACGGCAACGCATCCACAGGCGGCGCAATTCGCTGTTACGACACATATAATACAATCCTCGATTCTCTGATATTTATCGATAATCAGGCAATGAATACCGGGGGGGCGGTATCTCTGGTCAGTGATACGCTTTTTGTTATCCAAAACTGTAAGTTTAAAAGTTGCTCTGCTGATTCCGGCGGCGCTGTTTACGTGGGGCAAAAAAGCTATGGCGATCTGATCAATAATACCATGACGGAGAACCATGCCGCCGTATCGGGCGGTGCGGTCTTTTTGAAGGGTGGCATGGCTATTTTCAAGCAAAACCGCATTTTTGCCAACAGCCGCAATGCACAAAGCCCGGAGGGTGCCGGCGGAATTTCTTCCTATTACAGCGATGTGTGGATCGGTAACGACGCGGCAGAAGCCAACGATATTTACGACAATCGCGGTGGCGATAAAGGGGCGCAACTTTACGTTCAGGGCGATAAAAATGTTGAGGCAACTCACAACTATTGGGGCGCCGAACCCAGCCGTCTTCTCGTATATCCGGATCACAAAATCGCCACCGACAATTTTCGCAATGTGGCAGCACGCATCCCGTTGAATACGAATACACTTTATGTTTCCACGACCGGCAGTGATGAGAATAATGGCATTGACTGGCCGCATGCTTTTCGTACGGTTTCGTTTGCACTGTCGCAATTCTACAGCACCCTGACGGATTCTTTCACCGTTTTTATCGCTGCAGGGACCTATTCGGCATCTCAAACCGGTGAAAAGTTTCCCGTTATGATCGACCATTTTACCAGCATTATCGGCGTTGGAGAGCATGTCGTCTTTGACGGCGAATCGCAAAACGGTACGGCGCTTTTTCGGGCGGCGAATGTATTGAATATCCGCCTGCAGAATCTGAAAATCCGCAACGCCGACAGTGGCGATTTCGGCGCTGTTGATATTCAAAAAGTGACCGGGCTGGTCGTCAAAGATTGCCGTTTTGAAAATAACAACGCCAATGCCGGCGCCGCCCTGAGCATGTCGCTTTCTCGCGAAGGGCAGGTTCTCAATAATCAATTTTTACGGAACACAGCCTTACGTGGCGGCGCTGTGCGCGTTTATCTCGATAAAAGCATTTTCAAATACAATGTTTTTAACGGCAATTCAGCCTCCAGCGGCGGCAGCGTTTTTGTCGATTCAGCGAGTGTGACGCGCTTCATACAAAATCACTTCACCGAAAATAGCGCCGATACGGGCGGCGTTGCCTACATAACGATGTCGCGATCACTTTTTTTTGCAAATACGATGGTCCATAATCATGCAAACGCCATGGGTGGCGGTATCGCCATCGACGGTTCGGCGATGCCGCAAATCGGCGGCGATGAAGGCCGCGCCAATGATATTTACGGCAATACCACAGGCGGGTACGGCAGTCAGGTTGCACGAATCAGTTCCGGTGAATTGCTGCGCCTCGGGCTCAATTATTGGGGCGATGTACCAAACGAGAGCCTCATTTATCCGGCAGATAACCTCGCGGCTGAAACTTATCGCCACACGACAATCAAACTTCCCGAAACCATTCAAAAACTCTATATTTCACCCACGGGAGATGACGCCAATTCCGGAACTTCTACTGAAACCGCCTGGAAAACCCTGGCTTTTGCTTTAACGCAGTTTTTCGGCACCGCCAATCAAAAAATGGAACTGGCTATCGCAGCCGGCGCTTATTCCGCAAGCCTATCCAGTGAAAATTTTCCGCTGCGTTTACGTTCGTTTACCACCTACCGCGGCGCCTCACCACAGGCGACTCTCTTTGATGGCGAAGGTCATTCGCTGTTATTTTTTGCTGAAAACGGCAAAGACATTACTATTAAAAACATGCGTTTCACTGCTGCTTTCACCACGGGTGACGGTGGCGCACTCAGATTTTCCGGCGGTGAAAATTTAACCGTCAACAACGTGATTTTTGATCGTAATCAGGCAGAAAACGGCGGTGCCTGCAGTTGGCAGCGTGGACAAAACATTAAACTGGCAAATGTTATTTTTAATCTCAACACGGCACAGGTGAAAGGTGGCGCTGTATTTGGCGATTCCAGCATAATCGATATCACCAATTGTGTTTTTACGCAAAATACCGCTGTAAACGGCAGCGGCGGCGCTATTGCATTGATAGGGTTTTCACAGGTGGATTTTAATAATAATAATTTTTTTAATAATCATGGTGATATTGGCGGTGCAGCAGCGCTTTTGAGTAGCAAAGGTGAATTCATCGGCAATCGTTTCGTGGAAAATAATGCGCGCAAGGGTGGCGCTCTTTATTTTAAATCAGATAAAGGCAGCTTTGTTGGCAGTATCGAAGATCACAGTAACGATTTTAGCTTCAATACTGCGAATGAAACCGCCCCGGAAATTTTTGCCGAAGACGTTGGGTTTCTCAATGCCCGCAACAACTTCTGGGGTAAAATACCGTATCCGGCAATGTTCGGCGACAACCCCGCAATCCGCTATGAAAATTTTCGCAAGGTTTCCATTCTGTTGCCGCTTGAAACACGTCGTCTCTATTTTTCACCGGATGGCAGCGATAATAATTCCGGTTTGACGGCGGCATCTCCCTTTCGCAATTTCGAATTTGCCCGTAAACTCGCCGCCGGCACCAGTGATGATCCCATTGAGTTCTACTTTTTACGCGGCGAATACCGACAGGGACGGGGCGGCAATTTCCCCTTTATATTAAAAGAATTCGTTAACCTGCGCGGTGACAGCAATGAAGCGGTGGGCACGGTTTTTAATGCAGAAAATAACGATCGGATTTTCGAATTGAATCAACTGAACGGCATAAAAATCGAGCAGGTAAGCATCAAAAATGGCCGCGCCCCGGCGAATGAGGATGGCGGCGGTGTGCGTATCACAGCGAGCAAAAATGTAGTTTTTGAAAAGGTGCATTTTCTCGCTAATAAAGCGGAATCCGAATCCGGCGGCGCTGTAGTTATCCTTGGCAAATCGAAAAATATCCGGCTGCTCAATTCTATTTTTGAGAAAAATATCGCGCGCAAGGGCGGCGGCGTCGCCGTGCGTTCTGTCGATTCAGTATTGGTTCAGAACTGCCGTTTCTTCAACAACATGGCTATCGGCGCTGCGATTTTTGTTGAAGATGGTTATAATCAGATCCTGCAAAACCAGATCTACGCCAACAAGACGCCGACGACGGGCTCAGCACTTTTTTTTACAGGTGTTGCCAAAGGAATTGTACAGCAGAATCAGATTTCCTCAAACGAAGTTGAGGATGCGAACCAGGGTGGAACGATCACATTTATCCGCGAGGCCGATGTGCAGATCGGTGGTATCCCCGGTTTGGGTAACGATATTTTCAATAATTTCGGTGGTCGTTGGGGCAATGCGCTGATCCATCTCGGTGGCGGCATCCACAAGATCGAAGCGCGTTATAATTATCTCGGCACAACCGAAATCGATGAATCACTCATCGTGCCGTTACAGCGGTTCAGATATGCACCGGTACGTGATAATCCCATTGCCAGCAATAATCCACCGGCAATTCTGCAGGTTTCCCCACTGGCCGGTGTTATCGCTGCGGCGCCCGGTGAGACGATCCGCTTTGAAGTTACAGCGATCGATTTTGATGCTGAACCGCTATCTTACGTCTGGCTGGTCAATGGTGACGGCGTCAGCCGGGATACCAGCTTCATCCATATCGCACGCCGCAAAACTGGCGTCGACAGTGTGCAACTGATGGTGAAGGACGGCACATTTACCACCACAGTGAACTGGCAAGTCGAAACGATCATTTCTGCTGTGCAAGAAACGAAAACGGCACTGCCGATAAAATTTGCACTTTATCAGAACTTCCCTAACCCGTTTAATCCTGTGACGACAATCGCTTTTGATTTACCCAAAACGGTGTATGTGCGACTAACAATTTTTGATATCACAGGTCGGCTGGTGCGCAATCTGGTTTCACGGGAATTGGCGGCAGGGCAACAGCAGATAAGATGGAATGGCGCGGATGATTTTGGTAATCAGGTCGGTTCAGGGACTTATTTCGTGCAAATGCGTGCCGGCAAATTTGGAAAAAAAATAAAAATCGCACTGGTGCGGTGAGTGCGCTACTGAGTTATCCGGCCTGTTCTATTCATAAACTTTGTTGTTTGCCTTCGGAGTGCATTGCCTTTAGTAACTGACAAGTTATTTTCTGTCATTTTTTGGCAAGAAATATCGATCTAACCTTTATTATTCTCGCGAAGACGCCGGGAAAAACAGCATAACACATTTAAAAACAAAACTCAGCGTCTCCGCGAGATGATTTTTTTGATAAAAAATAAAATCTTTAACCAGACCTTATTGTCAACTAAAATAAAATCAGTTGTTTATCAGGTTCTTTTTCAAAGTTGATGAATGATGCAGGCTGGAATATTTATGCTTGAAGGGAAAGCGCAGCAAGCTGAGCTGCGCTTTTTTTTATTTCGCGGTAAAATTACGGCTGCTGCACAGGACTTTTTCCAGCGTGATATCCGGATCGTCAAATGTGTAACAGGTCGCTTCGACGGTTGAGCCGAGGGCAAGAAAATATTTGATTTGATCGCTGCTGTTACCGATACGCCAGTCGATCCAGTTTCTTTTAACACCGGAACCGGTATCCATGGCTTCGGTGAGAAATTGGCGACCATCTTTGGTTTTAATCACGATAAAAGAGCGGGCAAAGGGGCCGGTTATGTTTTTTGTTTTAAACTTTGCGGCCAGCCTGTTACGGCGCTTCGGATCGGGCACAGAAACCGGGAAATCTTTCAAATTAACTGAAACCGTTTGCCAGTTTACCGCCTGCTGGCCGGAAAATGTACGGCCATTGGGCTCCGCATGCTCATCCCATTTTGTAAAGACATTTTTATTGTTGATATTCGCTCCGATAAATTCCAATGCTTTTTTATTGTTATACTGAAAATTCCTGCAGGTATATTTATTTTTCCTCTCGTGCTCTCCACTGTTCCAACCCGCCTTGCGCAGTAAATTGTAGCGTGTGACATAGTGCTGCCCTTGCCAGAATAATTCACCGGATCCGGCAATCATGACCCGGTCGAGAAAATAAGTATACTGAAATTCGGCGGCGGGAATCTTTTTCGCGATTATTTTTTTCCGCAGGCATGTTGACAGCGAATCGATGTGGCAGCGATCGCTATTGGCAAGCAAATAGTAAGTGATACGTGCTTTTTTTATTTTCTTAGCCAATTTGCCGTTGGCATGGAGCCAGTCCTGTGAAAAAATCTGGTTTAGGGGCTGGCCTGAAAAGGTTACTGCTGCAGAAGAATATTTATGCTGCACAACCGCCGGCCGGTTGGAATTTGAGGGGTTATCCGGCATGAATTGCTGAACCTGTTGTTGCTTTATGGTCGCAGGGTCTTTTTTAAAAAGCCGTGGGCCGCCCAGCGCCAGAAACAGTGCGAGACCACCGAGAATAGCTTTTGTCAAATTGTTCATTAAATCACCCTCCTGCTTAAAATTTTAAGCGCGTCGCTGATCGCTTTTTCGAGCATTTTGCTCGCGGCAAAAGTTAATATGCCGGTTGTTTAAAGGCAAGGGAAACATCGGTTTTCAATTTTTATTCGGAACTCGTTCAGCATGCATCAGAGAAGGAATCCCTGAGCTTGCTGAAGCGGGACACACCCCTCGCAGATCAGGCTTCAGACAGGCTCAGCCAGCGCAATGGGACGGAGGCTGAACGAGATACTTTATCCGTTCATATAGATTGTTTTTTTTATTTTTCTTGCGCATTGTTTACCGGCGCATTATATTTACCGATTATAATTTATTAACTTGCAAAAAATCAGCAAATCTAATATTCGCAAATCAATTTAATCCGCCTTTTTTTTATTAGCTCAATCAGATCAGTTGATTTATAACAGAGGACTTCCCCTTGGCACAATTGTTTCCTCAATGGACTAACAGGTTACCACAAATTATCCTGCCCGTGGTCATCGTACTTGGAGCGGGTGTCTATGGCTTTTTTGCCTACTATGGTTCGCCGTGGTATACCGATGTCGGTTATCAGCCGGTACAACCGGTTGCCTTCAGCCATAAAGTGCATGCCGGTGATATGAAAATCGACTGCCGGTATTGCCATAATTTTGTCGAAATTTCTCACGAAGCCAATATCCCGCCAACGCAAACATGTATGAATTGCCACACGATGATCAAAGCGGAGAGCGAGAAAATGAAACCGGTGCAGGAAAGCTGGAAAAATGATACGCCAATCCAATGGATTCGTGTGCACAAAATTCCCGATTATGCCTATTTTGATCACAGCGTGCATCTTGCCGCCGGTGTCGGCTGCGCCAGTTGCCACGGTAATATCGCGGCGATGGAAGTCGTTACGCAGAACCAGCCGTTGAGCATGTCTTGGTGCCTCAATTGCCACCGCAACCCTGATCAGTATCTGCGGCCGGCTTCAGAAATCACCAACATGACCTGGGTTGCCCCGGAAAATCATTCTGAATTCGTTTTGCAATTTAAAAAAGTTAGAAAAATCGCCCCGCCGGAGGATTGTTCAGCATGTCATCGATAAAAAAGAAAACCGATCAAAAGAAATACTGGCGGAGCATGGATCAGCTTGCAGATACGCCGGAATTTAATGCGCTTTTGCAACGCGAATTTCCTGAAGGCGCTTCAGAACTCAAAGACCCTGTCAGCCGCCGGAAGTTCCTTACCATCATGGGCGCTTCCATTGCCCTCGCCGGTACCACGAGCTGTCGCCGTCCGGTGGAAAAAATCGTCCCTTACGTTAAGGCGCCTGAAGAAATTATCCCCGGTGTGGCTAAATATTATGCAACGACCCTGCCTTTCGGCCTCAATGCCTATGGCGTGCTCGTCGAAAGCCACGAAGGCCGGCCTACTAAAATTGAAGGTAACGAGTTGCACCCCGCAACGATGGGCGCTTCCAATTCATGGTTGCAAGCCTCAATTCTCGATTTGTACGATCCCGACCGCTCGAAATATGTGCGCCACAACGGCAACCGCTCGACATGGAAGGCATTTGCGGAAAGCTGGGGAAAAATTGCTGAAGAATACAAAACCAATGGCGGTGAGGGCCTGGCTGTGCTTTCCCATGCCTGGTCATCACCGACGATGGCCCGCATGCAGCGGGTTTTCCTCGATGCTTTTCCAAAAGCGCGCTGGGTGACCTATGAACCCGTCTCTGATGAAAATAAGATCGCTGGTGTAAAAATCGCAACCGGCACCCCAGCGCTACCGGTTTTTACGCTGGGAAAAGCGCAAGTTATTCTCTCTCTCGATGCTGATTTGCTGCTCACCGAACCGGATAATATCCGTCATAACAAAGGTTTCGCCCAGGGCCGGCGTCTTACTTCTGAAAAAGATAACATGAACCGGCTCTATGTTGTCGAGCCGGTATTTTCAGTGACCGGCGGCATGGCCGACCACCGTCTCAAAGTACAGGCCCGGCAGATGGGCGCATTTACTGCGGCCCTGGCGCTGGAGCTCAAAGCGCAGGGTGTGAATATCGATGTTTCCACACTCGGAGATTATGCATCCCACAATTTTGATAAAAAATGGCTCACTGAAGTCTCCAAAGATTTACGCCGGGCAGCAGGAAAAAGCCTTGTCGCAGCAGGGCAGCGGCTGGCCCCGGAAATTCACGCGCTGGTTTTTGCCATCAATGCCGCATTGCGAAATAACGGCACCACGGTCAGTTATTTTTCACTGCGTGATAAGGCCGTGCCGGCACGTGCCGAATTGGCGGAACTCACCCAAAACATCGAATCCGGCCGCATTTCAACATTAATTCTGCTCGATAGCAATCCCGTATTCAATGCACCCGGTGAGCTGAACTTTAAACAGGCTTTTGAAAAACTTACGCATTCGATTCATCTCGGTTTACATGCCAATGAGACCGGTGCCGCAGCGGAATGGCACATCAACGGCACGCACACGCTGGAAACCTGGGGCGATGCGCGCGCCGGCGATGGTACATTCAGCATCATTCAGCCGCTTATCGCGCCGCTTTTTGCCGGAAAATCTGAAAATGAACTGCTTCATTTTCTCGCTACCGGTGAAGAAAAAACCTCCCACGATATTATGCAGGAGAGCTGGAAATCGCTTTCAGTTTTTGATCAATCTGAAAAAAACCGGCGCCGTGTTTTGCACGATGGTCTTCTGCAGGACAGCGCACTTGCACCATTGCGACCGCGCCTGCGCATTAGCGCTCTCGCAGCAGCGCTGCGCGCCAATCCTTTCCCAACCGCCCCGGCTTCTGCGGATGATTTTGATGTCATTTTCGCTACTTCAAATTCTCTGCTCGACGGCCGTTTTGCCAATAATGGCTGGTTGCACGAGCTGCCCGATCCGGTGAGCAAAGTGACCTGGGAAAATGTAGCGCTGATCAGTGTTGCCGCTGCAAAAAAACTTGGCGTACAAAACCGCGACGTCGTGACTGTCAAGGTGGCTGCCGGTGAAATCACCCTCCCGGTTTGGCTGCAACCCGGTCTCGCTGAAAATACAATCGCTCTGGAACTGGGATATGGCCGCAGCCGCGCCGGCAGAATCGGCGACGGCGTTGGCGTTGATATCTACCCCATCCAATCGCTGCAATACGGTTATTTTCAGCAGGGCGGCAGTATAACGCCGACGGGTGATTCAGCGGAAGTTG
Organism: bacterium; assembly: GCA_024275575.1. Taxonomy (GTDB): domain Bacteria; phylum Zhuqueibacterota; class Zhuqueibacteria; order Zhuqueibacterales; family Geothermadaptataceae; genus Bioreactorimicrobium. The sequence continues at coordinate 8,861 of JAJRYV010000103.1, forward strand.
CCAATACGCAGGATCACAATTCGATGGAGGACCGGGCGCTCATCCGCGAGGCCTCGCTCGATGAATATCGCAAGAACCCTGATTTTGCTCCTGAAATGGTACAGCACCCGCCGCTGAAATCGTTGTGGGAAGAACATAAATATGATAAGGGCAATCAATGGGCGATGGCTATCGACCTGACAACGTGCACCGGTTGCAGCGCCTGCACCATCGCTTGCCAGAGTGAAAACAACATCCCGATCGTCGGTAAAGATCAGGTCAATCGCGGCCGTGAAATGCATTGGATGCGCATGGATCGTTATTTCTCCGGCGATGAAGATAATCCGGAAATGGCTATGCAGCCGGTTGCCTGCCAGCATTGCGAAATGGCGCCATGCGAGGAAGTTTGCCCTGTGGCAGCCACCTCCCACGACAAGGAAGGCCTCAATGTGATGACTTATAACCGCTGCATCGGCACACGCTACTGCTCTAACAACTGTCCCTACAAAGTGCGTCATTTTAATTTTCTCAATTATACCAAAGATACGCCGGAAATTGTGCAAATGGTGATGAACCCCGATGTGACGGTTCGTTTTCGCGGGGTGATGGAAAAATGTACATATTGTCTGCAACGAATTAATGAGGCCAAGCACCGGGCTAAGGTGGAGAATAAGTCCTTGAAAGATGGTGATATCGTCACAGCTTGTCAGCAGACCTGTCCGGCAGACGCCATTGTTTTCGGCAATATGCTCGACCCCGAAAGCAAGGTCTCGAAAGTTCGGCAACAGAATCGTGATTACAGTATCATCGCTGAATTAAATAACCGCCCGCGCACCACGTATCAGGCAAAAATCCGCAATTTCAATACAGCGCTGGCGGCTGAAAAAAAAGAACATGCCGAGCATGTATAATCTTTAATCAGAACGGAATGATAAACCTGTGGAAAGTTCAGTAAAATCAACTGCAGCAACAACTGCAAACGGTAAAGTTCCCCTGATTCTGGGGAATCCCACTTTTAATACGGTCACCGAAACGATAAGCGGTATCGTGGAAAACAAACCACCACGTATCTGGTGGGGCATCTTTTCGGTTTCCGTGGTTCTCGCTGCTGTCGGCCTGAGCATGATCGGCTATCTGATCTGGGAAGGGACCGGCATCTGGGGTCTCAACAATCCGGTTGGCTGGGGCTGGGCCATCGTCAATTTTGTCTGGTGGGTCGGCATCGGCCACGCCGGCACGCTGATTTCGGCAATTCTGTTTTTATTGCGCCAGCGCTGGCGCACCTCGATCAACCGCTTCGCGGAAGCGATGACGATTTTTGCCGTTATCTGTGCGCTTGTCTTTCCCGGCATTCATGTCGGCCGCGTATGGATGGCCTATTACATGTTTCCCCTGCCAAACCAGATGGGTATGTGGCCCAATTTCCGCAGCCCGTTGCTGTGGGATGTTTTTGCCGTCGGCACCTATTTCATCGTTTCGCTGATGTTCTGGTATGTCGGTCTCATCCCTGATCTGGCGACCTTGCGCGATCGGGCAAAAAAAGGCATCCGCAAATATGTGCTGGCAGCTTTTTCACTCGGCTGGCGTGGCGCCAACCGCCACTGGCAACATTATGAAAAAGCTTATCTGTTGCTCGCCGGTCTTTCGACGCCGCTGGTGCTTTCAGTACACACCGTTGTGAGTTTCGATTTTGCCATCGCGCAGCTCCCCGGCTGGCACACGACGATTTTTCCACCTTATTTCGTCGCTGGCGCCATTTTTTCTGGTTTTGCTATGGTAACGACACTGGCGATTCCGGTACGGCACTTCTTCGGGCTGAAAAATTTTATCACCAATAAACACCTCGGCAATATGGCGATGATCATGTTGCTCACGAGTTATATGGTGGGATACGCCTACGGCTGTGAATTTTTCGTCGCCTGGTACAGCGGTAATGAATACGAACAATTTACATTTATCAATCGCGCATTCGGCCCCTATGCCTGGGCATACTGGATCATGATCACCTGCAACGTGGCAGTGCCGCAAATTTTCTGGAGTAAGAAAATGCGCACTAAACCAATCGTACTTTTTATCGCCTCGATCCTGATCAATGTCGGCATGTGGTTCGAACGATTTGTCATCACTGTAACCTCGCTTTCGCGAGATTTTATCCCCGCTAACTGGGATTATTTTTCTCCGACGATTTTCGATGTCGGGATTTATGTCGGCACCATCGGTATTTTTATGTCGCTGTTTCTGATTTTTCTGCGTTTTTTACCGACGATCGCCATGGCAGAAGTGAAATTTATTTTGCCACAAGCAAACCCACACGCACACGATCATCATAAAGTCTGAAATTGAAAGAGTGAGCTAAAAGATGAGTACAGAGAATAAAAAAATCCTGGGAATTCTGGCCGAATTCGCCAACCCCGGCGAGCTGTTGAAAGCAGCCGAAAAAGTACGCGATGCCGGTTACCGCAAGTTTGACGTGCATTCACCTTTCCCGGTGCACGGCATGGACAATGCGATGGGATTAAAGCAAAGCAAGTTAGGATATGTCGCCGGAATCGCCGGGTTTATCGGCTGCACCAGCGGTATGGTGTTGCAATGGTGGGTAAGCGCCGTGGAATATCCGCTGGTTATCTCCGGCAAACCGTTTTTCAGTCATCAGGCTTTCATTCCCATCACATTTGAAATGACGATTTTATTTGCGGCCGTTGCGACGGTTTTCGGTATGTTTCATCTCAACCGTCTGCCGCAGCTCTTCCATAATTTGTTTTATTCAGAGCAATTTGCCAAAGTCACAGACGACGGTTTTATGGTCAGTATCGAAGCCGGCGATAGCAAATTTGAGCCGCAGAAAACCAAAGCGTTTTTAGAATCGATCGGCGGAACCTCCCTCGAATTTATCGAGGCGAAATAACCCTTTTTTATCATAATTATTGAGAATGAGAATGAGAAAATTGGTCAATAGTTACCTCACGCACAGCACGGTAATTCTGCTTTCGGCTGCATTCATATTTACGATATTTTTCAACGGTTGTTTTCAGGGCACTGTTTCCGACAAACCGCCCATTCACCTCAACCCTAACATGGATAGCCAGAAAAAATACAAACCGCAGTCGCTGAGCAAATTCTTTATCAACGGTTCGTCTATGCGCATGCCGGTTGCGGGCACTATCGCCCGCGGTGATTTGCGCAGCAATAGTGAATTCTTTCTCGGCAAAGATGCTGCCGGCAACGAATTGACCAGCAATCCGTTGCCAATAAATGAAAAGCTGCTCGTCCGCGGCGCCGAACGCTACAATATCTATTGCAGCCCGTGCCATAATAACAACGGCGATGGTAAAGGCCTTGTTCAGCAAAAAGGCTTGTTGCCGCCTCCGGATTTCCTGAGTGATAAAGTGAAAAATTTTACCGACGGTTATTTATACAACGTTATCAGCAACGGCGTGCGCACCATGCCGTCTTATCGTCATCAGATCCTTGTGCGGGACCGCTGGGCCATCGTGGCCCACTTACGTAAAATGCAAGGAAAATCAAGCGCATCAAAAGGCGAATAGCCGGAGGAAAAGCGAGTTCGTTATGGATTTAAACAGAGAAAATATACGCCTGCAAGAAAGCAGTAAATTCGGCACTTTTGCACTTTTCGCCGGCCTGACCGGCCTGGTTTTGACGGCCATCGGTTATTTCGCTATCTCGCCGGGGCAGATGTTCCATTCCTACCTGACCGCATTTGTATTCTGGGTAACCATCGGCTTGGGTGGATTGTTTTTTACCTTGTTACACCACCTCACCGGCGCCGTGTGGAGCGTTGTTCTGCGGAAATTTTCCGAGAGCCTGATGGCTGTGCTGCCGTGGATGCTGCTCTTTTTTATCCCGGTCGTTCTCGGTATGCACGAATTATATCACTGGAGCCATGCGGACGTGGTGGCCAAAGATCACCTGCTTCTCGGTAAAGCCGGATTTCTCAACCCGACTTTTTTCACCATTCGCGGCATCGGCTATTTCGCTATCTGGATTATTTTGAGCATGAGTTTGTTTAGATTATCGGTAAAACAGGATATAGAACACACAGCCGGCATCACCGAAAAATTTAAAAAGATCAGCGCTCCCGGCATGCTGCTTTTTGCACTCAGCTTAACATTTGCCTCATTCGACTGGCTGATGTCCCTCGATCCGCACTGGTACTCGACGATTTTCGGAGTCTATATCTTTTCCGGCACCGTGCTGGCTGTGCTGGCGACACTTTTGCTGGTGACTTTGTTTCTGCGGGCCAAAGGTTTTCTCGAAGGTGTGATCACCATCGAGCATTATCAGGATGTAGCTAAATTGCTGTTCGCCTTTACGGTGTTTTGGGCTTATATTGCCTTCTCACAGTATTTTCTCATCTGGTATGGTAATATTCCCGAAGAGACCGTGTGGTTTCTCCACCGCTGGCAAGGAAGCTGGAAAACAGTCAGCATGGTTATCGTTTTGGGCCATTTTGTCCTGCCATTTATCATTCTCGTCACCCGTTCTTCCAAACGTAACTTGAAACTTTTATGGGTGATGGGGTTCTGGTTTCTCTTCATCCACTGGCTCGATATTTACTGGCTGGTGCTGCCGACGTTTCACAAACATTCGGCTCATTTTTCCTGGCTCGACTTTACAGCAATGCTGGGGATCGGCGGTGTTTTTATGAGTATTTTCTGGCGAAATCTCACTGGTAACAAACTGGTGCCGATGAACGATCCCGAATTGGCGGAGTCGCTGCATTTTACCAATATGTAATCACTGTGATGAAATCAGCGCTTTCTGCTGATGGTATCGCTAACCAGCAGGATGGTTTTTTGCTGATGTCCTCACTAATTCGAAGAATTGTGTTGAGTTTGATCAATTGAAATTTTAAAAAGCGATTTGAAGAAATCCATCAAATCGCTTTTTTATGTGTTAAAAGGCTGAGGGATGATCACATGGCACAGTATCCGTCCGGTGAAATGTAGCTTGAATTTTATTTTATGCAGGAGTTGGCAAGTTGTTTGAAAGGATGAAAAGCCTTGCTTGCGCTTTTGCAGTACAAGTTGGGCACGGTGCCAGTACCAATTAGTCGCGGATATCTTTCCTTAAAATGGCTAAAAGAGAAGATCAAATTGATTACCCGCAAGACCAGCCCGATGACCTTTGACGAACGGATTGCAAAGTTAAATCTTGATGAAAGGGTGGTTGCACTACTTCAAAATCGAAGATTATGCGAAGCAAAACCGCCGCTTACGACAGCCGGGAGTTTATCCTGAGCCGGTCGATGGACAGGTGCTGTGAGAGGCGCACTCCGGTCTAATGGCCGGAGCCGCTTGCTCGATTAGAATTTCAATTGCCTGTTTTCTATTTAATTGCTCTCACTTGTTTCCTGCGACAGAACTCAAAAACCGGTAAACTCTTCGTTTGAGAGTGCTCTAACTTTGATCCTAACGGAAACCCCGGAAAACGCCGAAATCTCCACCTGGAATTTTCCGACAAACGAGCCGGCTGCGCTTTTTGCAGCGAGCGCATGCCTTGGCTTGATCCCTTTGGAATTACACAAAACAGAGCCAACGAGGCCGTTTTTGAAAAGTGAAAAACGGCCTCGTTGGCGGATTTCGAGCACTCGCAAGTTCTTAAAATAAAATCGATTTGATTTTCTGGCACAGATTAAGTGCCGGATTGTAAATTTTTTTAATTATCCAATTTTTTGTAATATGGGTCCATTTTTCTGAAGGCTTCTTTTTCATTTTAAATAAATCATGTTAATGGATTAACGATATCCGGACTTTCGGGCATTGTTATGGTGAAAACCAAAAGATTGATCACAACGCTGCATAAATTCCTGATGAACACCGAAACAGTGCAAGTTGGTATCCTGCTTCCTGCCAAAATTTTTGTTTCTGCCCCTCAAAACCCTTGATTAAAAATCCAATACAGCGCCCGGCGGGCTCCGCACAACCATGAGTTGCAGACGGACGCAAAAAATGCGTCCGCTGCGAACTCTTTGTCGTTAGGCACATTTGTGATGGTTGCGAATTCACATAGATTGGACTTATTAAGTTTTTGATTTGCCCCATTTATCTTGCGCGCGCGAAACGATTGCCGCGCATTTATTAAATTATTATGGAAGCATAAGGAAACCATTTGTAAATTACTTCAGATAAAAGATTTACAGCTGGAGGTCTCCCCATGCTTCACTCTTATGTTGCACAATTTTTTACATTACTGTCAAGTCTCAAATTTTTCTGCGAAATCCATTGAAGCCTGTACCACTCGCTTGAAACAGTTCACGCAATATTGCGATTCGGTTTCCAAGACTTCGATTCACGATATCAACTACAAGCATCTTTTGACATTCGTTGCTGAGTTCGGCTCTCCCTCAGCGCATATCATCAAGAACCGTGTCTGGGCGCTGCGGCAATTTTATCATTTTCTCAAGCTCGACAAAATCATCGAAGACATATCGCTACCGGGCTTCCTGTTCCCAAAATCGAAAAGAAGACACCGCACTTTCTCACCGAGGCTGAATTCAAGCGAATTCTCGATCATTTTTCTCACAAGGCCACTTCTCCCACCGGCCTGATAACCCTGATAATAAACATGCTTTTTGGCTTCACAGAGCTCAGGTTGCAAACTGTTCTCAAGCTCGATATCGAAGATATTGACCTGCAATCCCGGCCTATTTGGGTTCAGGAAAAGGGTGGTGTGCACAGATATTTGCCGCTGTCTGGGATTTTGTTTAAAGCCCTGATAGCGTACTTGCAAAGCCTGAAGCAAGTGCGGGGGCCATTGTTTTTATCCGAAAAAAACAAAAGACTGTGCTGCTGGCCCCCAAAAACTGGACAGTTGATTAAGGTGGAATTATTCACCTAAGAGGATTAAGTTAGCAGTATGAAACGACGAAATTTCACCCCGACTTTTAAAGCTAAAGTTGCTCTTGCCGCGCTTAAAGGCGACAAAACCTTGAGTGAACTATCTACCATTTATCAGGTTCATCCAAATCAAATTGGCAAGTGGAAAAAACACCTGCTCGAAAACATCGGCGATATTTTTACCGATAGCCGCAGCAAAAGTAAAACAGTCTCTCATAGTGATTCTGCTTTGTGAGACCGCCTTTATCAGCAGATAGGCCAGCTCCAGGTCGTCTTATTACTATCAGCCGGCTCGGGCAAGTAAAGCCAATCTCCTGCTGATGTGCGCGATCGATGAGATTTACACCCGCTGGCCCTTCATATGGCAGTCGCAAAATCACCGAGGCGCTCAAGCAGGCTGAACACGTTGTGAACCGCAAGCGGGTGCAGCGCCTGATGCGTATCATGCGCATTGCAGCGATTTATCCGAAGCCAAATCTGAGCGTGCCTACAAAGGAACATCGTGTTTTTCCTTACCTGCTTAGAAATGTGAAAATCAACCGCATTAACTAGGTCTGGAGCACCGATATTACGTATATTCCTATGGCTTCCGGCTTCATGTATCTGGTCGCAATCATTGATTGGTATTTACCTGCATGATTACAGGACAGTACCGTAACTCCACCAGGGCGTTGTGCCTACATGGAATTTTATAACAAAGAACGGCCGCACCCGGCTTTAAATTACAAAACGCCGGCGATAATTTATTTTGAAAATAACAAATAAATTCTTTTCTTGTCTTTTAGCGAAAAATATGCTCCGTTGCGGTCAAAGTAAAGACTACCCTGCGGCGTGCCAAAAAACGGTACGGTCTTGACTTTGATCCTCACTACACTTGCCATTCGCCAAGACAATTCAAGGGAAAAGAAAACAACAACTGTAGAAAATTAACAAACCTTAAACAACCTGCAAAGTGGTACAGACTCTGGGGGCCATCTCAAACCTGAGGTCGAGAACCGACTTAATGATCTAATGAATAAATTCGAATCCGGTTCATTATCCAAGCATGAGAGAGGATTCTTCAACTTTGTATTAATTTAGATATCAATCACTTATAAATCAGTAATAGAAAATGCCTAAACAAAAATTTTACCCAACCTTGTTTCAACATCTCGCCACCGACACCTCCCGCAACCTGGTCGTGTCCGCAGGCGCCGGAGCAGGAAAAACGGCGGTGCTCACACGCCGCATCATTAAAATATTGCGGGAAGAAGAACTCTCCCTCGAACAAATAATGGTCGTCACCTTCACCGACAAAGCGGCGGTGGAAATGAAAGAACGCATTTATGCCGCCATCGACGCTGAAATCGGACGTAGCGGCAACGATCATTTTCGTTCTTTGAAGGACGATTTCCTGCAAAACCGCATCAGCACGTTTCATGCATTTTGCGCCAATCTGCTGCGGCAATACCCCATCGAAGCGCAGATCGATCCCTATTTTCGCGTCATGGATGAGAACGATAAAATTTTCTTTCTGAAGAAAGTCATCGACCGCTGCATGAAAGAACTGGCGGAAAAAAAGGACCAACCGGATTTGGCCGTGCTCAGCCGGGAATGGTCAAAATCTGAAATTACCCGCACGATTTATGATATCATCCAGAAAAGAGAACACACCGGACCCTGGCTTGCTGAATACCTCGATTTGGCGTGGCCGGCATTTCTGGAAAAGCTGCATGCCTGTCAAAAGAATACTTTTATCGAGATCGCCCACAAATTGTTAGAGAATACGCCGCTCAGGGAGGCGGCCGCCGGCCTGAAAGAAGCGCGGCCGGAACCGGAAGACGATGATTCCAAGTTAAGTATGCGACGTTTGCGTTTGCTCGAAGTGCTGCCGCTGTTTATCGCGGAACTGGAGAAAATTGTTGTCGGTGAAATTGAGCTTGAGAAAGTTGTAGCGCTTAAAAACGAGATCGAAGAATTATGCAATCTCAGCGGGTCCAACGCCAAAGCGTGGGCGGCCAATCCGGATAAACTGGAATTGCTGCGCGTTAGCTTTCTGCAAGTGCGCAACCTGATGAAGTTAGCCAATTTTGATAATTTTCTAATCAACGAAGCGGTGGAAGAAGAAGGATTCGAAATTTGTAAATCGTTAGCCCGTATTGCACTCTATTGCCTGAATGCTTATCGTGACAACAAAGCCAAAGAGCATTTTCTCGACTTTCAGGATTTGCAGTTGAAGGTGCTGGCGCTGTTGCAGGCTGAAAAACAAGAGCACATTTTGCAGGAATTGCGCGAAAAATTCATCTACATCATGGTCGATGATTTTCAGGACACCAACGGTTTGCAGTGGGACATTGTCCAATTGCTGGCCTCTGATTCCAATAGGCAGTTATTCGGCGATGGCTTGTTCATCGTTGGCGATGAAAAGCAAGCCATCTACTCTTTCCGCGGCGGCGACGTCACTCTTTTCGGCAAAGTTAAAGATGGTCTGGCCCGGGCCAATCAGGCACGGCAAACGCATGCGGCTGATTTTAATCTTGTGCTCGATGAACATGGGGAGAAGAATTACGAGCAAGAGTACAGGCAGCATTTTGATTCCGACCAGACCGTCAAATCAGGTAAAATTATTTTCAGTGACAATTTCAGATCAGCCGCCAAACCGATCCACTTTTTTAATGTATTTTTCGATGCTTTGATGAGCAAAAAAGTCTACGACGAATTTGAATCCGAACCGCAAAAACTCATCTGTTCCGGCAATAAAAAACAAGGCAGTGTCGAATTTCTGTTTGCCAAACGCAGTGTGCAAAAAAAGGATGAAGCCTTGCAGTTGGGCGACGATGATATCGAACTGGATGTTTTCACCAAAGAAGGCATGCTCATCGCAGGAAAAATAAAAGAGGCGCTCACCGGAGATGATCCGCTCTACGAATCCGTGCGTGAGCGCGCTGCCGCCGGCAAAGCAGCCATCGCGATTTTGCTCAACCGCCGCACCAAGCTCAAGGTTTACGAGGAAGCGTTACGGCGGCAGAATATCGATTTTATCGTCGTGCGCGGCCGCGGCTTTTTCCAGCGCCGGGAAATCATGGATATCGGCAACATCCTGGGATTTCTTGCCGACAGCGAAAATTCGATTTATCTCGCCGGATTCCTACGTTCATCCGTTTGCCACGTCACTGATGATGCGATTTTTCTCATCTCGCGGCTCGGCAGAGGCGAAACGCTGTGGCAAAAACTCACATTTTCTTTAAAAGAAGACACGACCATTGTGCGGCAATGCAGCGAGGCGGATCAGGCTGCTTTGAAACAAGCTTTTGCTTTGCTGCAGCGCTGGCAGCAATTGTGCCGTCGACTGCCGCTCATCGAATTTTTGCGTCTGCTGCTCGATGAAGGCTGCTACTACGCCGCTCTGGCGCGCGGCAAACGCGGCGAACAGGCGTTGTCCAATATCGAAAAACTGCTCGATTATGCGCGCAACGCAACGATGAGTGTGCAGGATGATTTTCTTTCCTTCACCGAATGGCTCAACGAACGCATCGATTTTATCGAAGAAGAAGGGGAAGCCGACGTCGATGCTATTCTCGGCGGTACGGTGCAATTGATGACCGTGCACCAGTCTAAGGGGCTGGAATTCCCCATGGTGTTCGTGCCCGACCTGAACGCCGGCTTCAACTTCGGCGATAAAACAGCGACAACTTTCGGCGACGTTACCGCTGAATTGGAAATTGGTGAGGACGACAAACTGAAGCGACAGCTCACCTTTGAATGCGGCACCGACGTCGTCGACCCGGAAAACGAATACGAACCCACGGGTACGCTGATCAAAAAAATCACCGAAAGGCGCAATCGCGAAAAAATTATCGCCGAGAAAAAACGGCTGCTTTATGTTGCCGCCACGCGGGCGATGGATCATCTCGTTTTAGTCGGTCAGTTGAAAAATCCCGGCGCCCATGCCGCGCAGCAGGAAGAAGCCGCATCGATGATTAACAGCACGACCAACTGGATGGACTGGTTCTGCAAAATATTTCATATTGCAACATCTATAGAAGGTACATCGGGCATATTGAAGCTGGAAAGAAGCGGGGACGAACCTTTGCGTATTCCCTACCGGATTTTTACGGATGAGCAGAATGTGACGCAACTGGGTGAAGAAATGCGCGCGGACTTTTCGGCAGATGCGATTGCTGCTTTTTAGTTTTATAAAAAACCACGCATTAACTCCGATGGAAAATAACGGACTACAACCATTGACAGGCAGGGAAAATTCCTCCGAGCGATAATTATTAAATAAATACGAAAAATGACACTGATGAAAAAAATACTTCTTTATTTTTACGTGCTCGCATTTTTCTGCACCAGCGCCGGCTTAACGCAAACACAAACCGGGCTTGATAATCTGGTCGCAACCGAATTTCAGCCGTTAAAAGGTTTGCGAGTCGGTCTTATCATCAACCAGACAGCGGTCAGCAGTCGTGGCATACATATTATCGATCTGCTGAAATCCCATGATGATGTGCAACTGAATGCGATTTTCGGCCCCGAACATGGTATCCGGGGACGTGAGGAAGCGGGGAAAAAAATAAACTCGGTACAGCTCGATTCACTCAAAATTCCGGCCTACAGTCTTTATGGCCTCACCCGTTCACCGACAGCGCATATGTTTAAAAATATCGATGCTTTGGTCTTCGATATTCAGGATGTGGGGACACGCTTTTACACCTATATTAGTACGATGAGCAAAACCATGCAAGCTGCTGCTGATTTCGGTCTGCGCTATTTTGTTCTCGACCGCCCGAACCCTGTCGGCGGTGAGATGATCGAAGGGCCGGTTCTTGAGCCTGGTCTGCGAAGCTTTGTCGGTATTCAGCCAATCGCAATGCGACACGGCATGACAGTTGGTGAGCTGGCGCTGATGTTTAAAGGGGAGGGCTGGCTTGAAACGAAAAACACGCTCGACCTCAGCGTTATCAAAATGAAAAACTGGCAACGCTCGATGCATTTTGAAAATACCGGATTGAGCTGGGTTCCACCATCACCCAATATGCCCACGACCGAGACTGCGCTGCTTTATTGCGGGATGGGCCTGCTCGAGGCCACCAACGTTTCCGAAGGACGCGGCACACGCGCCCCATTTCAGAACTTCGGCGCGCCGTGGGTCAAAAGTCAAACATTGATTACTCTGCTAAAAAAAGCAGGCATGACCGGAATCCGCCTGAAACCGGTGCAATTTACACCGGTTGACATCGCAGGAATAGCGACGAACAATAAGTTTTCGGGGCAACTATGTCAGGGCGTTGAAGTGAGCATCCTCAACGCGACCAGTTACCGGTCGGTGAAATTTACTCTGACCCTGCTCACACTTTTACAGAAAACCTATCCGCAACAGTTCCAGTTGAAAAGAAAATGGCTACAAAAACTTTCCGGCAAACGCGACCTCGCCGACGCTATCCTGAGAGGCGACAATGCGCAAAAAATCATTGCCTCATGGCAGGAAGATTTACAAAACTTTACCCGGAAAAGGGAAAAATATCTACTGTATTAAGCCGGCCAGGCATCAGCCAACTCCCAAACATAGTTGAATAGTAACTTTTTTAGTAGCTTAAGAGACTCATTATGTTTCGACTGAACCCGCGTTATCACTTTTTCATCTGTTATCTCATCCTGCTGCTGCTTTTCGCTTGCAGGAATAACCCGCAACAACCCCCGGCAGAAATCATCCAAATTATCCATGAAACAAAAATGCAGTTTTGTCCCGATCGTCGGCTCGCTGTCTTTGATGTGGCGCCGGCTTTCGAAGGGCAAGCACTGGTAATTCGCGGCGAGGTGGATAACCCTGCGGCAAAAAAAGTCTTGTTCGAAAAGCTTGCACAATCTGCGATCCAGCCCCCGGTTGAGATAAAAATAGCCGTGTTGCCCGATAGTGCCGTGGGGGATAATAAATGGGGTTTGGTCAGGGTCAGCGTCGGCAATGTGCGGGCAAAACCGGGGTATTCGGCAGAGCTTGTCAATCAGGTGATGATGGGTTCTTTCATTGAAATATTAAAAAAGAAAAAAGGCTGGTACTACGCCCGGGTGAGCGATGGTTACCTCGGCTGGTTAAACAGCACTTTTTTTGAAAAAATGACTACCGCTGAGAAACATGATTGGCAAAGCGGGCAACATCTGGTTTATCACAAACTTGCCGGGAAAATCTATGAAAAACCGAATATGGGCAGTATGATAAAATCCGATGTGGTCGGCGGCAATATTTTAAAAGTGGTGAGCAATGGGCCTCGATGGTCTGTTGTGAAATGGGCGTCCGGGCAAACCGGCTATGTTAAAACGGCAGATTGTATTCCCCTCGATCAATGGTTGCATCCCGGTCTTGCAGATGTCGGCGAGGTGATAAAAACAGCGTTGCAATTCAAAGGATTGCCCTATTTATGGGGAGGAAACAGCCCCAAAGGTGTCGACTGTTCAGGTTTCACCCAGTCGGTTTTCAAATGGAACGGCATCGATTTGCTGCGTGACGCCAGCCAGCAAATACGGCAGGGAATGGAAGTATCGGCAGGAGAACATTTCGAAAATTTGCAGCGTGGCGATTTGCTGTTTTTCGGGCCGCGGGAGAATAAAATTACCCATGTGGGCATTTATCTCGGCAAGAAAAAGTATATTCACTCAAGCGGGCATGTCAAAATTAACAGCTTTGATTCAACTGCCGGCGATTTTAGCAAGTACCGGCTGGGGCAATTTCGTAGCGCCCGCCGAATCATCAATTGATTCATGGCAAAGCATAGAGCGCCTCATGTCTGCTGAAACTTTGCCGTGCCTTTGCGGCAAAGATCAAGATATTCCACCAGTAAGCCCTTTTGAAAATTCTGACCGGTATTTTTCAGGGAATCGATGACACAATAGAACCACCAGCGCTCTTCCGGCGGCAAGCCGAAGGCAATGTCATGAAAATTATAATGCAGGTCAGTTCGTCGTTCCACCCGGCGCTGGACATCGCGCACTTTCGTGTAAGGTTGTGATTGCTGCAGACGGGCGATGAAAAAATTTCTGTTTAACTCTTTGCTTTTATTCCTGTTGCGGATGAGTTCTTTCTCTTCATTGATCTCATGGATATTCGATAACACAGCAGAAAATTCAACCCCGAGTTCGATACCCTGCCGGCCGGAAAGGGCTTTTTGTCGACGTACGATTCCGGAAAAGATGAGTGGATTTCCAAACAAGGTTGAAAAGACATAAATCCTGTCAAAATAGGTGTTGATCGCAGGGATGTTTTTCTCTTCCCGTGGTACGGCACATCGCAGACCTCCCCCGCCAACATCGAGCAAGCGTGCGCGGACTCGTGATTCATCCGGAAAGACAAACTCCGCCCGCCCGTTTTTTTGATTTTTAAAATGCATGCGGTAATATTTTCGCCGGTCATTTTTTATATCTGAACTCATGGGATATACTCCAAAATGAGGCATGAAAAACTATTTTGATAGAAAAGTTTTATGGAAGGGTAGCGAGTGAACATATTCTGTTTCCCTTAAAAAGGCAAATTATATTCATTTAAAACTTTTGACAATACGATCACTTTTGTAAAAAAGGCAAATAAAAAAAAGTACATTAACAGGCAAACGGACGGTGAGGTGCAGATCAGAAAGACAGTAACATCACTATTAAATCGGCATTTTTTTGTAACTTGTCGAAAGATTTTGATAATTATTTAATAAACAAATGAGCAAAATATTATTTGGCGGGAATTTCGATGATGGGAAAGAGTGCTGCCATGAAAATCGAATACTGCTCAAACCGGTTTGCAGCAATCGGAACGACGTCTTTTGCAATATAATTTGAAATGAATCAAGATTCGATGAAGTACAAGCGATAAACCCCAATCTCGATAATATCGTGATCGAAAAGCATGGTTGGCCGGTGCAGCTCGCGGCCGTTATGAAAGAGTGGGTTTGTCGTGCTCAGATTTTCGATTTCAAAGAACCCCAGTTCTGCCCGTACCTGGATCGATGCATGAAATCGTGATACGGTTTGATCCGCGAGAACCAGATCATTTTCTTCGTTGCGCCCAATGCGAAAAATATTGTCTGCAAGTTGAACTGATTTCAGCTTGCGCCTAGCACAACTGATGTCTAATCGTGCCATTGAGTCCCCTCATTTTTTCTCTTTTTGAAAACGTGAAATCGCATCGCAAATTCTATCCTGAGCGTCGCGATACACTTTGGCTTTGCCGACGAAATGTGACATGGTGATCGAAAAAACCAATTCATCACCATCTGCTGAGGTCGTGTAACCAGCCAATGCCGACACGCCGCTGAGAGTGCCGGTTTTCGCATGCACAACCCCCTCGGCCGCTGAATGACGCATGCGCGATTTGAGGGTTCCATCGACTCCGGCGACGGGCAACGAAGCGATAAATTCATGCCGCCACTGAAACTGTTTGTATAGCTGCTGTAATAATTGATGGGTGGAGGCCGCGTTTACCAGGGTATATCGCGAAACGCCGGAACCATCCGCCAGGTTTATTTGCGTGGTATCGATTCCCCAATTATTGAGTAAATTCTTCAAATAATACAGTCCTTTTTTCGCCGTTCCCTGTTCGCCACTTGAAACAGCGCCAACGGTTTTCAGAAACAATTCCGCACACAGGTTACTGCTGGGTTTATTCATCGCCGCCAGCAGTTGCGCCAACGGCTGCGAACGATGGGTGGCGATAATTTTGCGTGCAACCGGTGTTACTCCGAAAACGGTCTCTCCCTGTATTCCAATGCCGATATTCTCACACGTTTCGCGAAAAAGCATACCGAAATAACGCGGCGCATCGACGATATCCACTGTT
Organism: bacterium; assembly: GCA_024275575.1. GTDB lineage: Bacteria > Zhuqueibacterota > Zhuqueibacteria > Zhuqueibacterales > Geothermadaptataceae > Bioreactorimicrobium. The sequence goes on from JAJRYV010000103.1 coordinate 24,497, forward strand.
GTGCGACCTTCCGCATACCAGTCACCGAAAAACCCGCTGACATCGACGATATTTTCTTTTTCCCGCCAACGCCGCTCTACGCGAAAATGTTCGAAAACTTTTGTGGAATCGAACCGCAGAGCAAAATAAGTGGCGCTGTCCAGGGTTGTGCTGGTATTGTTAATTATTACATATTGGGTTTTTGGGTAGAGTGAGACTTGCACCGGATCACCGTTTTTTTTAGCCGCATTGACGATGATATCGACACAATTTTCCTGAATCGACAGGGCGCTTAACGGAGCGGAATACCAGGCGCCGGCATCATCCCACATCCAACCCTCGCCGACCGGCAAATCGTCGAGAAATTCGGCATCGCACACGATATCGCCGTTAATGTAGCGAATACCGAGATCGACCAATTGACGAGTGAGTGCGGCCAAGTTTGACAAAGAAAATACCGGGTCTCCGCCGCCGATAATGTAAATATTACCGCGCAAAGTATCAGCGATCACTGCGGTAGAATCGATCGCCAGACGGGTGAGAAAAGTATAGTCAGGGCCGAGGTAGTTCAAAGCCGCTGCCGAGGTGTATAATTTCATCGTCGAAGCGGGGTGAAATAATTTATACGCATTGTGTTCATATAAAATCGAACCATCGCGCAAATTGGAAATGATGACGCCGCTATTGACTGGTGCGATGGCAGGATCGGCTAAAATTCTGTTTAGCTCTTGCTGTAATGCAGCCACACCGATGATGGGTTTGAAAGTTCGGGGCAAATATTGACCATCGATGGTGCGCACATTTATCGAATTTGGTGCGCAGGCTTGCAACAGGATCAAGGTTATAGCAGCGGTTAAAAAACAACCTTTTATTTTCATTTTTATGATCGCTCTTTTTATCCATTGATTTGTTTTTTAAAAATGGTGAGGCAGCCTTCTGCAGAAGGGGTGAATTTATCACATTTTTTTGTCAGAAACAAATTAAAGGCTGCCGGGGTCGCTGTGATAAAGAGCAGGTGCTCGTATTCAAAATTCTCTTTTGCCACAGAAGCGCACTTATTAATTTCGCCTGAGTTTAAACCTGTCGTTGCATAAAAAAGCAGTTCGGGTTTATCAATTTCGCTGTTTTGCAGCAATCCCAGACAATTTTTAATCTGCACCTGTGCAGAATTGAGCCCGACTTCATCACACACTTCTTTTTTTATAGCCGCAAAAATCAATTCCGGCGTGATTCTTTCCTTTTCAGCCGGCATATCGATATGTCCACCGAGAACGTCGAGCAGACCGGGATACTCACCAACCAGGCGGCTACGCTGCATGAACACGATTTTGTCATCCGCCGTCTGCAAAATCGCGCTGATCCCCAGAGCACGGGATAGCCAAGCGGAATGATTATTTCCCCGCCACAAACAGGCCATTTTATTGGAGAAAAGCTGATCGCGGTAACAGGTCTTGCCGAGCGTGAGTTGAAGCTGCTCTCCGGCAGACCAGTCCTGCAGGGAAATCAATTTTCCATTGAATAGCGTCGGGTTTTCTTCACTCACCTGCCGCCAAAATATTTCCCGTTCCTGTTGCAATTCCGGTGGAAGCTTTTTTGTCGGTGCACCAGCGAGGGTTTCCAACGCCGTGCACGGCCAGCATCCCGTACTTAAGATTTCAAAACGTGCGATAGTGAATTCTTTCTTTGTATTCTTTAACAGCCGAGCGCCATAGGATCAGCTGAGTTAAAATACCGGGATAAGCGGATTTAGCGCCCGGCAATAGCCGACAGTGCGTTGTTTCAGTAAAATTTACTATTTATGGCCAAACAATCAAGTGAAATGGCAGGACTTGTACTGGCGTAAAGGGCTCAATTGCGGGAGATTTTATCAATAGTGAGGGTATATTTGAATGTGGGAGATTTGTTATCGAGACGCAGATCACAACCGGCCCAATTAGTGGATTCGTGTCCCCACCAATGCCAGCGGGCAAGTGTTTCCCGACCGAGATATTTAAGGGTTTCCATTTTATCTTTAACCCAGTAAGTTATACCCAGTCGTGGTGCGTGAATCCCCAGCATAGCCATGGGTAAAGGCGCCTGCCACTGGATTAAATCAATTTTGCGGCCGATGGCATTTAAACCATGACGAAAATGTTTTCCGGATTGCTCGTTCATGAAATAAATATACTTGTAATCAACATCGACCAGGCCGCGCATATCCGCATGCACTTCGATGCTGTTCTTGTAAATCAGGTAATCGATACGCACGCTGCCGATGGGTTGCAACGGCGTGTAGCGACGGCGGGGAAAGTTCACATCATTTTCACGCGTATCAAAAATATATTGTTTTGATAAAATCGTCGTATCACCGTGCACGAATTTTCCGGTTTTGGCTTTTGAAGCCAGCCAGGTGGCGCCGTTGACGACGATCATCGGCAACCCGAATCCATAACCCTCACCAATGAGGTTTTTGCCGTACTGAGTGAGAATCAAACCCTTTTGCAGCCCGGCGATTTTTCCCACGTGCGGCTTACTGCCGGAATACATCGCCAATCCAAGCCCGTTTTCGAGCACGACCCGATAGGCAGGACTACTTTTTGAAACCCATTCGTTAATGTGATAGCGCCAATAGGGGGCAACGTATTCTTTATAACCGATGAACGAGATGATCAAAAGAAAAACGATGAGTTTTGGCAATATTTTTCTTAACACGTTTAATAACTCCAATCGCAGTTTAGTCGTCGTAACACTAATTCAGACACTTATTTTTCAAAGATTCCCTTGCCATTAGATCGGCACTTTCTCAGGGAAAAATGCAATCCTTCTGTAAATGTCAAATCTCAAAAAATTATTCTCTTTGATGTTTCGTTAATTTTATGGGGTCGTCAATCCCGCGAGCAGGTGATATCAGGCCGGGTCTGCATGCTTTCCCCATACAGCAGCCAGGACATGAATTTTCTCTTCGTCTGCTTTTTCAGCGTGCGTAGAGAAGCTTCCCCTGAGCTTGCCGAAGCGATGTCCTGAGTTTATCGAAGGGGCACGTTTCGGACAAGAGGAGAAAATGCCCCCGCTTTGGCAGGCTCAGCGTCCGCACTCTGCGCTGAACGAGATACGTTTTTCCCATTAAAGTAGTGATTTTGCATGGATTTGCGGACGACCAAATAACCTGCCGGAAATACCTCCTGACGCCCGAGACGACGAGTAAGAAACCAGTTAACTGTCCAGCGATCGAAGCTTTGCAACACAGTTAATTTCTGGTAAATTTCAAGGATGAATTCAACACGCGGCATCGGCTTTCGTGATTTCAAAAAGTGTTAAAGATGCAAAGAAAAACGTGCTGCAGTGATGTAACAACAGACCTTTCGCTTGCAGCTCATTCTGCAAAAATAGCGGGGATTTGGCGGCATGGGTGAGAAACACAATTTTTCCGCCAGGCGCTAAAATTTTTCCGGCCCGCGCGATCAGTTTCTCGACGAGTGCGTCATTCACTGAATCTGCCGCCGATTGCGGTTGGATAAAAATAAAATCAAAAACCAGCCCGGCGATCGCGATGTCAAATTCATCCTGGGGCAAAACCGTCACATTTTTCGAGACATCGTTTGCGATACTATTTTTTCCCACGACGGCTTTTGCCAAAATTCGTCGATCGAAAGCAGAAACAAAGGCGCCTTTTTGTGCTGCATAAACGGATAACCAGCCGCTTCCGGCATTGTAATCGAGTATAGATTTTTTGTACAGTTCGATTTTTTTAAGATATCTAAAAAAAATGCGGCAACTGTAATCGAACCGGGGATGCAATAACGGCAACGAGGTATAAATTATTAATCCGCACAAATGCACCGGCCTGTTTCGTTTGCGGAAATGCCAGGTTAACGAGTTGGAAACCGTGGCGAAAACAAGTTGTAAAAAGCTGGTAGTATCAGACGGAAAGGGTTTTTTAAAATACGATTTCATGGTAGCAACATATTATAGTTTAGCGCTGCAATATTTACAAAAGACCGCATCAAAATCATGCCCTTCAGCGCTGCATTCGGGGCAGGCCTGTGTGCTCACCTGGCTGCTGATTGAACGTGTCATTTCCGCAGTGACGATGCCAGTGGGCACCGCGATGATGCTGTATCCTAAAATCATGATGAGCGCTGCCAGCCCTTGTCCGAGAGGAGAAGCCGGCGTAAGGTCGCCGTATCCGACCGTCGTCAGCGTCACAACAGCCCAGTAAACACTGCGCGGGATGCTGGTGAAACCACGTTCTTCCCCTTCGATGATGTACATCAATGAACCCAAAATGATCACAAGACTGAGCACGCTGAACAGAAATACGATTATTTTGCGGCGGCTTGCACGCAACGCATTCATCAGGTATTGTGCTTCTTTGAGATATTTAACCAGCTTGAGCACACGAAAAATTCGCAAAACACGCATGCTGCGAATAACCAGCAGATAATGTGTGCCGGGTAAAAACAGGGAAATGTATGTCGGCATAATCGCCAGCAAATCGATGATGCCAAAAAAACTGCGCATATAAGCCAATGGCCGTCCGACGGCCAGCAGCCGTAATAAATATTCCACAGTAAAAACAAGCGTAAAAAACCATTCAAGCCAATGAAACAATTCGCGCTGCGGACGCATCGCCGGCACACTGTCAAGCATGACGACAGCGACGCTGATGAGAATAAAAATAATGAGCAGAATGTCGAACAATTTGCCCGCCGGTGTGTCGGCTTCGAAAATAACTTCGTGGAGTTTGCCGCGCCACGTTTCGCTTTTTTGGTTCGGAGTCGTCATCTCAATCCTGTTATGAGTTTAATCCAGCAGGCGCGTATTACAGAATGATGATCGTACCGGTTGCGTGGCTGTCAACATCATGATAAACAAATGTTCCTTGTTGGTTTATCTTTAAAGTCTGGGAATTGTTTTTGGTCAAATTTCGCGTCGAAAAAAGAGCGGTCGGGTTGCCCGGCGTGCCGCTTTGCACGGCATGCGTCATATCATCTTTATTGGTGAAAATCACCGTTTGGCCCAACTGAATGGTGAGCGTCGCGGGTTCAAATCCGTTGTCATTAATCCAGATTTCATTTTCCGCACGTTCATCTTGCGGCGCCAACGGATTATTGTCGCCGCAACTGCTGAGAAAAAGCAAAACCAGCAATGCACAAATGATACGGGCGGTTGAAAACAATCCTGTTTTTTGCATGAGGAACTCCTGTTTTCCTTTTAGATACTTTCCTTTATATTGAACCAAATTCTTCATCGAGAAGTTTGGTCTGGTTTTCCAGTTTGGCGGAAAGCGCCTCCCATCGCTCATAGGCGTTTTCCAGTTTTTTGCCGATATCTTTCAGCGCCTTTGATTTGCTCATCAATATCTGTGAATCGGCGATAACCTGCGGCAAGCAGAGCTCGGCGGTGAGTGCATCTTTCAGTGTCTCCTGCTGCTCAATTTCACCTTCCAAGGCGGTGAGCGCTTTTTTGATCGGCCCGATACGCCGCTGCTTTTCCTGTAAAATCTGCGCCCGGCGCCGGCGATCGCTTTTTTTATTCTGCTGATTTTTCATCTCGGTAGCGGTGTTTGGTTTTTCTGTCACACCTATCGTTTTCGCATCAGCCGTTTTCCAGAGATAATATTCGTAATCACCGGCAAAATGCCGCAATTTCCCGTTGTCGATCTCAACGATCCTACCGGCGACGCCATTGAGGAATTCACGGTCGTGTGTGATAAAAACAAGCGTACCGGTATATTCTTCCAGGGCTTGCTGCAACACCCGACGGGCCGCCAGGTCGAGATGATTCGTCGGTTCATCAAGTATGAGAAAATTGGCCGGATTGGCCAGCATTTTTGCAAGCGCAACACGTGCCTTCTCCCCGCCACTCAGAATCGAAATCTGTTTGAAGACCTCATCACTGGAAAACATAAACATGCCGGCAAGCGTGCGCACCTGCTGTTCGCTGAAGTTCGGTGCTGCTGTTGCGATTTCCTGCAGGACTGTGTTGTTGCTGTTGAGAATTTCAAGTTGATGCTGCGCATAATAATAGCTTGTTACATTTTGACCGAGATTGATTTCACCGCCCTGAATTTCTGTGTGGTGGGCCAGTATTTTGAGCAAGGTCGATTTCCCGGCGCCGTTCTGTCCCACAAGGCCGATTTTTTCACCACGAATCACTTCAAAATCGAGCGATTCATAAACTGTTAAATCACCATATTGCTTTCGCACGCTTCGCAACCGGGCTACGGTTTTGCCGCTGCGAACAGGAGGCGGCAATTTGAAATGCAGCCTTTTCCCCTGCCCGTCCTGCTCGATACGCTCAAGTTTTTCGAGCATTTTAACACGACTCTGCACCTGCTTTGCTTTTGAAGCTTTATAGCGAAAACGCTCGATAAATTGTTCGTTTTTTTCGATGAACTTCTGCTGATTTTTAAGTTGTGCTTTCTGTTGCGCTTGTCGCAGTGCTTTTTCCTGGCAATAAAATCCGTAATCTCCCGGATATGAAACCAGTTTTTTCCCGGCAATTTCGACGATCTGGGTCACCGTCCGATTGAGAAAATATTGATCGTGTGAAATGAGAATCACCGTTCCCGGGTAATTTTTAATGAATTTTTCCAGCCAGATAATCGATTGCAAATCGAGGTGATTTGTCGGTTCGTCCATCAAAAGCAAAGCAGGTTGCAGCAGAAGAAGGCGTGCAAGCGCAACGCGCATCATCCAGCCGCCGGAAAGTTTTCGCATCGGTTTTTTAAAATCTCCGGTGTTAAAACCCACACCGGAAAGAATGGTTTTTGCACGAGTTTCCAGCAGATACCCATCCATTTGCTCAAATTTTTCACGCAGCTGCCCATATTTTTCCAACGCATTAGCATCATTCGGTTTTTCAGAAATCCGCACTTCCAGCTCGATCATTGCATGTTCGAGTTCTGCAAATTCGGGAAAACCCTGCATCACTTCCTCGAGCAACGATTTGCAAGCATCGACCGTGACATCCTGCTTGAGATAGCCGATACTTAATGATTCCGGCATGATGATCGCCCCGCCATCGCTTTCTTCCTCCTGGCAAATCATCTTCAGAAGTGTCGTTTTGCCGCAGCCGTTTGGCCCAATCAAACCGATGCGCTCATTCGGTTTGATTTCGAGGATTGCCTCGTCGAATAATTGCTTTGGACCAAATTGCTTTAAGAGATGTGATATTTGAATCATGATGAGAGATATTTCAAAAGATTTGCCTGACTTGTGAAAAGGTACAGAATATCGAAAAAAAAATTAAGATTCAAGTTCTGCCTGCGGGTTTAAATTTTTGCATGCGAGGATAATCTTTTGATTGGGGGTGAAAAAAAGGCGGATTAATCAACGGTATGCAGTTTGAACAAGTTTTCTTCTGTTGAATCGATGGTGCCGGCATCCCTTCCTGCGCCTGTTGTCGGCGGAGAATTTCTCCGCCGCATATAAAATAAAAACCTGACTTTACTGGTACAATTGTATGATATTGCGAATGGGTTGTGTACGCGAAACACTTAACGGCAGTAATCGTTTATTGGGCTCGTTCAGCAAAACTTTATTACGCCCGCCATCGACGGCCACAATATTTTCGATACGATTTTTATTGACGATTGTCGATCTGTGAACGCGTACAAATAAGCCGGGGTTCAACCGGCGTTCCAACTCTTCCAGCGATAGATCGATGGGGTATCGTCTTTTTTCGGTAAATGCATAAACGAGGCGAAATTGGGTGCCAAACCACAATACTTTTTCGACCGGCAGCAAGCGGAAGCGACCCTGTCTTTTTACCACCAACCGGTTCAAATAGGCCTGAATACCATTTTTGCAGCCAGTATTCGAAGCATGTTCAGGGCTAAATCGCATAGCAACATCATGCCGTTTCTGCATGCTTTACAATTGCTGTTCTGCATGTTTTTGGCGAAAAGCAGAAAGAGCGTCAAGAATATCACGCAAGAATTGAGCATCGACGGGTTTTTTTAAATAATATCCACCGAGTGAACCGACAATTTCTTTTGTCGAAGTGTAATCTTTACAAATGGATATTTTGGGGATATTTTCAGCAACTCCTTTTGTGAGCACATGCGAAAGATGAGGCTGTGTTGGACAAGAGATAAAAATTACCGAGGGCTTACTTTTCTCAATTCTTGTGATGGCTTCACTGATATTTGAAGCTTCGGAGATACGGGTGATTTCCGGGGCAATCTCCAGCAACAGCCGGGATAAACGTTGTCGTGAATGTAATTCATCATCGACGATCAAAGCCGTTGCCCTGTCATTCCCAACTCTTCGTAAATCCATTCCTTCCTCCTTAAAAATACCCTAACCGCGTCTTAAATCTATTTTGCTGTTTATTAAACCTGCTCTTATATTTTTAAGAATAATGCGAATGCCGCAAACCCGCTGAAAGATTCATCTGCAATAATGTTTTTCAGCAATTCATCGCATGACCTGAAACGGGGCGATAACTAAAACCAGCCAGACATGTCAGCCTTTTTTGAGGCAATAAACGTTTCAGGCAAATGTAATAGGGTCGCTTTGGTCGTTTAATTTATTCAAGCTGGTACAAGGCGAAATTGAACAGCTTCCGATGTTCAATTTATTAAGGATATAATTAACATTTTTTGGTCAGGAAAGGGAACTTACTTATAAGATGTCTTCGCGCAATACTTTAGTCCAAGTGGAAAATCTATCTTTCAGGACTTCAGATCAAACCACCGGGAATACTGGTGTTCAAATTCCGATTGATCTATTTGGTATGTCCGGGATGGGGTTATGACTTAATTTAATAGCCCAATCAAATCAATCCCATTTAACGGAGTGCCGTATTTTAAAAATTTAACAAATATTAATCAAGTAAAAAATCTTGATTAATTGATCGGAAGATATTCGGTTTATCGTACTTCAGGAAATATTTTAATCAAAAAAGTTGATTTTCATAACGAATAAATTTAGTTTTGGCCTGATTGCGTAAAGTATTTCAACTGGTTGTATATTTATTCGTTGTATTTACACTTGTTTTTCAAATGCGCTTAATTTTGTAAATAGTTCTTTTATTACTGGAGGCCTTTAAATGGCACATGCAATTACCATTGAACGCCATATTCTCGAAACACAAAGAAAAGATTTCCCCACAGCGACCGGTGATTTTTCAGCGTTGATGTACGATATCGCTTTTGCCGCCAAAATCATCGGCAGTTCGGTCAACAAAGCCGGGCTGGTCGATATTCTGGGTTTGACCGGCAGCGAAAATATTCAAGGGGAAGAGGTGCAGAAGCTCGATGATTTTGCCAATAGTACAATCATCAAAGCGCTTGATCATACGGGCAGATTGTGTTGTATGGCAAGTGAGGAGATGGAAGGGCTGATTGAAATTCCGGCAAAATATAAATGCGGCAAATACGTGCTGTTATTCGACCCGCTCGATGGCTCTTCGAACATCGACGCCAACGTTTCCATCGGGACGATTTTCAGTATATTTCAGAAAGCGAGCAAAGGAGAACGCGGGACGATCGAAGACTGCCTGCAAATGGGGCGCAAACAGGTTGCCGGTGGCTATATTATTTATGGCAGCTCAACCATGCTTGTCTATACCGCGGGGAATGGTGTGCACGGATTTACTCTTGATCCGAGTATTGGTGAATTTCTGCTTTCACACAGCAATATAGAGACCCCAAAACGTGGGAAAATATACAGTTGTAATGAGGGTAATTTTGCCAAATGGGAGAATAGTTTGCAGCACTACATCAATTATTTAAAGACACCGGACAAAGCTTCCGGCCGGCCGTACAAATCACGCTATATCGGTTCGCTGGTTGCCGATTTTCACCGTAATTTATTATATGGGGGTGTTTTTATCTATCCGGCTGATAAATCCAGCCCCAACGGGAAATTGCGTTTGCTTTATGAAGCCAATCCGCTGGCATTTATCGTTGAGCAGGCCGGCGGGGCCGCCAGTGACGGCAAGATGGACATTTTAAATAAAACAGCAAAAGAACTGCATGAAAGGACACCGCTGATTATCGGCAGTTACGAAGATGTGCGGGAAGCTGAAAATTTTTTAAATGGTAAACGTGGATAGAATAACCATGCGCGGGCTCAGACAACACAAAAAGCAAGATTTTATTCTTGACAATTACAGACTATTATAGTATTATTACAGTCTTCAAAATGAGGGAGGGTATAGCTCAGCTTGGTAGAGCAGCGGATTTTTAATCCGTTGGTCGAAGGTTCGAATCCTTCTACCCTCACTTTAATTAAGAGCGTTTAACTAACGCTCTTTTTTTTTGCGCATAACGCCGCCGCTCATCTTTAAACCATAGCAACCATCTTGCCTGTCTTTCACTTTTCCGACATTGTTTTAGCACGCATACATGCATCAATTAAATGTATAATTAAGTGAAAAAAAACTTCTGCAGAAAAAAACGCAGCAAGTCTCAATATGAGACAATGTCCCAGCAAAAAACAAGGTGCTCGTAAAAATTCGAAGCAAAATTCGGGGAGAATCATACGTAATTCATGAATTCTGTCCAAAAAATATTAACGGTATGGAAGTTGCTAAGTGAAAACCATCTGCAAAAAAGCATCAAGGGTTTAATACGCATAAAGAGATCAGCACACATGAAAAAATTTAAACTCAACGCACTTATTCAACACATTTGTATGGAGCAGTATTCGCAGGACGAATTAACGCAGTTCGTCAGTCTGGTACAGAAAATTTCCCTGAGTTATCTGAAATATCAAGAAGTCATCGGTAAAAATATCCGCTGGGAAAAAACTGAACATGGTACAGAGCTGGAAGATATGGCACTCGATTGTATTGCGGGTTTGTTCATGCGCAATGAAAACAATGAGTTTGTCCAGCTCAAGCGTTATTTTGAACCCTATCTTACGGGGGAGAACGACACAGAAGATGTAGATTATATGATTTTGTTACGGCGTCTGATTATTAAAAAAACCAAACAGGAATTGTCAAGAATATTTAAGGAACGCGATCCTGAAGGCGCAAAAATCATCCGAAACATTCGTGTTGCCGTAAAAAATGGTATTTCATTCAGCACATTTCGTGAAATGGGTCGTGAATATATTTTCACCAATCCAGATAACGGAACTGTACCAGCAGATGATAACACAACTTTAACGGCAACAAAAGAGGCAATTTCCCAGGATGAATATCTAAGAAAAGACAAACCAACCATTCCGGAAAAAATCTTGCGATCGCAATATCTCGATGTCTACAATCCCAAAGATCACGTCTCCGCTTCCATCCGCAAAATGCTCACGGTTGTTGAAGAAGATGAGGATTTTCAGAAATGCATTCCCATGGACGTCATCGCCCGCCTGATTCGGCAAACGAATCTCGAAATGGCGCGGTCTCGGCTATTGGCACAATTTGAGGAAGATTCTCCACTCGACTATGTTCGTATGAAAGAAATTGAGCATGCGAAGAAAAAAGTACTTACGCAAGTGAGGTCAAAAATATTTTCGCAATACGTCGATTCCGGAAAAATTGCCGCAGAAAAAGGAGAAATCTATTACCGTACTCTCGGCGATGTTCTCGATGATATCACGCACAATAAAAAGATCGAGAGCTACTACCGGCACTTGCAAAAATATATGCCAAATTTGACGCAAAAGCACTATCGAGCCGAAGAAAGAACTATTTTTGAATACCTGGGCAAGCTCACAAAAAAGTGGTTCAGGGAATTGCTAAAAGATTTATTATGATTTTTCCGCCAACGATTGAGCATGTCCGTATATCTCTATGAATATTAAATGACATGTTCAATTTTTGTGCGTGAAATAAATGAAAATCAAACACCAAATCAGACGCTTGCAGATCAGTTGTCCTGAGCCGTTCGATGTCGAAAAAATTCTCCTTCAGTCTCACAAACATCGGATGTTGTTTCGAGCTTTCGAAGAGCATATGATGTGCTGCTCAAAGTGCTTTCGTACAGTACGCAAGATTCATAAGTTTTATGAAATTCTTGAAAAAGAGCTGCAAAAAAAAGCATCACCGGAGGTTGTCGCCTTTGCCAAATCAGTTTATTCGGAAAAATCCGAAGTCTGATTTTAAATAACTGGTGTGGGTCGATAACTCAACAAAATATTTTATATTATTTTTTTGCAAAAAAAAAGCACCCCTCCGGGTGCTTTTTTAATTTATTGCATCAATTTCCCGCAGATTTGGTCAGTTCAAATTTCGTTCGCGCCAATTCATCCCCCGATTCATCGAGAATCACCACCGTCCATTCACCAGTCCACTGCTGGATAAAATTTTTCGAGCTGTACGTCCGCCAGGAAGCGCTTTGAACGGGCAACTTCACCTCCCAGGTTAGAGTGTCGTTGTACACCCAGCGGTGGGTGACCGTCATCTCATTATTAGCGCCGGTAATATGGGTAAAACAGAATAGCTTTGGTATTTCATTTGAAAATGTCGTCCCCGTATCGACTGGTTCACGCTCAACAATATCTTTCGCAATCGCGATGCGGTTAACCTCAAGCTTTGTTGTCTCCTGGGCAAACAGACTGTTGACTGCCAAGAAACTCACGACAGCGGTTAAAAGCAAACTGTTATTTTTCATGGTCATGCCTCCTGATGATTTGAGTATCCTTTTTTGATGTCTGGCGAAATTGCATTGCTGCTATCTGACGCCCGCTTAAAAGCTTCTCTTCCATTGTTTATATGCTACTTTACAACTATCTTTTATTTCGGCTAATAGTTTTATCGAGATGAAGTTGTTAACGAACAGCAAACTCGGGTTTTGGTGGTCAAAAAAAAACAAGCTCCCAGACCACAAAAATGGTCTGAGAGCTTTAGGAGGAAGGAGAACAACAGAAAGAGTTCGTCCGAACACAAACAACTCGCCTTTTTATTTGCGTTCTAAAATTAGAACACTGACATTTCTGCAAATGTTCCCTTTAATCTTGCATTTATTGAAAATGATATCAGGCCAGCCTTAGTTCTTCGAATTAAATATTTGTAAAAAGGCATTTGAATCAGATAAGTCGTTAAATAGGAAATGCGGATTTTCAGCTTCGAGCTGCGCAGCACTGAAAACACCGGTTGCGACTGCCACCGACCAGGCCTGATGCGGCCGTGCACAGGCAATATCACGCGGCGTATCACCGATGATCCAGACCTGATCGCCGCGCGGCACGATACCTGTTTTTTGTTGCAGCCGTTCAACCGCATAATTAAACAGCAAATTCCGATCGCCGTTATCATCACCGTAAGCGCCAAAGTCAAAAAATTTATATAAATCAAACGCCTCTAGTTTTATCTCTGCACCGCGAGCGAAATTGCCCGTAAGCAATCCGAGGTGCACCTCCGGGATTTCCTGCAATCGTGGCAGCAGTTCACCGATTCCCGGACAGATGTACTTTTTGGGATTTGGTTTTTTAATTTCTTCACTTAAAAACTTCAGATAAAGGCTTTTAAACTGGTCTTCTTGCTCTTTTTGCCATTCGATTTGTCTTGCTGTGCAGGCATTTTTGAAAATAATGCGATCGGTCATTCCGGATAGAGATATCCCCTGCAAACCATCAGGGATATTAAACACAGATTCAAATGCGCGTGTCATCGCGCGATAACCGGCGCCACCGGTACTGATCAGCGTTCCATCGATATCAAACAAGAGTATTTTCATTTTAAGCCCGGTTTTAATGGTGCGGTCCGCAATTCGCTGTAAATGATTACCGCGCCGCGAACGATTATAAAAAAGAAAAAACCGCCCTGAATTTTTTATCAGAGCGGCCAGAATTTAAGGTTAATTTTGCTATTTCCAAATTTTCAAAAAACACGGTCAGCGATTCTATGTTTCAGCAATAGATCGACAACTGCCTGCATTCCTGTGGCCCCTCAGCGTTATTTCAAATAACCCGTTAACCCGTCTTTGGAGAAAAGGATCATATCAGCAACGATTCGTGCGCCCTCATCGAGTAGAAAATCATGCATGCTTTTATCCTTGGGGATTTTATCGCCTTCATTCAACGGCGGCAGTCCCCGCAGCTTTCGGCGCATATTAACACGAGCCAGTTTTTTTCGTTCACTTTGTTTACGCTCTTTCATTCGGACTGCTTCCACCAGGCTCACAGTTTTATCATTCCTGTCGTTTTTGGCCTTTAGAATATCTTCCCGCAAATATTTAAATTCCAGGTTTTTTGCCGTGCGGACTTTGTAACGCAGTGAAAGTTTTGGAATATATTTTTTGATATTTCCCTGCCTGCTGAATTTGGCACTACCGATGTGATCCCAGGGTAATGCATGTGGCTGTGAAGCCTCACCAAAGTCGTGAATGCCGAATTTTTCCGGGAAAAGAATATCCGGGGTAACGCCTTTGTGCTGTGTGCTGGCGCCGGTGATACGATAAAACTTGGCGATCGTTAATTTTAGCTGCCCTAACTTATCTTCATCGACACGGCGAACAAAACGTTTCAGCGGGATGAGATTCTGCACCGTGCCTTTACCAAAAGTCTGATTACCGATGATGATACCACGCTCGTAATCCTGAATCGCTGCTGAAAAAATCTCGGAAGCCGAGGCACTGAAGCCATTCACCAGGACTGCCAATGGGCCATCATAAAACACGCTCTCATCCGGATCGCGTTCAACCTCGATATCGCCGCCGCTATCGCGCACTTGCACAACCGGCCCTTTTTTAATGAACAATCCGGTCAGTGAAATGGCTTCGGTTAGAGAGCCGCCACCATTATTTCGCAGATCGATGATGATGCCGTCAATATCTTTCGTGCGCAAGTCATCGATTAATTTTATTACATCTCGTGTTGTGCTTTTGTAATCTCTCTCACCGCGGGCGTGGGCTGCAAAATCTGCATAAAAAGTCGGGATGTCGATCACACCGAATATGTACTGCCGGCCATCATATTGTAAATGCAAAGTGTCAGCTTTGGCCTCGCTGTCCTCAAGTTTGACTTTATCTCGCACAATACTGATAATACTCGAGTTGCCGGTGGCTTCTTCGTCGGCCGGAATAATTTGCAAACGCACGATTGAGCCTTTTTTTCCGCGAATTTTCTGTACGACATCGTTGATTTTCCACCCGATGACATCGACGATTTCGCCATCTGCTCCCTGGCCGACACCGATAATTTTATCGTTGGCATGCAGCAATCCACTACGGTCTGCTGGGCCGCCGGTAACGATAGAAACGACGTTTGTGTATTCACCTTCGCGGTTCAGGCGTGCGCCGATGCCCTCGAGCGACAGACTCATGCGAATGCGAAAATTTTCAGAATTTATGGGAGAAAAATAATTGGTATGCGGATCGAATGATTGCGTAAATGCATTCATAAACAATTCAAAAACTTCTTCGCTATCGAGTTCGATAATTGTGCGTTCGAGGTTTTCATATCGTTTTGTCAACGTTTCCCGAATGCCGTCGTCGTCTTTTTTTGCCAGGCGCAGGTTGAGCGCATCATATTTCACTTTTTTACGCCAGAGCTCATCGAGGGTCGCTTTATCCGCCGGCCACGGTTCATCTTCCCGATCATATTTGTATGATTCATCGACCGTAAAATCGAACTCCAGCGCCAACTGTTCTTTTGCATAAGCGATGCGTTCCTGCACCCGTTCTTTAAAAACATTAAACATGTAGAAAACCGGCCCCAACCGGCCATCACGCAGCAAATTATCGAACTGGTTGCGAAATTGCTCAAATGCTTTAATATCACTCTGGTAAAAATACTGACGATTGGGATCGAGTGTTTCGGATATATATTGGTCAAAAATAATTGACGATAGGGAATCTGTCAGGCTTTGGTGGTTATAATGATACCGCGAAAGACTGTACGCGAGTTTGCTTGCGACAGCAGCGTGATGATATTCAGGCTTCACCTGTTCATTACGGGAGGCATGCAAGCTCGACAGCAGCAGCAATACCGCGATGAATTGGATCGTGAAATATCTGATTATATGCTTAGTCTGGCCTTTCAACATGGACTCCTGTCTTCTTTATAATTATCAAAAATTTTTGTCATGGTTATAGCAACAATGCTTTTTAAGCGAATTATTCCTTTTAAAACAAATATTAATTTACTATTCGCCACAATCGCAGACCATCTGTAGCAAATTGTAAAGCGCCCTCAAAATCAGTGCGTGCCATGCGGATTGACCTCTGAGAATAGCGTTCAATAATCTCCGTCGCAGGGTGGTTAAATTTGTTGAACGCACCGGCTGAAATCGTCACCCATTCAGGCCGCACCTGTTGCAAAAACGGCAAACCAGAAGAAGTCCGGCTACCGTGATGCCCGGTTTTAAGCAAATCCGATATCAGAAAATCGCCGAACTGCAGCAATTCATCTTCCCCGGCAAGCTCGGTATCGCCGCCAAACAGCATTGAGCATTTTCCGTATTGTAATTTTAGAACGAGCGAAGCCTGGTTCCAGTTTCGCTTTATTTTTGCCATGGCCGGATGCGGCCCCAGCACATAAAATATCGCCGGGGCAAATTCTTCCAATATATCGCCACGCCGAACAATTTTAATTTCTGTCCCGTTGGCAGCCATGCGTTTGACAAGTCCGCGGAATGCTTTATCCAAATATGAAGTATCAGCAAAAACAGCGCAATGAACAGGAATTTTTCGGGCCAGAAAGCCAAACCCGCCATAATGGTCCATATGCGGATGGCTAATGACAGCCATGTCAATTTGCTCAATACCCGCTTTGCGCAGAAACGGCAGAATAACTTTTTCGCCGGCGTCATACCTGTGTGAGGCCGGGCCGGCATCGATCAGCATAATTTTTTTCCCGGGAAAAATGATAGCTGTGGCGTCGCCCTGACCGATGTCGAGTACGGTAATTTTGATATTTCGATCATCCTTGGAAAAATTTTGCGACCAGATTTGCCAATTGAGCGAAGCAAACGCAGCAAATAACAACACGAAACGCAACCCTGCTTTTTGCCATTCCAGCAGACAAATTATAAAAAGAAGTGTTACGACAATATAAAAAGGATGTGGATAAAAATCAACAATACTCAAGCCGTGAATCGAAGCGAAAAATATAGAAGTATTGAGGATAAAATGCATGATTGCATCAATCGCGTTACCGACATATGCTGCAGCAAAAGGTGAAAAAGAATATAAAATGAATGTTGGAACAGCGATGATAATCATTAAAAATATGCCCGGGATCACAATCAGATTCGCAATGAAGCTGATAAATGAGAAACGGCCGAAATGAAAAAAAATAAATGGTGCCGTTCCCAGTTGCGCAGAAAGTGTGACCAGAAAAAGCGCCGGGAAATATCTCAGGAGGTGAAACCGGAGCCCGGTTTTTGCCAACAATCCGCCAAATCCGGAAGTGAGCGGCAAGCATTTTAAAATTGCGGCAACGGCTTCAAATTGCCATAAAAACTCACCAAATTTGCAGGAGCGAAAAAGCTTTTCCAGTTTTGCATAAAAGTACAGAATTCCGGCTACTGCCGAAAACGACAATTGAAACCCCACGGCGAAAAGTTCCCGGGGATTGATCGCCAAAACGATCAGGGCGGAAAGCGCCAGCAGAGAAAATCCATCCATTGAGCGGTCACGCAGGCGGGCAAAAGTGAAAACTGAAAACATGATCGCTGCACGGAAGACCGGCGTTTTCAACCCGGCGAACATGGCAAAAGCCCAAACGACAAGCATGGCGAAGCAATCTCGAGGAAGGCGCGGCAGCCGGAAAATCGCTGCCAGTATGTAAGCCAGCAGAACGATAAAACCCACATGTAAACCCGAAATTGCCAACACGTGTATGATACCAATTTGCGAAAAAACATCGATGATTTGCGGATCGATCATGTCGCGGTCACCGATAAATAGCCCACGCAAAATCGGCGCTGTTTCTGCATCGGTGACAATTTGAATGATATGCCATAGCTTCGCCCGTGCATGCGCCAGCATTCGGTTGACCCCGCCGCTTTCGTTATCCAATTCCACCACGATGGCGCCGTCTTTTCGCAGCTTGATCAGTCCGCCAATCTTTCTCGAATCTAAATAACGACGATAATCAAAACCACCGGGATAGGCCGGTGCTTTTGGCTGAACCCAGTTGCCGTGCAAAATCAGTTTGCAAAAAGGCTGATAGTTGGTGGGGAACATCCGGCTGGTAACTCGCACCAGTCCTTTTTCCCGGCGCCATTGGCTATCGAGTTTCACCGCCTGTATCGCAAAATCAAAACGGAAGCGCTCATTCTTCAATGACACCTCGCTTGCCAGGCGTCCGGCGACTGTAATTTGGGCAAAGTTGGGGTAATTTCCCAGATGATTAAATTGAAGATTTTTTTGAAATTGACGAGACGTTGCCAGTGCAGAAAACACGACAGCGCAGCCAACAAGCCAGGTGGCAGGTTGAGAAAAGCGGCGCAATACCAGGCTTGCAAGGGAAAAACCGGCTGCAGTAATTATCGCGGTACTGACAGGCAGTGCAGGATGGAAAAAGTGATCTGTTAATATACCGACGACAAAACAGAGCGCTAAAAATATCACCGGGTAGCGTTTCATGAAAACTTCAGAATTTAGCATGAATATTAGTTGATGCACAGCGCAGAAAGGGGTCCCTGAAATTCATTTGAATATACACAATTATCCAATTGAGAAGCCATAAAAAAATAAAAACCCCGGCAGCATGGCTGTACTGCCGGGGTTTTGTTGATCGGAGGATTTAGCAATAAACCCTATATATCATAATACAACTCAAATTCGTGCGGATGCGGGCGCAAGCGAATCGGGTCGACTTCATTTTCCCGCTTGTAGGCGATCCAGGTCTCGATAACATCTTCTGTAAAAACATCGCCTTGCAGCAAGAAGTCGTTATCATTTTCCAGGGCTGTCAATGCCTCGTCGAGGCTGGCCGGGGTTGAGGGAACGCCGGCCAGCTCTTCCGGTGAGAGATCGTAAATATCTTTGTCGAGCGGCTCTCCGGGATGAATTTTATTTTTAATGCCATCGACACCGGCCATCAACATGGCGCTGAATGCGAGATAAGGATTGCATGACGGATCCGGGCAGCGAAACTCGATACGTTTGGCTTTCGGACTGTTGGAATACATGGGAATACGACATGAGGCCGAACGGTTGCGCATGGAATAGGCAAGGTTGACTGGCGCTTCATAACCCGGAACGAGTCGTTTGAATGAATTCGTCGTCGGGTTGGTCAACGCGATCAACGCCTGCGCGTGCTTCAGCAAACCACCGATGTAATACAGCGCTGTTTCGCTGAGGCCTGCATAGCCGGAACCGGCAAACAGCGGCTCGCCATTTTTCCACAAACTCTGATGCACGTGCATGCCCGAACCATTATCGTTGTATAACGGTTTGGGCATAAAAGTCACGGTTTTGCCATGTTTGAATGCGACATTTTTGATGATGTATTTATACATTTGCAGATGGTCAGCCATCTCCACCAGGGGGCCATATTTGAGGTCGATCTCTGCCTGGCCACCGGTTGCCACTTCGTGGTGGTGGGCTTCCACCTCGAGACCGCAATCGATCATCGTCATCACCATTTCGCTGCGCATATCGTGAAATTTATCAAACGGCGGCAGTGGGAAATAGCCCTCTTTATAGCGTGGTTTATAGCCGAGATTCGGGCCTTCATCTTTGCCGGAATTCCAGCGTCCTTCGACTGAATCGAGATAATAAAAGCCGGAGTGTTCATTAGTCTGAAAACGCACATCGTCAAAAATAAAAAATTCCGCCTCGGGGCCAAAATAGGCCATGTCTGCGACCCCGGACGCCTGCACATAAGCCTCGGCTTTCTGTGCAATATTGCGCGGGCAACGGGAATATTTTTCTTTGGTGATGGGATCGACAACATCACAAATCATGATCAGTGCTTTGGGATTCATAAATGGGTCGATCACCGCTGTGCTCGGGTCCGGAACGATGATCATATCACTTTCGTTGATCACTTGCCAGCCGCGGATGCTGGAGCCATCGAAACCGATACCGTTTTCGAAAATATCTTCACCGAGCAAGGAAACAGGCACTGAAAAATGCTGCCAGAGTCCGGGAAAATCCATGAAACGTAAATCTAAAATTTTGGCATCGCTTTCTTTTACCAATGCGAATACATCGCGGGTTGTCTTAGCCATGATATTTTTCCTCCAAAAGTGGAAATTTATTAATTTAAAATTGTTAGTTATATTCAAATTTCAAGTCTGATCAACACTCAATTATCGGAAAGTCCCGTGCTTTAATTAGCCGATAGCCTCTCTTCCGCTATCACCGGTGCGAATACGAATACACTGTTCAAGATTTTGAATAAAAATTTTTCCATCGCCAACTTTGCCGGTTTTTGTGCCTTTAATGATGGCGTCAATCGTCGGTTGTAAATAGGGTTCGTTCATCGCAATTTCCAACCTGATCCGCTTGAGCAGATCGACCTCATAACCACTGCCGCGGTACTCTTCGTGGTAACCCGGTTCCTCGCCGCAGCCCAGCGCATTTGTGACGGAAATTTTAAAAACCTGTACATCTAAAGAGGGCTTGCTTTAGTGAGTTTAATTTATCCGAGTGAATGCAGGTGATAACCAATTTCATTTATTCACACTTCTCGCTGAAAATTCAACATAAACATCCACCTCAGGATTTCCGTGAGACTACATACCGCATTATGAATCATCGTCCCCCAGCTTTTCACAAGCATTGTGCCAAAGAAAAAAAATCACTTTTAGCGTAAGACAACATTTATATAAACAAATATTTATTAACAAAACGGCTATTCGGGCATGATTTCCGGTTAACCTGTTTCTACTGCCCTGAAATATACATTTCTGTACAAATCAGGGCAATCGACATGCTGGCGAGAAGGTAATTGGGCAGGCAATTTTTACAAAAAAACGTTCGGGGTATTGAAATGTATTGCATGGGGATGGTTGTTAAAGCCCGTATTTTTCAATGCGGTTGCGCAGCGTATTGCGGTGAATTCCCAGAATTTTTGCAGCTTGAACCTGGTTGCCCGCTGTTTTTTGCAGAACTTTGGCGATGAGTAATTTTTCGACTTCCGGCCAGAGTTTGGTGCCGGATTTTTTATCAATTATCTGCTCGACGAGCTGATCCAAAGCGGCTTTTTCGTCAAAAACGTTTTCTTCACATTTTTCGACGGCATTCTGCGAAAGGTCGATTTCATCTGCCGTAATAAAATCTCCTTTTGCCAGCACGACTGCACGACGGATGCAATTTTCCAACTCCCGCACATTGCCCGGCCAGGAATGCGCGGTGATTTTTTCCAGCGCTGAGCGATCGATCTCTTTTACACTTTTTCCCGTCTCATTTGCGTAACGTGCAATAAAATATTTCACCAACGCCGGAATATCAGTCATGCGGTCACGCAATGGTGGCAGTTGAATCGTGATGATGTTTAGTCGGTAGTATAAATCTTCGCGAAAGCGTTTTTGCCGCATCGCTTCCTCGAGATCGATATGCGTGGCAGCGATCAGTCGAATATTGGTATGAATGTTTTCTTCACCGCCCAGCCGGCTGATTTCTCCGTGCTGAATCACCCGCAAAATTTTCGCTTGTGTCAGCAGCGACATCTCACCGATTTCATCGAGGAAAAGTGTGCCGCCGTTGACTTGCTCAAATTTGCCGATGTGCCGATTGCAAGCACCGGTAAAAGCACCTTTTTCATGACCAAAAAGCTCTGATTCGAGCAAATTTTCCGGCAGTGCGGCGCAGTTGATCTCCAGAAAGGGCTGTTGGGCGCGGCGGCTGTGCTGATAAATAGCCCGCGCCACAAGCTCTTTGCCAGTACCGCTTTCGCCACGAATGAGAACGGTGACGTCCTGTGCCGCCACTTGTCCTATGCGTTTATAAACTTCCTGCATCGCTTCGGAATTGCCCACGATCAAGTCACCGGCTTGCACTGGCTCTTTAGCGATAGTGAGGGAAACGGTGCGCCGCATTTGCTCGCTGCTGCGAATTGCTTTTTGCAAAACAAAGCGCATTTTTTCAAGATCAAACGGCTTGAGCAAATAGTCGAAAGCGCCATTTTTCATCGCGGTGATTGCGGTGTTCAGCGTGCCGAAAGCGGTCATTAAAATGATGGGCACACGGGCGTTGATCGCACGCATTTCGATTAGTGCTTCGAGACCGCTCAAACCCGGCATTTTGATATCCATCACCACCACATCGGGCTGCGCTTCCTGCAATAATTTGACGCCCGATCGGCCGTCTTGCGCGGAAATGACCACGTATTCCGGCGGCAATATTTTTTTGAAAGAGTAGTGGATATTGACTTCGTCATCGACGATCAAAATTGTATATTTATCTGTTTTCATCACCTTTAATTTTCCGTATTCATCCGCCGACAGGCAAGTGGATTGATACGATCGTTCCCTTGCCTGTTTGTGTTTCGATAAAGACCTGACCGCCATTTTCATCTGCCAGCCTTTTGATGATCGACAACCCCAGTCCCAGTCCTTTTTCTTTGGTTGTGGTGAATGGAACAAAGAGGTTTTCCTGTACGATCTTCGGTAACCCCGGCCCATTATCCATGATTTTTACCTCCACAAAACCATCGGCAACGCGGGTGCAATAGAGCTGAATTTCGCCATCTTCGATGAGCGCATCCGCGGCGTTCATCAAAATATTTAAAAAAATCTGCTGCAACTGCACCGGATCAGCGACGATGCCGGGCAAATTCGGGGCAATTTTTTTGTTGATTTGAATGCTTCTTTTGCCGAAATCATACGAAACCAGCAGCAGCGTATCATCGATTATTTTTTCGAGGGCACAGATTTTTTTCTCCGGCTGCTTAAGCCGGGTATAATCGAGCAATTGCGTGATAATTTTGTTCATTCGCGCCAGTTCTGAAGCGATGACGTCACGGTCCTGCGCTGTTAATTCGCTGCCGGCTTCAAAAATCATTTTGATGATGGTCAGCGGGTTGCGAATTTCGTGGGCAATGCCCACCGCCAGCTCCCCCACTGCAGCGATGCGTCCGGCACGGCGCGATTGATCTTCGAGTTGTAGGGTTTTTTCATGCAGCCTTGCATTTTCGAGAGCGATAGCGCATAAATCGGCAAAAGTGCGCACCAGACGTCTCTCGCTGCGGTCAAAACGGTAGGCGTTGCTTTTGTAGATATTGAGCAACCCGATGGCCTCGCCACCGGCGATCAGTGGTACAGTGAGCAGGCTGTGCAGGCCTTCTTTTTCGGCCAGTCCACCGAACTTCCCATGTTTTTCTTCGTGCAGATTTTTAACCTGCCGGGATTTTTTTTCACCGATGACTTTGCCGTATATCGTACCGGCAACGGGAATATTGGGCCTGCGGGCATATTCAGGACTGCCACCGAACTGGGCTTTGAGCTGCAATTCCTTTCCATCATCCGAGAGGAGCAGAACAGAGCAAACACGGGAATTCATTAAAAATGCAGTGCGTTCAACGATCTGGTGTAGAATTTTATCCACAGAGAGGGAATGGGCGATCATTTTGTTGATTTCGATCAGTGTCGATAATTCATCGACCTGCCGCGTCATATCTTCGAATAAATGCCCGTTGCGAATAACCTGTGCCGATTGTTTGGCCAGCAAAGTCAAAAGTTCAACATCGTCGTCGCGAAATGCCTCTCTTTTTGTACTGTCAACATTGAGCACGCCGATGACTTTATCATCCAGTTTCATCGGTACGGCCAGTTCAGCGTTGATATCATCGCGAACCTTGACGTAATGCGGCTCGCTGCCGACATCGGAGATGCGCATCGGTTCTCCGGATAGCGCGACCCAGCCGGTGATGCCTTGCCCGACGCGAAGCCTCAGATCGCCGATATGTTTGATAAAACCCCGCGAAACTTTGATTTCAAGCAGGTTGTTTTCCCAATCGACGAGTATGAGCGAACCACTGCTGGCGCGGGTAATTTTCACCGCGGCGTCGATGATGGAGTTGAGCGCTTCCTGCGGATCGAGCGATGAGGAAATTTCCTGAAAAAGCTCATAAAGGAGAAAATAACGATTTTCAGCAGGGATAGTTTCTTTAGTTTGAGATGCCAAATGAACGGGCCCGGTATATTTTTATTTAACATGAATTGGCAAACATAGTCAATTTCATTTTTTTTAGCAATAAATCTTTCGTACGATAGGATTGCACGTTCTGCAGATGATTTGCAACCGCGATAAAATTCACTAACAATCGTTGAAAAAAGGTGAGGAAATGACTGAGAAAAGAAACATATACTGCGGCATGATGCCCATTTTGCCGACAGCGATAAACCCACAGGGTGAGATTGATGAACAAAGCCAGCGCCGGCTGGTGCAGTATTGTCTGCAGTGCGGTGCAGTGGCTATCGGCCATTTCGGAATTGCTTCGGAATTTCATAAGATTTCGGATTCACAGCGGCGGCAACTCACACGGCTCATCATCGACGAGGCGGGCGGGAGAGTGCCGGTTTTTATTGGGGTGACTGCACAGGGATTTGAAATCGCACTCAATTATGCGAAAGAAGCAGAGCAGCTCGGTGCAGATATGATTATGGCCGCCCTGCCCGCTTTAAATCCGCCGAGCGCCGCTGAAGCTTTTCAATTCTTCAGCGCACTGGCAGATACTGTTTCATTGCCCATCATCATTCAGGACACGCCGGAATCCGCAAATATTCTATCGCCGGAACTGGTTTTTAGTATGTTTAAAGAAATTGAGACGGTCAAGTTTATCAAAGCGGAAGGCAGCAATTTTATCCCGAAAATTGCTGAAATCATGCGCCTTTCCGCTCGTGAATTTGAAGTCATCGGCGGCGCCGGTGGCCGGTATTTGATCCATTTATTACGACTTGGCGTCACTTCATTTATGACCGGCACTGAAGCGCTTGACCTGCATAATGCGACAGTGCAAGCGTATTTGTGCGGCGCTAAAGAAAAAGCTGCTGAACTTTATTTTCAGAAAATCCTACCCTATTTCATGTTCTACGAAAACTACAGTGAGCAGCTGCTGAAAGCGATGCTGCACAAACGCGGCATTATCGAACATGCGAATGTCATTTCCCCGGCTGCTAAAGCACCCATGAGTCAAATCGAATGGCAGGAGTTTAACTGGATATTACAGCGAATTGGATTTGATGAAAAGTGGCCGGTCTATTGACCCGGTTTTGGCTAAACCCTCAAGGTTTGAAAGCCTTGAGGGTTTGACAATTTGACCTTATTTGAGGAACATCATTTTGCGTGTTTGCACAAAAACCCGGCCGGAAACGCCGTGGGCTGTCAGTTTATAGAGGTAAACACCTGCAGCTACCGGCTGGCCGTCATCTGTGATACCGCGCCATTTTATACGATATTGTGAGGCGCTCTGCAGTTGATCCACGGCATTATAAACCTGGCGGCCCGAGATATTGTAAATCTTCAGCGAAACCCAGGCTTGTTCAGGCAGGGCATAATAGATTACCGTGGCCGGGTTGAACGGGTTGGGAAAGTTTTGCGAAAGCATAAATTCTTCGGGTAAACCGGAGAATATCTGCACGCCAACCGTAGCTCTAACCTCAACATTAATCCAGATTTCAATCTCCGGTTTTTGCGGATCGTTGGATTTTATCACGATCCTGGCGCCGGTTTTTGTTCCACCGCTCAGCGCCGTTGCATCTACATCGATCTGGATTTTTGCTGAGTCGCCGCTTGCGATAGTGCCGGTTTGCGGATCAAATGCCAACCAGTCGCTGGTGGTGTCCCTGAGCTCAATTTGCCACTCAAGTTCAGCATCACCGAGATTCCACAGCGTCAGTTCTTCTGAGAAGGTCGCCCCTTCGTCGATGGTGACAAAAATGCTATCATGATCCAACGAAACATCTGGCAGCCCCGCTACTGTGAAAGTAAATGGGATTAAAAAAATCATCGGTGGTTCGCTGGTTTGCAGCACATGAATCGTGTCCGAATAAACGCCTACAGCAAGTCCGGCAGCATCAAAATTCAACAGGACTTCCTGTGATTGTCCGGGCGGCGTCGAGCCGGAGACCGGCTGTGCCGCAAGATAATCCTGCTGTTCTTGCACCAGCCATTGCACTTCACTCGTTCCAACAGATTTAATCATCAATTTTCGGGTAATCTTGCCTGCTACCGGCGCTTTTGCAATGATGTTATTCGGTGAGACATCGATTCTGCCACCGGACACGCTTTCGATAACATTGACATAAACCGGGATAACGATATTGGGTTCGTCGGCGTCATTACTTTGCACCATAACCACGCCTTCATGCTCACCGAGCGCAAGGGTGTCGGTCATCAATTGAACCAGCTTTGTCGTCGTTTGTCCCGGCGGCAGCGTTTGATTGCTCATATCGACAACAACCCATCTGGCGAAAAATGCGGTTTTCAGAGTGTAATTAAGCGGGCCAACTCCGATGTTTTGAATTGAAAGATCACGCGTGACATTGCTGCCCCGGGCAACTTCGGCCCGCAACGTATCCGGTGATACGACAATTTCAGGCGCATTGCCGCCGCCGGAGCCTTGCTCGACGATGAGCGAGATGGCCACTTTCCACAAGTCATTATTAGCGTCATTCGAAGTGATGGTCAGCGTATCCGAGAAACTGCCGACCTGCATATCGATGGCCGACAGAACGACGCGCATCGTGTCGTCTTTGCCGGGTTGCACAGAACCCTCAAGATGGTCCGGCTGCACCCACGGCTCATTTTTCGTCGCATTCCAGGTGAGCAGGCCGTTCCCCCAGTTGCTGATGATAACCCAGTGTTCCATTGTTTCGCCCTGTTTGAGGCGGCTGCCGAGATTATCCTGCGAGACGAACATTTGCGGATATTTTTCATTGATCGTCATATAGGCTTTGACGAGAAATGACGGTGTGGTCGGATCATTTGACAGCACATACATGGAATCGAGATAAGCGCCGGGCGCCACTCCTTCAGTCTTATAAACAATGAAAAAATCGATCGATTGCCCGGGTGCCAGTGATCCGCTGCTCACCGTCGGGTAAACCCAGCTCGCATTCCAGCTCAGCGACCATTGCAGTGCTGCATTGCCATTGTTCAAAATGGAAATCGGGTGCGAGGTCGTATCTCCCGGGTCAAGTGTTGATGACAAATTATCCTGCGAGACGCTGATTTGTGGTGTTTCCTGCGTCGTTTGCATGCGTACGGCTATTTTAACCAGTGGAAAATTGGAGGCATTTGTCACCAGTTGCATCGTATCCACAACCGCTTCAATACCCAGACCGGTGGAGTTGACCATGATTGAGACTGTATCCGAAGCGCCGGGCGCCACCGTACCGGATTGCGGCGAAGCAGATAACCAACCCGCATTCCAGGACAAATTCCAGTTCAGCGCACCGCTGCCCTGATTGCCGATAATCAGCGGCATGGTGATACTGTCGCCCAGTGAGACCGTGGTTGAGAAATTGTCGCTATTGATGCTCAGAGAAGCATAGCTTTGATTGACATGGAGCTCAACGGGAATATCAAACGTTGGATGGCTCGGATCGTTGGTGGCAATCGAAACTGTATCGCGGTGTGTTTCTGCAGAAAGGCCGGCGGTTTTCAGCCAGAAGTAGAGTGTTTCCTGCTGGCTGACAGCGACGGAGCCGGAGCTTGCCACCGGCACAATCCAGCTTACCGGCGTGCTCATCGACCAGGTCAGGGTTTCGGTGCCGACGCTGCTGAGCGTGACGGAGACTTTCAGGCTATCACCGGAGAGCAGCGTCTCGGAAATGGAGCGTGGCTGTAAATCGGCCGCCGGCCCCGGCCCGATGACCGTGAAAACAACCGGGATGATCAGCGGGGTGTTGGTGCTGTCGTTGCTGTTGATGGAAACTTCCGCGTTGTAAATTCCGGGGGAAAGGCTGGCCGCCATCAACTGTACGTCGATTTGCTGCGACTCACCGACGGCCAATTGGCCACTCTTCGGCATCGCACTCAACCAGGTTTTGTCGGCAGGTGTCTCGCTGCTCCAGGTCAATATCCCGTGCCCGCTATTTGATATACTGAACGATTCGGCAACCTGGTTGCCGGTGACGGTCTGCGTTTTGATGGAATCGACAGAGGCAGCGATTTTGGGCGTTTTGGTTACGGTGAATTGAACAGGTATTTTAATCGCCGCCTGGATGCCGTTGCTGTTTGAAAGCGTGAGCGTGTCGACATAAATTTGTGCTGTTAAAGCCGTTGCGCTGAAAGTGAGTACGATATTTTCGCTGGTTAGAGGCTGTATCGTATTCATTGTGGCGCTCGCTGAAAGCCAGCTTGCATTCCAGCTCAGCGTCCAGTACGTCACCAGGTTGCCGCTGTTTTCGATGGTTAAATCGAAAGTTGTTGATTCTTCGATTTCAGCGCTGGTTTCAATTGAACTGGTATTTACCGCGAGAACGCCTTCGTTGATGCCGGCCCGAACGCAATTCGAGAATTCACTGGTATTCCATGCCGGATCAGAGGCCGTGGCCGAAATAAATTTTCCGGCTTCCACCGTTTTTGTCAGCGTCGTGTTGATCACGGCATTGCCGCTGGCGTCCGTTGTTACTTCCATGGCGTCGAGATAAGTTTGTCCCTCACCGTAACCGGAGGGATCACAGGTATCGCTAACGAAAAATTCGATGCGGAAAACGGTGTTGGGCGTGCTATTCAATGTTCCGTTGATCTGTACTTCACCGGCAATCGCGGAGGTCAGTTCCGGTGCATTCTGAAAGTTGTTCACACCGGTATCCGTATCCTGGTCATCATTACCATTAACCGAATCGTCAAAGCCGAGATCGATACCCAGCCCATTGGCATTATTATAAATGGAATTGCTCCAGATTTTTATGCCGGTGCCGGCATCACCAAAGAGCATGATACCGCCGTCTTTGTTGTTAGCGATGGTGTTAGCTTCGCCGGCGCCGGCGCCGCCGATCGCGAGCTGATTGGCATTGTCTTTAATCCACATGCCGGCACCACCGTTGCCGAGATCGAGAGTGCCACTGGTATCGGTGCCGATAAAATTGCCCTGGATAAAATTACGCGGCCCCTGATCGACCCAAATACCGATATCGTTGTTGCCGCTGACGACATTGCCGTAACCCGGACGGCCGAAATAGTTGCCCTCGGCGCCCATACTAATCGTGGCGCCGTTGCCGTTGCCGACTTTTCCGCTGCCGTCCGCTGTCACCCCGATATAATTGTTGAGCACTTGGTTGTCGCTGGTGCCGGCGCCCTCAATTTGTACGCCCTGTGAATTATTACCGGAAAGAAGATTGCGCGCTTTGATGTTGGCGCCGCCGATGGTATTGTATTGCGCCGCATCCTGAATGGTGACACCCGCCGCCCACTGATCGAGCTTCGTCGTGCCGTTCAAATCCGTGCCGATGTAGTTGCCTTCGATGCGATTATAAGCGGCGTCCGGCCCTTTGATGCGTACCCCGCCGAGAATCAGATTTCGCCCGGCTGCAGTGGTATCGCCGATCAAATTATAAGAAGAAGATTCCAGGCGTACGCCGTCATTTGCCGAGGTCATATTGGTCAATCCATCACCGCTGACGTTGAGAAACATACCCTGCACAACATTGCTGTCGCTGTGATAAAAATGTAGTGCATCGCCCTGCTGGCCGTAAATTGCCAGCCCTTTTAACGTATTATGACTGGCCTCAAAAGTAATACCATTGGCACCGGAAAAATTGAGGGCAATACCGTATTGTGTATTGATCGGCTCGCCGAATGGCGCCGTATTGGGGCTGGAACCGGGCTGGGTAAAACCATTGATGTTCACTGAATAATAGGAAGAGGGCACGCTTGAACTCAAATTGAGAATTTGCAGACCGCTTTGGGGAATATTAAAAGTGATGTTATACGTCGAATCTGCATACCATGGCGGACGGTTGTTTGATTCTTCGAGAGCAGCCCGAAAACTGCAAAGCCCGGAGGAAGTCTTGCATATGCCGTCTCCCATGTCTGCATCTTGCTGATTGCCAGTGCCTGTGATTTCAAAGCCATAGACTTCCAGCTTGTTAAACCGGATGGGAATGCGCACGAGGTCGCGGTCATAGGTGCCCTCGGTGATATGCCAGCGGGTGAAATATAAATAGGCTTCCCGCCCGGTGATTTCGAAATTGCGTGAGGTATCGGCATGATCGACAATAGTCGGATAAGCGATAATATCTTCCGCATTCGAGTGTTTGGGATTGATCAGCAAGTTGGCGGCCATGATTTTCTTACGCACGGTCCAGTGAATTAAATCCTCAGAAACTGAATAGTAAATACCCCAGGTGCTACCCTTCGCCGTCGCCCCGACGATCATCCATTTATTAAAATATGTATTCCAGGTTAAATTCATCGTCATTTTGGCCAGCGCGCCATTGGTAGCAATCGGCGCTGCGATATGATCGGCCGGATCAAAACCGGTATTATTTTCCGGGTCGATAAACTGCACGGTGAAACCCGTACCATCCCAGGCGCGCCAACTCGTGGGGTCGCTTAAATCCTGGGTGCGCATCAGCCCGACGCCCACTTCCTGCAACCCGCGTGCCTCAAGGTGCAGCAGGTTGTAATAGTAACCGTCGCCGGGATTATAAACGATATTGCTGCCTCCGAAAATACCCGAGGGGCCAACATCCGGTTCATAGGGATAGGGGATAGTGGCAACAAAATGACCCGGCGCCACAGCGTGGGTATAAGTTCGCCCGGTATCGGTTGAGGTGGCGTAGGTCAGGCCGTTGTACCAGCATTTCATATAATCTCCCGAGGGGCAGGAGACAAAGTCGGTATTTGCCGCACCATGAAATTCGTTATGGATGATGGCATGGATGGTTTTTCCATCGGTCGTATAAGTGCTGACGATCCACTCGTGATCATCCCATTTTGCCGGGTCGTGATTTTTATGTGAGGTCATAATCGGCCCGTTGGCGCAATCGCGTACCAGGGAGTTAAAATCATCGCCGATCATGCGGTAATTGGTATAGTGCGGCGCAATGAGCTGGATTTTCCCATCGGCATCGCGGAAAAAACGCGCCGGCGCATCGGGAATATCGATTTGCTCGCAGCTATCCGCCGCCCAGTCGAAAACGATCTCTTCGGCGCCAAGAATATCGACATCGCCAGGGTAAATCAGTTGAGCGTAAAGCGGTGCTGCCATGCTTATCAGGAAAAACAGAAATGATGCCTTGACATAAAAACGGAAAGTAGATGACATGAGAAACTCCGTAATGGTGTTTGAGAATATTTTAGCCGATTCCTGATCATCGGCTATCATGCATCAATCTCAAAGATTTCGAATAAAATGAAACGAGATTTAGTGAAGTGTAACCAACAATACGCCAGGCATGATTAAAGCGACAGGCAGCGCGGAATAAATGTAACGAAACATACAAAATTAAATTATGGGGCCGTTGGGGTTTTGGCTTGCCTTTAAAACCGGAATTTGGTACTTTTCGGCGGCTGGAAAGGGGATCGCCATTCTCAAATGAGAATCCACCCGGTTAACAAGATTCTTGTTTTCCCTTTGCGCAACAGCACCTCCCTGATAAATTTTTACTCAGTAAAATCTTCCCAGCGTCTGTTGTCAATCGAGTCCTTTGTCAGATTTTCGAAAAACCATAGGTGAAATTTTTGAAAATGAGGTGAGATTATGAAAACCCGACGTTTGCGCACAATCAGCGGCAGTATTTTTTTTCTGAGTTTATTCATCTGTGTGAATTCCGTACTCCCACAAAACCGCTATTCCACAACACAAACGATCCCTGGCGTTTATGGCGGGTTTGCCATGAACAGCATTCAAATGGCAAGCGCACAGCAAAAAACGACGGATTCAAAATACCGGATGAGCATTACCGGATTGACCCTGTCAAGCGCTTCTTCCGTTATCGGCTGGAATTTGAATATTTTCCGCGCCTTCTCTTTCGATGAATCCGTTTATAATGAAAAAAACATCCATCTCGTGAGCTGGGCGGAAGCCGGTATCAATCTGCCCCTTTACCGTCGCTGGGGCAATAGCGGATTTTTTTCCCGCTTTGTGCTCATGTTGTCCGCCAATGTCAGCCTGTTCAACGAACTTTATTTGCGCAATGATTCGGAACTTGTGGCGTATCAAACCAGCGATGACTCGCGCTATTTCAAAGAAGAATATCCGCGCTATATCGATTTCGGTCTCGAATTCCGGCGGAAATGGTTCAATTTCAAAATCGGCTATTTGAAGCAGACGAAAGACTACCAGGCTGAGAATGCGCTGTTTTCAGCAGTGCCGCAAAACTTGACCGGCTCTTATTTTGAAGCCGGTTTTACCCTGGGCGGCTGGAATAAAAAAGTGAGAAGAATAAACCCCACAGCCCCCGGCCTGGGAAAAATCGACTTCCGGCTTGCCTATGAGGACCCGTCAAAAAACAACGCACTCGATTCCGGCGAAACCGGCGCGATTCTGGTCAAGTTGAAAAACAAGGGCAAAGGCAGCGCCAGCGATATTGCTGTCGATGTTTTTCCCTCCGAGGGCGATGATAAAGAGATTTCCATCAAACGGACGACCCGCTTGTACACCGATTTATACGCCGGTGAAATAAACACGGTGCGTATTCCCATCACAGCTTCAAAAAATATCGAAAACGGTTTTGTTAAATTCAAAGTCGTGGTGCGCGGCACTAACTTCAAAACCATGACCCGGGATATTCGTGTCAATTTACACAAACAAATCACCCCGGCTGATATCATCGCCTCAGCCGAATTTGCAGACACCAATGATGATGGTATTCTTTCCGAGGGTGAAAAAGGATGGCTCGTCTTTCGTCTCGAAAACTATGGTGAATGGGTTGCCCGCAATGTGCACATCACCAGCGAGCTCGTTTCCGGGCGCCGTCCGGGTTTTAAATTTGAAAATGAAATAAAAATTCCTGCGCTCGTACCGAATGCTGTTAAAAATATTCGCCTGCCCATTACCTACAAATCACCGCTCAAACCCGGTGAGGTGCGAATCAAATGCACGATTTTCAGTGAAAATATTACCCCCATCAAGCGCGAAATCGTGTTTATTGCTGCCCATCCACAACCGGTTTTGCTTTCGATCGCTGCAATGCTGCAAGAACCATCCGGCGATGAACTGCTCGGTGGCGGAGAATCGGGTAATATTTTGCTGCAAGTGAAAAATGAAAGCATGACACGTGCTGAAAATGTCAGCATCGACGTCAATTTTGCCAGCGAATATTTTTCAACAATTCACTTCAAAGAGCATGTGCGCGCGGGAACCATCCTGCCGGGAACGACCAAAGAGGTGGCTATCCCCGTAAGGGCTGAGGAGAATGCCGAAGATGGCCGGGTCGATTTAAAATTGCAAATATCTGCCGACAACATCATTTCGTTCAGCGAGGTCTACACCGTACTCGTTAAAGAACTTGACAATGTCGATGATCCCATCGTTGCCCGCATTGAAAAAAAAGAGGCTATTGCCGTGGTTATCGGTATTTCCAAATACTTCAACAGCAGCGTTGCTGAGGTGAAATATGCCCAGCATGATGCCGCCATAATGCGTGAATATCTCAAGAGTTCCCTCGGCTTCAAAGCGAAAAATATCTACCCGAAAGAAATCAACAGCCTGATGTATACCAAAGGATTTCTCTCTACACTGTTCAAACACCGCTTGCCCAAGTTGGTGCGTCCTGGCGAAACCGAGGTATTTATCTACTATTCCGGGCATGGCGCACCTTCAACGGAAGCACAAAAAGCCTTCCTCGTTCCCAGCGATTGTGACCCGGAATTTGTCAACGCAAGCAACGCTTATGCACTCGATGAATTTTATGCCGATCTGTTTAATCTGCAGGCCAAACACCTCACCGTCGTGCTGGATGCCTGTTTCAGTGGTTACGATGGTTCGGGTAGATCATTGCTTACAAACCAAAGCTCTCTAGCACTTAAAGTTAAAGACCCATTTCTTGCAAGCTCGAATTCTGTTCTTTTTTCTTCCTGTCGCATGGACGAGGTGGCAAACTGGTATCCGGATAAGAAACACGGCCTGTTCACTTATTTCTTTCTCAAAGGACTGCGCGGCAGAGCTGATTTCGACGGCGACCGCCTGGTCACTGTGGCGGAGTTGACACAATTCCTCACCGATGAGTCATCCGGGTTGAATGCCAAATCACTAAAGTTGTTCAACCGTTCACAACATCCGCAAATCAGGTCGCTGAATCCGGATCGAATTCTCGCAGATTACAAGCGTGTCGTGACGACCAAATAGGGCATTTCGCCGAATCGCAAGGAGCCCGGTTGATATTTCTCAATACCGGGCAAGCGTAATTTTGATTGATTGCATTGTTGTTAGCGATGAAATCAAATAAAAAACCTAACTCCCGGAAACACGATGAGAAAAACTTTTATGCTCTTCATTTTCTGTCATCCCTGTCTTCTGGCGCAAACGATGCAAACCGGATTGCCTGAATCTCCCGCGGTAACGGCAGGGGGTGAAAAATTCAAAGAGGTTATTGCCGAAGGCATGGCGCTGACACGAAACCGCACTATCGCAGCTGCCTTTACATTGGCCAAACAGCGGGCGCGTGCGGCGGGCATACAAAAAGCCGTTGGTATTCAGGTGCATTCGGAAAAATTTCGGCGCATATCCGAAACGATCGCCAACAAAAAATCCATTTTGACTGATTATTTTACCAATATCAATCGTGAAGTTTCTTACGGGCAAATCGTTGAGGAAGAAATGCTGAGCGATACTTTAATCAAGTCAGATATCGACACCTCAATGCCTGAATTTTTTATCAGGGTAAGAATGCGTTTGAAAGTCGCCACTGAAACCATGCATCCTGATCCGGGCTTTGAGCTGAATGTTAGCACGATACCGGAAGGACGGTTCTTAAAAGAGAAAGATGAGCTGAAATTCAAAATAAGCACGACGAGGGATTGTTGGCTGTATATTTTCAATTTATTATCGAACGACAGCCTCGTCGTGCTTTTCCCCAATATTTACACACAAAATAATTTCCTGCCGGCCGGCCGGAGTATCGAACTGATGCCGCCGGGTTTTGCCTTCGTAGCAACGCTGCCGCCCGGTTTGCAGCAAGTGCAGGAGGTGGTTTTTATCGTTGCGACGAAACGACGTATCAACCTGCCCTTTTATCATCGAAATCAAGTCTCGGATTTCAGTCAATTCTCGCTGGAAAAATTTGCCTATATCGAGTTGCCGAAATGGCTGGTAAAAATTCGCCCGGATGAACGAACGACCTTTACTTTTGACTACACGGTTTATGCAGTAAAATAATCCCTATAAGCCAACTTGAAATCCATCCGGCACCCCACGCCGCAAAGGCCGGGTTACCTCCACAGCAGTGGGCGCGCCAGATATTTGAATTCATCCCCGGTTTTCAAAACAAATCTTTTCGCGGTCATCGGCAGGCCCAGCCCATGAGTTCCCCCCGGACCCATCGACCGTCATTTTGATAAAAGCAAGCAATATACCGTTTTGCTGATTAAGGGCGTTTTTATCTCTGCAGCCTGTTTTGAGTTAAAAAAATTTCCTTTGCTCTCGCAAAAATGAAGTCGCCGGTCAATTGTGTTGGGAAATTGCCACAAAATGGATTTCGGTTGTCGTCATTTTGCAACAATCACCAATTTTTGTTGGCAGCGTCTCGCGGGAAATATATGCAGGTAAAAACGGCTCTGAGTATCCATTTAAACCAGTGCATCGTACATGCATCACCCCTCTGTTTTTTCCATAATTTTATAGAGGTAGGAACGGTCGAGGCCGAGCAATTCCGCTGTCTTGCTCATGTTGCCATCGCATTCTTCCAGGGCCGATTGGATATAGCATTGTTCAAACGTCCGCCGGGCTTCACGCAAGGTGGCCCTGTTTGAATTTGAGACGACATCGGTTTCAAAATGCAAAGCGAACATGGTGATACGCACAGTGATTTTATCGGCTGGAGAAAGAATCGCATCGGTGAATGCGTCGACGATATAAACGCCACACGGCTGATAGGCATGACCGGTTTGCACGAGCATAACCAGATCGCCCCGACTGTCGCCGTTTATATCCAGCGAGCCGATTGCAGTCGCTTTGGTGAACCAGACATGACCGTTATTGAATTCTTTTTTTAAGCAGAAAAAATGAACTTGTCGACTGTCCCCGGCTGGTGTAAAGATGAATGAAAAGCGAATCACCCAACTGCGCAAAGATTGATGATCGCCGAGTATACCAAGGCAGGTTAACTCGTTAGAGCCGTTAAAATTGATCTGTGCTGCTATGCCCTGTGTGTTTGGATTGCGAATGACAAAATTGTTAGGATCGCCGGCGCTAATGCTCGGGTTCGTACTCATCCGTATTAAAATCATGCAACATTTACCTGTCGGCGCCCTGTCGAGGTTAATCTCTACAAGGCAAAGGCGATATTATGCATAGACTAAGGAGTTGATTCTAACAATCCGGAGCTGCATCATGACCCGACAACGAATACTCATTTGCCTTTTTTTATTATTCAGCAGCCGCCTGCCGGCGCAAGAAGACATCACCATGGCCTATTTTCACGGGGGTAATTTTAAAGTCCGTTTTGGACTTTCATCCAGCTTGCTCAGCGGCATCGGTGCGCGCAATGCCGGACTCGGCGGCGTCATCAGCGGTTTTCACAGCGATGTTTCCTCTATTATTCATCATCCGGCAGCCTTGGCCGGCTTCAATCGACCGGTTATGGCTATCGATTTCACCCCTTCCGGCCTGATAAGCCCGAATAATTTTGCCGATGTCGATGCCGGCGTCTCCTCCAATGTCGACGAAGCGCTGGTGGATTATGCTATCCCACAGGAGAATCTCACCTATCCCGGCCTGGATATCGCTTTCGGGCAATCCGGGCTTGCCGGTTCCGGTGGTTTAGTTATGCCGACAAATTACGGTCAAATCGGTTTTGCCGTCTACCGGCCGCTATCGCTCAAACTTGATGTTGTCGGTTCCGGATTTTCGACGATGATCGAAACACGCAAAGCCATCGGTGATGCGGTGACCGTAGTGCAATTTGCCACTACGATGAGCGCGTCAGTTGAATTTTTTCTCGATACCCGCGCCACCAGTTTTAGCTATGCCCGGGCGTTGTCGCCCAAATTCTCCGTCGGCGCGGCGCTGGACTGGTTCGATTCACACATCAATCTCGACGCTAATTTTAACATTGAAGGCATTATGCTTTTGCGCCAGGAAGGTGCCGCTTCCGGCCAGGAATACGTGTTCAACGATCCCTATGACGAGAGCATTCGCACTGAAGATGGTGAGCAAAACAGCCTCAATCAGTGGGCGCGTGGCGGTTTCGACGGCTCGGGCTGGGGGTTCAAATTTTCAACTATTTATCTGCCTTTTCGCTGGCTCTCCATAGATGCCGCGATCAGCCTGCCGCAAACCATAACAATGCGCGGTGGCCTCGAATTTGTGCAAAATACAATGCCGGCGCTCAACGCTGAAAATCTGTTTTCGGACAATGAAAACGATGCCATTTTTGATGTGACAAAACTGAGCCTGGCAAAACCAACAGAGACCGAGAGATTTATCAACCCGGGCGCTTCATCGATGACTTTGAAAATGCCCGGCTCTCTCGTTTTTGGCGCCGGCGTGCGGTTGGGCGCTCGTACGCTCATCGCTGCAAATTTCACCCGATATATTGGTGAGCTCTCATACCAGTATCGCGATTATTTGCAGGGATTAAAATTCAAACAAGGCATGCGTTTTGGCGCGTCGTTCCCCTTTGCCTGGTTTTTGAGTCCGGAAACAGCATTGTTGAAGCTG
Source organism: bacterium (assembly GCA_024275575.1). Taxonomy (GTDB): domain Bacteria; phylum Zhuqueibacterota; class Zhuqueibacteria; order Zhuqueibacterales; family Geothermadaptataceae; genus Bioreactorimicrobium. The sequence goes on from JAJRYV010000103.1 coordinate 62,080, forward strand.
CTCGGTATCAAACCATTTCCCCGGCTGCGTTTGGGCGGCGGGATTATTTTTGCTGATGAAATCAAAAGTGGATTTAGCTATCAGAAAAAAAACCCGGGGCTGACCTATGCTCAAACCGGTGTGCTCATCCCTGCATTTTCACTCGGCAAAAGCATGCAATTGTATCCCGGCATCGAAATGGACCTGTTGATTTTCAGTGTTCCGGTCAGTGCCTTTAAAATGTCTTTTCATTATCAGTTTTGAAGTTTTACAGACAGGAAAGTCTGTTCGGGATTTTTTTAAGGAGAATTATCAATGAATTTAAAACCAGGTTTTAAAAATATATTGCTGCTGGGGTTTTTATTACCGGCCATTTTACCGGGCGCCGAAAAACTCTCCGTCATCCGCCGGCCAATTATCAACCTGCCCGCGATCGTACAGCCGGCACAATCATTCGACATCATTTGTGAAGCGCCGAAGAACACTCTCGCCTGGACGGCGTTGTTAATTACGCCGGGAAAAGCAGAAAATCTCACTATCAGCTCGAGTACTTTTGATGCAGCAAGCGGCCGCTGGACGTTGTCTGCCGAAGTCCCGGCAGGCGCCGGGGCCGCCTTTTACGATCTCATCATCGCGGCAGGCGGCGGCATTGCCGATACCAGCGCCAATGCGGTCAAAGTTATCGATTCGCCCAAAACCAGCTACACCGTGATACATATCTCCGATACCCATTTTGACCGTCGCGCCAACATCGATTATAACACGGTGCCGGAATTTTTAAAAATCGCCCGGGAAATCAATCTCATCAATCCGGAGTTCGTGCTGCATAGCGGCGATCTCGTCGATGAGGCCACACTCGAGCGCTATTATGAAGTGGCGCAGGAGGCTCTCAATACGCTGGAAGTGCCAATCTGGGTCGCCCCGGGCGGCAGTGATGTGGAAATTTTCCAAAGCAATTCGCAGGATACACAGTACTGGAACGCATATTTTGGTGATATTATGGATTTCAGTTTCCGTTACGGTAACCATCTTTTTGCCGGGCTGCAGGAGTGGGAATTCCCGGGTGAAAGTTTTAGCCGGGCACAGCTCGACTGGCTCGGCGGTGAATACGGTGCGCAGGATGCCATGCGGGTATTATTTTACCACTACGATCTGCAAAACCAGCTCGATGCTGCTTATGCCGATGCGAACGCCATCGATCTTTTGCTCTACGGCCATCTCAACAAAAACCGCGACGAAACCATCGGCAGCGGCACGCGCAATATCGGCACAGCCGCAACGATGCACGGCGGTTACGGGCAATATACTTACAGCGGCGAATATCGCATTCTGCAGTTCGAAAATGATCAATTGATCGATACTGAAGTCATTCAATACAATAATCTCAATCTCAGCTACAGCCCTGTGAACAACGGCAGCAACCCCGAAATTTATGCTGAAATCGAAAATAAACTGTTACGAAATTTCTCCGGCGCTCGTCTGCGTTTTTATGTGCCGGAAAGTTACAGCCCATACACGGTGAGCAATGGAACACTGGTGGAAGAGAGGGCGACCGGCACTGGCGTGGCGATCGTCATCGTGGAGACGGATCTGATCGCCAACAGCAATAAAACGGTGCATCTCGAACCGGCTGCCGGGCTGGCAAATCATCCACCACGCATTGCGACGACTTCCCCCGAACAGACCTATTCAATCACCGTCGGGCAAACGCAAAGTTTTAGCGCAACAGCGATCGATGACGATAACGATCAACTGGCTTTTTCGTGGAAAATCAACGACGTCGATGATAGCGAAACCAGCGGCACGCTGGCTTTTACCGCCAACAGCACCCATATTGGGTTGAACACCATCGAAGTGACGGTTTCCGACGGCACCTTTGCCGATATTTACCAGTGGACGGTCACAGTCGTAGAATTGTCCTCGGATTATGCCATCATCGCGCATCCATTCAATCTCGTCGGGCCGGATGAAAACGCCCAGGTGACCTGGGACGAAGTCATCTCTCTTGATTGCTACTTTCGCTTCGGCACCCAGCCTGGGAATTATAACCTCGGCGCCGTGCCCGAGGATGGCATCAGCAAATCGGCGAGTTTCGTTCCCTCGAATGTCGGCCTGTCTGCTGCTGGAATTTACTATGGCATCATCACCAATTCAGCCGACGCGACGATTGCTGCAGACGAATACAAATCGACGGAATTTCCGGTGATTATCGAATCGCAGAGCACCGCTGAGGTGATCGCCCCCAAAGGCACGATTACCGACCAAACGCCGACGCTGCAATGGCAGGCCGTGGACGGCGTGCCCTATTATCATATTCTGGTTTCCGACAATCGCATTACCATCACCGAAGACGAAAACGGTGAAACCATCGTGCAGGGCGCCAACATCATCTGGCAGGCCATTACGCCGGGTACGACCATTCGCTATGGCGATACCGATCCGGCTGATTATTTTAATGAAAGCAACGGCACCGCCCCACCACTGATGTCCGGCCTGACCTATAATTTCATGGTTTTAAACAATTACGGCAACCACCCGGCTTTCACTTCGTCAGTGCAGCCCAGTGTTAATGAATTTGTCGTCGACGTGCCCTCTGCGCTCTCACCGCCGCTTTTGTCGAACCCGGCGGACAACGCGCTCATTTCCGGTGATAATATCACATTTCAATGGGATGCGGTGACCGGTGCGATCAATTATAAAATCTCGATTTTTGAAGAACGGCAGGAAAGCGGCAGCACCGTCAGTTTTCTCGTCTGGGAAACGACGACGAGCAATACGCTGGTGGATTTTCCCGCCGGCAATTTTCTCATCAATTCCGACTATACCTGGAAAGTCCTGGCCTGGGACGAGGCCGGCGGCGGCATTCAAAGCAGCAATTTTCATTTCAACTATGCCACCTCGGTGGGCACGATGGATGTGACAACACGCTCGCAGAACGGCAATATTTTGCCGCGTGCCGAGCTGCGGTTTACCGCTGTCAGCGGCAGCTCGGATTTGATTCCTCTGCTCACCGATGACAGCGGCTGGGGGAGCAAAGTTTTGCGCCAAGGGACCTACGATGTCAGCGGCAGCAAAGAAGGCTATGAAAACACCATTGTGCAGGTCGATCTGCCGGAAGATATCGATCTCAATTCCAGCGCCGGAAATTACGCAGTAACTATTTATTTGAGCGAAAGCCCGGGCAACATCAGCGGACGGGTTTACGATACCAGCTCGAACTCAGGCATCGCGGCGGCGACCATCACCGCTGATCACACGACGGACGGCACCCACAAAGAGGTCGCCACCGATGTCGAAGGGAATTTTATCATCGGCGTCACTTCCGGCAATTGGGATATTCAGGCCAAAAAGTCCGGCTATCTCAATTCATCGATAGTTACGGTTAGTATTTCCGCTGGCAGCTCGGTTAATCTCGGTCAGACGGCGCTGGGATTGACTTTCGAATCAGGCACTTTGAGCGGTGTCGTGCGCAATTCCAATGGTGCGGGTATTCTCGGCGCCACGCTGCGGGCATACGATCAATCGGACACAGTGACCACGACGACGACCGGCAACGGCAGTTATTCTTTTAATTTAACCGCCAAAGCATGGACGGTGCTCACTGAAAAAACAGGTTATGTCAGCCCACAACCGCAATCCGTAACCGTACCCAACGGTGGTTCCATGAGCGCAGATTTTGAGTTGATTCCGCGGGCGAATATGGTGACGGGTTATGTGACCGACGGCAGCCGCGCTCTAGCCGGCGTCACGGTTTCGGCAACACCGGAAGCTGGCTCGCCGGTGAATTCCACCACCAACAATCTCGGCCAATATTCGCTGAGCCTGGGTTCTGGGACATTTCTCATCGAAGCGACGAAAAGCGGCTATAACAGCGGCAGCGGCGTGCAGGTTTCGCTCTCCGTCGGTGAAACGACTTCAGGTGTGGATTTTGTTATTTCACCTAATCCCTCCTCGATTTCCGGCCGTGTCACGATCGACGGCACAAACAGTGTCGCCGGCGCGGTGGTGACTAACGGCACCGTCTCGGCAAGCACCAGCAGCAGTGGTAATTTCACTCTTTCGCTGCCGGAGGGCGAACACGGTATTTATGCCACCAAAGATGGATATGCGACCTCGGAAAGGCAAGTTCTCACACTTTCCCCCGGCCAGAGCCTTGCCAATCTGGACCTGCGTATTTCACCCAATGCCGCTACAATTTCCGGTTCGGTAACAGGTTCCGGCCTGGCACTTTATCAGGCGACGATTACTGCAACGGGTGATGCGGGCACATTCCAGACCAGCGCTGATGCTCAGGGTTTATATTCCATCAGCTTGCAGCCGGGCACGTATTCCATCGTCGCCGGCAAATCCGGCTATCTCGATCAGGCGGCGCAATCGGTGACAGCCAATCCCGGGCAAAGCGTGCCCACTATCGATTTTTCACTGGTTCTCAACAAAGGCACGGTCAAAGGCATCGCCCAATCTCCCGCCGGCGATCTTTTGCGGAATGTGATTATCACCGCGACCGATGCGGGCAACAACGCCAATCAGGCCTCGACGACGACGAACATTTCCGGTGAATATACGCTCAAATTGACCGGTGGTCTGTCGTGGTCGCTGGATGCCGCCAAAGCGGGTTATAGCGGTGACGGCGCTGCGGCAGCAGTTTTGGAAGCTGCGACAGCCCGAATTGAAGATTTTATTTTGACAGCATTGCCGAGTTCCGTCGCCGGAACCGTGCGCGATGAATCCGGCAACGGTATCGAAAACGTTGTTATTCAATCTCGCAGTGACAGCGTTCTGACGAATCACCTCGGTGAATTCACCCTGTTTTTGCCCAGCGGCGATCACAATCTGAGCGCAACAAAAACCGGCTATGCGGGAAAAAATGTCGCCCTCAGCCTCAGCCCGGGACAAAATCTCACCGGGGTTAATTACACACTAAACAGTCTTTTCGGCAGCTTCTCAGGCATGGTCATCGCAGCGGGTTCGCCCGTCGATGGCGCGGTTGTCAATTTAAGCGGGGCAGTGGGCAGCGCCACAGCGAGCACAAATGTACAGGGCAATTTTACCTTTGCCCGTCTCATTCCCGGCAGCTACAGCATGTTGATTACACGAACAGGTTTTCAGCCGAAGGACTCGTCAATCATTCTCGCAGAAAATGAAAATGCTACCGCGGATATTGAACTAAAGGTGATCACCGGTGCAATCAGCGGTGCGGTTCAATCTGATGGGCAAAGTTTGCCCGGCGTCACAGTTCAGGCAAGCGGTAACGGCAAAACGTTCACCGCCATCACTAATTCAAACGGACAGTTCACCCTCAACGGCTTGCCGCAATCCGCCTATAAAATCAGCGCAGCACTCACAGGTTACACCAGTCCGTCGGTGTTGGAAAATGTTGTACCGGACAGTAGCGGTCTGACAATAACGCTCATCGCCAACAAGGCGCGTCTCGCTGGTTTCGTAAAAAATGGCGACGTGGGACTCGAAGCGGCACAGATCATTTTGCAGGGTCAAAACGGCAATACCGGTCAGGGGCAAACCGGCGTTGACGGCAATTTCAGCATCGAAAATCTGGCAGCCGACAGCTATTCCCTCACTGCAGTGAAAGAAGGCTATTTAATAGGCGACAGCAGTCTCGGTGTCGTTTTGACGCCGGGGGCGCAGGATAGTGTTGTCATTCTGCTCAATCCGACAAATCTGGCGATCTCCGGACGGGTCTTCGCCAATGGCGTGGCCCGGGGTAATACGCCGGTGCAATTGCGTGGTGGCAGCGAGGTCGTCAACAAAATGACTGATGAGCAGGGCAACTTTTCCTTTGGCGGCCTGAAACCCAACGCGACCTATACTGTTGCCACTCATATTTTTAAAGAGGGTTATAGCGAAGATGATTCTACGCTGACGATTTTGCGACAAAACATCGGAGGCATCCAACTGAATGTGACAGTTGCCGCCGGAGAGATTTTCGGCAATGTCGTGGTTAATTCGGCCTCTGTGACTGCACAATCCGGAGATGGTTCCACTTATAGTACGGTAAGCGGCTCTGACGGCAGTTATCGTATCGCACAATTACCGGCAGGCAATTATACTGTTGCAGCAAGCAAATCCGGCTATCAAAGCAGCCCGGCGACGCGCAGCGTCAGTGTGCCGGAAATCGGTGAAGTGCAAGCCAATTTTACATTATCGCCCAATGTTGGCAGCATTACCGGAACAGTGCAGGATAAAACAGGCGATATGCTGAAGGGAGTACAAATTTCCGCCGTGGCCGAGGGTTATAAACCGTTTCAAACCTCGACTGATGCCAACGGGCAATTCACATTTTCAGTTTTGCCTGCGGGCAAATCCTACACAGTAGCTGCCGTTTTAACCGGTTTTATTGCCGATCCGGTTCAACAAACAGTCAACGTTGCAAAAGGCGAGATGAGCTCGGCCAACTTTATCATGCTGAAAAAAGAGGGGCGCATCGAAGGTACCGTTTCTTCCAAAGGCAGCGGCGCCAAGCTCGCCAACGTGCTCGTTTCTTTGCAAGACGTACAAACACACCAGGGCTGGAACACGACCACCGATGCCGGTGGTGTTTATGTTTTTGAAAATCTGTCACCAGGCCGCTATACATTGAATCTTGCAAAAGGGGGTTACACAGCCGTACAGGCGGATTCGCTTATCGAATTGACGGCCGGCGACGTGTTGAATGTCCAATTGCAGATGGAATCACAATCCGGCAGTCTGCGTGGTTTTGTCAATTATCGTGGTCGCGGTGCGCAGGGTAGCATCATTACCGTTTCCGGGCTGTCGGAGTTCTCCACCAAAACAGATGCACAAGGCGCTTTTAACTTCAAGGAAATTCCTGCCGGCGTCTATAGTGTCAGCGCAGCAAAGACCGGCTTTCCGGCGATTTCTTTGCCTGATATCAAAGTCAGCAAAGGCAGCGATAATTTTCTGCCGCTCGATTTTCCCGGCGCACGCCTGCAGGTGATCTTCGACGACGGCCACAATCCGGTTAAAAATGTTCGCGTCACGATCAACGCTCCAGCGAGCCAGGCCGTGCTGATCACCGAATCTGGCAAGGAACTGTTCCGTGGTGAAATTCGCGATGAAACCGGAAGCGCCATCATCTCGGTTAGCGATGATTTCGGCACGATCGCCACCGACTCCCTGCGCCTTGCCGGAGATTACCAATTAACGCTTGAAAAGGCCGGTTATCTCCTCCCGAAAGCGCAATTTCTCACATTCAATGTCGGTATCGATGAGTTTAAAAATGTCAGCGTGCCGCTGGTTTTTCAACACCAGCCGGTTCGCGAAGCCAATGCCCGCGATTCCGTCGCAATCGTTTTAAATTTCAGCGGCGATTCTGTGGCAGCGGTAAAGAATCCACAACTGTGGGTCAAACGAATCGGCGCTGAATCATTCGCTGTGAAAGCGATGACTCGAGATGGAAATTCATTCCGTGCTGCCATCGCACCGCACAGTCAGTCCGGCATTGCAGCCTATTTCATTTCTGCCCAATATACCGCAGGCGACAGCTTCTGGGACTACGAAAGCCCGGTTCAGCTGCTCGATCTCGTGGCGCGCGATGTGCTCTACACCATTCAGGCGGATCCGTACCAGGGAATTTTGCAAACCGGCGCCCGCACAAAAATTATCGGTAACCCGGTCGATGACACCGGCAAATCGCTGCGATCGCTCATTCTTGCTTCCGGCTCATTTAATTGGCAACTGATTTCGCCGGACAGCAGCGCCATTCTACAAACCGATGTTGAGAACCCGTTTCTGGCTTATCTATGGCCGCAAATCGACGACAAAATCAAGCTCAGCGCCACCTCCACACTCGAGGGTATTACCCGCAGCAAGACCTACACGTTTACCAGTAAAACCATGGAGTTGGAGCGCATCGATATTCAGGCGCCGGCGACAGCATCGAATACCGAGGCCATCCGCCTCAATTTTTTTGCCACCAATACCGACTCCGTTCCCATGCGCATCGATAGTGAATGGCAGGTTTCACCGGCTGCTGCCGGAACGGTGAGCGAAGACGGCTTATTCATACCTTCGGCGAATTTCATGGGAGATGCTGTCGTGTCGCTCATCGATTTGACCAGCGCCAAAAAGCAATCTGCGGTGATCAATCTGTACAGCGCCATCGACAGCACGACGGAAACCACGCTGGTCGACGGACAGGGTTTCGCGCTGACGATTCACAAAAACGCAGTCACACGGCGACGGCAGATCAGCCTGTATAAACCTCGTTTGCCGGAAGTGAAAAAATTCACCAAAGCCTACCAGGTGAAAAGCGAGGTCTATCAGCTTTTGCCTGCCGGATTGCAATTCCAGACATTCCCGAAAGTCGAGTTGCCCGTTACCCGCGATGTGATGAAAGAAAAAGCCAGCCTCGGCTGGTGGGAACAGCAGCAATTGCAATGGCAACCGTTGCATTCACAGATTGGCGATAGCTCGCTGAGCGCGTTTGTGCAGATCTTTGCACAAATTGCGGTTTTGCAGGAGAATGAGCCCCTCGGCATTCACGGGCTCAGCTTTCTGCCCAGGGTATTTTCACCCAATCGTGGCCTGCTACGCATTGGTTACTCGCTTTCCGGCAAAAACGGACAGGCCTTTGTCACCATTCGCATTTACAACCTCGCCGGTGATCTGGTGCGGACGCTGGTGGAGCGGCAACGGCAGTATCCCGGTGTGCATACGGAAAAAAGCATCGCCTGGGATGGCCGCACTGATGATAATAAAATGGCGCGTAACGGCCGCTATCTCGTAGAAATAATCGCCGAAGACAACCTGAGCAGTACGCGCAAATTAAGTACGATTGTGTTGGTCAAATAGGTTGAAGGTTGCTGTTGGTTATTTATTGCTCAGGCAGTATTAGTGAAATGCTCGCGCTTCGGCAGGCTCAGCGTCCGTTCGGCAAGCTGGACAGACACGGTTATTTTAATGGACATTTTTAAGGACTGAAAAAATGAAACGAAAAATCTATCTTATTCTTATATTACCGGTTTTATTTTATGCAAAACCGGGCTGTGGGCAGGGATTATCTAAGATGACGGCAGCCTTCGTCGATGTCGGCATCGGCGCGCGCGCTGTGGCTTTTGGCGGCGCTTATTCAGCCCTGGCGAGCAAAGCCGACGCCGCTTACTGGAATCCGGCAGGGATTTCCTTTGCTGAAAAAATCAATGTCGAATTTTCGCGGGTCAATCAATTTGGCGTCATCCCCTACAATGCTTTCTCCGGTACGATGGGATTTGGTGGCAACCAGGCAGTGGGTGCTGCCTTATTGCATAGCGGAGATCAATTCCTCTCCGAAACCACAGTGCTGCTCTCTTATGCGATCAACGGTGAAAATTTGCCGGCAGGCGGATTAAACAAATGGCGCGCCGGCTTCAATCTGAAAATCCACTTTGCCGATTTTGGCGGCGGCGCACCGCGGGCAAGTGATTATCCGCTTTTTGATCAATCCGAATTTGATACGGCGGCTTTATCATATGTCGAAGGGAGCGCCGGTGGTGCAGGATTGGATCTCGGGTTGTTGTATGCCTTCAATGAGCGGCTCGATCTTGCTTTCGTCTATCGCAACGCATTAAACAAAATCAGTTGGGATAACGGCTCGGAAAGTTATGATGAGGGCATCCCCAACGCACTGGTTTTCGGCATGGCCTACCGCCCCTCGCGTGGTCTCACCTTTGCTTTTGATTTTAACGAAACCCTGACCAACGACCGCAGCCGGCGGGTGCATTTCGGCTCAGAGAAACTGCTGCTCAAACGCTTTGCATTGCGCGGCGGCATTGGCCAGGCTCTCGCCGCCGATAGCCAGCGCGATTATGCCCTGGGTTTTGGCCTGGTGCATTATTTTTCCGGTCTCGGCAGGGCAAAATTCGATTATGCCTTCCAGGTGAATGATTTGGATAATACACATCGATTTACCCTCGGTGTCGAATTGTAAAAGCGATTTGATTGTCGGGCAAAAAATCCAGTGCTAATAAATTTGACTTAACCTCAAATTTCTGCGTTAAATGTTCAAAGCAAGCATGCTGAGCGTTGAAAAAGATAGTTAAGCATCCATTCTTTACTTTCACAAGCAAAACTAAAGAATGGATGCAACGCGACGGTTGAAAACCCGGCAGTATTCGGTTCGTAGTTCAGAGCTTGCTCTGTAAGCACGCTCAACGCAGGCAGAGCACGCTCCGGACTACGAACATAAAACCATGACCACATTTTGA